>NZ_CP152037.1:0-162500 GCF_038630725.1 Bacillus sp. FSL K6-2861
ATGGAGAATATATTGGATCTTTGGAATCAAGCTCTAGCTCAAATTGAGAAAAAGCTAAGCAAACCGAGTTTCGAAACTTGGATGAAGTCGACGAAAGCCCATTCGCTGCAAGGGGATACCTTAACCATCACCGCTCCCAATGAATTTGCCAGAGACTGGCTGGAGTCCAGGTACTTACATCTCATTGCAGATACCATATACGAATTAACCGGGGAAGAATTGAGCGTCAAATTTGTCATTCCTCAAAATCAGGACGAAGAAAACTTTTTACCGAAACCGCAAGTGAAAAAAGCGGCAAAAGAGGAACCGTCTGATTTTCCCCAAAGCATGCTCAACCCGAAATATACATTCGACACATTCGTCATCGGATCGGGAAACCGATTCGCCCATGCAGCATCACTGGCTGTGGCGGAAGCACCCGCTAAAGCGTACAACCCTTTATTTATATACGGGGGAGTCGGCTTAGGAAAAACTCACTTAATGCACGCCATCGGCCATTATGTCATTGATCATAATCCTTCAGCCAAAGTGGTGTACCTGTCTTCTGAAAAATTCACAAATGAATTCATCAACTCAATCCGCGATAATAAAGCCGTTGATTTCCGCAACCGCTATCGGAACGTTGATGTACTTTTGATAGATGATATTCAATTTTTAGCCGGAAAAGAACAAACACAGGAAGAGTTTTTCCATACATTCAACACGCTTCATGAAGAAAGCAAACAAATCGTGATTTCCAGCGACAGACCGCCGAAAGAGATCCCGACCCTTGAAGACCGCCTGCGTTCGCGGTTCGAATGGGGATTGATTACGGATATCACACCGCCGGATCTGGAAACGCGGATTGCCATCCTGAGAAAGAAAGCGAAGGCGGAAGGCCTTGATATTCCGAACGAGGTCATGCTTTACATCGCGAATCAGATTGACAGCAACATCCGCGAACTGGAAGGGGCATTAATCCGGGTTGTCGCCTATTCATCCTTAATCAATAAAGACATTAACGCAGACCTGGCTGCAGAAGCATTGAAAGATATCATTCCGTCTTCTAAGCCGAAGGTCATTACGATAAAAGAGATTCAGCGGATTGTCGGACAGCAGTTCAACATTAAGCTTGAAGATTTCAAAGCGAAAAAGCGCACGAAATCCGTGGCGTTCCCAAGACAAATTGCGATGTATCTTTCAAGAGAAATGACGGATTCTTCTTTGCCTAAAATCGGGGAAGAATTTGGCGGCAGAGACCATACAACCGTCATTCACGCCCATGAAAAGATTTCAAAACTGCTGATTGATGACGAGCAGCTTCAGCAGCAGGTGAAAGAAATAAAAGAACTGCTTAAATAATAGTGCCCTCGGATGAATCGGGGAAAGTGTGAATAACTTTTTCATAGCCATACACAGTCTGTCCACATGTGGATAGGCTGTGTTTCCTGTCTTTTTCACAACTTATCCACAAATCCACAGGCCCTACTATTACTACTGCTATTTTTAAAATATATTAATTATATTATCCGTTAGGAGGATAAACATGAAATTTACGATTCAAAAAGATCGTTTAGTCGAAAGTGTACAAGACGTTCTAAAAGCCGTTTCATCCAGAACCACAATTCCCATTCTCACCGGTATTAAGATCGTCGCCTCAGATGAAGGAGTATCTTTCACAGGAAGTGACTCTGATATTTCAATCGAGTCATTCATTCCGAAAGAAGATGATGATAAAGAAATCGTGACGATCGATCAGCCGGGAAGTATCGTGCTGCAAGCGCGTTTCTTCAGCGAAATCGTTAAAAAACTGCCGATGGCGACTGTTGAAATCGAAGTTCAAAATCAATATTTAACGATTATCCGTTCCGGAAAAGCCGAATTTAATTTAAACGGCCTAGATGCAGATGAATATCCGCATCTACCGCAAATCGAAGAGCATCACGCCATTCAGATTCCGACGGATCTTTTGAAAAACCTCATCCGCCAAACCGTGTTCGCTGTGTCCGCCTCAGAAACACGCCCTATCTTGACAGGTGTAAACTGGAAAGTCGAAAACGGTGAATTATTATGCACTGCCACGGATAGCCACCGGCTCGCTTTAAGAAAGGCGAAGCTTGATATTCCGGAAGACAGCTCTTATAACGTGGTCATTCCCGGGAAAAGCTTAACCGAGCTGAGCAAAATTCTTGATGACAACCAAGAACTGGTTGATATCGTGATTACAGAAACCCAGGTTCTGTTCAAAGCGAAAAACGTATTGTTCTTCTCAAGATTGCTTGACGGAAACTATCCGGACACGACCAGCTTAATTCCGCAGGAAAGCAAAACGGAAATCGTCGTGAACACGAAGGAATTTTTACAGGCGATAGACCGTGCTTCTTTATTGGCGAGAGAAGGCCGCAACAACGTTGTAAAGCTTTCTGCCAAACCGGCGGATTCGCTGGAAATTTCATCAAATTCTCCGGAAATCGGGAAAGTGGTCGAAGCTGTGCTGGCTGACCAGATTGACGGCGAGGAATTAAATATTTCATTCAGTCCAAAATATATGATGGACGCACTGAAAGTACTTGAAGGAGCGGACATCCGTATCAGCTTTACGGGAGCGATGAGACCGTTTCTTATCCGTACGCCGAATGATGAAACCATCGTTCAGCTCATCCTTCCGGTCAGAACGTATTAATCAAACAGAATGTGCTGCCGGCTTAGTTCGGCAGCTTTTCTATTCATCAGCCGCTCCCTCAAGTTTTCCCTTTCCTTATTTCAGGATTTTTTAGTACAATTAGATATTAGTGATATTTGAAAGAGGTCGATAATATGGCAAATCCGATTTCGATTGATACAGAAATGATTACGCTTGGCCAGTTTTTAAAATTAGCCGATGTGATTCAGTCCGGCGGCATGGCGAAGTGGTTTCTGAGCGAGCATGAGGTGACTGTCAACAATGAACCTGACAATCGCCGCGGCAGAAAGCTTTACGTTGGAGACGTGGTCGCGATTGAAGGATTTGGTTCATTTCAAGTCGTCAATTAAAGCGGGTGACAGCGGTTGTATATCCAAAATTTAGAATTAACATCCTACCGTAATTATGAGCGCGCTGAGCTTCAATTCGAAAACAAGGTGAATGTGATCATCGGGGAAAATGCCCAAGGCAAAACCAATCTGATGGAAGCCATCTATGTCCTTTCGATGGCAAAATCACACCGCACCTCAAATGACAAAGAACTTATACGGTGGGACGAAGACTATGCTAAAATAGAAGGAAGAGTGATGAAGCGAAACGGGGACATCCCGATGCAGCTTGTCATCTCCAAAAAAGGTAAAAAGGGCAAGGTCAATCATATAGAGCAGCAAAAACTCAGTCAGTATGTCGGAGCGCTGAACACCATTATGTTTGCCCCTGAGGATTTAAATCTCGTCAAAGGAAGCCCTCAGGTGAGGAGGAGATTTCTCGATATGGAGATCGGGCAGGTTTCTGCCGTTTATCTGTATGATTTATCTCTTTATCAAAAAATCCTTTCACAGCGGAATCATTTTCTGAAACAGCTGCAAAGCCGGAAACAGACTGACCGGACCATGCTTGACGTTCTCACTGATCAGCTGATTGAAGCAGCCGCAAAAGTTGTCGCCAAACGTCTGCAGTTTACGGCGCAGCTTGAAAAATGGGCGCAGCCGATCCATTCCGGCATTTCCCGGGGACTTGAAGAACTGACGCTTAAGTACCACACGGCGCTTGATGTATCAGATCCCAAAGATTTGTCGAAAATAGGTAACAGCTACCAGGAGTCTTTTTCGAAATTAAAAGAAAAAGAAATAGAACGAGGCGTCACATTATTCGGACCGCATCGGGATGATGTCCTTTTTTATGTGAACGGACGCGATGTGCAGACGTACGGTTCGCAGGGACAGCAGCGTACGACGGCTTTGTCTTTGAAGCTGGCCGAAATAGATTTGATTCATGAAGAAATCGGAGAATACCCCATTTTACTTTTGGATGATGTACTAAGCGAGCTGGATGATTACCGACAGTCCCATTTGCTTCATACGATCCAAGGCCGTGTGCAGACATTTGTCACCACGACAAGCGTGGATGGCATTGACCACGATACCTTACATCAAGCAGGAATGTTCCGTGTGGAAAACGGTACGTTAGTGAAGTGAAGAAAAGAGGTGAGCGATTGTATATTCATTTAGGTGACGACTTTGTCGTTTCAACACGCGATATCGTCGGCATTTTTGACTGCAAGGTCAATGTATCGCCGATCGTTGAAGAATTTCTGGACAGACAGAAAGAAAAAGTAGTGCCGTCCGTAAACGGCACGCCAAAGTCTATCGTAGTCACGACTGAGAATATATATTACTCTCCCTTATCTTCTGGCACACTGAAGAAACGTGCGCAATTTATGTTAGAAATAGATTCTTAGCGGATCTTTACAATGAATATATCGTTTAAGAAAAGTGTAGGTGAATGTGCATGGCTATGGAACAGCAGCAAAATAGTTATGATGAGAATCAGATACAGGTATTAGAAGGTTTGGAAGCTGTTCGAAAGAGACCGGGGATGTACATCGGATCAACTAACAGCAAAGGCCTTCACCACTTGGTGTGGGAAATCGTCGACAACAGTATTGACGAAGCCCTGGCCGGTTATTGTACAGATATTAACATCGAGATTGAAAAAGATAACAGCATTACCGTTAAGGACAACGGGCGCGGAATTCCGGTCGGTATCCAGGAGAAGATGGGCCGCCCTGCGGTTGAAGTCATCATGACCGTTCTCCACGCCGGCGGTAAATTTGACGGAAGCGGATATAAAGTATCCGGCGGTCTTCACGGTGTAGGGGCATCTGTCGTAAACGCCTTGTCGACTACTCTTGACGTTACGGTTCATCGTGACGGAAAAATCCACTATCAGGCGTACGAGCGCGGTGTACCTGTGGCCGATCTTGAAGTGATCGGTGATACTGATAAGACCGGAACGATTACGCACTTCGTTCCGGATCCGGAAATCTTCAAAGAAACAACCGTATACGACTATGATCTGCTTTCAAACCGTGTCCGGGAATTGGCCTTCCTGACAAAAGGCGTAAACATCACGATTGAAGACAAACGTGAAGGACAAGAACGGAAAAACGAGTACCACTACGAAGGCGGAATCAAAAGCTATGTTGAGTACTTAAACCGTTCCAAAGAAGTCGTTCATGAAGAGCCGATTTATATCGAAGGCGAGAAAGACGGCATAACGGTTGAAGTTGCATTGCAATACAACGACAGCTATACAAGCAATATTTATTCTTTCACGAATAATATCAACACATACGAAGGCGGCACGCACGAGGCCGGATTTAAAACCGGTCTGACCCGTGTCATAAACGACTATGCAAGAAGAAAAGGGATTTTCAAAGAAAATGATCCGAATTTAAGCGGGGATGATGTGAGAGAAGGGCTGACTGCCATTATTTCAATTAAGCACCCTGATCCGCAATTCGAAGGGCAGACGAAAACGAAGCTCGGCAACTCCGAAGCGAGAACGATCACTGATACGCTGTTTTCTTCTGCGCTGGAAACATTCCTTCTTGAAAATCCGGACTCAGCCCGCAAAATCGTTGAAAAAGGTTTAATGGCCGCAAGAGCGCGGATGGCAGCGAAAAAAGCACGGGAATTGACCCGGCGCAAAAGTGCGCTTGAGATTTCCAATCTGCCGGGCAAACTGGCGGACTGTTCTTCTAAAGATCCGAGCATTTCCGAGCTGTATATCGTAGAGGGTGACTCTGCGGGCGGATCAGCGAAACAGGGACGGGACCGTCATTTCCAAGCTATTCTGCCGCTGCGCGGTAAGATTCTGAACGTTGAGAAAGCCAGACTTGATAAGATCCTCTCAAACAATGAGGTCAGATCAATGATCACGGCTCTCGGAACAGGAATCGGAGAAGATTTTAATCTTGAAAAAGCGCGTTATCATAAAGTGGTCATCATGACGGATGCCGATGTTGACGGCGCCCACATCAGAACGCTTTTATTAACGTTCTTCTACAGATACATGCGGGAAATCATCGAAAACGGCTATGTCTACATTGCCCAGCCGCCGCTTTATAAAGTGCAGCAGGGAAAACGGGTGGAATACGCTTATAACGATAAGCAGCTTGATGAGCTGTTAAAAGAGCTTCCGCAATCACCTAAGCCCGGCCTCCAGCGTTATAAAGGTCTTGGAGAAATGAACGCGACTCAGCTTTGGGAAACGACAATGGACCCTGCGACCAGAACGCTTCTGCAAGTCAATCTTGAAGATGCAATGGACGCTGACGAGACTTTTGAAATGCTGATGGGTGACAAAGTAGAACCGCGGAGAAACTTCATAGAAGCAAACGCCAGATACGTGAAAAATCTTGATATTTAACCAAGGAAGCCTTATTTTCGTTAAGAAATAAGGCTTTTTTCTCAAAGCGGCTTCTAAAGCCTCTGAAAAACCGCAAAACCCGTATATTCTACTAAATTAATGTGTATAAACACAAGTTTATTGATATAATGGAGAATAGTGAAATCGTATTGAAGATCATAATGGACAATCTACTCCCACATTATTTCATGTGATACTTCAGGGAGGTTTTTTTAATGAGTGAACAAAACACACCACAAGTACGTGAAGTCAATATCAGTCAGGAAATGCGGACATCCTTCCTGGACTATGCAATGAGCGTTATCGTATCCCGGGCGCTTCCGGATGTGCGTGACGGTCTGAAGCCGGTTCACAGACGGATTTTGTACGCGATGAATGATTTAGGCATGACCAGTGACAAACCATATAAAAAATCTGCCCGTATCGTCGGTGAAGTTATCGGTAAGTACCACCCGCACGGTGACTCAGCGGTTTACGAATCAATGGTCAGAATGGCGCAGGATTTTAACTACCGCTACATGCTTGTTGACGGACACGGCAACTTCGGTTCGGTTGACGGCGACTCAGCGGCCGCGATGCGTTACACAGAAGCGAGAATGTCAAAAATCGCAATGGAAATCCTCCGGGACATTACGAAAGATACGATTGATTATCAAGATAACTATGACGGCGCAGAAAGAGAACCTGTCGTCATGCCTTCGAGATTTCCGAATCTGCTCGTCAACGGAGCTGCCGGTATCGCGGTCGGAATGGCGACAAATATTCCTCCGCATCAGCTTGGGGAAGTCATTGAAGGCGTGCTTGCCGTAAGTGAGAATCCTGAGATTACAAACCAGGAGCTGATGGAATACATCCCGGGCCCGGATTTTCCGACTGCAGGTCAGATTTTAGGCCGGAGCGGCATCCGCAAGGCATATGAATCCGGACGGGGATCCATTACGATCCGGGCTAAGGCTGAAATCGAAGAGACATCATCGGGAAAAGAAAGAATTATTGTCACGGAACTTCCTTATCAGGTGAACAAAGCGAGATTAATTGAAAAAATCGCAGATCTTGTCCGAGACAAAAAAATCGAAGGAATTACGGATCTGCGTGACGAATCCGACCGTAACGGAATGAGAATCGTCATTGAGATCCGCCGTGACGCCAATGCTCACGTCATTTTGAATAACCTGTACAAACAAACGGCCCTGCAGACGTCTTTCGGAATCAACCTGCTGGCGCTCGTTGACGGACAGCCGAAGGTACTAAGCCTGAAACAATGTCTGGAGCATTATCTTGATCACCAAAAGGTTGTGATCCGGCGCAGAACGGCTTACGAACTCCGCAAAGCGGAAGCGAGAGCTCACATTCTGGAAGGTTTAAGAATTGCTCTCGATCATTTAGATGCCGTTATTTCTCTTATCCGCAATTCCCAGACGGCTGAAATTGCGAGAACAGGTTTGATCGAACAATTCTCACTGACTGAAAAACAAGCGCAAGCCATTCTGGATATGCGCCTTCAGCGATTAACCGGTCTGGAGCGCGAAAAGATTGAAGAGGAATATCAATCACTTGTTGCGCTTATCGCCGAGCTGAAAGATATTTTAGCCAATGAAGCAAGAGTTCTTGAGATCATTCGTGAAGAGCTCAATGAAATCAAAGAGCGTTTCAATGATGAGAGACGCACTGAAATCGTGACGTCCGGTCTTGAAACAATTGAAGATGAAGATCTTATCGAGAGAGAAAATATCGTCATCACACTGACCCATAACGGCTATGTTAAACGTCTCCCGGCGTCCACATACCGCAGCCAAAAACGGGGCGGAAAAGGCGTACAGGGAATGGGAACGAATGAAGATGACTTTGTGGAACACTTAATTTCCACATCAACGCACGATACGATCCTGTTCTTCTCTAATAAAGGGAAGGTATACCGTTCTAAAGGATATGAAATCCCTGAATACGGCCGTACGGCAAAAGGCATTCCGATTATTAACCTTCTAGAGGTTGAAAAAGGCGAATGGATTAATGCCATTATTCCGGTCAGCACGTTTGATGAGGAGCAATACCTCTTCTTTACGACCAAACAAGGGGTGTCGAAACGTACGGCACTGTCCCAGTTTGCGAATATACGGAATAACGGGCTGATCGCCCTAGGTCTCCGGGAAGACGATGAACTGATGGCCGTCCGCCTGACTGACGGCAAGAAACAAATCATCATCGGAACGAAGAACGGTTTGCTGATCCGTTTCCCTGAAGCAGATGTAAGACAAATGGGACGCACAGCTGCGGGTGTTAAAGGCATCACGCTGACAGACGATGATGTCGTGGTAGGCATGGAGATTCTTGAAGAAGACTCCCATGTCCTCATAGTGACAGAAAACGGCTACGGCAAACGCACACCGGCTTCAGAATACAGAGTTCAAAGCCGGGGCGGAAAAGGCCTTAAAACATGTAAAATCACTGACAGCAACGGTCCGTTAGTAACCGTGAAAGCAACAAAAGGCGAAGAGGACTTAATGATTATTACGGCAAGCGGCGTGTTAATCAGAATGGATATTAATGATATTTCCACTACGGGACGCGTAACACAAGGCGTCCGTCTGATCCGCATGTCTGATCAAGAGCATGTAGCCACTGTGGCGCTTGTGGAAAAGAATGAAGAAGAGCCGGAAGAAACGGAAGAAGTATAAACGAAAAAGCGCAGCTGCAACAGGCTGCGCTTTTACTATATAAAGAAGTGAAAAAAAGCTTTGACACATAGCGATGATACTGATATAATTCTTTTTGTTGTCTTTTTAATAGAAAGGCAAGCCTAGTGAAAATATTTTTTAAAAAAGTATTGACCTAGCAAACTGAAAATGTTATGATTAAGAGGTCGCTTCGAGAGAAGCAACAAAGTTCTTTGAAAACTAAACAAGACAAAACGTACCTGTTAATTCAAAGTTTTAAATAAATCGCACAGCGATGTGCGTAGTCAGTCAAACTACTTTATCGGAGAGTTTGATCCTGGCTCAGGACGAACGCTGGCGGCGTGCCTAATACATGCAAGTCGAGCGGACAGATGGGAGCTTGCTCCCTGATGTTAGCGGCGGACGGGTGAGTAACACGTGGGTAACCTGCCTGTAAGACTGGGATAACTCCGGGAAACCGGGGCTAATACCGGATGGTTGTTTGAACCGCATGGTTCAGACATAAAAGGTGGCTTCGGCTACCACTTACAGATGGACCCGCGGCGCATTAGCTAGTTGGTGAGGTAACGGCTCACCAAGGCGACGATGCGTAGCCGACCTGAGAGGGTGATCGGCCACACTGGGACTGAGACACGGCCCAGACTCCTACGGGAGGCAGCAGTAGGGAATCTTCCGCAATGGACGAAAGTCTGACGGAGCAACGCCGCGTGAGTGATGAAGGTTTTCGGATCGTAAAGCTCTGTTGTTAGGGAAGAACAAGTGCCGTTCAAATAGGGCGGCACCTTGACGGTACCTAACCAGAAAGCCACGGCTAACTACGTGCCAGCAGCCGCGGTAATACGTAGGTGGCAAGCGTTGTCCGGAATTATTGGGCGTAAAGGGCTCGCAGGCGGTTTCTTAAGTCTGATGTGAAAGCCCCCGGCTCAACCGGGGAGGGTCATTGGAAACTGGGGAACTTGAGTGCAGAAGAGGAGAGTGGAATTCCACGTGTAGCGGTGAAATGCGTAGAGATGTGGAGGAACACCAGTGGCGAAGGCGACTCTCTGGTCTGTAACTGACGCTGAGGAGCGAAAGCGTGGGGAGCGAACAGGATTAGATACCCTGGTAGTCCACGCCGTAAACGATGAGTGCTAAGTGTTAGGGGGTTTCCGCCCCTTAGTGCTGCAGCTAACGCATTAAGCACTCCGCCTGGGGAGTACGGTCGCAAGACTGAAACTCAAAGGAATTGACGGGGGCCCGCACAAGCGGTGGAGCATGTGGTTTAATTCGAAGCAACGCGAAGAACCTTACCAGGTCTTGACATCCTCTGACAATCCTAGAGATAGGACGTCCCCTTCGGGGGCAGAGTGACAGGTGGTGCATGGTTGTCGTCAGCTCGTGTCGTGAGATGTTGGGTTAAGTCCCGCAACGAGCGCAACCCTTGATCTTAGTTGCCAGCATTCAGTTGGGCACTCTAAGGTGACTGCCGGTGACAAACCGGAGGAAGGTGGGGATGACGTCAAATCATCATGCCCCTTATGACCTGGGCTACACACGTGCTACAATGGACAGAACAAAGGGCAGCGAAACCGCGAGGTTAAGCCAATCCCACAAATCTGTTCTCAGTTCGGATCGCAGTCTGCAACTCGACTGCGTGAAGCTGGAATCGCTAGTAATCGCGGATCAGCATGCCGCGGTGAATACGTTCCCGGGCCTTGTACACACCGCCCGTCACACCACGAGAGTTTGTAACACCCGAAGTCGGTGAGGTAACCTTTATGGAGCCAGCCGCCGAAGGTGGGACAGATGATTGGGGTGAAGTCGTAACAAGGTAGCCGTATCGGAAGGTGCGGCTGGATCACCTCCTTTCTAAGGATTTTAACGGAATATAAGACCTTGGGTCTTATAAACAGAACGTTCCCTGTCTTGTTTAGTTTTGAAGGAACTTTGATTCTTTTATATGGTAGATGGGCCTGTAGCTCAGCTGGTTAGAGCGCACGCCTGATAAGCGTGAGGTCGGTGGTTCGAGTCCACTCAGGCCCACCATCTTTACCCAATAAGGGGCCTTAGCTCAGCTGGGAGAGCGCCTGCTTTGCACGCAGGAGGTCAGCGGTTCGATCCCGCTAGGCTCCACCAACGTGTTCTTTGAAAACTAGATAACAGAAGTAATTCACATTCAATTAGTAATGCAAGATATCACGTAGTGATTCTTTTTAACGGTTAAGTTAGAAAGGGCGCACGGTGGATGCCTTGGCACTAGGAGCCGATGAAGGACGGGACGAACACCGATATGCTTCGGGGAGCTGTAAGCAAGCTTTGATCCGGAGATTTCCGAATGGGGAAACCCACCACTCGTAATGGAGTGGTATCCATATCTGAATACATAGGATATGAGAAGGCAGACCCGGGGAACTGAAACATCTAAGTACCCGGAGGAAGAGAAAGCAAATGCGATTCCCTGAGTAGCGGCGAGCGAAACGGGATCAGCCCAAACCAAGAGGCTTGCCTCTTGGGGTTGTAGGACACTCTGTACGGAGTTACAAAGGAACGAGGTAGATGAAGAGGTCTGGAAAGGCCCGCCATAGGAGGTAACAGCCCTGTAGTCAAAACTTCGTTCTCTCCTGAGTGGATCCTGAGTACGGCGGAACACGTGAAATTCCGTCGGAATCCGGGAGGACCATCTCCCAAGGCTAAATACTCCCTAGTGACCGATAGTGAACCAGTACCGTGAGGGAAAGGTGAAAAGCACCCCGGAAGGGGAGTGAAAGAGATCCTGAAACCGTGTGCCTACAAGTAGTCAGAGCCCGTTAACGGGTGATGGCGTGCCTTTTGTAGAATGAACCGGCGAGTTACGATCCCGTGCAAGGTTAAGCAGAAGATGCGGAGCCGCAGCGAAAGCGAGTCTGAATAGGGCGAATTGAGTACGTGGTCGTAGACCCGAAACCAGGTGATCTACCCATGTCCAGGGTGAAGTTCAGGTAACACTGAATGGAGGCCCGAACCCACGCACGTTGAAAAGTGCGGGGATGAGGTGTGGGTAGGGGTGAAATGCCAATCGAACCTGGAGATAGCTGGTTCTCTCCGAAATAGCTTTAGGGCTAGCCTCAAGGTAAGAGTCTCGGAGGTAGAGCACTGATTGGACTAGGGGCCCCTACCGGGTTACCGAATTCAGTCAAACTCCGAATGCCGATGACTTATCCTTGGGAGTCAGACTGCGAGTGATAAGATCCGTAGTCGAAAGGGAAACAGCCCAGACCGCCAGCTAAGGTCCCAAAGTATACGTTAAGTGGAAAAGGATGTGGAGTTGCTTAGACAACCAGGATGTTGGCTTAGAAGCAGCCACCATTTAAAGAGTGCGTAATAGCTCACTGGTCGAGTGACTCTGCGCCGAAAATGTACCGGGGCTAAACGTATCACCGAAGCTGCGGACTGTTCTTCGAACAGTGGTAGGAGAGCGTTCTAAGGGCTGTGAAGCAAGACCGGAAGGACTTGTGGAGCGCTTAGAAGTGAGAATGCCGGTATGAGTAGCGAAAGAGGGGTGAGAATCCCCTCCACCGAATGCCTAAGGTTTCCTGAGGAAGGCTCGTCCGCTCAGGGTTAGTCGGGACCTAAGCCGAGGCCGAAAGGCGTAGGCGATGGATAACAGGTTGATATTCCTGTACCACCTCCTCACCATTTGAGCAATGGGGGGACGCAGGAGGATAGGGTAAGCGCGGTATTGGATATCCGCGTCCAAGCAGTTAGGCTGGGAAATAGGCAAATCCGTTTCCCGTGAAGGCTGAGCTGTGATGGCGAGCGAATTATAGTAGCGAAGTTCCTGATTCCACACTGCCAAGAAAAGCCTCTAGCGAGGTGAGAGGTGCCCGTACCGCAAACCGACACAGGTAGGCGAGGAGAGAATCCTAAGGTGATCGAGAGAACTCTCGTTAAGGAACTCGGCAAAATGACCCCGTAACTTCGGGAGAAGGGGTGCTCTGTTAGGGTGCAAGCCCGAGAGAGCCGCAGTGAATAGGCCCAGGCGACTGTTTAGCAAAAACACAGGTCTCTGCGAAGCCGTAAGGCGAAGTATAGGGGCTGACGCCTGCCCGGTGCTGGAAGGTTAAGAGGAGCGCTTAGCGTAAGCGAAGGTGCGAATTGAAGCCCCAGTAAACGGCGGCCGTAACTATAACGGTCCTAAGGTAGCGAAATTCCTTGTCGGGTAAGTTCCGACCCGCACGAAAGGCGCAACGATCTGGGCACTGTCTCAACGAGAGACTCGGTGAAATTATAGTACCTGTGAAGATGCAGGTTACCCGCGACAGGACGGAAAGACCCCGTGGAGCTTTACTGCAGCCTGATATTGAATGTTGGTACAGCTTGTACAGGATAGGTAGGAGCCTTGGAAACCGGAGCGCCAGCTTCGGTGGAGGCATCGGTGGGATACTACCCTGGCTGTATTGACCTTCTAACCCGCCGCCCTTATCGGGCGGGGAGACAGTGTCAGGTGGGCAGTTTGACTGGGGCGGTCGCCTCCTAAAAGGTAACGGAGGCGCCCAAAGGTTCCCTCAGAATGGTTGGAAATCATTCGCAGAGTGTAAAGGCACAAGGGAGCTTGACTGCGAGACCTACAAGTCGAGCAGGGACGAAAGTCGGGCTTAGTGATCCGGTGGTTCCGCATGGAAGGGCCATCGCTCAACGGATAAAAGCTACCCCGGGGATAACAGGCTTATCTCCCCCAAGAGTCCACATCGACGGGGAGGTTTGGCACCTCGATGTCGGCTCATCGCATCCTGGGGCTGTAGTCGGTCCCAAGGGTTGGGCTGTTCGCCCATTAAAGCGGTACGCGAGCTGGGTTCAGAACGTCGTGAGACAGTTCGGTCCCTATCCGTCGCGGGCGCAGGAAATTTGAGAGGAGCTGTCCTTAGTACGAGAGGACCGGGATGGACGCACCGCTGGTGTACCAGTTGTTCTGCCAAGGGCATCGCTGGGTAGCTATGTGCGGACGGGATAAGTGCTGAAAGCATCTAAGCATGAAGCCCCCCTCAAGATGAGATTTCCCATTCCGCAAGGAAGTAAGATCCCTGAAAGATGATCAGGTTGATAGGTCTGAGGTGGAAGTGTGGCGACACATGGAGCTGACAGATACTAATCGATCGAGGACTTAACCAATTTGAATGTATGCTTACTGTTATCTAGTTTTGAGAGAACACTCTCAATGGTTTGGTGGCGATAGCGAAGAGGTCACACCCGTTCCCATGCCGAACACGGAAGTTAAGCTCTTCAGCGCCGATGGTAGTCGGGGGTTTCCCCCTGTGAGAGTAGGACGCCGCCAAGCTATATTATGGTAAAGGCAGCTCATCATGAGCTGCCTTTTTTGTTTATAAGTATTGCTTCAGGAAATTAGAAACGTAATACGGAAATTTGCGTTCCGTGACATCTAAGAACCGGCGGATCATCACATAATCATCACTGACATGCTGTGTCAGCAGTTCATACCACCACTCCGTTTCATATCTCGCAATCATCCCGATATTGTAGAGGACCAAATAATGAATAATCATTTCCGGAAGATGCAGGAAGTGATCACGCTGAGAGGGAATGTAATATTGATTTTTCTCCAAGTGAAACAATAAATTTGGCGAAGACCAAAATTCTCTGTCTATCGGGTCAGCCTCAAAAACCAAGTGGTTATGGTCTTTCCTCAGAAAAGACCACTTTAAATGATGGCTGATATATTCAGCAAATCGGGAATCAGACATATTGTAATGAATCACCGCATGCTCAGGCACTGAAATAAGGTCATCTTTGAGCTCTACTCGGGTCAGCCAATTCTTTTTCTCTTGGAAGTAAAAGACAGTATGCAATTCAGGTATGGCTGTCAGCAATTTCTTCATTGTGTACCGTTCTTCCTCAAGACCAGCTATCCCGAATAAGTGCTTCATTACATGAATACATAAGCCATTGCGCTGCACCTTCACTTCATCATCCCTAAAGGAGTAATTTTGCTTTTTGCGTTTCCGGGCAGTCACGCCATGCGCGAGTACTGAGGCGTGGCTTGGATAGCTTGGATCTGTGGTCAGAAGGCAGGCTTTCAGCAATTGTGACATCCCGTAAAACAACAGAATAGGCTTAATTTCTAAAGGGGAAAAAGATGCCTGCTTGTAGAAGGACTCGGCGTGTTTGATAAAGAATATGAAGCGCTCACTGTTCTTAAACGCATATCGTTTTGGTTCTTCCATGCCGCTTTCTGTATAGACTTTGTTTAGAAATTTCTGGGAAGATTCTACGGAATAAAATAATGATAACTCTTTCCACTCATGATCTCTCATATGTATTTTTAAACCCTTTCCTTTATCTAAATATTTCAACTCTTTTTCGCTTCCTTGACATGCTGTTTTCTAGTTGATAATCTACATATAATATTTTGCCGAAAAGAGGGGGATTTACTAATGTGGGAAAGTAAATTTTCAAAAGAAGGCTTAACGTTCGATGATGTACTGCTCGTACCGGCTCAATCAGACGTACTTCCGCGTGATGTGGATTTATCTGTTGAACTGACAAAGACGTTAAAGCTTAACATTCCTGTCATCAGTGCGGGAATGGATACAGTAACAGAATCAGCTATGGCGATTGCGATGGCCAGACAGGGCGGCTTGGGTATTATTCATAAAAACATGTCCATCGAGCAGCAGGCTGAACATGTTGACAAAGTCAAACGTTCTGAACGGGGCGTTATTACAAATCCCTTCTTTTTAACACCTGATCATCAAGTATTCGATGCGGAGCATTTGATGGGGAAATACAGAATTTCCGGTGTTCCGATCGTAGATAATAAAGACGATCAAAAGCTTGTCGGTATCATTACAAACCGTGACCTTCGCTTTATCTCTGATTATTCAATGAAAATCAGTGATGTCATGACAAAAGAAGAGCTGGTTACGGCTCCTGTGGGAACCACATTAGACGAAGCAGAAAAAATCTTACAGAAACATAAAATTGAAAAACTTCCGTTAGTGGATGACCAAAACAAATTAAAAGGTCTTATCACGATCAAAGATATTGAAAAGGTTATCGAATTCCCGAATTCATCTAAAGATGAACACGGACGCCTTATTGTCGGCGCTGCGGTAGGCGTGACAGGCGATACAATGACACGCGTCAGCAAGCTTGTTGAAGCGAATGTCGACGTTATCGTGGTTGATACGGCTCACGGACATTCCAGAGGCGTACTGAACACAGTCGCGAAAATCCGTGAAACATATCCTGAACTGAACATTATCGCAGGAAATGTTGCAACGGCTGAAGCGACAAAAGCCCTGATTGAAGCCGGAGCAAATATTGTCAAAGTGGGAATCGGACCTGGTTCTATCTGTACGACACGCGTCGTTGCAGGTGTAGGCGTACCGCAGATCACTGCCATTTATGATTGTGCCACTGAAGCGAGAAAACACGGCGCGACAATTATCGCAGACGGCGGTATTAAATTCTCCGGAGATATTACGAAAGCGTTGGCTTCAGGCGGACATGCCGTAATGCTCGGAAGCCTGCTTGCCGGTACTTCAGAAAGCCCGGGAGAGACTGAAATCTATCAAGGCAGAAGATTTAAAGTGTATCGCGGTATGGGTTCTGTCGCTGCCATGGAAAAAGGCAGTAAAGACCGATATTTCCAAGAAGAAAATAAGAAATTCGTCCCTGAAGGTATCGAAGGACGGACTCCGTACAAAGGTCCTGTAGAAGAAACAGTGTATCAGCTTGTCGGCGGTCTTCGTTCAGGGATGGGATATTGCGGTTCAAAAGACTTGCGCGCTTTAAGAGAAGAGGCTCAATTCATCCGTATGACAGGTGCCGGACTTCGCGAAAGTCATCCGCATGATGTCCAAATTACGAAAGAATCACCAAACTATACAATCTCATAATTGTTACAAATAAAAAACATTTGACAGGGTCGCTGACTCTGTCTATTTTTTTTATATCGAGTGTGATAAAATTTATACTGTTGTGTTTTGAATTTGAATATGTCCTTAACGGCTTAATTATAGATTTAAAATGAATGACGGAGGTCGTAAGATTGAACATCACGAAATGGAAACAGCTGTTGGTGTCATTAGTGGTACTGGCACTGGCCGCAACTTGCTTTGTTCCAATGTCTAAAGCGGAGGCAGCCGGCAATGACCCGATTGATGTCAACGCATCAGCTGCGATAATGATTGAGGCTTCATCGGGAAAAATTTTATACAGTAAAAATGCAGACAAAAGACTGCCGATTGCCAGCATGACAAAAATGATGACTGAATATCTGCTTCTGGAAGCCATTAAAGAAGGAAAAGTGAAATGGGATCAAACGTATACTCCTGATGATTATGTCTATGAAATTTCTCAAGACAACAGTTTATCAAACGTCCCCCTTCGAAAAGACGGCAAATACACGGTTAAAGAACTGTATCAGGCTATGGCGATTTACTCTGCCAACGGAGCCGCGATTGCAGTTGCCGAAATTCTTGCCGGAACTGAAACGAAATTTGTCGCTGAAATGAATGCGAAAGCCAAAGAATTAGGCATGACAAACTATGATTTTAAAAATGCCACAGGGCTTGTGAATGAAGACCTTCACGGCAAGCAGCCGCAAGGAGAAGGCGTTAAAGAAGAGAGTGAAGTTTCTGCTAAAGACATGGCGCTTCTTGCAGACCGCCTGATCACTGATTATCCGGAAGTTCTCAAAACAACAAGCATCGCTAAAACGAAATTCAGAGCCGGCACTGATGATGAAATGGACATGCCGAACTGGAACTTCATGTTAAAAGGTCTTGTTTCTGAATACCCTGGCGTTGACGGCTTAAAAACGGGTTCTACTGATTCTGCGGGATCTTGTTTTACAAGCACAGCACAGCGGAACGGAATGCGGGTCATCACCGTTGTATTAGACGCAAAAGGCAACCTGCATACCGGACGTTTTGATGAAACGAAAAAAATGCTCGATTACGCATTTAACGGCAATTTCTCAATGAAAGATCTTTACCCTGAAGGCTCTCAAGTAAAAGGGCACAAAACGATTGACGTTGAAAAAGGGAAAGACAAGCAAGTCGATATTGTTACTGACAAGGCGCTTTCTATTCCTGTGAAAAGCGGGGATGAAAAGAACTATAAAGCCGAAGTGACTTTAGATAAAAAAGAAATCACGGCTCCTGTGAAAAAGGGAACGAAAGTCGGAACGCTGACAGTTACATACAAAGGCAGTGACAAAGACTATGGCTTCCTCAAATCCAAAGAGTTCAGCGTGAATCTTGTAACGAAAAATGATGTAGATAAAGCAAACTGGTTTGTTCAGATGATGCGCGGCATCGGCGGATTCTTCTCCGGTATCTGGAACAGCGCCGTTGACACGGTAACAGGCTGGTTTTAAGAAATAAGAAAGAGCTCTGATGAAAGTTAGGGCTCTTTTGCTTAATATACTGAAAAAACCAAATTATTAGTAAAAAAATGATATCTATCTTATTCATCTCGCTGTAAAATAAGAATACCCATATGAAATATTGTATTTCTGGGATACAATAAGAGATAGAAATTATCTAACTATACATTGACTAGGGGGACCAAATAATGGCTCAAACAGGTACTGATCGTGTAAAACGCGGCATGGCGGAAATGCAAAAAGGCGGCGTCATCATGGACGTTGTAAATGCTGAACAAGCGAAGATTGCGGAAGAGGCGGGAGCTGTTGCCGTAATGGCGTTAGAACGCGTTCCGGCTGATATTCGCGCTGCCGGCGGTGTTGCCCGCATGGCTGATCCGACAATCGTTGAAGAAGTAATGAATGCTGTATCCATTCCCGTAATGGCAAAAGCGCGTATCGGACATATCGTTGAAGCGCGTGTCCTTGAAGCAATGGGAGTAGATTACATCGATGAAAGTGAAGTTCTGACTCCGGCTGACGAAGAATTTCATTTAAATAAAAACGAATATACAGTCCCGTTCGTATGCGGCTGCCGTGATCTCGGCGAAGCAACGCGCCGTATCGCCGAAGGAGCTTCCATGCTTCGTACAAAAGGCGAACCGGGAACAGGAAACATTGTGGAAGCTGTCCGCCATATGAGAAAAGTAAACGCGCAAGTGCGCAAAGTTGTTGCGATGAGCGATGATGAGCTGATGACTGAAGCTAAAAACCTCGGCGCTCCTTATGAACTGCTTCTTCAAATCAAGCGTGACGGCAAACTGCCTGTAGTGAACTTTGCTGCCGGCGGAGTAGCGACGCCTGCTGACGCGGCATTGATGATGCAGCTTGGCGCTGACGGCGTATTTGTCGGTTCAGGTATTTTCAAATCAGACAACCCTGCTAAATTCGCCAAAGCAATTGTTGAAGCAACGACTCATTACACAGACTACAAACTGATCGCTGAGCTTTCTAAAGAATTAGGCACAGCGATGAAAGGAATCGAAATCTCAAATCTATTGCCGGAACAGCGTATGCAAGAACGCGGCTGGTAAAACCATAGGAGAGCTGGAAGCATGTTAACAATTGGTGTACTTGGACTTCAAGGAGCAGTAAGAGAACATATTCGTTCAATTGAAGCATGTGGTTCAAAAGGTGTCGTCATTAAGCGTCCTGAACAGCTGAATGACATCGACGGCTTAATCCTGCCGGGCGGGGAAAGCACGACGATGCGGCGTTTAATGGATACGTATCATTTTATGGAGCCGCTTCGCGAGTTTGCCGCCCAAGGCAAGCCGATGTTCGGCACATGCGCCGGTCTGATCATTTTAGCCAAAGAGATAGCGGGAACGGATAACGCTCATTTAGGGCTGTTGAACGTTGTCGTCGAGCGTAATTCCTTTGGCCGTCAGGTTGACAGCTTTGAAGCTGATCTGACGATTAAAGGCCTTGATGAGCCGTTTACGGGTGTATTTATTCGCGCGCCGCATATTTTAGAAGCCGGAGAAGATGTTGAAGTGCTTTGTGAGCATAACGGACGCATCGTGGCTGCAAAGCAGGGGAATTTCCTCGGCTGCTCGTTCCATCCTGAACTGACGGATGATCACCGGGTGACAGAGCTGTTTGTGAAGATGGCGGAAAAGCATAAGCAGGAAACAGCTGTATAAAACAGTTGAAAACCGCTGATACTTATAGTACATTATAAACACAAATAAAGATCGAAAAGCGTTGACAGGAAGCAGTAGGAAGCCTCTCTTTCAAAGAGAGCCGATGGGTGGTGCGAATCGGTGAAAGATGCTGTCCGAATCCGTCCTTGAGCGAAATGCTGAAAACAAGTAGGCATTTACGGGAAAACCGTTATGTGTTAAAGCGGGAAGCAAGTGTGAGCTTGTTTTCAATCAGGGTGGCAACGCGAGAGCTCTCGTCCCTTTTAGGGGATGAGGGCTCTTTTTTATTTTCGATAAAAACAGATAGGAGTTGTTAGGCATGATTGATACGAAGGTGCTGAGAGCCAATTTTCAAGAGGTAAAAGCGAAGCTCATTCCAAAAGGCGAAGACTTATCTGACTTTGACAAGTTTGAAGAGCTGGACGAAAAGAGAAGAGAGCTTATCGGTAAAGTAGAAGAACTGAAGGGAAAACGCAATGAAGTATCTCAGCAGGTCGCCGTTTTGAAACGGGAGAAAAAAGACGCTGATCATATTATTAAAGAGATGCGCGAAGTGGGCGAAGAAATTAAGAAGCTTGATGAAGAGCTTCGTACGGTCGAAACGACGCTCGAAACCATCCTTCTGTCTATTCCGAACATCCCGCACGATTCAGTGCCCGTCGGGGAAACGGAAGATGATAACATTGAAATCCGCAAGTGGGGAGAGGCGCCGGCGTTTTCATATGAGCCGAAACCGCATTGGGATATCGCAGACCATTTAAACATTCTTGATTTCGAACGCGCTTCAAAAGTAACAGGCAGCCGGTTTGTGTTTTATAAAGGATTAGGCGCCCGCCTCGAACGCGCGCTCTACAACTTTATGCTGGATCTTCACGTAGATGAATATGATTACACGGAAGTCATTCCTCCTTATATGGTAAACCGTACGAGCATGACAGGCACGGGACAGCTTCCTAAATTTGAAGAGGATGCTTTTAAAATCAGAGAAGAGGATTATTTCTTAATTCCGACGGCGGAAGTGCCGATTACAAATATGCACCGCGATGAAATCTTATCCGGTGAGAACCTGCCGATCAATTATGCCGCATTCAGCGCTTGCTTCCGTTCAGAAGCGGGATCTGCCGGCCGTGATACACGCGGTTTGATCCGCCAGCATCAGTTCAACAAGGTTGAGCTTGTGAAATTCGTGAAGCCGGAAGATTCTTATGAGGAGCTTGAAAAACTGACGAATCAAGCTGAGCGGGTGCTTCAGCTGCTTGAACTGCCGTATCGTGTCATGAGCATGTGTACCGGTGATCTCGGCTTTACAGCCGCGAAAAAGTACGATATTGAGGTATGGATTCCAAGCCAAGACACATACCGTGAAATTTCTTCTTGCAGTAACTTTGAGGCCTTCCAGGCGAGACGCGCAAACATTCGATTCAGACGCGAAGCGAAAGGCAAGCCGGAGCATGTGCATACATTAAACGGTTCAGGTCTTGCAGTCGGCAGAACAGTAGCTGCCATCTTAGAAAACTATCAGCAGGAAGACGGAAGTGTCATCATTCCGAAAGTGCTTCGTCCTTATATGGGAAATAAAGAAGTCATCAAACCGTAAAAGGTGCGCCCTAGAGGCGCGCCTTTTTTGCTGCCCGGTATAGAGCGGCGGCATTCCGGGCTGTGCTTTCAAGGTTAAAACGGCCGGATGCTAAGGCGTCTTCAAGACTTACAGCGCCGGGCACGATAGAAAATACAGCTGTTATTCCTGCGCTGTAAACATGCTCGAAATTTTTGCCTAAGGAGCCCGCCAATGCGATAACGGGAATTTCTTGAGCGGCTGCGCGTGCGGCGATCCCGGCGGGGGTTTTGCCGAATATCGTTTGTCCGTCTATCTGCCCCTCTCCGGTAATGACAAGGTCAGCGCCCCTTATCTGATCTGAGAAGGACAGTGTATCTAATACAACGTCAATCCCGCTTTGAAGTTCTGCCTGTAAGAAAGCGATCAGTCCGGCGCCGAGTCCCCCTGCGGCGCCCGCGCCTTTTACGGTATCCGCTTCGATATCGTGCTGACGTCTCAATACGTCAGCGAAATGGCGTAAGTTGCGATCCAATACAACTTTAGTCTTCTCGGATGCCCCTTTTTGCGTGCCGAAGACATATGAAGCGCCGTTTTCACCAGTCAGGGGATTTTCGACATCACATGCGGCACGGATACGAATATGTTTCAGATCAGGGGAGAGGCCGCTTATATCAATAGAAGCCAGGGTGTGCAGCGAGCCTCCGCCGTCAGGTATCTCCTGACCTTCCTCATTTAAGAAACGCACACCGAGCGCGCTCGCCATTCCGGTCCCGCCGTCATTGGTTGCGCTCCCGCCAAGCCCGATGATGATCTCACCCGCCCCGCGGGAAGCTGCATCTGCTATCAGTTCACCAGTTCCTCTTGTTGTTGTGTTCAACGGATCTCTGAGATGGCGGGGAACGAGATGGAGTCCCGATGCTTCCGCCATTTCAATGACTGCCGTGCGTCCGTCTCCCAGAAGTCCATATGCGGCGTTTACCGGCGTTCCCAGCGGACCGGTCACAGTTTTTTTGATGATGCTTCCGCCAGTGGCATCCGTCAAAGCCTGAACGGTTCCTTCTCCGCCGTCGGCCGCAGGTATCTTGAAATATTCCGCGTCAGGGAAGACCGCTTTGAATCCTTTTTCTATGCTGTCAGCGACTTCTTTTGATGTCATGCTTTCTTTGAAAGAATCCGGTGCAATGATGATTTTCATTATGTTCTCCACCTTTATGAGCAGGTATCTGTTTGAATCTATTCTTGATTTTTCTGTGTTTTCCTGCCCGTATGGCATACTGAGGTTGAATTGGACGCAAGACTTTTGTATGATAGTAAAGCTGACGGACAAGCCGTTTAAGAAATGAAATAAAAAAAATGAAAAAGCGCTTGACTGAAATTTAGGTCATGTGGTATATTATTAAATGTCGATACGGAGGAATACCCAAGTCTGGCTGAAGGGATCGGTCTTGAAAACCGACAGGGGTGTCAAAGCCCGCGGGGGTTCGAATCCCTCTTCCTCCGCCATATTGATTTTAAACCTAATGAAACTCGAGCATATATTGGAGATTGTTTTGTCCGCTGCATGTGATGCAGCGGATTTTTTATATGCAAAAAAAGCGATTTTCTCTGTTCGGGGAAAATCGCTTTGTTATTTTTATTTATTTCTGTTTTCGTTGATCACGTGACTGATTTTTTCGATCAAAGGTTCCAGTGACTGTTCATCAGCTTCAAGGTCATAATCTTCAATGCGTACTTTCAGCACAGGGCAGGCGTTAAAACCGCTGATCCAGTCTTCGTACCGTGTATACATCTCTTCCCAATAGGATCGGTTTGTCTGCAGCTCCATCTCGCGGCCCCGCTTTTCAATCCGGTTTATAATGTTTTCAAGGTCGCCTTCTAAATAGATCAAAACATCAGGATGCGGGAAGTACGGCGTCATGACCATCGCCTCAAATAGACTTGTGTATGTTGTGTAATCTGTCAGCGACATGGTTCCTTTATCGGCATGCATTTTTGCGAATATGCCTGTATCTTCATAAATCGAACGGTCCTGCACGAATCCGCCGCCTGATTCAAACATGTTTTTCTGCTCTTTGAACCGCTCAGCCAGAAAATAAATTTGCAAATGGAAGCTCCAGCGTTCAAAATCGTGATAAAACTTCTCTAAATAAGGGTTTTCATCCACTTCCTCGAGTGAGGTATGAAACCCGAGCCGTTTTGCTAAAGCTTTGGTCAAAGTCGATTTTCCGACTCCTACCGTTCCAGCTACTGTGATAATGGCGTTGTTTGGAATATGAATGTCTTTCATTTAATAAGCTCCTTTACCTGACGGGCAATTCTTTCATAGTCTGTCTTATTCAAAACAAAGTCTTCGGTATCACCGTCAATGGTCAGTACAGATAGATCCGGATCTTCTTCCTGAAGCTGTCTGATGGCTGTGTCATAATCTGCAATGAGACGTTCCAGATATTGATGCTCGATATTTTTCTCAAACGGGCGCCCGCGTTTTTCAATGCGTTGAAGCAATGTCGGCAGGCTTGCCTTTATGTATACAATGATATTCGGTTTCGGCAGGTCGTGAGTGAGCAGATGATAAATCTGCTTATACTTCTCAAGCTTTTGGCCGTGCAATGTACGCTCTGCGAAAATAACATTTTTATAAATATGATAATCGGACAAAACGGGCTGTCCTTGTTTTAAATAATCTCGATCGGTGTCTTCAAGCTGTTTATACCTGTGACATAGAAAAAACATTTCAAGCTGGAAACTCCACTCCTCGATATTGTCATAAAACTTATCGAGATAAGGGTTGTCTTCCACAATCTCATTAATCATAGGAAAACCGAGCTCTTCAGAAAGCATCGTAGCGAGTGTCGTTTTTCCTGCCCCGATAGGACCTTCTACCGCGATAAAAGGGGCTCTGTTCATTGAAAATCCTCCTTAATTCTGCAAACATCCGTCAGCTGCCGGCCTTTATATTGTATCACACTCTCAGAAAAGCCCATGAAAAAAGACGCTTCCAATTAACGAAACGTCTCTTTCACAATATGAAATTGATCGCCGAGCAAAAGCCAGTTTTGCGGGAAGGAGAGGCCGAGTTTCCAATAGCTGATTCCTCTTAAATGAAGTTCTTTAATTAAATTGAATTTCGCTTGAATGGATCGTGCGTCTTCAAACCATACTTCATGCCGTCTCTGATTTTCATCCGTGTAACGAAAGAATGGAGCCTGGGCGGTTTCGTCATATTGAATGTCGACTTTATGGCGTGCTGCCAGAGCGATTGCCTGCTGAGGACTGACGGCTTTGGCTGTCGTTCCCTGTTTAAAAGGCAGTGTCCAATCATAGCCGTACATATTCTGGCCCATGACGATTTTTGAAGAAGGCATTTCCGTCAGCGCGTACTCAATGACATTTCTTACAGGGCCGATAGGTGATACGGCCTGAGCCGGGCCTCCGCTGTACCCCCACTCATATGTCATAATTACGACAAAATCGACGATTTCTCCATGTGCCCTATAGTCATGTGCTTCGTACCATTTGCCGGCCTGGGTCGCGCTCGTTTTCGGAGCAAGCGCCGTTGAAATTTTCCAGCCTTCCCGATGAAAAATCGTCCTCGCTTCACGTAAAAAACGATTGTAGGCTTCTCTGTCCTGTGGACGTAAATATTCGAAATCAAAGTGAATATCGCGAAAGCCGTACTTTTTAGCCGTGGAGACGATTTCTTGAAAGAGTTTTGTTTTCACTGTATTGTCATTCAAGATGAGCCGCCCGAGTTCATCGCTGAATGCGTCATTTTCAAGGTTGGTGATGATCATCATCAGGGTGGTGTTGTGCCTGTCACTGATGCTTTTTAAATTGGTCAGAGGCGGTTCCTTTAAAGTCCCGTTCCGCTGCACTTGAAAACTGAATGCGCCAAGGTATGTTAAATAAGGAGAGGCCTCCCTTGCCGCCTGCTGCAGATTAGCGCTTACGCTCGTTCCCCGCGGTTCTATATATGCGTTTGATTCGATATCGGGCTTATTCGCCTGCTGCGGAATGTAAAGGCGGGTTCCGGCTCTCAATGTGGTGCCAGGCTGAATTCCGTTAACCCTCGCAAGCTCCGCGGCCGATATATGGAAACGGCCGGCGATTGCCGCAAGAGTATCACCTTGTTTCACTTCGTAATATTGACCCTCAATCGGGATGACAAGGGTTTGTCCGACAACCAATGTATTTGGATTAGGCAGTTTATTTGCTTCCGCAATGACATTTGCGGCAGTCCGGTAGCGCGCCGCAATAGCGGAAAGCGTGTCGCCCCGTTTCACTATATAGATCTGAATGAAAAACGCCTCCTTTCATATCCGCTATCAAATATATGAAAAAAGGAGGCTGATCATGTTTATTTTTCGGCGGTAATTTGTTTTTCCGTGGTTATTTCTGCGAAGAGAACATTCTCCATCATGGTCAAAGCGAAATCATTGTCTTCGTCGTTATTGGAAGCGGTGCAGTCTTTCGGAATGGCAATGCTGTATTCTCTCATATAGGCGTCGTTGGCCGTGAACAGCACACAAATGTTCCCGGCAATCCCCGTGATGACTAATCGGTTCACTTGTAATTCGGTCAGAAGGGTGTGAAGCGCAGTTTCGTAAAAAGCGGAATGCTTCGGTTTAATGAGAAAATAATCATCCGGCTGAGGCGAAATATCTTTTATAATGGGGGCGCTTCTGTCGTTGCTGCATTCCTCCCTGATGGCATCAATATCAGCCTTCCAGAGCCCGTAATGATCATTAATATAAATAATCGGCCAGTTGCTTTGTTTTGCATGCTTCTTTAATGATAAAATACGGGGGACAATTTGTTTGGTTTTTTCAGCAAGACGTTCGCCCATATCAAATTGAAAATTGTTAATCATATCGACAATCAGGAGGGCTGTGTTGTTAGGTTCAGACAATACCGGCAACTCCTTTCTGCTGGGGTATTCCTATTTTAACCTTTATGAGACATGAAAAAACTTAAGAAGAGAGCTCGAACCTATGAATGATGAATATTATATGAGAGAAGCCATAAAAGAAGCGAAGAAAGCCGAAGCGAAAGGTGAAGTGCCGATCGGAGCAGTTCTTGTTCTGCACGATGAGATCGTGGCGCGGGCGCATAATCTGCGGGAGACTGAACAGAGGTCGCTTGCCCACGCCGAAATGCTGGCGATAGACGAAGCGTGCCGTAAGCTGGGGACATGGAGACTTGAGGATGCCGTTCTTTATGTCACTTTGGAGCCGTGTCCGATGTGCGCGGGGGCTGTTGTGCTTTCGAGAGTCGATAAGGTCGTATTCGGCGCATTTGATCCCAAGGGGGGCTGTACAGGAACGCTGATGAACCTCTTGCAGGAAGAGCGGTTCAACCACCAAGCGGAAGTGGTGAGCGGCGTGCTCGGAGAAGAGTGCGGAGAAATGCTCAGCGCTTTTTTCAGAAAGCTGCGCCGGAAAAAGAAAGACATGAGGAAAAAGTTGTCTGAGTAGTACGGTTGCATTTTCTGCCTGAAGCAGATATACTTATGTGTGCATCATGAATGGTGCGCATATAAAAATTTGATATTTATTTTGCCGTGCTAAGCGGGGAGGTAGCGGTGCCCTGTACCCGCAATCCGCTCTAGCGGGGCCGAATCCCTTCTCGAGGTTCGTTTACTGTAAGGTCTGCCTTAAGTAAGTGGCGTTGACGTCTGGGTCCTGCGCAATGGGAATTCATGAACCATGTCAGGTCCGGAAGGAAGCAGCATTAAGTGAAACCTCTCATGTGCCGCAGGGTTGCCTGGGCTGAGCTAACTGCTTAAGTAACGCTTAGGGTAGCGAATCGACAGAAGGTGCACGGTAAATCAATCATCAAATTTCAGACTCACCTGTTTATGGCAGGTGAGTTTTTTCGTATATGAAAAACGGGTTTTGGCGTTAAAAGCACGTTCATGTATAATAAACATGATGAATAACAGAGGAGGGCGCATCCTGTGGGTTACCAAGCTTTATATCGAGTATTTAGGCCTCAGCAGTTTGAAGATGTGGTCGGACAGGAACACATTACGAAAACGCTGCAAAATGCCCTTTTGCAAAAGAAATTTTCTCATGCATATCTGTTTTCTGGACCTCGGGGAACGGGAAAAACCAGTGCAGCTAAAATATTTGCGAAAGCAGTCAACTGTGAGCACGCCCCCGTAGAAGAACCGTGCAATGAATGTGCGGCGTGCAAGGGGATCACAAACGGCTCTATATCAGATGTGATTGAAATAGATGCGGCGTCGAATAACGGCGTAGACGAAATCCGCGACATCCGTGACAAAGTAAAATTCGCCCCGTCGGCCGTCACCTACAAAGTATATATTATAGATGAGGTGCATATGCTCTCTATCGGCGCATTTAATGCGCTTCTGAAAACGCTGGAAGAACCGCCGGCACATTGCATTTTCATATTAGCTACGACTGAGCCTCATAAGATTCCTTTAACCATTATCTCCAGATGTCAGCGTTTTGACTTCAAACGGATTACATCCAAAGCAATTGTCGGACGAATGAAGACAATCGTCGATGCAGAGCAGCTGAAGGTGGAAGAAGGAGCCCTTGATATCATAGCGAGTGCTGCGGACGGAGGAATGAGGGACGCGCTGAGCCTGCTCGATCAAGCCGTATCATTCAGCGGCGAGGAGCTGTCGGTGGATGACGCATTGCTCATTACCGGAGCCGTTTCTCAGCACTATATTGGAAAACTGGCATCTGCTCTTCACCGCAAACAGGTTTCCGAGGCATTGGAAACACTGAATGAATTGCTCCAGCAGGGGAAAGATGCGGCCAAACTGATTGAAGATATGATTTTCTATTTCAGGGATATGCTCTTGTACCAGGCCGCTCCCGGTTTAGAAGGAGTCCTGGAGAAGGTGAAGGTCGATGAAACGTTTCGGAGCCTGAGCGGTGACATACCGGCCCCCGCTTTATATGAGATGATTGATATCCTGAATAAAAGCCATCAGGAAATGAAGTGGACGAACCACCCAAGAATCTT
Organism: Bacillus sp. FSL K6-2861; assembly: GCF_038630725.1. Lineage (NCBI taxonomy): Bacteria > Bacillati > Bacillota > Bacilli > Caryophanales > Bacillaceae > Bacillus > Bacillus sp. FSL K6-2861. The sequence goes on from NZ_CP152037.1 coordinate 28,664, forward strand.
TTTTGAAGTGGCTGTCGTGAAAATATGCCAGACGGCACAGCAATCCGCCGGAGACATCCCTGAGGTCGGCATGCTGATGAATAAGATTCAGCAGCTTGAGCAGGAAGTAGAAAGGCTGAAAACCTCCGGTGTGAAGGTTCAGATGGAAAGCGCTCCGAAAGAAGCTCCGCGTCCTCAAAAAGGCGGAAAAAGCCATTACAAAGCTCCGGTCGGAAGAATTCATGAGATATTGAAGGAAGCCACAAGACCTGAACTTGAACAGCTTAAAAGCAGCTGGGGCAAGCTGCTGGCACACCTGAAACAGCAGAATAAGGTGTCTCATGCGGCTCTGTTGAATGACAGTGAACCGGTGGCTGCTGCTCAAAAGGCATTTGTACTTAAATTTAAATACGAAATCCATTGTAAAATGGTTGCAGAAGACAATAACGGAGTCCGTACGAATCTTGAACAGATTCTCGAATCAATGCTCGGGAAAAGAATGGATTTGATTGGCGTTCCGGAAGCACAATGGGGTAAAATAAGAGAAGAATTTTTAAATGATCACCAGCAGGAAAGTGAAGGATCAAACGAACCGGCTGAAGAAGATCCGCTGATTGCAGAGGCGAAAAAACTTGTCGGAGCGGATTTAATCGAAATAAAAGACTAATAAGATGAAAGAGAGTGATTGAATATGCGTGGCGGAATGGGAAACATGCAAAAAATGATGAAACAAATGCAAAAAATGCAAAAGGATATGGCGAAGGCTCAGGAGGAGCTTGCTGAAAAAGTGCTTGAAGGCACAGCGGGCGGCGGAATGGTGACTGTAAAAGTCAACGGCCAAAAAGAAGTTGTAGACGTTGCCATTAAAGAAGAAGTCGTTGATCCGGAAGATATCGAAATGCTTCAGGACCTGGTTCTTGCTGCGACAAACGACGCCCTCAAAAAAGTGGATGACATGACGAATGAGACAATGGGACAATTTACAAAAGGAATGAACATACCGGGTTTATTCTAGGGGGATAAATAAACATGCAGTATCCTGAACCAATATCAAAGCTGATTGACAGCTTTATGAAATTGCCAGGGATCGGACCGAAAACAGCGGTTCGTCTGGCTTTTTTTGTTCTAGGTATGAAAGAAGACGTGGTATTAGATTTCGCGAAAGCATTAGTAAATGCGAAGCGCAACCTGACATATTGTTCGATTTGCGGACATATTACAGATCAGGACCCTTGTTATATATGTGAGGACACAAGAAGGGATAAGTCTGTTATTTGTGTCGTGCAAGACCCTAAGGATGTGATCGCAATGGAGAAAATGAAGGAATATAACGGCCAGTATCATGTTCTTCACGGCGCGATTTCACCAATGGACGGCATCGGCCCGGAGGATATTAAGATTCCGGAGCTGCTGAAACGTCTTCAGGATGATCAAGTGACAGAAGTTATTCTCGCAACCAACCCTAATATTGAAGGGGAAGCAACAGCGATGTATATATCAAGGCTGTTAAAGCCCTCAGGCATCAAGCTCTCCCGTATTGCCCACGGTCTGCCCGTCGGCGGTGATTTGGAATATGCTGATGAGGTCACTCTTTCAAAAGCTCTTGAAGGAAGACGTGAATTGTAAGGGAGGAAAAGGCAAGGCATGGGTTTTCTTCGCAGAAATACATTAAGAAAAGAGTTTGATGAGAAGCTGATAGAACAGCTCTTTAAACAAAAAGAAGAATGGAACAGACAGAAGAGTCTGGTCGAGAAAAGTCTCGAGCCCTCCGCTGAGGTGTTGTTTGAGCTGAAAGTCGCTGAATCTAAATACTTTTTCTATTTGAAAGAAGCGAAGCAGCGGAATTTGAAAATGAGCAGATGGAAGTAAGAGGTCTATTCTCCGGGATCTTCTCATAAGCTTGTACTAAACAAGCGAGGGGGAAGATTCATGGAGCCTTTTTTCATTATCGGTTTGATTGTCGGTCTGGTTGCTTTGCTTTTTTTATGGGGAGTATCTTCAAAACCGCTAAGATGGATTGGTGTGACCGCCATTAAATTTATTGCCGGCGCGATTCTGCTGGTGGGTGTGAACCTGTTCGGGGGCAGTCTCGGTATTCATATCCCTGTTAACCTGATTACAACGGGCATCAGCGGGATTCTGGGGATTCCCGGCATCGCGGCTTTGATAGTCATTAAACGCTTCATCATTTAATTTGTCGATTATTGTTGACATGTTGGATCAAGGGTGGTATTCTAATATACGTCGCTGATGACGAAACGAATTCTTAAAAAAGAAATTTCAAAAAGTTATTGACGACATTGAAGTTGATATGTTACAATAATTAAGTCGCTTCAAGAGTGATGGACAAAGTTCTTTGAAAACTAAACAAGACAAAACGTACCTGTTAATTCAAAGTTTTAAATAAATCGCACAGCGATGTGCGTAGTCAGTCAAACACTTTATCGGAGAGTTTGATCCTGGCTCAGGACGAACGCTGGCGGCGTGCCTAATACATGCAAGTCGAGCGGACAGATGGGAGCTTGCTCCCTGATGTTAGCGGCGGACGGGTGAGTAACACGTGGGTAACCTGCCTGTAAGACTGGGATAACTCCGGGAAACCGGGGCTAATACCGGATGGTTGTTTGAACCGCATGGTTCAGACATAAAAGGTGGCTTCGGCTACCACTTACAGATGGACCCGCGGCGCATTAGCTAGTTGGTGAGGTAACGGCTCACCAAGGCGACGATGCGTAGCCGACCTGAGAGGGTGATCGGCCACACTGGGACTGAGACACGGCCCAGACTCCTACGGGAGGCAGCAGTAGGGAATCTTCCGCAATGGACGAAAGTCTGACGGAGCAACGCCGCGTGAGTGATGAAGGTTTTCGGATCGTAAAGCTCTGTTGTTAGGGAAGAACAAGTGCCGTTCAAATAGGGCGGCACCTTGACGGTACCTAACCAGAAAGCCACGGCTAACTACGTGCCAGCAGCCGCGGTAATACGTAGGTGGCAAGCGTTGTCCGGAATTATTGGGCGTAAAGGGCTCGCAGGCGGTTTCTTAAGTCTGATGTGAAAGCCCCCGGCTCAACCGGGGAGGGTCATTGGAAACTGGGGAACTTGAGTGCAGAAGAGGAGAGTGGAATTCCACGTGTAGCGGTGAAATGCGTAGAGATGTGGAGGAACACCAGTGGCGAAGGCGACTCTCTGGTCTGTAACTGACGCTGAGGAGCGAAAGCGTGGGGAGCGAACAGGATTAGATACCCTGGTAGTCCACGCCGTAAACGATGAGTGCTAAGTGTTAGGGGGTTTCCGCCCCTTAGTGCTGCAGCTAACGCATTAAGCACTCCGCCTGGGGAGTACGGTCGCAAGACTGAAACTCAAAGGAATTGACGGGGGCCCGCACAAGCGGTGGAGCATGTGGTTTAATTCGAAGCAACGCGAAGAACCTTACCAGGTCTTGACATCCTCTGACAATCCTAGAGATAGGACGTCCCCTTCGGGGGCAGAGTGACAGGTGGTGCATGGTTGTCGTCAGCTCGTGTCGTGAGATGTTGGGTTAAGTCCCGCAACGAGCGCAACCCTTGATCTTAGTTGCCAGCATTCAGTTGGGCACTCTAAGGTGACTGCCGGTGACAAACCGGAGGAAGGTGGGGATGACGTCAAATCATCATGCCCCTTATGACCTGGGCTACACACGTGCTACAATGGGCAGAACAAAGGGCAGCGAAACCGCGAGGTTAAGCCAATCCCACAAATCTGTTCTCAGTTCGGATCGCAGTCTGCAACTCGACTGCGTGAAGCTGGAATCGCTAGTAATCGCGGATCAGCATGCCGCGGTGAATACGTTCCCGGGCCTTGTACACACCGCCCGTCACACCACGAGAGTTTGTAACACCCGAAGTCGGTGAGGTAACCTTTATGGAGCCAGCCGCCGAAGGTGGGACAGATGATTGGGGTGAAGTCGTAACAAGGTAGCCGTATCGGAAGGTGCGGCTGGATCACCTCCTTTCTAAGGATTTTAACGGAATATAAGACCTTGGGTCTTATAAACAGAACGTTCCCTGTCTTGTTTAGTTTTGAAGGAACTTTGATTCTTTCATATGGTAGATGGGCCTGTAGCTCAGCTGGTTAGAGCGCACGCCTGATAAGCGTGAGGTCGGTGGTTCGAGTCCACTCAGGCCCACCATCTTTACCCAATACGGGGCCTTAGCTCAGCTGGGAGAGCGCCTGCTTTGCACGCAGGAGGTCAGCGGTTCGATCCCGCTAGGCTCCACCAAGGTGTTCTTTGAAAACTAGATAACAGAAGTAATTCACATTCAATTAGTAATGCAAGATATCACGTAGTGATTCTTTTTAACGGTTAAGTTAGAAAGGGCGCACGGTGGATGCCTTGGCACTAGGAGCCGATGAAGGACGGGACGAACACCGATATGCTTCGGGGAGCTGTAAGCAAGCTTTGATCCGGAGATTTCCGAATGGGGAAACCCACCACTCGTAATGGAGTGGTATCCATATCTGAATACATAGGATATGAGAAGGCAGACCCGGGGAACTGAAACATCTAAGTACCCGGAGGAAGAGAAAGCAAATGCGATTCCCTGAGTAGCGGCGAGCGAAACGGGACCAGCCCAAACCAAGAGGCTTGCCTCTTGGGGTTGTAGGACACTCTGTACGGAGTTACAAAGGAACGAGGTAGATGAAGAGGTCTGGAAAGGCCCGCCATAGGAGGTAACAGCCCTGTAGTCAAAACTTCGTTCTCTCCTGAGTGGATCCTGAGTACGGCGGAACACGTGAAATTCCGTCGGAATCCGGGAGGACCATCTCCCAAGGCTAAATACTCCCTAGTGACCGATAGTGAACCAGTACCGTGAGGGAAAGGTGAAAAGCACCCCGGAAGGGGAGTGAAAGAGATCCTGAAACCGTGTGCCTACAAGTAGTCAGAGCCCGTTAACGGGTGATGGCGTGCCTTTTGTAGAATGAACCGGCGAGTTACGATCCCGTGCAAGGTTAAGCAGAAGATGCGGAGCCGCAGCGAAAGCGAGTCTGAATAGGGCGAATTGAGTACGTGGTCGTAGACCCGAAACCAGGTGATCTACCCATGTCCAGGGTGAAGTTCAGGTAACACTGAATGGAGGCCCGAACCCACGCACGTTGAAAAGTGCGGGGATGAGGTGTGGGTAGGGGTGAAATGCCAATCGAACCTGGAGATAGCTGGTTCTCTCCGAAATAGCTTTAGGGCTAGCCTCAAGGTAAGAGTCTCGGAGGTAGAGCACTGATTGGACTAGGGGCCCCTACCGGGTTACCGAATTCAGTCAAACTCCGAATGCCGATGACTTATCCTTGGGAGTCAGACTGCGAGTGATAAGATCCGTAGTCGAAAGGGAAACAGCCCAGACCGCCAGCTAAGGTCCCAAAGTATACGTTAAGTGGAAAAGGATGTGGAGTTGCTTAGACAACCAGGATGTTGGCTTAGAAGCAGCCACCATTTAAAGAGTGCGTAATAGCTCACTGGTCGAGTGACTCTGCGCCGAAAATGTACCGGGGCTAAACGTATCACCGAAGCTGCGGACTGTTCTTCGAACAGTGGTAGGAGAGCGTTCTAAGGGCTGTGAAGCAAGACCGGAAGGACTTGTGGAGCGCTTAGAAGTGAGAATGCCGGTATGAGTAGCGAAAGAGGGGTGAGAATCCCCTCCACCGAATGCCTAAGGTTTCCTGAGGAAGGCTCGTCCGCTCAGGGTTAGTCGGGACCTAAGCCGAGGCCGAAAGGCGTAGGCGATGGATAACAGGTTGATATTCCTGTACCACCTCCTCACCATTTGAGCAATGGGGGGACGCAGGAGGATAGGGTAAGCGCGGTATTGGATATCCGCGTCCAAGCAGTTAGGCTGGGAAATAGGCAAATCCGTTTCCCGTGAAGGCTGAGCTGTGATGGCGAGCGAATTATAGTAGCGAAGTTCCTGATTCCACACTGCCAAGAAAAGCCTCTAGCGAGGTGAGAGGTGCCCGTACCGCAAACCGACACAGGTAGGCGAGGAGAGAATCCTAAGGTGATCGAGAGAACTCTCGTTAAGGAACTCGGCAAAATGACCCCGTAACTTCGGGAGAAGGGGTGCTCTGTTAGGGTGCAAGCCCGAGAGAGCCGCAGTGAATAGGCCCAGGCGACTGTTTAGCAAAAACACAGGTCTCTGCGAAGCCGTAAGGCGAAGTATAGGGGCTGACGCCTGCCCGGTGCTGGAAGGTTAAGAGGAGCGCTTAGCGTAAGCGAAGGTGCGAATTGAAGCCCCAGTAAACGGCGGCCGTAACTATAACGGTCCTAAGGTAGCGAAATTCCTTGTCGGGTAAGTTCCGACCCGCACGAAAGGCGCAACGATCTGGGCACTGTCTCAACGAGAGACTCGGTGAAATTATAGTACCTGTGAAGATGCAGGTTACCCGCGACAGGACGGAAAGACCCCGTGGAGCTTTACTGCAGCCTGATATTGAATGTTGGTACAGCTTGTACAGGATAGGTAGGAGCCTTGGAAACCGGAGCGCCAGCTTCGGTGGAGGCATCGGTGGGATACTACCCTGGCTGTATTGACCTTCTAACCCGCCGCCCTTATCGGGCGGGGAGACAGTGTCAGGTGGGCAGTTTGACTGGGGCGGTCGCCTCCTAAAAGGTAACGGAGGCGCCCAAAGGTTCCCTCAGAATGGTTGGAAATCATTCGCAGAGTGTAAAGGCACAAGGGAGCTTGACTGCGAGACCTACAAGTCGAGCAGGGACGAAAGTCGGGCTTAGTGATCCGGTGGTTCCGCATGGAAGGGCCATCGCTCAACGGATAAAAGCTACCCCGGGGATAACAGGCTTATCTCCCCCAAGAGTCCACATCGACGGGGAGGTTTGGCACCTCGATGTCGGCTCATCGCATCCTGGGGCTGTAGTCGGTCCCAAGGGTTGGGCTGTTCGCCCATTAAAGCGGTACGCGAGCTGGGTTCAGAACGTCGTGAGACAGTTCGGTCCCTATCCGTCGCGGGCGCAGGAAATTTGAGAGGAGCTGTCCTTAGTACGAGAGGACCGGGATGGACGCACCGCTGGTGTACCAGTTGTTCTGCCAAGGGCATCGCTGGGTAGCTATGTGCGGACGGGATAAGTGCTGAAAGCATCTAAGCATGAAGCCCCCCTCAAGATGAGATTTCCCATTCCGCAAGGAAGTAAGATCCCTGAAAGATGATCAGGTTGATAGGTCTGAGGTGGAAGTGTGGCGACACATGGAGCTGACAGATACTAATCGATCGAGGACTTAACCAATTTGAATGTATGCTTACTGTTATCTAGTTTTGAGAGAACACTCTCAATGGTTTGGTGGCGATAGCGAAGAGGTCACACCCGTTCCCATGCCGAACACGGAAGTTAAGCTCTTCAGCGCCGATGGTAGTCGGGGGTTTCCCCCTGTGAGAGTAGGACGCCGCCAAGCTATCATTACGGTAAAGGCAGCTCATTATGAGCTGCCTTTTTTGTTTTTGAATAAAAACAAAACAAACACCGAAATACGGAAACGCCCATATACTAATTGCAAACTTCAAAAAGGTCCAAATTGTGTATACAATCAACAGCTTAAGGGAAGGCTATTCATACGGAGGTGGGCAAAATGAATGAAACGTCCAGCCATGAAGAAACATGTATTGTGTGTGAAACCAAAAAAAGCAGGGGAATCCATATTTATACGAAATTTATATGTTTAGAGTGTGAGAAGAAAGTAGTTTCCACTCCGACCTCTGATCCAAATTATGAATTTTTCGTTCGTAAACTGAAAAGCCTTCATACACCGACGTTATATTCTTAACCCTGAAAAGGGTCTTTTTTTTTGCCTGAAATCAGAGGAGTTTTTACACTTTTTATAAAAGAACTGATACGATAAGAAGAGGAACTTGTTTAGACATGGAATGTAATAGATAATACTGATAAAAGTGAATAAATAGGAGTCGATCAAGTATGAAACCGTTTATTCAATATATGAAATGGACGCTTTGCGGCGGCACAGTTTTTGTATTAGCGGGGATAACCTTCTTTACGATAGGGCATCAGCCTTTTCTGTATTCGCTTTTATACGGGGCAGCCGGCGGAGCCGCTGTCAGTGCGGCCGGCCTGTGGAATGCGAAGCGTCTCTTTTTAAAAAAACACCGGCTGACAAGAAAAGAATATGCTTATATTAAGGAAAATCTTGAGGAAGCAAAGGGTAAAATCATCCGATTACGCAGGGCGCTTTTTCGCTCTAAAAGTATACAAATGCTGAAGCAGAATGCAGAGATACTGCGGATAACCCGGCGAATATATCTGCTCACAAAGCAAGAGCCGAAGCGTTTTTATCAGGCAGAGCGTTTCTATTATCAAACGCTTGATTCTGTTGTAGAACTGACGGAAAAGTATGCTCTGCTCTCCTCACAGCCGCGAAAAAATAAAGATTTATCAATGTCCTTGAGTGATACGAGGGTGACTCTAGCAGAGCTTTCCAGAAGGCTGGAAGAGGATCTTCATGAACTGATGAAGGAGGACATCGACGACCTGCACTTTGAATTAGATGTGGCAAAGCATTCACTGAGAAAATAAGAAAGGAAGAAGGAAATGGCCAAAGACCGCTCCGACGACAGCATGGGCGCCCAAAATGACCAGACCCCTCTAAAGCTTGCAGATACGCTGCCGGAAGAAAAAAGAGAAGCGGCACTTCGGCTCGCTGAAAAACTGGACCCTGAGAACATGCAAAGCATTGTACTGTTTGGTTCACAGGCGCAGGCGAATCTTCTGGAATTTTCCCACACGATGATAGAGCACGTTCAAAGAAAAGATGCAGGAGAGATGGGACAGATACTGGCTGATTTGATGCTGAAGCTTGACCAGGTCAACCCTGATGATCTGCAGATGAAGAACAAAGGGTTTTTCGCCAGGCTGTTTAAAAGGGTGTCCGGTTCTGTACAGGAAGTGCTTTCGAAATATCAAAAGACAAGTGTGCAGATTGACCGTATCAGCAGAAGGCTGGAACATTCTAAAAATGTGCTGTTGAGTGACAATAAATTGTTAGATCAGCTGTACGCCCAAAATAAACAATACTTTTCTGATTTAACTATGTATATAGCAGCGGGGGAATTAAAATTAGATGAGCTGAAAACAAAGCTGATACCCGAAGCGGCAAGAAAAGCCGAATTACAAGAACACAATCAAATGGCCGCGCAGGAAGTGAATGATCTTCGCCAGTTTGCCGACCGTCTGGATAAGAGGGTGCATGATCTGCTGCTGAGCAGGCAGATTACGCTTCAGAGTGCGCCGCAAATCCGCCTGATTCAAAACACAAATCAGGCACTGGCAGAGAAAATTCAGTCCTCCATTGTTACGGCTATTCCTTTATGGAAGAATCAAGTCGCCATCGCGCTGACGCTTATGAGGCAGCGGAGTGCGGCAGATGTGCAGCAGAAGGCGGCGGATACGACAAATCAATTGCTGCTGAAAAACGCTGAACTTCTGAAAACAAGTACAGTCGAGACCGCGAAAGCCAATGAGCGCGGACTTGTTGAGGCAGAAACCCTCAAAAAAGTGCAGGAAAGCTTAGTCAGCACACTTGAAGAAATCATGTCTATTCAAGAAGAAGGCAGGATGAAACGCAGGCGTGCCGAGGAGGAGCTTGTTATCATGGAAGGCGATTTAAAAAAGAAGCTGCTTGATATGAGATCCGGCCGGGATAACGGCTAGATGCCAAAAAGTCTTAGCTTTAAGTTGGCTCGCAGGCACGATATAATAAGAAAGACAGGCAAAGGATTTGTTTAAAAATGGACACACCTTTATATACAGCGCTGATGAAGCATGCGCACCGAAATACGTATTCTTTTCATGTTCCGGGACATCACAATGGAGATGTCTTTTTTGATGAAGCCAAATCTGTATATCAATCTCTTTTATCTATTGATATGACTGAGATCACGGGTCTTGATGACTTGCATCACCCGACGGGGGTCATTAAGGAAGCGCAGGATTTGGTGAGCAGATTTTACGGCTCTCAGGAAAGTTTCTTTCTCGTCAATGGAACGACCGCCGGCAATCTGGCGATGATTTTAGCTGTGTGTGAACCGGGTGAACCCATTCTGATCCAGCGTAATTGTCACAAGTCTGTTTTCCATGCGGCGGCATTGGCCGGAGCCAAGCCGGTTTATTTGGCGCCGGAAATCGATGAAAACATGCATGTGCCGGCACATGTATCCCTTTCAGTCATCGAAAAAGCGCTGGCGTCATATCCGAACGCGAAAGGACTTGTTCTGACCAATCCGACTTACTACGGGCATGCTGCCGATTTGACTGCGGCAGTTAACAAAGCCCATTCATACGGCGTTCCTGTACTGGTGGATGAGGCACATGGGGCTCACTTTGTGTTAGGCCGGCCTTTCCCGCCTTCATCATTGGCTATGGGGGCAGACGCCGTTGTTCAATCGGCTCACAAAACGCTTCCGGCTATGACGATGGGGTCTTACTTTCATTTGAACAGCACCAGAATTGACAGAGATCGATTAACTTATTATGTAAGCAGTTTGCAAAGCAGCAGCCCGTCATACCCGATTATGGCATCTTTAGATACGGCGCGCGCTTATGTGCAGGATATTGCTGAAAAAGGGACACTTCCCGTTCATATGGAGCGCATTGAGAAAATCAAACGAAGGTTCGCATCAATTTCTTCTATTGAAATAATCGAGCCTTCCGGATATGGGCTGCGGGCGGACCCGTTAAAATTAATTCTTCGGTCAAAGCTCGGACATTCCGGCTATTCATTACAACGGATTTTGGAGAGTGAAGGCATTGTTGCCGAGCTGGCTGACGAGTACCAAGTATTGCTCGTACTGCCGATAGGCGGCCGGCGGATGATAGAACAGGCAACCGTAAGAAACATACAGCAGAAACTGGAGAATACACCGCCCGATAAATTGCCGGATGCCGTGAATTGGACATTTCCGTCCATTTCGACACTTGAATACCCGCAAAATGAGATGCGGAAGTTTACAAAAGAGCCTGCAGATATAAATAAGGCGGCCGGGCGCTTGCATGCGGGCAACATTATTCCTTATCCGCCGGGAATTCCGCTGATCATGGACGGAGAACGGATAACAGAAGAGATCGTACAAAAGCTTTCCCGTTTAATCGGCATGGACGCGCATATTCAAGGCTTGTTAAACGGGGAACAATTACTTGTCTATATAGAAGAGGAGAAATCATGAGCGGTTTATTTATAACATTTGAAGGTCCTGAAGGTGCAGGGAAAACGACTGTGCTTCAGGAAATGAAAGAGATTTTGTCGGCAGAGGGGCTCCCGGTGACAGCGACAAGAGAACCGGGGGGCATCGACATTGCGGAACAAATCAGAGAAGTGATCTTAAATAAAAACAATACACTGATGGATGCAAAAACGGAGGCGCTGCTTTACGCTGCGGCGAGAAGACAGCATTTAGTCGAAAAGGTGCAGCCTGCATTGAAAGAAGGCCGCATTGTGCTGTGCGATCGTTTCATCGACAGCTCGCTGGCTTATCAAGGCTATGCGAGAGGGCTCGGCATTGATGAAGTTCTTTCTATCAACCAGTTTGCAATCGGCGATACGATGCCTGATGTCACCATCTATTTTTCTATTGAGCCGGAAGAAGGGTTGAAACGGATTACGTCGAATGATTCAAGAGAGAAGAATCGTCTCGATCTTGAGGCCCTGCACTTTCATACGAAAGTACGGGAAGGATACCAAAAGGTCATGCAGCGTTTTCCGGAAAGATTCCATACAATCGACGCATCGAAAAAGAAGGAACTCGTCATTCAGGACGCACTTCAAGTGATAAATGAAGCATTGAAAAAAATTCAGTTGTGACCTGTTTCTCATAAGTTGCTATAATGAATGTAACGATAATGTTCTTTCCAACCTAAAGGGGGCCTAGAGAATGAAACTAATAGTGGCAGTGGTGCAGGATCAGGACAGCAACAGGCTTTTGAAAGTATTAACCGACCACAACTTCAGGGTGACGAAGCTTGCGACAACAGGCGGATTCCTTAAATCAGGCAATACGACGTTTATGATCGGGGTGGAAGATATCCGTGTTGATAAAGCGCTCAGCCTCATTAAAGAGAATGGCTGTAAACGTGATCAGATGATTGCCCCGGTATCCCCGATGGGCGGGAATGCGGATTCCTACGTTCCATATCCCGTCGAAGTGGAAGTCGGCGGAGCGACGGTCTTTGTCCTCCCGGTCGATGAATTTCATCAATTTTAAGGATTTGACGACGTGAAAATAAATTCTGACTTACGTACATTTATTGAGAAAAAGCAGCAGCCTGCTTATAAAGCGGCAGAGCTTTCCGGAACATTTAAAAGTTCAATGGACAGCCAAAGCAGTAAGCTGAAATTTGATCAGCTGAGCAGGTTCTTAACGGATATAGAAACGTTCGGGAAAAGGCTGACGAAGTCGAGAAACTTCAAAGACTTAGCGAAATTCAAAGGATTGGTAAAACGTTTTGTAAAAGAGGCCGTAGACAGCGGATTATCGCATGAGACGGAGAAAAGCTTTGACCTGTACGGAAGCAGCCGGACTCTGGGGCTTGTGAAAGAAATAGATGAAAAACTGCTTCAGCTGACAGAAGAAATGTTAGATCAGGAAAAACCGGCAATTGATTTGCTGGATCGAATCGGAGAAATAAAAGGTTTATTGATTAACCTTTACACATAGAGAGTGATACAATGGCAATATCATGGAAGGAAATGACCGGGCAGCAGCCCAGAGTGATGCGGCTTTTGCATAACAGCATTGAAAAGAAAAGGCTTTCTCACGCATATCTGTTTGAAGGCAAAAAAGGAACGGGCAAATTGGATGCCGCACTGCTTCTCGCAAAAAGCTTTTTTTGCCTTGAAGGCGGGACTGAGCCTTGCGGGGAGTGCCGGAACTGTAAGCGTATTGAATCCGGAAACCATCCCGACCTCCATGTGGTTCAGCCCGACGGATTATCCATTAAAAAGGCTCAGATCCAATCTCTTCAGGAAGAGTTTTCTAAAACAGGACTGGAATCGCATAAAAAGCTGTACATTATATCCCATGCGGATCAAATGACGACAAATGCGGCAAACAGTCTGCTGAAATTTTTAGAGGAGCCGAGTCAAGATACCATCGCAATTCTTATTACTGAGCAGCTTCACCGAATACTGGATACCATCGTTTCGAGATGTCAGGTTCTTCCGTTCCAGCCGCTTCAGCCGAAAGCCATAGAGGAAAGACTGATTGAACAGGAAGTGAGCCTTCACATGGCCCGGCTCTTAGCAAATATGACAAATAATATTGCGGAAGCAGTCGAATTAAGTCGAAATGATGAGTTTGCAGAGTCCAGAGCGAAAGTGATAAAATTGTATGAAGTCTTACATCAGCGGAAAGGACATGCCTTTTTCTTCATTCAGGATCAGTGGGTGCCCTTTTTCAAAGAAAAAACCCATCAAGAAATGGGTCTTGATATGCTCTTATTGATATACCGTGATGTATTATCCATCCAAATTGGAAATGAAGATAAACTGATTTATCAAGACTTATTCCAATCAATAAAACAGCATGCGCTGCAATTTACACAACAAAGCGTTACGAACCAAATTCTCGCTGTTTTAGAAGCAAAAAAACGGCTTCATTCCAATGTGAATGTGCAGGGATTAATGGAGCACTTGGTGTTAACGTTGCAGGAGGGATAAGCTTGTACAACGTAATAGGCGTCCGCTTTAAAAAAGCGGGGAAAATTTATTATTTTGATCCGAACGGATTTGATATAGAACAAGACAGCTGCGTCATTGTTGAAACCGTAAGAGGTGTCGAATACGGGCAGGTTGTCATCGCAAATAAACAAGTGGACGAGCATGATGTTGTGCTTCCGCTTCGAAAGGTCATACGCGTTGCTGATGAACGCGATCTTCTCATTGTAGAAGAAAACAAACAGGAGGCCCTGTCCGCTTTTGAAGTGTGTCAGAAAAAAGTGGCTGACCACGGCTTAGATATGAAGCTGGTTGATGTTGAGTTTACATTTGACCGCAATAAAGTCATTTTTTACTTTACAGCAGACGGACGGGTTGATTTCAGGGAATTGGTCAAAGACTTGGCTTCTATCTTTAAAACGAGAATCGAATTGCGCCAAATCGGGGTGAGGGACGAGGCGAAAATGCTCGGCGGTATCGGACCATGCGGGAGAATGCTTTGCTGCTCCACGTTCCTCGGTGATTTTGAACCGGTGTCCATCAAAATGGCGAAGGATCAAAATTTATCGTTGAACCCAACGAAGATTTCCGGTCTGTGCGGCCGTTTGATGTGCTGTTTGAAGTACGAAAATGATGAGTATGAGACGGCAAAAGAACAGCTGCCGGATTTAGGCGAAATGATTACGACGGCAAACGGCCCCGCAAAGGTTGTCGGTCTTAATATTCTGGAACGGGTGCTTCAGGTGGAACTGAAGAATCGTGAAAAAGTGATAGAATATACTTGGGAAGAGCTCTTGGAAGAGGGCGTCGTATCCGCACAAACCACAGATTAACGAGGTGTGGAACCTTGGATAAAAAAGAGTTATTTGATACTGTCATAAACCTGGAGGAACAAATCGGTTCGCTGTACCGTCAGCTGGGTGACTTAAAGCAGCATATCGGCGAAATGATTGAAGAGAATCACCATCTTCAGCTTGAAAATAAGCATTTGCGTAAGCGGCTTGATGATACGACAGAGCAAATTGAGAAATTCAAAGCCGATCAGAAAGAAACAAAAACACAGAAGGCAGAGCAGAGTGATATAGGAGAAGGGTACGACAATCTGGCCCGGCTGTATCAAGAAGGCTTTCATATTTGCAACGTCCATTATGGGAGCGTCCGCAAGGGAGATTGCCTTTTTTGTCTGTCCTTCTTAAATAAAAAATAAGGAAAAGGCTTCCGCTGATGTCGGAAGCCTTTTTCAAAGAGTGCCGAAAGGAATAAGATTATGGTTTCATTACGTGATGATGAAAGATTGGATTACTTATTAGCAGAGGATATGAAAATAGTACAGAGTCCGACGGTTTTCGCTTTTTCATTAGATGCCGTGCTGCTGTCTAAGTTTGCATACGTTCCGATTCAAAAGGGGAACATCGTTGATTTATGCACGGGGAACGGCATTGTGCCGCTTTTGCTCAGCACAAGGTCAAAAGCCGATATCACCGGGGTTGAAATTCAGGAACGCTTGTATGATATGGCGCTCCGAAGCGTGGAATACAACGGGCTGGGCGGTCAGATCAGTCTCATTCATGATGATCTGAAAAATATGCCGGAAAGACTCGGACATAATAAATATGATGTTGTCACCTGCAATCCGCCTTATTTTAAAACACCGAAAGAGGCGGAGCAGAACCTGAACGAGCATCTCAGAATCGCAAGGCACGAAATTCTTTGCACGCTTGAAGATGTGATTTCCGTCAGCAGCAAACTGCTGAAGCAAGGCGGAAAAGCGGCTCTCGTTCATCGGCCGGGGAGGCTTTTGGAAATCTTTGAATTAATGAAAGCGTACCGAATAGAACCGAAACGGGTTCAGTTTATTTATCCGAAACAAGGTAAAGAAGCGAATACCATTTTGGTTGAAGGAATTAAAGGCGGCCGCCCTGATCTCAAAATTCTTCCCCCGCTGTTCGTATACAATGAACAAAATGAATATACGAAAGAGATCCGCACGATTTTATATGGAGACAAATAGTCATTTCTTTTATGTGCTGCTGTGCAATGACAACAGTCTGTATGCCGGTTATACAAATGATCTGCAAAAACGGCTGAAAACCCACAATGAGGGAAAGGGTGCGAAGTACACAAGGGCGCGGCGGCCGGTTTCGTTATGCCATGCGGAATCATTTGAAACAAAACGGGAAGCGATGCAGGCGGAATACCGTTTTAAACAGCTGACCCGAAAGAAAAAAGAGCAATATATAGAAGAAAAACGACGCAGCAAGGAGGCTGTATATGTTAAGACGCCAGATGAGTTTTAACGGAAAATCTGAAATGGGAACTCTGTACCTTGTTCCTACACCGATCGGCAATTTGGAGGACATGACCTTTCGTGCAGTAGAGACGCTGAAATCGGCCGATGTCATAGCTGCCGAAGATACGAGACAGACGAAAAAGCTGTGCCATGTTTATGATATAGAAACATCTCTCATCAGCTATCATGAACATAATAAAGAAAGCAGCGGCCATAAAATCATTGAATGGCTGAAAAACGGAAAGAATGTGGCATTGGTCAGTGATGCCGGCATGCCGACAATTTCCGACCCGGGGGCTGAGATTGTGAGAGATTTCACCCAAATCGGCGGATATGTCGTTCCGCTTCCGGGTGCTAATGCGGCATTAACCGCGCTGACCGCATCAGGCATCACCCCGCAGCCGTTTTTCTTCTACGGATTTTTAAACAGACAGAAAAAAGAAAAGAAGAAAGAACTCGAAATCCTGAAAAAACGGCAGGAAACGATGATATTTTACGAAGCGCCGCACAGATTAAAAGAAACATTAACAGCAATGCATGATGTTTTGGGTAATCGAACCATCGCCGTCACGAGAGAATTAACGAAAAAGTACGAGGAATTCATCAGAGGAACCATCGCCGAGGTGATGGAATGGGCAAATGAAGATCAAATCCGCGGTGAGTTCTGTCTCGTTGTCGAAGGAAATCAAACCGCTGAACCGGATGAAGAGGAAAAGCCTTGGTGGACGGAGCTTTCTGAGAAAGAACATGTGGAGCATTACATAAATGAAGGATCTTCTTCCAAACAGGCCATAAAACAAACAGCGGTAGATCGGGACGTGCCGAAACGCGAGATTTATGACGCTTATCACATTCAATCATAAAAAAAACCGTTCTTGTATCGTAACAAGAACGGTTTTTGTATGAAATAGCTTATTTTTGGTTTTGAAGCTGGTTTTGAATTTCAGAGATGATTTGCTCAGCGCCCTCTTTGCTGAGTACCAATTTGCCGCCGGCAAGTTTAAGGTTATCGTCAGAAACTTCACCAGTTACTTGGCAAGTCATGTTTGGTTTATATTTTTTAAGGATGATTTTTTCATCATCAACATAAATTTCAAGAGCGTCTTTTTCTGCGATGCCCAGTGTACGGCGAAGTTCGATTGGGATAACTACGCGTCCAAGTTCATCAACTTTACGTACGATACCAGTAGATTTCATTAACAGTCTCCTCCCGAGAGATAATTATTTGTAGTTTATATTTTTCTTCGTCATTATTCGACAAAATTCCTTACATTCCTAGCATAACAAGGTTTCCAATAATCGTCAATCTTTTTGTTTGCTATTGTTTGTAAGAATTAGTTCTTATAGTAAGTAAAGCCTTGGAAATCCTGAAATAACAGGCTTTTTGACTGCTTTTTCGAACCTATTATCCTACTGAAAATCCTTTTAAATCAAGACTTTCGAACCAAGATGTTTTATATTAGTAGATTATAAACGACAAAATTCGACATGTTAAGACTTTTTTTAATTTCAATAAAAATTTTTAATTTTATTTACTCTTTTACGCGCAGTACGTATATATCCTTGATCTTAA
Organism: Bacillus sp. FSL K6-2861; assembly: GCF_038630725.1. Classification (NCBI taxonomy): domain Bacteria; kingdom Bacillati; phylum Bacillota; class Bacilli; order Caryophanales; family Bacillaceae; genus Bacillus; species Bacillus sp. FSL K6-2861. Next base: position 46,206 of record NZ_CP152037.1, read on the forward strand.
AGGCTAAGATGGTATCATAGATAGAGGACAAATATCAATATTGTATATCAAATAAAACCGCTCTCGTCCTTTGGGCGTGAGCTTTTCGACATTCTGAATGGGAGGTTGCAACATGCCGCAAGACAATAATACTTTTTATATTACAACCCCGATATATTATCCGAGCGGAAAATTACATATCGGCCATGCTTATACTACCGTGGCCGGCGATGCGATGGCGCGTTACAAAAGATTAAAAGGATTTGACGTACGCTACTTAACCGGAACGGATGAGCACGGACAGAAAATCCAGCAGAAAGCGGAGGAAGAGAATATCACGCCTCAAGCTTATGTGGATCGTGCAGTTGCTGAAATCCAAAAACTATGGAAGCAGCTCGACATTTCTCACGATGATTTCATCCGGACGACGGAAAGCCGGCACAAAGAAATTATCGAGAAAGTGTTTCAAAAACTTCTTGATAATGGTGACATTTACCTGGATGAGTATGAGGGCTGGTACAGCATCCCTGATGAAACATTCTATACGGAAACACAGCTGGTGGATGTGGAAAGAAATGAGAAGGGTGAGGTTGTCGGCGGAAAAAGCCCGGACAGCGGCCATCCGGTCGAATTAATCAAAGAGGAGTCATACTTCTTCCGCATGAGCAAATACGCAGACCGCCTGCTGAAGTTTTATGAGGAAAATCCTTCTTTCATCCAGCCTGAATCACGCAAAAATGAAATGATTAACAACTTCATTAAACCGGGGCTTGAAGACTTGGCCGTTTCCAGAACGACGTTCGACTGGGGCGTAAAAGTGCCGGGAAATCCGAAGCATGTCGTGTATGTATGGATTGACGCACTGTTCAACTATATTACAGCGCTCGGTTATGATACGGAAAATGATGAGCTTTACAAAAAGTACTGGCCGGCTGACGTCCACCTTGTCGGTAAAGAAATTGTCCGTTTTCATACCATTTACTGGCCGATTATGCTGATGGCGCTTGATCTCCCGCTGCCTAAGCAAGTATTCGCGCATGGCTGGTTATTGATGAAAGACGGAAAAATGTCGAAATCAAAAGGAAATGTCGTTGATCCGGTAACGTTAATTGAACGCTACGGATTGGATGAACTTCGCTATTACCTGCTTCGCGAAGTACCGTTCGGTTCAGACGGTGTCTTTACGCCGGAAGGTTTCGTAGAACGGATTAATTATGACTTGGCGAACGACTTAGGAAACCTTCTGAATCGTACAGTTGCAATGATCCAAAAATATTTTGACGGTGAGATTGGTTCATATGAAGGAAATGTGACCGATTTTGATTCAGAGCTTTCTTCTGTAGCCGGTGAAACGGTTAAAGCTTATGAAAAGGCAATGGAAAACATGGAGTTTTCAGTCGCTTTATCAACGCTATGGCAATTAATCAGCCGTACGAACAAATATATTGATGAAACTGCTCCGTGGGTGCTTGCTAAAGATCAGGAAAAAGAAAAAGAATTACGTTCCGTCATGTATCATTTAGCTGAATCTTTACGTATCTCAGCCGTATTGCTCCAGCCTTTCTTGACACAAACGCCTGAAAAAATGTTTGCCCAGCTAGGAGTTGAGGATCAGTCCCTTAAAGCATGGGACAGCATTCAGACATTCGGTCAATTGAAGAACGCGAAAGTGAAAAAAGGGGAACCGCTTTTCCCTCGTCTTGAAGCTGAAGAGGAAGTAGCTTACATCAAGCAAAAAATGCAAGGAACTGCTCCTGCTAAAGAAGAAAAGGCGGAAGAGCCGCAAGAAGCAGAGCGTCTTCCTGAAATTACGTTTGATCAATTTATGGATACAGAACTTCGCGTCGCAGAAGTCTTGTCCGCAGAGCCGGTGAAAAAAGCAGATCGGCTGCTGAAATTGCAAATTGATCTGGGCTTTGAACAGCGCCAAGTTGTATCAGGTATCGCGAAGCATTACACACCTGATCAGCTTGTGGGAATGAAGATCATTTGTGTAACGAATTTAAAACCGGTAAAACTGAGAGGCGAGCTTTCTCAAGGAATGATACTGGCAGGAGAATCAGACGGCGTTCTCAAAGTTGTAGCTGTCGACCAGTCATTACCGAAAGGCACTCGAATTAAATAAATAGATGCAAAAGGTGTTTCACGTGTAACATTCCGTCGAACACCTTTTGTTTTTCAACAAGAAAGGAGTTTTTATGATGCTTTTTGATACACATGCGCACTTAAATGCCGAGCAATTTGACACAGACTTAGAGGAAGTCATTGCGCGTGCAAAGGCTGAAGAAGTTGAACGAATCGTCGTTGTCGGCTTCGACAAACCCACTATCACGCGTGCGATGGAGCTGATTGAGGAATATGACTTTATATACGCTGCGATCGGCTGGCATCCGGTAGACGCAATTGACATGACAGAGGAAGATTTATCATGGATTAAGGAACTGTCCTCTCACGAAAAAGTCGTGGCAATCGGAGAGATGGGCCTTGATTATCACTGGGATAAATCCCCAAAAGACGTTCAGAAAGAAGTATTCCGGAAACAAATCGCTCTCGCCAAAGAAGTGAACCTTCCAATTATCATTCATAATCGTGATGCAACGGAAGATGTTGTCACGATTTTGAAAGAAGAGGGGGCGGAAGAAGTCGGCGGTATTATGCACTGCTTTACGGGGAGCGCGGAGGTTGCGCGGCAGTGTATGGATATGAATTTTTATATTTCATTCGGCGGACCGGTTACCTTCAAAAATGCAAAGAAACCAAAAGAAGTAGCAAAGGAAATTCCGAATGACCGTTTGCTGATTGAAACGGACTGTCCTTTCCTGACACCGCATCCTTTCCGCGGTAAACGAAATGAGCCAAGCTACGTAAAATATGTTGCTGAACAGCTCGCTGAATTAAAAGGGCTGACATATGAAGAAATTGCCTCAATTACAACCGAAAACGCAAAAAGACTTTTCCGCATGAACTGACAGAATGCGCTGTCGTAACGTGTAAAGGCTTGTCCGATTCAGTGGATATGTAAAACGGTTCTACAAGCTTCCTTCTCCTCATAAGATAGGTTGTCGATATGTCTCTCTTCCTTTTTTTGCTTTGTTTTTGCATAATGAGGGATACGCTGAAGGTTTTTCATCTTCGAGATGGGAGGGTTGACAGCATTTTAGATACTCTATATAATCTCTCCGAGGAGAAGGAGGCGTTTTTCATCACACAAAAAATGAAAAAACTGTTTTCCGTAAAGCTTGGTAAAAGCAAGGTTATTCTTATTGCAGCTATTATTCTGCTGGGCGGAACCGGGACTGCATACGGGGCACATGAGCTCTCAAAACAATCAGTTTCTGTTTCCATCAACGGCAAGAAAAAGCAAATACGCACTCATGCAAAAACGGTTGGGGAACTTCTGGAAGATTTACATATAGAGACGAGAAATGAAGACCGGATTACCCCGTCTAAGCAGACAGCATTGGCAGACAACATGAATGTCGTGTATGAAGCTGCAAAGCAGATCCGTGTGACAAGAGGCGGAGAAGAAAAGACTTTATGGTCAACGGCAAAAACAGTCGGCGCATTTCTGAATGAACAGCATACACCTGTGAATCAGCACGATAAAATAGATCCAGCAGCAGATACGAAAGTGACAAACGGCATGAAAGTCACGGTCGACCCGGCTTTTCGGGTCACTGTAAATGATGCGGGAAAGAAAAAGAAAATATGGACGACTTCGACTACGGTCGCTGACTTTTTAACGCAGCATAAGATGGACATGAAAGACGAAGATAAAGTAAAACCGGCATTACACGAAAAGCTCACAAAAAATCAGGCCGGCATACAAATCACTCGTATCGAAAAAGTCACCGATGTAGTTGAGGAAAAAATAGCGTATCAAGTGAAAGAAAAAGAAGATGCGTCTCTCGACAGCGGGAAAGAAAAGATCGTTCAAAAAGGAAAAGAAGGCAAACTTAAAAAGCATTTTCATGTTGTCAAAGAAAATGGAAAAGAAGTTTCAAGAAAGCTTGTTAAAGAAGAAACATCTGAAAAAAGCAAAGATCAAATCATTGCGGTCGGCACAAAGCGGCACAGTCCCAAGATTGAGCAGCTCAGTGCACCTGTGAAGGCATCTTCTGGCGAAACCGGATCTTCCGGTAAAGTGATTACCGTGTCTTCCACGGCTTATACCGCAAGCTGCAGCGGCTGTTCCGGCCATACGGCTACAGGCGTTAACCTGACAAGCAATCCGAATGCTAAAGTCATTGCGGTAGACCCAAGCGTCATTCCGCTCGGCACAAGAGTCCACGTAGACGGATACGGGGATGCCGTGGCCGCTGATACAGGCTCAGCCATTAAAGGAAGACGGATTGATGTCTTTTTCCCTGAAAAATCTTCAGCTTACCGCTGGGGAAAGAAACAGGTCAAAATAAAAATCTTAAATTAATTCCGATTCACTCAGAGGGTTTTGCGCCCTCTGTTTTTTTCGTTATAATAGGTAAAGTGTATTTTCAGTATATTAGACGTGACATGTAAGCAAAGGTTTCGTTTTGGATATAAAAAGTTTTTTTGGAGGAAGTAATGAAAATTAAAGAAATTATTGTAGTCGAGGGACGCGATGACACTGCGCGCATAAAACTTGCCGTTGATGCGGATACGATCGAGACAAACGGTTCCGCAATCGGAGACGAAGTCATCAGACAGATTCGGCTGGCGCAGGAAACGAGAGGGGTCATCGTACTGACGGACCCGGATTTTCCGGGGGAAAAGATCCGGAAAACCATTTCTGAAGCAGTACCCGGCTGTAAACACGCATTTCTGCCCAAACATCTTGCCAAACCGAAAAACAAGCGCGGCATTGGCGTTGAGCACGCATCCATTGAAAGCATCAGAGCATGTCTGGAAAATGTGCATGAAGAGATGGAGGCAAAGCCGAGTGAGATTTCAGCTGAAGATGTCATACAGGCCGGTCTGATCGGCGGACCGGCTGCCAAAAGACGCCGCGAACGATTGGGCGACCTGCTGAAGATCGGCTATACAAACGGCAAGCAGCTTCAAAAACGGCTGCAAATGTTTCAAATCAAAAGAAGTGATTTTATTGATGCGCTCGATGCTATGAGGCAGGAGGAACAGGATGAACAATAAAGATATCGCGACACCTATCAGAACGAAGGAAATTCTGAAAAAGTACGGTTTCTCTTTTAAAAAGAGTCTGGGGCAGAATTTCTTAATTGATACAAATATATTGGACAGAATTGTGGACCATGCGGAAATTACGGATCGGACCGGAGTCATTGAAATCGGGCCCGGAATCGGCGCGCTGACAGAGCAGCTTGCCAAACGGGCAAAAAAGGTCGTCGCGTTTGAAATTGATCAGCGCCTGCTGCCCATTCTCAATGATACGCTGTCTCCGTATGACAATGTAACGATCATTCATCAAGATGTGCTGAAAGCAGACGTCAAATCTGTCATTGAAGAGCAGTTTCAGGATTGTGATGAAATTATGGTGACGGCGAATCTCCCATATTATGTGACGACGCCGATCATCATGAAGCTTTTGGAAGAACATCTTCCGTTAAAAGGAATTGTCGTGATGCTGCAAAAAGAGGTCGCTGAGCGGATGGCCGCTGATCCTTCCTCTAAGGAGTACGGATCGCTTTCCATTGCGGTTCAGTTCTATACGGAGGCCAAAACCGTCATGACCGTCCCGAAAACGGTGTTTGTGCCTCAGCCTAATGTCGATTCTGCCGTCATCCGTCTCTTGCTTCGTGACGGCCCGGCGGTTGACGTCGATAATGAACCGTTTTTCTTCCAGCTGATTAAAGCAAGCTTCGCACAGCGCCGGAAAACCTTGCTTAACAACCTTGTGAACAATCTTCCGGGCGGAAAAGAGAAAAAAGCTCAAATTGAAGAAGTTCTTCAAGAAACGAATATTGACGGAAAGCGGCGCGGTGAATCCCTGTCCATAGAAGAATTCGCGCTCCTGTCCAACGGATTGCATAAAGCCCTTTTCTAAGAGGGCTTTTTGTTTTGCGTCACCACTTGGACTGCCGCTACATAGGCTAGAGGAGAACCTTATTCATTCAACTGCAAGAAAAGCTTGAAACATCAAGCGCCGCAGCGGAAAGAGGTGTATTTGCCAAGACTTCTTTCATGATGAGGCTTAGTCTATTTGTGGAGTGGGTAACGTGCAATTTCAAATAGGAGATATGGTAGCCAGGAAATCCTATCAAATGGATGTTTTATTTCGCATTATCGGTATAGAACAAACAAACAACGGAAATTCAATTGCCATCCTGCATGGTGACGAAGTCAGATTGATTGCGGATGCTGATTTTTCTGATTTGGAGCCTGTCAGAAAAGACGAACAGGCCATGAGAAAGAAAAGAGATGAAAGCAGGATGAATGAATCTCTCGAGCTGCTCCGCCAGGATTATAAGCTGCTTCGGGAAAAACAGGAATATTATGCGACAAATCAATATCAGCATCAGGAGCACTACTTTCATATGCCCGGAAAGGTATTGCATCTGGACGGCGATGAGGCCTATTTGAAAAAGTGCCTGAACTTTTATGAAAAAATCGGTGTGCCGGTATACGGAATTCATTGCCATGAGAAAAAAATGCCGGCATCAATTGACGAGCTGCTTGATAAATACAGGCCGGATATTTTAGTCATCACCGGCCATGATGCATATTCCAAGCATAAGGGAGGCGTGAACGATTTAAGCGCCTACAGGCATTCCAAACACTTTGTCGAAACCGTTCAAAGAGCGAGGCGTAAAGTCCCTCATTTGGATCAGCTGGTCATATTCGCGGGGGCGTGCCAATCTCATTTCGAGTCTTTAATCAGAGCGGGCGCGAATTTCGCAAGTTCGCCGTCACGCGTCAATATCCACGCGCTTGACCCGGTATATATTGTCGCGAAAATCAGCTTCACTCCGTTTATGGAGCGGATCAATGTATGGGATGTTCTGAGAAATACGCTGACGAGAGAGAAAGGGCTGGGAGGAATTGAAACGAAGGGTGTGCTGCGTGTCGGTATGCCGTATAAATCAAATGGATGAGTGATAAAACCCGCATATATTTCGCTATGCGGGTTAATTATTTTACATATTGATACATAAATTTCCGGAACTTGTGAAAAATAACGCAGAAATCAATAGAATTTTGTCAAAATAATTTTGTTGACAATGACTTATTAACGTTGATATAATTTAAATTTTATTTGACAAAATTGGGCTCTTGTTGTACAATAAATGTAGTGAGGTGGATGCAATGGCGAAGACGTTGTCCGATATAAAAAGATCGCTTGATGGGAATTTAGGTAAACGGCTTACGTTAAAAGCAAACGGCGGCCGCCGAAAAACGATTGAGCGTTCGGGCATTTTAGCTGAGACGTACCCTTCTGTTTTTGTGATACAACTAGATCAAGACGAGAATTCGTTTGAAAGAGTTTCATACAGTTATGCTGATATTCTGACTGAGACTGTTGAATTGACATTCAATGACGATGCGGCAAGCTCAGTAGCATTTTAATGGGCAGTGAACCTTTTGTTTACTGCTTTTTGTTTTGCCTTCTAAAGCTCTTCTAATTATTCCCTCGAAAGTTTCAGCCGATTAAACGGAAGCTATAAGTGTCACATGTTTTATCGTGGCGTGCACGAATGGTGATCAATTCTATAAAAGGGGTTGTTTCGTTTGGGCAGACGTCGTGGAGTTATGTCAGATGAGTTCAAATATGAGCTGGCGAAGGACCTTGGTTTTTACGATACGGTGAAAAACGAGGGCTGGGGAGGCATTCGGGCGCGTGACGCCGGGAATATGGTAAAACGCGCGATTGAGATTGCCGAACAGCAGATGGCGGCTCAGAACCAAAATAACCGATAATGCAGTGGCCCGGGGGACAATCCGTTCCCCGGTTTTTTCTATCGGCATTCAAAACCGGCGTCAATTTCGGATAAGTACCTCCGGGTCTCCAAATGTGATACAATGTTCATACTTATGTTTAGATGGAGAAGTAGGTGAAAGCTATGCGTATTTTAGAAAAAGCGCCGGCCAAAATCAATCTGTCCCTCGATGTGACGAGTAAACGCCCGGATGGTTATCACGAAGTGGAGATGATCATGACGACAATTGATTTGGCAGATCGGATTGAACTGACAGAACTGCCCGAAAACGTTATCAGAGTGGCGTCGCATAATCGCTTTGTTCCGGATGATCAAAGGAATCTGGCTTATCAGGCAGCCAAACTGCTTAAAGAACGGTTTCAAGTCAAAAAAGGCGTTTCCATTATGATTACAAAAGTGATTCCTGTAGCGGCAGGGCTTGCCGGCGGAAGCAGCGATGCGGCAGCCACGCTCAGAGGGCTGAACAGGCTTTGGGATTTAAAGCTTTCTGTCGAAGAGCTCGCGGAGCTTGGAGCTGAAATCGGTTCAGACGTGTCCTTCTGTGTATACGGGGGCACTGCTCTGGCAACCGGACGCGGTGAGAAGATCAGGCACATCAGTGCTCCGCCTCATTGCTGGGTCGTGCTCGCCAAACCGACGATCGGGGTATCGACTGCCGAAGTGTACCGCCGGCTGAACTTACAGCAGGTTCGGCATCCTGATGTGCAGGCGATGATTGACGCGATTGAAGAAAAAAGCTTCCAAAAGGTATGCGGACAATTAGGAAACGTATTGGAGTCGGTTACGCTCAGCCTCCATCCCGAGGTGGCGATGATTAAAAATCAAATGAAACGCTTCGGCGCTGATGCGGTGTTAATGAGCGGAAGCGGACCGACTGTATTCGGTTTGGTTCAATACGAATCGAAGGTGCAGCGGATTTATAACGGGTTAAGAGGTTTCTGTGATCAAGTGTACGCGGTGCGGATGATCGGCGAACAGAATGCTCTTGATTAAATCCGTATGTTAAGTTATATTATTTTTAAATTATTCGGATTTTGGGGGTAAGTTCATGAAGTTTCGTCGCAGCGGCAGATTGGTGGACTTAACAAATTATTTGTTAACCCATCCGCATGAATTAATACCGTTAACGTTTTTCTCAGAACGGTATCAATCAGCAAAGTCATCAATCAGTGAAGATTTAACGATTATTAAACAGACCTTTGAACAGCAAGGCATTGGGACGCTGCTTACAGTGCCGGGAGCTGCCGGAGGCGTCAAATACATTCCGAAAGTGAAACAGGCTGAAGCAGAAGCGTTTATACAGGAGCTGGGACAGTCTTTAGTAAATCCTGAGCGTATCCTTCCGGGCGGTTATGTATATTTAACGGATATCTTAGGAAAACCATCTGTCCTCTCTCATGTAGGCAGGCTTTTTGCTTCCGTTTTTGCGGAGCGGGAGATTGATGTGGTGATGACCGTTGCGACAAAAGGAATCCCTCTTGCTTACGCAGCGGCCAGTTATCTGAACGTTCCGGTTGTCATCGTGCGAAAAGACAATAAGGTGACGGAAGGCTCCACGGTGAGCATCAATTATGTATCAGGGTCGTCTAACCGCATTCAAACGATGTCGCTTGCGAAAAGAAGTTTGGCTACGGGTTCGAACGTTTTGATTATTGACGATTTTATGAAAGCCGGCGGCACCATTAACGGCATGATCAGCCTGCTTGATGAGTTTAATGCAAACGTTGCGGGAATAGGCGTCTTGGTTGAAGCCGAGGGAGTGAACGAACGGCTTGTCGATGAATACATGTCACTGCTCACGCTTTCAACCATCAATATGAAAGACAAAACGATTGAGATTCAAAACGGCAATTTTCTGCGATTTTTTAAAGAACAGCATTTAAAGAATGGGGAGACAGAAAAATGACAAAAGCAATCCATACAAAACACGCGCCGGCAGCGATCGGGCCATATTCACAGGGAATCATCGTAAACAACATGTTTTACAGCTCAGGCCAGATTCCTCTTACTGCTGAAGGAGAAATGGTAAACGGTGATATCACAGAGCAAACGCATCAGGTGTTCAGCAATTTAAAAGCTGTGCTGAAAGAAGCGGGCGCTTCTCTCGAGACGGTTGTCAAAGCAACGGTGTTTATTGCTGATATGGAGCAGTTTGCGGAAGTGAATGAGGTGTACGGACAATACTTTGATGTACATAAGCCGGCAAGGTCTTGTGTGGAAGTGGCGAGACTGCCGAAAGACGCTCTCGTGGAAATTGAAGTCATTGCGCTGGTGAAATCTTAAATCTCAGAAAAGTGGTTCCGTCTCCGGGATCACTTTTTTTATGCAGTATATGATCCCCAAATATGGTTTATCACCTAATTGTGTATGTATATCCTATATTTTCAAAAAAACTTTTTGAAACGTGCAGGAATTTAAAAAGAATCGTGGAATTGTTAGACTAATGCTTTTATATAGGGAAAAGGTGGTGAACTACTGTGGAAGTTACTGACGTAAGATTACGCCGCGTGAATACCGATGGTCGCATGAGAGCGATTGCATCCATCACGCTGGATCACGAATTTGTCGTACATGATATTCGTGTGATTGATGGAAACAATGGTCTTTTCGTTGCGATGCCGAGTAAACGCACCCCTGATGGAGAATTCCGCGATATTGCTCATCCTATTAATTCCAGCACGCGGGGCAAGATCCAGGATGCTGTTTTAAATGAGTATCATCGTTTGGGTGATTCTGAAGCATTAGAATATGAAGAAGCCGGGGCTTCTTAAACATAACAAAATGTAAGGACTGCTGATAAAGGCTGACACAAGGCCTTTTCCGGCAGTCCTTTTTTAAATCTGATTTTTCAGTAATAAAGCGATTACATAGAAAATTCTTGCACTTTTTGATGTCTTCTTGAAATCAACAGCTATTTAGGATATATTTTTCTATGGATAAAAGGGATATTGGAGGCCATTAAATGGATAAGCGGTTTGCAGTGATTTTAGCTGCCGGAAAAGGAACGAGAATGAAATCGAAGCTTTACAAGGTCCTTCATCCGGTATGCGGAAAGCCTATGGTAGAGCACGTCGCAGACGAAGCTCTGAAATTATCTTTAGCGAAGCTTGTCACCATCGTAGGACACGGCGCCGAAGATGTGAAGAAGCAGCTCGGACAGAAAAGCGATTACGCTCTCCAAGCAGAACAGCTCGGTACGGCTCATGCGGTCAAACAGGCAAAACCATTTCTTCACGGAGAAAAGGGTGTCACGATCGTTATTTGCGGCGATACACCGCTTCTGACGGCGGAGACGATGGAAGCCATGCTGAATGAACATACAGACAAAGGTGCAAAAGCCACGGTGTTAACGGCCGTTGCCGACGATCCCGCCGGATACGGAAGAATCATCCGCAGTGAAGACGGCGCCGTTCAAAAAATCGTGGAGCACAAGGATGCTTCGGAGCAAGAACGTCTTGTGAAAGAAATTAACACGGGAACGTACTGTTTTGATAACGAGGCTCTTTTTCGTGTCATCGAACAGGTTTCGAATGAAAATGCCCAAGGCGAGTATTATCTGCCGGATGTGATCGAAATCCTCAAAGACGAAGGCGAAACTGTTGCCGCTTACCAGACTGGTAACTTCCAAGAGACGCTCGGAGTGAATGATAGAGTCGCTCTTTCTCAGGCTGAAATGTATATGAAAGAGCGTATTAACAAACGGCATATGCAGAACGGAGTCACTTTAATCGATCCGATGAATACGTACATCTCACCTGACGCACGTATCGGACAAGATACAGTTATTTATCCCGGAACTGTGTTAAAGGGACAAGCTGAAATCGGCGATGAATGCGTCATCGGCCCCCACACTGAGATAGAGGACAGCTCAATCGGCAGCCGCACTGTGATTAAACAATCCGTTGTCAATCGCAGCAAAGTTGGGAATGATGTAAATATCGGTCCTTTTGCTCACATCAGACCCGATTCCGCAATCGGCAATGAAGTGAAGATCGGAAACTTTGTTGAAATCAAGAAAACACAATTCGGCGACCGAAGCAAAGCATCTCATCTAAGCTATATCGGTGATGCCGAAGTGGGCACGGATGTGAATCTGGGCTGCGGCTCCATCACGGTCAATTATGATGGGAAGAAAAAGTATTTAACCAAAATTGAAGACGGCGCCTTTATTGGCTGCAACTCCAATCTGGTCGCTCCTGTTACAGTGGGAGAAGGCGCGTACGTCGCTGCGGGTTCAACCGTAACTGAAGATGTGCCGGGCGAAGCGCTTGCCATTGCCAGAGCAAGACAAGTAAATAAAGAAGATTATGTGAAAAACATTCATAAAAAATAATCCTAAAATCGGAGGTTTACCATGTCTAACGAATACGGAGATAAGAATTTAAAGATTTTTTCTTTGAATTCAAATCCAGAACTTGCAAAAGAAATCGCGGATAATGTAGGGGTTCAATTAGGAAAGTGCTCTGTTACAAGATTCAGTGACGGAGAGGTCCAGATCAACATAGAAGAAAGTATTCGCGGCTGTGATTGCTATATCATTCAGTCTACAAGTGCGCCGGTCAACGAGCACATCATGGAATTGCTGATTATGGTTGACGCTTTAAAGCGCGCTTCCGCGAAAACAATCAACATTGTCATTCCGTACTACGGTTATGCGCGCCAGGACAGAAAAGCAAGATCACGTGAACCGATTACGGCAAAACTTTTTGCAAACCTGCTTGAAACAGCGGGTGCGACACGCGTGATCGCGCTTGATTTACACGCGCCGCAAATTCAAGGTTTCTTTGATATTCCGATTGACCACTTAATGGGTGTTCCGATTTTAGGCCATTACTTTGAAGGTAAAGACTTGAAAGATATCGTTATTGTTTCTCCTGACCACGGCGGTGTGACGCGCGCCCGCAAACTTGCGGACCGTCTGAAAGCGCCGATCGCGATTATCGACAAACGCCGTCCTAGACCGAATGAGGTAGAAGTGATGAACATCGTCGGTAACGTGGAAGGTAAAACAGCGATTCTGATCGATGATATTATTGATACGGCCGGCACAATCACACTTGCCGCTAACGCGCTGGTTGAAAACGGAGCTGCAGAAGTGTATGCATGCTGTACGCACCCTGTACTGTCAGGCCCTGCCGTTGAGCGGATCAATAACTCTAAAATCAAGGAGCTTGTCGTAACGAACAGCATTAAGCTTCCTGATGAGAAAAAAATCGAACGCTTTAAGCAGCTTTCTGTCGGACCGCTTCTGGCTGAAGCGATTATCCGCGTTCACGAGAAACAATCTGTCAGCTATTTATTCAGCTAAACCGAAACTTTAAGGTTTAAATCCCAGTTATTGTGGGTATTGTTCTAATAGGACGATAAAACGATAATTAGGATGGTGCTGAATATGGCAACTTTAAAAGCAAATGAAAGAACCGATTTTAAACGTTCGACGCTTCGGAAAATCCGTCATTCAGGACATGTTCCAGGGATTATATACGGTAAAGAAACAACGAATACGCCTGTCTCTTTAGACAGTGTCGAATTGCTTAAAACATTGCGGGACGAAGGAAAAAACACGATTATCACAATTGATGTCAACGGAAATCAGCAATCGGTTATGGTGACTGATCTTCAGACAGACCCGCTCAAAAACGAATTGACGCACGCCGATTTTCAAGTCGTGAATATGAGTGAGGAGCTGGAGGCCGAGGTGCCGATTCAGCTGACGGGAGAGGCTAAGGGAGTCAAAGACGGAGGCGTCATCCAGCAGCCGCTGCATGAGCTTTCGATCAAGGCTAAGCCGAAGGACATCCCTCAGACAATCAATGTTGATATTTCCGGGCTTGAAATGAATGATGTGCTGACCATCGCAGATCTGACTGCTGACGGCAATTATACATTTACAAACGACCCGGAAGAAGTCGTGGCTTCCATCCTTCCTCCTAAGCAGGAAGCATTCGAAGAAGATGCAGAACCGTCTCCTGGGGAAGAGCCCGAAGGAGAAAATCAATAAGCGCTTTAAGACGTAACCCGCCCGAGGTTACGTCTTTTGTGCTAGAATGAGAAGAATTACAGCGATGTTGAGGGAGGATTTACGATGCTTGTGATTGCCGGTCTCGGTAACCCCGGGAAAACCTATGAGAACACGAGACATAATGTCGGCTTTATGGCCATTGACGAGCTTTCTAAAGAATGGAATATTGAATTGAATAAAACGAAATTCAACGGACTTTACGGAATCGGTTTTGTTTCCGGAAAAAAAGTTCTACTTGTTAAACCGCTTACATATATGAATTTATCAGGGGAATGTTTGCGGCCGCTACTGGATTATTATGATGCCGATCATGAAGATCTGAAAGTCATATACGATGACCTTGATCTTCCGACGGGAAAAATCAGGCTCCGGACGAAGGGGAGCGCAGGCGGACATAACGGAATTAAATCGCTTATACAGCACCTCGGAACCCCTGAATTTGACCGGGTCAGAATCGGAATCGGCCGCCCCGTCAACGGAATGAAAGTCGTTGACTATGTACTGGGAGCTTTTACGAAGGAAGAAGCGCCGCATATCAATGATGCCGTCTCAAAAACCGTAAAAGCCTGCGAAGCTTCCTTAACGAAACCATTTTTAGAAGTCATGAACGAATTTAATGCAAATGTATAAGATAAATAATGGGAGACCATACTAGGGAAAAATGATTTTTTCACATCAGGAGGTCCAACGTATGGCTTTGCATTATTTCTGCCGCCACTGCGGCTTTAAGGTAGGGAGCCTGGAATATTCGACGGTGCCGACACAGTCACTTGGATTTCAGCACTTAACAAATGAGGAAAGAAACGATATGATTTCATATAAAGACAATGGAGATGTCCATGTTCTTACAATTTGTGAAGACTGCCAAGAGGCGCTGGAGCGCAATCCGCACTACCATGAACACAACACATTTATTCAATAAGAAGCTTTGGTGTAGATTCTAGACCAAAGCGTTTTTCTGTTCTTGCAGAAAATAGAGAGGAGGGCCCATATGGACAACATTCAAACCTTTATTAAAGAAAGCGATGATTTTAAATCCATTGTCAACGGTTTACATGAGGGGCTGAAGGAACAGCTGCTTGCGGGTCTGTCAGGTTCCGCGCGTTCTGTTTTTACCTCCGCCCTTGCACAGGAAACGAAAAGGCCGATTTTCTTTATCACCCATAATTTATATCAGGCCCAAAAAGTGACGGAAGATCTGACGGCGCTACTCGGGGATCAATCTGTTTTTTTATACCCCGTGAATGAATTGATTTCTTCAGAAATTGCGGTAGCGAGCCCTGAACTGCGCGCTCAGCGGCTTGATGTCATTAATAGATTAACAAACGGAGAAGCGCCGGTCGTTGTGGCGCCCGTGGCGGCAGTGAGAAGAATGCTTCCGCCGAAGGAGCTGTGGAAAAGCAGCCAGCTCGTCATTTCACTCGGAGACGAAATAGAACCGGATCAGCTGTCCGCGCGCCTTGTAGAGGTGGGGTATGAGCGTTCCGACATGGTTTCTGCACCCGGTGAATTCAGTATTCGCGGCGGAATTATCGACATTTATCCGCTGACGTCGGAGCATCCGGTGCGAATTGAACTGTTTGATACGGAGGTCGATTCCATCAGAAGCTTCAATTCTGATGACCAGAGATCAATTGAGACGCTCAAACATGTGGCGATCGGACCGGCGAAGGAATTGATCATCAGGGCGGAAGAAAAAGCCCGGGCGATGGAAAGGCTCGATAAAGGGCTTGCCGACAGTCTGAAAAAGCTGAAGCAGGACAAACAAAAGGAAATGCTTCATATCAATATCTCACATGATAAAGAACGGTTATCAACGGGACAGACTGATCAGGAACTTGTGAAGTATCTCTCGTACTTTTACGAAAAACCTGCTAGTTTGCTAGATTATACACCGGCAGACACGTTGTTACTGTTAGACGAGGTCAGCCGCATTCATGAAATGGAGGATCAGCTGCAAAAAGAAGAGGCCGAATTTACGACAAGTCTGCTCGAGGAAGGGAAAATTCTGCATGACATTCATTTATCCTTCAGCTTTCAGGAGCTTATGAGCGAAAAGCGGCGCCCGGCTATTTATTATTCATTATTTTTGCGTCATGTCCAGCATACAAGCCCTCAGAATATCGTGAATGTGACAAGCCGGCAGATGCAGAGTTTTCACGGGCAGATGAATGTGCTCGCAGGTGAAATGGAGCGCTTTAAGAAATCAAACTTCACCGTCGTCTTTTTAGGCGCAAATAAGGACAGAACCGACAGATTGGCATCCGTGCTGGCTGATTACGAAATTGAAGCCGCAAAAACGGACAGCTCCAAAGCGCTTGTGCAAGGACAGGTCTATGTCATGGAAGGCGAGCTGCAATCCGGTTTTGAACTGCCGCTGATGAAGCTGGCCGTCATTACGGAGGAAGAGCTGTTCAAAAACCGAATCAAGAAAAAGCCGAGAAAGCAGAAGCTGACAAATGCCGAACGGATCAAAAGCTATTCCGAGCTTCAGGTCGGTGACTATGTCGTCCACGTCAACCACGGGATCGGTAAGTATTTGGGGATCGAAACACTAGAAATCAAAGGCATTCATAAAGATTACCTCAACATTCATTATCAGGGCAGCGATAAGCTGTACGTCCCTGTAGAACAAATCGACCAGGTGCAGAAGTACGTCGGCTCTGAAGGAAAAGAACCGAAGCTTTATAAACTGGGCGGCAGTGAATGGAAACGGGTGAAGAAAAAAGTTGAAAACTCCGTTCAGGATATTGCCGATGATCTGATTAAGCTTTATGCGGAACGGGAAGCAAGCAAGGGCTATGCGTTCTCGCCGGATCATGAAATGCAGCGGCAGTTCGAATCTGCTTTCCCTTATCAGGAAACAGAGGACCAGCTCCGTTCCATTCAGGAGATTAAAAAGGATATGGAAAGAGAGCGCCCGATGGACCGTTTGCTTTGCGGTGATGTGGGTTACGGGAAGACGGAGGTAGCCATCCGAGCGGCCTTTAAAGCGATCGCAGACGGAAAGCAGGTCGCGCTTCTTGTGCCGACGACAATACTCGCGCAGCAGCATTATGAAACCATTATGGAGCGTTTCCAGGACTATCCGATTAACATCGGTCTTCTCAGCCGATTCAGAACGAGAAAAGAATCCAATGAAACGATTAAAGGCCTGAAAAACGGAACGGTAGACATCGTAATCGGAACCCACAGGCTCTTATCTAAAGACGTCGTCTATAAAGATCTCGGCTTGCTCATCATTGATGAAGAGCAGCGCTTTGGCGTAACGCATAAGGAAAAAATCAAACAGATCAAAGCCAATGTCGATGTGCTGACTCTTACAGCGACGCCGATACCGCGCACGCTTCATATGTCCATGCTCGGTGTGCGGGACTTATCTGTTATTGAAACGCCGCCGGAAAACCGTTTCCCTGTTCAGACATATGTCGTGGAATACAACGGCGCGCTTGTGCGGGAAGCCATCGAAAGAGAACTGGCGCGCGGAGGACAGGTATATTTCTTGTACAACCGCGTGGATGACATCGAGCGGAAGGCTGATGAAATTTCCATGCTTGTTCCCGATGCGAAAGTGGCATATGCCCACGGAAAAATGACCGAAAATGAATTGGAAAGCGTCATGCTCAATTTTCTGGAAGGGGAATCAGACGTCCTTGTCAGCACGACTATTATTGAGACAGGCGTAGATATACCAAATGTCAATACCTTGATTGTGTTCGACGGAGACAAAATGGGGCTGTCTCAGCTGTATCAGCTGAGAGGACGGGTCGGCCGTTCCAACCGCGTCGCTTATGCGTATTTTACGTACCGCAGAGACAAAGTGCTCACTGAGGTGGCGGAAAAACGGCTGCAGGCGATTAAAGAATTTACCGAGCTGGGATCAGGCTTTAAAATCGCCATGCGTGACTTGACGATCAGGGGAGCGGGGAACCTTCTCGGCGCCCAGCAGCACGGCTTTATCGACTCAGTCGGTTTTGACCTGTACTCGCAAATGCTCAAGGAAGCGATTGAAGAGCGGAAAGGCGATATTCCGAAAAGCGAACAGTTTGAGACAGAAATCGATATCGAGCTTGACGCGTATATTCCTGAAAACTATATACAAGACGGCAAGCAAAAAATCGACATGTACAAACGGTTCAGGTCAATCGCCACAATTGAGGAGAAAAATGAGCTTCAAGATGAAATCATCGACAGGTTCGGCAGCTACCCTAAAGAAGTTGAATGGCTGTTTACGGTTGCTGAGATGAAGGTATACGGAAAATATGAACGCGTCGAACTCATCAAGCAGGATAAAGACGCGATCAGATTTACCATTTCTGAAGAGGCCAGCGCACAGATTGACGGCCAGAAATTGTTCGAACTCGGCAATAAATACGGCCGGCAGATCGGACTGGGAATGGAAGGGAAAAAGCTGAAAATCTCAGTACAGACGAAAGGCCGCAAAACGGAAGAGTGGCTGGAGACCGTGCTCGGTATGCTGAAAGGCCTTCAGGATGTGAAGAAAGAAACAATCGCGTCTTCATAAAAATTGTTACTCTCTGGTGTATATTACATTTGATGTGACGGATACTAATTTCAAGCGAGTGGCGGAAGCTACATAAAGTAAAGAGCTTTAGTACTTTCCCTTAAATATCATCACATGAAAGAGAGGCACCAGAGAGATGAAAGCTACAGGTATCGTACGTCGTATTGATGATCTAGGACGGGTCGTCATTCCTAAAGAAATTCGGAGAACACTGCGAATCAGGGAAGGAGACCCGCTTGAAATATTCGTTGACCGCGACGGAGAAGTTATATTGAAAAAATATTCTCCTATCAGTGAGCTTGGCGATTTTGCGAAGGAATATGCAGATGCTTTGTATGACAGTCTCGGCCATTCCGTCTTGATTTGCGACCGTGACGCGTATATTGCCGTTTCAGGCAGTTCGAAAAAAGAATTTCTGAACAAAGCCATCAGCGATTTGCTCGAAAAAACGATGGATCAGCGCAGCTCAGTGGTAGAAAACGACGTGAAGTCCGCGCAGCTTGTTAATGACATTGATGAAGATATGAGCTCCTATACAATAGCTCCGATCGTGGCAAATGGCGATCCTATTGGTGCCGTGGTCATCTTTTCCAAGGAACAGGCACTTGGAGAAGTAGAACATAAAGCGGTAGAAACGGCAGCCAGTTTTTTGGCGAGACAAATGGAGCAGTAGGTCTTATTACCATTATTGAAATAAGAAAACGGAGAAAGAGCAGCTCTTATACAAGTGCTGTTCTTTTTTATATTCATATGTGCTCTCTATCGGTTCGGCCGTTAGGATTGTGATATAATAAGCTCGTTTTATAGACGTAATTTTCTAGCGGCTGGAAGGAGCTTTTGGATGAACGATTCAGTTGGCGCCAAGCGGCAATCGGCATGGAAAGGTGCTTTTGTGCTCGTCGTTGCGGGCATCGTGACGAAGATATTAAGCGCCGTGTACAGGGTTCCTTTTCAGAATATTGTCGGTGACGTCGGATTTTACATTTATCAGCAGGTGTATCCGTTTTTAGGGATCGCGGTCATGCTGTCAACATCCGGTTTTCCGGTAATCATCTCAAAATTAATGAACGATTATAGCGATCATAAACAAAAAATAATGAAAATTTCCGCCCTTTATGTCACGGCGGCCGGACTTGTTCTGTTTGCGCTCATGTATGCCGGCGCGGCGCCGTTGGCCGGTTTTATGGGTGACGACCGCCTTGTGATGCTGATAAGGGTCGCGGCGTTCGCTTTCATACTGTTTCCGTTTACGGCGGTTTTCCGGGGGTATTTCCAAGGCGTGCATGATATGATGCCGTCAGCCTTATCCCAGATTACGGAACAGCTTCTTCGCGTGGCGGTGCTTCTCGGTTTATCCTTCTGGCTTTTGAAAAGCGGCCGTTCATTATACGCGGCTGGTGCGGGGGCGGCCTCGGGATCAATTGCCGGGAGCTTGGCGGCCCTTTGTGTATTGGCTGTTTTCTGGTATAAGCGGGAAGAAACCAAGAAAGACGGCGGACATATCGAAACGGCCGTCATTGTAAAAAAGCTGCTGCTTTATTCAGTCACCATCTGTATCAGCAGTGTACTCATGCTTTTGATTCAGCTTGTAGACGCCTTAAACTTATATTCACTGCTTTCAGACGGGACGGAGAGCCATGCCGCGAAACAGCTGAAAGGCATATATGACCGCGGACAGCCGCTCCTTCAGCTGGGAACCGTGTTTGCCGTCAGTATCGCCGCGTCATTGGTTCCTTCAATTTCAAAAGCGGTGCATGAGAATAAGCCGTTTATCATAAAAGAGAAAGCGACATCAGCCGTCAAGCTCTGCCTTGCGGTAGGGATCGGTGCATCAGCCGGGCTTTTTTGCATTCTAGAGCCGGTGAATATCATGCTTTTCCAAAACAGTGAGGGGACGCAGACCTTACAAATATTCAGCTTATCTATCTTTTTTGCCTCGATTGCGCTTACGGCAGCCGCGATTCTGCAAGGAGCGGGACATACCGTTTTCCCCGCCGTATCCGTTTTGGCGGGAGGGGCGCTGAAATGGGTGCTGAATGTTTGGCTGGTCCCCGGCTGGGGTATTACAGGAGCGGCACTGGCGACCGTCTTGGCATTTGCCGCAGTTGCGTGCCTGAATCTCCGGAGAATTTGGTCGAAGGGCTGGCTGACGAATATCGGAGGCGTGATTGCCCGTCTGTGCTGGTGCAGTCTGCTGATGGTCTTCTTTCTCCTCGTATATATGAAGCTTTGGCAGCTATTTGTTCCTGTCAGCAGGGCCGGAGCTGTATGTGAGAGTCTGTCTGCGTCGGTCATCGGAGGGCTATTGTTTATTTATTGTATGATAAGAATGAAGATTTTCACGGACGAAGAGCTGAGCGGCCTTCCTTTCGGCAGTGCTTTAAGCAAATTGAAAAAGAGGAGAGAAAAACATGGCAGGTAACATTACGGTCGTCGGCCTCGGCGCCGGAGACATGGATCAGTTGACAGTGGGCGTACATAAGCTGCTGACTCAGGCGAAGCATTTATATATAAGAACGAAAGACCACCCTTTGATTCCGGAATTAGAGCAAGAGACGGAAGCGGTCATCCGGTATTTTGATGATATTTATGAAAAACATGATCAGTTTGAAGCGGTCTATGAAGAGATCGCGGACATTCTGTTTGAAAAAGCGAAGCAAGAGGATGTCGTCTACGCTGTGCCCGGGCATCCGTTTGTCGCTGAGAAAACCGTTCAGCTGTTATTTGAACGCCGGGAAGAACAACAGGCAGCTGTTCATACTGCCGGAGGGCAAAGCTTTCTGGATGCCACTTTTAATGCATTGCGAATTGATCCGATTGAAGGGTTTCAATTTACGGATGCGCAAACAATGACGCCGGATGAGCTCGAACTCCGCCATCACCTGATCATTTGCCAGGTTTATGACCAAATGACGGCCTCTGAGGTGAAGCTGACGCTTATGGAGAAATTGCCTGACGACTATGAAGTGGTCATCGTCACGGCAGCCGGAAGCAAGGGAGAAAAGATGACCAAGGTGCCTTTGTTTGAGCTTGACCGCAATGTAGAAATAAATAACTTAACAAGCGTGTATGTTCCGCCGATTAAAAAAGAAGAACTCCTTTACCAGGAATTTTCTGCATTCCGAAGTATTATTCGCGAGCTTCGCGGGCCGAACGGCTGTCCGTGGGATCAAAAGCAGACACACCAGTCATTAAAGAAGTATATGATTGAGGAATGCTACGAACTGCTTGAGGCCATTGACGAAGAGGACACGGATCACATGATAGAAGAACTCGGGGACGTCATGCTTCAGGTTATGCTGCACGCCCAGATCGGAGAAGACGAGGGGTATTTCTCAATTGATGATGTCATCAGAGACATCAGTGCGAAGATGGTCAGACGGCACCCGCACGTGTTTAAGGATGTTAAGGTTCAGGATGAACATGATGTCGTCGCCAACTGGGAAGAAATCAAAAAGGCGGAAAAGCAAACAACATCCACTTCATTGCTGGATGCCGTGCCGAAAACACTGCCTTCTCTTGCAAAAGCGGCCAAGCTTCAGAAAAAAGCCGCAAAAACCGGCTTCGACTGGGATGACGTTCAGGATATATGGGATAAAGTAAATGAAGAGCTGAAGGAATTTTCTGCAGAGGCTTCCGCCGAATCAGCAGATGAAATCAGCTTAAAAGCTGAATTCGGCGATGTTTTATTTGCATTGGTCAATATCGGCCGATACTATAAAATTGAGCCTGAGGAAGCGCTCGCCATGACAAATGACAAATTCCGCAGACGCTTTGCTTATATTGAGAAAGAAGCGGCGGCAAAGGGACTTGAATTGACCGCAATGTCACTTGAGGAAATGGACAAATTGTGGGATGAAGCAAAAGAAATGGAGAGGAGATTCTGATATGAGACTTGATAAGTTTTTAAAAGTATCCAGATTGATTAAACGCCGCACATTGGCGAAAGAGGTCGCCGATCAAGGGAGAATCACCGTTAACGGGAATCAGGCGAAAGCCAGCTCAGACGTAAAAGCCGGTGATGAACTGACGGTCCGCTTCGGCCAGAAACTTGTCACCGTGAAGGTAAACGAATTGAAAGAAACAACGAAAAAAGAAGAAGCCGCGGGCATGTATACAATCGTCAAGGAAGAAAAACTCGGCGAATAGGCTTGTTCTAAACAAGGCTCCCGCCTCATACAATGCAGTAATAATGCTAAAAGTATCGAGGATATGGGGGCTGAATAGATGAATTCATATTATGAGCAAAAAGGTTCTTCTTCTGTTCCGGAACAGCATGATGTAACGATGAAAGGGAGAAAGCATTTAGACATTTCGGGCGTCAAGCATGTGGAAAGTTTTGACAACGAAGAGTTTTTGCTGGAAACGGTTATGGGAATGCTTTCCGTCAGAGGCGAGAACCTGCAGATGAAAAATCTTGATGTGGAAAAAGGGATTGTATCTATAAAAGGCAGGGTGTTTGACCTTGTATATTTAGACGAGCAGCAAGGGGATAAAGCTAAAGGGTTTTTTAGCAAGTTGTTTAAATGACGCTGACCACCCAATTTTATACGATGCTGGCAATGACCGGTATGGGCGCCTGGCTCGGAGCGTCGCTTGATACATACAGGCTGTTTGTCAGCCGCGCCAAAACGGCCAGATGGCTGTTATTCATTCATGACATTCTCTTTTGGATTGTACAAGGTCTGCTGTTTTTCTATGTGCTGCTCAACGTGAATGAAGGAGAACTCAGGGTATACATTTTCTTGGCTGTCTTACTGGGGATTGCGACGTACCAAAGCCTGTTTAAACGAATGTATATAAAAATACTGAAATTTGCCATTCATCTTGCGGTGTCTCTTTACCAATTCGCAAAAAAGCTCATTCAACACGTGCTGTTCCGTCCGGTGCTTCTGCTCTTTAAGCTGCTCATCGGGCTGATCACGGTTGTTTCTTTATACTCCTATCAGGTGAGTGCCTTTTTTGCGAAGTGTCTTTTTAAGATCGTAACGTTTTTGCTGTATCCGCTGTTTTTCCTGTTGAAACAATTATTGAAACTTCTTCCTGAAAAGTGGCGTCTTACTTTCAAACGATATTTTCAAAAAAGTGCAGGATTTTTACAAAAGAGCAAGAAACTAATCATAACAATCAGATCGACCATGATACGTATTTTGAAAAGGTGAAAGGAGGACCGTCTGGTTTGAATCTATCTAGAGAACGTACAATAACTGAAATCCAAAACGACTATAAAGAGCAGGTTGAACGGCAATCCCAGCTTATGAAAAGAAGGCGGAAAGGGCTTTTCAGACGGTTGATCGTATTCGGCGCCCTTGTGTTGTTGACGGCTATTGTCTTAGCGGGTTCTCTGTGGTCACAGACCTCTTCCCTTAGCGCAAACGAAGAAAAGAAAGCTCAGCTGGAAAAACAAGTGAAAGAATTGAACGCGAAACAGGCTGATTTAAAAGATGAAATTTCCAAATTAAAGGATGAGGATTACGTCACAGAGCTTGCCAGAAGAGACTTGTTTATGTCAGGAAATGGTGAGATACTCTTCAATGTAGAAAAGAAGAGCAAGTAGCCTTGTTGACACTTAAATTTTTATTTAGGTATAATTAAACAAACGATCTTTTTATAAGCCTAAGGAGGAGCACTTTTTTTATGTCGATTGAAGTTGGCAGCAAGTTGCAAGGGAAAATAACAGGTATTACAAATTTCGGAGCATTTGTTGAATTGCCTGGAGGCTCAACCGGTCTCGTTCATATCAGTGAGGTAGCCGATAATTATGTTAAAGACATTAACGAGCATTTAAAAGTCGGCGATCAAGTTGAAGTGAAAGTCATCAACGTTGAAAAAGACGGGAAAATTGGTTTATCAATTAAAAAAGCTAAAGACCGTCCGCAAGCCAGACCTAGAAATGATTTCCGTCCGAAAGAATCTTTTGAACAGAAAATGAACAAGTTTCTTAAAGATAGCGAAGACCGCTTATCATCTTTAAAACGAAACACGGAATCAAAACGTGGAGGGCGCGGAGCAAGAAGAGGATAACTTGCTGCTTTCTATAAATACATGGAGCATCCGTCTATCCCAGCGGGTGCTTTTTTTGTATGCGCCATTATAGTCAGAAAATTAAAACTTCAAAGTTTCTGTTGACGGAATGAAGAAACCTTTGTATTATATAACTTGTGCTTATAAGCACCTTATATGGCGGTGTAGCTCAGCTGGCTAGAGCGTACGGTTCATACCCGTGAGGTCGGGGGTTCGATCCCCTCCGCCGCTACCATATATATCTGGCCCGTTGGTCAAGCGGTTAAGACACCGCCCTTTCACGGCGGTAACACGGGTTCGAATCCCGTACGGGTCATCAAGCGAATCGGCTTCTGTTGCAGAAGCCGGTTTTTTCATATTTAGACAACTTTTTGAGAAATGTCGGAGGAAATACGAAAGGAAAGGGGAACAAGGGAGAAAGCGTCGAAGAGTTCTTTGGAATTGTTACCTTCTTTTGACAAAATCCTATCTGGGCTTTCATTTATAATGACAAGCAACGAATAAAACAGGTGGGGGATGAGAGCAATGGAAAAAGCGGAAAGAAGAGTGAACGGGCCGATGGCGGGACAAGCTCTGGAAAAACTGCAATCGTTTTTTGAAAAGGCGGCAAAGCTTACAGTCCATCAAGCGCATTCACTTTTTTTCTATAAGGGTTTCATTTATGTCGTGATCGGTTTTTTACTTGGACGGGCTTTCATATTATCTGAGGTTCTTCCGTTTGCGCTGCCGTTTTTCGGAGCGATGCTTTTGATCAGAAGAGATAAAGCCTTCTATGCTTGTCTGTCTTTACTTGCGGGCGCTTTAACCATTTCGCCGAAACACTCTTTATTGATTCTCACAGCTTTGGCCGTCTTCACTCTATTTTCAAAAATCGGTACATATATCGTGCAGGACCGGGTGAAGATGCTGCCGATCGTGGTGTTTTTCTCTATGGCTGCGGCGAGAATCGGATTTGTTTATTTTGAGAGCGGCGCTTTTACCACCTATGATTATGTGATGGCTGTTGTCGAGGCGGGCCTGGCCTTTATTTTGACGCTGATCTTTTTGCAAAGCCTGCCGATCTTCACGATCAAAAAAGTGAAGCAATCGTTAAAAATAGAAGAAATCATCTGTTTTATGATCTTGATCGCATCCGTTTTAACCGGGCTTGCCGGTGTTTCATTTCAGGGAATGCAGGCTGAACATATCCTGGCCCGCTATGTCGTGCTGAGTTTTTCCTTTGTCGGCGGGGCAAGCATCGGCTGTACGGTCGGTGTGGTGACCGGACTGATCCTCGGGCTTGCGAATATCGGGAACCTCTATCAAATGAGTCTGCTTGCGTTTTCCGGGCTTCTTGGCGGGCTGCTGAAAGAAGGAAAGAAAGCCGGAGCCGCAGTCGGGTTAGTGATCGGCTCACTGCTGATTTCATTATATGGAGAAGGGTCTGCCGGATTAATGACCACTCTTTATGAATCTTTGATTGCCGTTGTTTTGTTTTTGATTACGCCCCAATCGATTACGAAAAAGGTGGCGCGATACATACCGGGCACTGCTGAGCATAGTCAGGAACAGCAGCAGTACGCGAGGAAAATCAGAGATGTCACCGCCCAGAAAGTAGACCAGTTCTCCAATGTGTTTCATGCCTTGTCGGAGAGCTTCGCCACCTTTCATCAGACGTCTTCTGATGAGCAGGCGGAAGAAGGGGAAGTGGATCTCTTTTTAAGCAAAATCACGGAGCATTCGTGCCAATCCTGCTATAAGAAAAGCAAATGCTGGGTTCAAAACTTTGATAAAACATATGACTTAATGAAACAAGTTATGCATGAAACAGAAGAAAAACAGTATGCTTCAAACCGCAGATTAAAAAAGGAGTTTCAACAGCACTGTTCCAAATCCAGACAGGTGGAAGAGCTGATTGAGGACGAACTTGCCCACCATCACGCCCATCTGACACTGAAGAGAAAAGTTCAGGACAGCAGAAGGCTTGTTGCCGAGCAGCTGTTGGGGGTTTCTGAGGTCATGGCGGACTTTTCTCGGGAAATAAAACGGGAGAGGGAGCAGCATTTTATTCAGGAAGAACAAATGATAGAGGCGCTTCAGCATTTCGGAATCGAGATTCAGCATGTCGAGATATACAGCTTGGAGCAGGGCAATATTGATATCGAAATGACAATCCCGTTCAGCGGAGGACACGGCGAGAGTGAGAAAATTATCGCCCCGATGCTGTCTGACATTCTTGAGGAGCAGATACTTGTCAAAAGCGAACAGCACTCGACTCATCCGAATGGCTACAGCCATGTCGCGTTCGGTTCGACCAAGTCGTACCGGGTATCGACAGGCGCGGCTCATGCGGCAAAAGGCGGCGGCCTTGTCTCCGGCGACAGCTACAGCATGATGGAACTGGGGGCGAGAAAGTATGCGGCCGCGATCAGTGACGGCATGGGCAATGGGGCGAGGGCCCATTATGAGAGCAACGAAACGATTAAGCTGCTCGAAAAAATTCTCGAATCAGGTATTGATGAAAAAATAGCGATCAAAACGATCAACAGTATTCTGTCTTTACGGACGACAGACGAAATTTACTCAACTCTCGATCTTTCTATCATTGATCTTCAGGATGCAAGCTGCAAATTCTTGAAGGTCGGTTCAACGCCGAGTTTTATCAAGCGGGGAGATCAAGTCATGAAAGTGCAGGCCAGTAATCTGCCGATCGGCATCATCAATGAATTTGATGTGGAGGTTGTAAGCGAACAGTTAAAAGCGGGAGATCTGCTCGTCATGATGAGTGACGGTATTTTTGAAGGACCGAAGCACGTTGAAAACCACGACCTGTGGATGAAACGGAAAATGAAAGGGCTGAAAACCGAAGATCCGCAGGAAATCGCTGATATATTAATGGAAGAGGTCATCAGAACGCGTTCCGGCCAAATCGAAGACGATATGACGGTGGTTGTTGTCCGGATTGACCACAACACGCCGAAATGGGCTTCCATACCTGTGCCGGCGGTTTTCCAAAATAAAAAGGAGATTTCTTAATCATTTCGTATAAATCACTTTCCTTCTGGCGAAGATGGGACTAATCGTATCACCGGGAGGAATGTATGTGAATAAGGGACATTTAAATCAAGTTCTGCTGATTACAGATGGCTGCTCCAATCATGGTGAAGACCCGATCGCAATGGCGGCTTTCGCCAAGGAGCAGGGGATTACGGTGAATGTTATAGGAATTATGGAAGAAAACGCGATTGACCAAGAGGCAATGAAGGAAGTTGAAGGCATCGCCATGGCCGGAGGCGGCGTCCATCAAGTTGTGTATGCGTCACAATTGTCTCAGACGGTTCAAATGGTGACGAAAAAAGCAATGACCCAGACGCTGCAAGGTGTCGTCAATCAAGAGCTTAAACAAATCTTAGGGAAAAACGTTGAAATGGAAGAGCTTTCTCCTGAAAAACGCGGAGAAGTGATGGAAGTGGTTGATGAACTCGGCGAAACGGTTCATCTGCAAGTGCTTGTACTGGTTGATACGAGTGCCAGTATGGCACCGAAACTGCCGACTGTGAAAGAAGCGCTGATCGATCTTTCCATCAGTTTAAATTCCCGGGCCGGGCAAAATGAATTTGCAATGTGTATATTTCCCGGGAAAAGCCAGGAAGTTGAGCTTGTGCTGAATTGGACGCCGAAGCTTGAATCCCTTTCTGCACTCTTTGCGAAGCTGTCGACCGGCGGTATCACCCCTACGGGCCCCGCTATCCGGGAAGCGACGCAGCAGTTTGAGAGAATCCGCTCAAGAAGGAGCATGTTGGCAGATGATGAACGACGCTTTAACGAGTTTGGCATGTAGTCTGGCACCGGGGACGGCAATTCAGGGCAAATGGAACGGCAAATCCTACAGATTGCTCAAACAGCTTGGAAAAGGGGCTAACGGTATTGTATATCTGGCAGAAGCATCAGGCGGACAGGTCGCTTTGAAAATAAGCAGCGACAGCATGTCTGTTACCTCTGAAGTGAATGTCTTAAAATCCTTTTCAAAGGCCCGGTCGCAAACGATGGGGCCTTCTTTTTTTGATGCGGACGACGCGTTTATTCCGCAGCTGAATAAAAATGTCTCTTTTTACGTGATGGAGTACATAGAAGGGCCGCTTCTTCCGCAATATATCAGCAGTAAGGGAGCGGAGTGGATTCCGGTGCTGATGGTGCAGCTTCTTTCCAGCCTGTCAGTCCTTCATCAGCAAGGGTGGGTTTTTGGCGACCTCAAACCGGACAATCTCATTGTAACCGGACCACCGGCTGCCATTCGCTGCATTGATGTAGGGGGAACGACAAAACAGGGCCGCGCGATTAAAGAGTATACGGAGTTTTACGACAGGGGTTATTGGGGGTATGGAACAAGAAAAGCAGAACCATCCTATGACCTGTTTGCTGTCGCAATGATCATGATCCACTGTGTCCAGAAGAAAGAGTGCAAAAAGTCAGGACAGCCGAAAGAACAGCTTCGTTCTATCATTGAAGGCCACCCGTTTCTGAATAAGTATAAGAAGGTTCTGTTTTCTGCTTTAAACGGGCAATATCCGTCTGCGGAAGCCATGAAGCATGACATCCTGACGGCGGGGCAGAGTGCCGGGAGCAAAAGGAAAGCCGCCGCCAAGCCTAAGCCGCCGCAATCAAAACCGCGGCAGGGCACTGTATCTCAAACGCGGTATAAACCTAAACAAAAACCCGCAAAGCACAATGGTTTGTTTGAAACAACACTTATTTTAATCAGCGTTCTCGCCCTTTATTTCGCTTACATCGTCTTTTTTCTCATCTAAAGCCGGCCGGACGCCTGCGCTCATGCTTCTTCTTTGCTTGGAGGGAATGAAAGTGATAGGATATGTATATCTTTAAAAAACCTGCTCATTGTGAGGGGGACATTGTGAAAAGCGTGGAAGATTTTTTCAAAACATATCATCTTCAGGCGGAGGGAGAAACGATTATTGCCGGGGTCTCCGGAGGCCCTGATTCAATGGCGCTTCTCAGTATGCTGAATAAGCACTTCGGGCATTCCTCCGTTATCATAGCGGCGCATGTCGACCATCAGTTCAGGGGTCCTGAATCTGAAGAAGATATGAAGTTTGTGCAGTCATATTGCGAAGCGGAACATATCCTCTGCGAAACGGTACAGATTGATGTTTCTGCATACGCAAAGAAGAATAAGCTGAACAAGCAGGCTGCCGCGCGTGATTGCAGATATCAGTTTTTCGAAGATCTGATGACAAAACACCAAGCGAAGTTTTTGGCGCTGGCTCATCACGGCGATGACCAGGTTGAGACAATGCTCATGAGGCTTGCGAAAGGTACGCTCGGGGCAGGGCTTGCGGGAATGCAGCCCGTCCGCGAATTTGCATCCGGCTGGCTGATCAGGCCTTTCCTCTATGCGGCAAAGGATGAAATCCTTGAATACTGCCGTCAAGAAGGGCTCAGCTACAGAATGGATGAGAGCAATGCAAAAGACGATTATACAAGAAACAGATTCAGAAAGACCGTGCTTCCTTTTTTAAAACATGAATCACCTGACGTTCATAAAATGTTTCAAAAGGTGAGTGAAGCACTGACAGAAGACGAACAATACCTGCAGTCATTAACGAAAGAACGAATGAATAAGGTTATTACAAGCAAGTCTGACACATCGGTTGAAGTCAATTCCTCTCAATTGCTTGCCCTTCCGATACCTTTACAAAGAAGAGGAGTTCAACTAATATTAAACTATCTTTATGAAAACGTTCCATCGTCGTTTTCCGCCCGCCACATACAGCAGTTTCTCGAATGGGCGGAAAATGGAAGCGCCTCGGGAGTACTTGATTTTCCGAAAGGGCTGAAGGTGGTCAAATCATATCAGACATGTTTGTTTACATTTGAACAATGGCAATGTGAAAAAGTTCCCTTTAAGCTGCAGCTGCAAGGAGCGGAAGGCGAGACTGCTGTTCTCCCCAACGGCTTTATGATAGAGGTGGCCGATCAGGCTGACCCTCATATCAAAAATGGGAATGCTGTTTTTATGACAAGCAGAAACAAGGTGCAATTTCCTTTAACAATCCGGACGAGAAAAATCGGCGACCGGATCAAACTTAAAGGGATGAATGGCTCGAAAAAGGTGAAAGATATATTTATTGATCATAAACTGCCTCTGCGGGATCGGGACGAATGGCCGATTGTAACGGATGCGAGCGGTGAAATTATCTGGCTGCCTGGCTTGAAAAAATCCATCTTTGACGATCTTGTGATTTCAAACAGTGACCGCATTGTATTACAATATAGACAGCATGAAAAGTGTAGGGGGCAAGCATTAACATGAAACAGGATATCGAAAAAGTGCTGATCTCAGAAGATGAGATCCAGCAGAAAGTAAAACAGCTTGGAGAACAATTAACAAGCGAGTACAGCGACACGTTTCCGTTGGCAATCGGTGTGTTAAAGGGAGCGCTTCCTTTTATGGCTGATCTTATAAAGCATATTGATACATATTTGGAAATGGACTTCATGGATGTATCAAGCTACGGAAATTCCACGGTTTCTTCCGGAGAAGTCAAAATCATCAAAGATTTGGATACATCTGTAGAAGGCCGGGACATCTTAATCATTGAAGATATTATCGACAGTGGGTTAACCTTGAGCTATCTCGTAGAACTCTTCCGATATCGTAAAGCGAAATCAATTAAGATTGTTACCCTGTTGGATAAACCAAGCGGAAGAAAAGCGGACATTAAAGCAGACTTCGTAGGCTTTGAAGTTCCTGACGCGTTTGTTGTGGGTTACGGACTTGATTATGCCGAACGCTATCGCAATCTGCCTTACATCGGAGTATTAAAACCGGCAATTTATGAAAGCTGATCGGCTGCCTGCTTCCGAGATGGTTATCGGTTGTATTGGAATGATTTTCTATGGTACTATTGAACATAGTTGTGCTTACTGTGGGAGGAGGTAAGGAATGAATCGGGTCTTCCGTAATACCATTTTTTATTTACTTATTTTATTAGTAGTAATCGGGGTTGTGAGTTACTTCCAGACTTCAAACCCGAAAACAGAAAATATGTCGTACAGTACGTTTATCAAGAACCTTGATGAGGGGAAGGTTGATAGCGTATCGGTTCAGCCTGTCAGAGGTGTTTATGAGGTAAAAGGACAGCTGAAAAAATACGACAAAGACCAGTACTTTTTAACACATGTTCCTGAAGGAAAAGGAGCAGACCAGATATTTGATGCAATTAAAAAGACGGACGTAAAAGTTGATCCCGCACAGGAAACAAGCGGGTGGGTGACGTTCTTAACGACGATCATTCCGTTTGTCATCATCTTTATTCTGTTTTTCTTCCTGCTCAATCAGGCTCAGGGCGGCGGCAGCCGTGTCATGAACTTCGGAAAGAGCAAAGCGAAGCTGTATACGGAAGAAAAGAAACGCGTGAAGTTTAAAGATGTAGCCGGCGCGGATGAGGAGAAGCAGGAGCTTGTTGAGGTTGTTGAGTTTCTGAAAGATCCTCGCAAATTCGCCGAGCTTGGCGCCAGAATCCCTAAAGGCGTGCTGTTGGTCGGACCTCCGGGAACCGGTAAGACGCTGCTTGCGAGAGCCTCAGCCGGTGAAGCGGGCGTTCCTTTCTTCAGCATCAGCGGATCTGACTTCGTTGAAATGTTTGTCGGTGTCGGTGCTTCCCGTGTGCGTGATTTATTCGAAAATGCGAAAAAGAATGCGCCTTGTCTGATCTTCATTGATGAGATCGACGCGGTGGGACGTCAGCGCGGCGCAGGTCTTGGCGGCGGGCATGATGAACGCGAACAGACGCTGAACCAGCTGCTTGTTGAGATGGACGGTTTCAGTGCGAATGAAGGAATCATTATTATCGCTGCGACAAACCGCGCGGACATTCTTGACCCTGCATTGCTCCGTCCGGGACGTTTTGACCGTCAGATTACGGTAGACCGTCCGGATGTCATCGGCCGTGAAGCCGTATTACAGGTGCATGCGAGAAACAAACCGCTTGATGAAACGGTGAACTTAAAAGCAATCGCTTCAAGAACACCCGGTTTCTCAGGCGCCGATTTAGAAAACCTTCTTAACGAAGCGGCACTCGTTGCTGCCCGTCAAAACAAGAAGAAAATTGATATGCGCGACATTGATGAAGCAACGGACCGTGTCATTGCGGGTCCTGCGAAGAAGAGCCGCGTCATCTCGAAAAAAGAACGCAATATCGTGGCGTACCACGAGGGCGGTCACACCGTTATCGGACTTGTGCTGGATGAAGCCGATATGGTTCATAAAGTAACGATCGTTCCGAGGGGGCAGGCTGGCGGATACGCGGTCATGCTTCCGAGAGAAGACCGTTACTTCCAGACAAAACCTGAACTTCTCGATAAAATTGTCGGTCTTCTGGGCGGACGCGTTGCCGAGGAAATTATCTTCGGCGAAGTCAGCACGGGCGCTCACAATGACTTCCAGCGGGCAACGAACATTGCCAGAAGAATGGTGACAGAGTTCGGTATGTCTGAAAAACTCGGACCGCTTCAGTTCGGTCAATCTCAAGGCGGTCAAGTATTCCTGGGCCGGGATTTCAACAACGAGCAAAACTACAGTGATCAAATCGCTTACGAAATCGATCAGGAAATTCAGCGCATCATTAAAGAATGTTATGAGCGTGCGAAAACCATCCTGACTGAAAATCGTGATAAGCTTGAATTGATTGCTCAGACATTGCTTGATGTGGAAACATTAGATGCGGAACAAATCAAGCATCTCGTGGATCACGGAAAACTCCCTGAGCGCAATTTCTCAGATGACCATCTTCAAAAAGACGATGTGAAAGTAAACATCCTGTCTAAAACAGAAGACGAAAAGAAAGACGAGCCGAAAGAATAGTTCGCTTTCTGATATGAAAACCGCCGGCGTATACCGGCGGTTTTTTTACTGGTTCCGTTTTGTTTACAAAAGAGCCGCAGATCGTGTATGGTATTGTAGAATGTTGAAAATGTTATGATTAGAAACTATTCAAAAGTGGTGATAGAGGTTGTTACTGGTTATAGATGTGGGGAACACCAACACCGTGATTGGTGTATATCATGATGGGGAATTAGAATATCATTGGCGCATAGAAACGAGCAGGCACAAAACAGAAGACGAATTCGGCATGCTGCTCCGCTCCTTATTTGAACATTCCGGACTCATGTTTGAACAGATTGAAGGGATTATCATCTCATCCGTGGTGCCGCCGATTATGTTCTCTTTAGAAAGAATGTGCACAAAATACTTTCACATCGAGCCGCAAGTTGTCGGCCCGGGAATGAAAACAGGTTTAAATATAAAGTATGACAATCCGAAAGAAGTGGGAGCTGACAGGATCGTCAATGCCGTTGCGGCGATCCAGCAGTATGGCGGCCCCTTAATTGTTGTTGATTTCGGAACGGCGACGACGTATTGCTACATTGATGAAAACAAACAATACATGGGCGGCGCGATTGCTCCCGGCATTACAATTTCAACGGAAGCGCTGTACTCACGTGCGGCGAAGCTTCCAAGAATTGAAATTGCCCGTCCGGACAATATCATCGGCAAAAACACGGTAAGCGCCATGCAGTCCGGCATCCTTTTCGGCTATGTCGGACAAGTTGAAGGCATTGTAAAGCGGATGAAATGGCAGGCAACACAGGAACCGAAAGTCATTGCGACAGGCGGGCTTGCGTCATTAATCGCAAACGAATCAGATTGTATTGATATTGTTGACCCGTTTCTCACTCTGAAAGGGCTGGAAATCATTTATGAGCGAAATCGCGTGGGTCACGTATAGGAGGTAAACGATGGATTATTTAATTAAAGCAATTGCATATGACGGTAAAGTGCGGGCTTATGCAGCCAGAACGACAGATATGGTTAATGAAGCGCAAAGAAGGCATGACACGTGGCCGACGGCATCAGCCGCAATCGGCCGGACGATGACAGCTTCTCTGATGCTAGGAGCGATGCTTAAGGGTGAAGATAAGCTGACAGTCAAAATAGAAGGCGGCGGCCCGATCGGAGCCATTGTCGCAGATGCGAACGCAAAGGGTGAGGTAAGAGCATACGTATCAAACCCGCACGTTCATTTTGATCTCAATGAACAAGGGAAACTGGATGTCAGACGGGCGGTCGGAACTGACGGAACACTCAGTGTCGTAAAAGATTTGGGCTTACGTGATTATTTTACGGGACAAGTAGAGATTGTCTCGGGTGAACTCGGTGACGACTTCACATATTATCTTGTTTCTTCTGAACAAGTCCCTTCATCTGTCGGCGTAGGTGTTCTGGTAAATCCTGATAACACCATTCTCGCTGCGGGCGGGTTCATCATTCAGCTTCTTCCGGGGACTGATGAAGAAACCATTTCAACAATTGAAAAGCAATTATCTCAAATCGAACCGATTTCAAAATTGATTCAAAAAGGCCTGACACCGGAAGAAATCTTAGAAGAAGTTCTGGGTCAAAAACCGGACGTTCTCGAAACAATGCCGGTCAAATTTCACTGTTCTTGTTCAAAAGATCGATTCGAAACGGCCATTTTAGGACTAGGCAAAAAAGAAATACAAGATATGATAGAAGAAGACGGAAAAGCCGAAGCGGTTTGCCATTTTTGTAATGAGAAATATTTATTTACAAAAGAAGAACTGGAAGAGCTTCGTGACGAAACAACCCGCTAGCTCTTTAGCGGGTTGTTCTATTTTATAAAAGGGATGGGGTAGATTTTGAAATCGAGAACACTTTTGACGATTATTGTAGCGGCGCTGTTAGTATGCAGTGTGACAGTGGCGTATAAGTTAACAAAATCCCAAGCCGCGGGGTCATCTGAAGAATCCATCGCGACAATCGGTGATAAACATATCACACGGCAAGACTGGATGAAAAAGATGGAAGACCAGTACGGAAAATCAACTCTGGAAGACATGATTAATGCAGAAGTAGTGGAAGAGCTTGCGAAAAAGAATAAACTTACAGTTTCAAACAGCGAATTGGAGCGGGAATTTCTTTTAATCAAAGCGGTAGATAATTCATTTTATGAAGACAGCCATATTACCGAAAAAGAATGGAGAGACCAGATCCGCTACAACATTCTTCTTGAAGAACTGCTGACGAAGGACATCGATATATCGGATAAGGAAATGCAATCATTTTATAATAAAAATAAAGAATTGTACCATTTCGATGATTCCTACAGAATCCGGCACATTGTCGTCAAAAACAAAGATGAGGCGGACAGGGTGCTTGCTGATTTGAAAGGCGGTTCCAGCTTTGAAGCCGTCGCCGCTGAACGTTCCACGGACAGATATACGTCTCAGTATGGCGGAGACCTCGGCTTTGTGACAGAAAACCAGGAAAATATCCCGCAGGCATATATCACAGAAGCTAAAAGTCTTAAAGAAGATGAATGGTCCGCTGAACCGATTAAAGTTTCTTCAGGATACGCCGTCATTCAGCTGAAAGAAAAGCTTAAATCGAGAACTTTCTCATACAATGAAGTGAAGAGCCAAATCAGACGCCAGATCGCGATGGATCAATTAGGTGACAAGGCGACAGTCAAAACGCTGTGGAAAGAGGCGGGGGTCTCTTGGTTCTACGGGGAAAAAAGAACTAAATGATTGACAAAAAATTTTGAAATTGATAACTTATATTTATAATACCAATAAATTTAGTCGGAAATTGAGGTGTCCAACATGGTGCGTATTGCAAATTCTATTACTGAACTAATCGGAAATACTCCTATTGTGAAATTGAATCGCCTGACGGATGAAAACAGTGCAGATGTATATCTGAAGCTTGAATACATGAATCCGGGCAGCAGCGTAAAAGACCGGATCGGAGTGGCGATGATTGAAGCGGCTGAAAAAGAAGGAAAATTAAAAGCCGGCGACACAATCATTGAACCGACAAGCGGAAATACAGGAATCGGTCTTGCGATGGTGGCAGCGGCTAAAGGTCTCAGAGCCATTCTCGTTATGCCTGATACGATGAGTATGGAGCGACGCAATCTGCTGCGCGCATACGGAGCGGAGCTTGTGCTGACTCCCGGCGCAGAAGGAATGAAGGGCGCCATTAAAAAGGCGGAAGAACTTGCGGAGGAACACGGATACTTTGTGCCTCAGCAATTCAACAATGCGGCAAACCCGGAAATTCACCGCCAAACGACGGGGAAAGAAATCGTAGAACAGTTTGGTGACGACCAGCTTGATGCGTTCGTGGCCGGAATCGGTACCGGCGGAACCATCACGGGAGCGGGCGAAGTGCTGAAAGAAGCATATCCATCCATCAAAATCTATGCGGTAGAGCCGGCGGATTCTCCGGTTCTTTCCGGCGGAAAACCGGGCCCGCATAAAATTCAGGGTATCGGAGCGGGATTTGTCCCTGAAACATTGAATACGGACATCTATGATCAGATCATTCCCGTCAAAAACGAGGATGCATTTGAATATGCCCGTAAAACGGCAAAAGAAGAAGGGATTCTTGGCGGCATTTCTTCCGGAGCGGCCATTTACGCGGCACTGGAAATCGCGAAAAAATTGGGGAAAGGCAAGAAAGTGCTTGCGATCATCCCTAGTAACGGAGAACGTTACTTAAGCACACCGCTTTATCAGTTTGAATAGAGACATACACACGGCTCCCGGCTGTATCCGGGAGTTTTTTTTGTGCCTGAAGCATCGGAAATCCAAAAAACGTTTCGAATTTTATGGTTGGAAGTGAAATTCACTTTTTTCACCAGTGTGATTGCTTTAAAATAAAACTACAGTAAAACGAAGCAGAGGATTGATATGATGGCACAACGCAGACCGGCAGGAAGAAAAATACCTTTTACGAAACAAGCATTTTTACAGCGATATGAAAACCTTTCGAAATCGAGAAAACGGCATGTTCTGCTCGAAAGCGCGAGAGGGGGAAGATTCAGTATAGCCGGTCTAGATCCGATTGCGTCCGTCAGAGGGAAAGACGGAATTACAACGATCAAGCATGAGGGGGAAACACTGTTTAAAGAAGGTGACCCGCTGCGGGCCTTTCATGAATGGTTTGGAACGCTCGGAACGGAAACAAACGTTGAGTTTCCGGACTTTCAAGGCGGTGCGATTGGTTTTATCAGTTACGACTACGCCCGATATATTGAGAATTTTAAGATGCTGTCGTTAGATGATCTGGAAACACCTGATATTTACTTTCTTGTTTTTGATGATGTGGCCGTTTATGACCATGAGGAAGAGGCGTTATGGCTCATTACCCATACTGAAGCGGAAGAAGCGGATCTTGCGGAAGAAAAGCTGTCCGGCTTAGAGGACATGTGGTGTTCCCTCCAAACGGCGGACAAGCCTTTTTCACCGCTGAATCGGAATGGGGACGGATCGTACGCCGCTCCGTTCACTGAGGAAGGATTTGCACAGGCTGTTGAACAAATTAAACAATATATCGCGAGCGGCGATGTGTTCCAGGTTAATTTGTCCATCAGGCAGTCTCAGTCCTTATCCGTTCATCCGTATGAGGTGTATAAACACTTGAGAAACGTCAATCCGTCTCCTTACATGGCCTATCTCGAGACACCGGGGTTTCAAGTGATATGCGGGTCGCCGGAGCTATTGGTGACAAAGAAGGGGAAGAAGCTTGAAACGAGACCGATCGCGGGTACGCGTTCAAGAGGAAAAGACGATGCTGAAGACAAGGCTTTGGCTGATGAATTAATTCACAATGAAAAAGAACGTGCGGAACACGTCATGCTTGTTGATCTTGAGCGCAATGACCTCGGGCGCGTATCGCGCTACGGCTCCGTGCGGGTTAACGAATTTATGGCGATCGAAAAGTATTCCCACGTCATGCATATCGTGTCGAACGTACAGGGAGAGCTGCAGGACGGATATGACGCGACAGACATTATTCATGCGGTATTCCCGGGGGGCACCATCACGGGAGCGCCCAAAGTGAGAACGATGGAAATTATAGAAGAGCTTGAGCCGACAAGACGGGGGCTTTATACTGGATCTATAGGCTGGTTCGGATTTAACGGAGATTTGCAGTTTAACATTGTGATCCGGACGATCTATGCAGCCGGCGGACATGCTTTTATGCAGTCCGGAGCAGGGGTGGTCATTGATTCGGTTCCGAAGCATGAATACAAGGAATCGTTCAAAAAAGCTTTTGCGATGAAAAAGGCGTTAGAGCTGAGCGAAGATGAGACAAAAAATCAGACGAGGTGAGCAGAGATGATTTTAATGATTGACAATTATGATTCATTTACGTACAACTTGGTTCAATATTTGGGTGAGCTCGGGGAGGAACTGATCGTCAGACGGAATGACGAGATTACGATTGAGCAGATTGAAGAGCTGGGTCCCGACTTCTTAATGATTTCACCCGGGCCGTGCAGTCCTGATGAAGCGGGGATCAGCCTCGAAGCCATCAAGCATTTTGCCGGCAGTATTCCTATTTTCGGCGTATGTCTCGGGCATCAGTCGATTGCGCAAGTATTCGGCGGCGATGTCGTCAGAGCAGAGCGGCTCATGCACGGCAAAACGTCAGAAGTTATGCATGACGGACAGACGATTTTTAAAGGCCTGCAAAATCCGCTGGTCGCCACCCGGTACCATTCACTTATTGTCAAAGCGGACACGCTGCCGGATTGTTTTACGGTATCCGCTCAAACCAAAGAAGGAGAAATTATGGCAATCCGCCATAATGAGCTGCCTGTTGAAGGTGTTCAGTTCCATCCGGAATCCATCATGACCTCCTTCGGCAAAGAGATGCTCAGAAACTTTATAGAGACACACCGCAAAAAGGAAGTGACGGTGTGATTATATATTTGAATGGTCAATATATAGAGGAGAAAGAAGCGGCGCTTTCTCCTTTTGACCATGGTTATCTGTACGGGATCGGCGCGTTCGAGACGTTCAGGCTTTACAGCGGCCGGCCGTTTCTGCCGGATGCGCATGTCGCCAGGCTCAACAGGGCGCTTCGGGATCTGCAGATTGCATATGAGGTGAACAAACAGGAGCTGCTTGATATGCTTCGGAGACTGTTGCTCCTCAATGAGATCAAGGACGGCAGCGCGCGTGTCCGGCTTAACATCTCGGCAGGCGTCAGCGATAAAGGGTTTGCCGCGCAGACTTATGAAAAGCCGACCGTCCTTTGTTTCGTCAACCGGCTCAATCCGGAAACTCTGCCTGTTCAAAAAGAAGGCAGGCTTCTCTCTGTCCGGAGAAATACGCCTGAAGGATCTTTCCGGTTAAAATCCCATCACTATTTAAACAACATGTATGCTAAACGGGAGATCGGGAATGATCCCAATCTTGAAGGCATTTTCCTGACCGGAGAAGGAGATGTCGCGGAAGGCATTGTCTCCAACGTGTTTTGGCGAAAAGGAGACAAGGTCTTTACACCATCCTTGGATACAGGCATTCTCGACGGCGTAACGAGACAGTTTGTTATTGATGAATTGAAACGGCAGGGGACAGAAGTCACCGAAGGCCGATTCCGTTTTCAATCAATGCTTGAAGCGGATGAAGCATGGTTGACAAACTCCGTGCTTGAAATCATCCCGTTTTCTAAAATAGAGGAAGTGCCGCTGCCCGGAGTGAGCGGAAAAACGGTGCAATTGCTCCGTAATCAGTATCAGCAGGAAATAAACAAAATGAATGTACAGGAGGAGGAACAAAATGGCGCAGCAAACAATTGAACAGCCTAAACTGATTCATACAAAAAAAGGCGCTCTGTCCTATAAAGAGAAGACACTCGTTATGGGGATATTAAATGTAACGCCAGACTCCTTCTCTGACGGCGGTAAATACGACAGTACGGAAAGGGCGCTTCTGCATGCGGCGAAGATGGCTGAAGAAGGGGCGCATATCATAGATATCGGCGGCGAATCGACAAGACCCGGCGCATCACTCGTGTCGGCTGATGAGGAAATGTCACGAGTCATCCCCGTCATAGAGCGGATCACAAGCGAGCTGGACATTCCGCTTTCAATCGATACGTACAAAGCGTCCGTGGCAGACGAAGCGGTCAAAGCGGGAGCCTCTATCCTTAATGACATCTGGG
Organism: Bacillus sp. FSL K6-2861; assembly: GCF_038630725.1. Taxonomy (NCBI): domain Bacteria; kingdom Bacillati; phylum Bacillota; class Bacilli; order Caryophanales; family Bacillaceae; genus Bacillus; species Bacillus sp. FSL K6-2861. Next base: position 86,687 of record NZ_CP152037.1, read on the forward strand.
GGGCGAAAGGTGATCCTGACATGGCGTCAGTAGCCGCCGCACACGGGGTTCCGATTATCTTAATGCATAATCGCATGGAAAGAAACTACAACGATCTTATTCCTGATATGCTTGCAGACTTGATGGAAAGCGTAAAAATTGCCGCAGAAGCCGGCGTCACAGATGAAAACATGATTCTGGATCCGGGGATCGGCTTTGCGAAAAACTATGAGGACAATCTGGCTGTCATGAACAAGCTGGAGGTGTTCAGCGGGTTAGGTTATCCGCTGCTCCTGGCGACATCGAGAAAAAGGTTCATCGGCCGTGTGCTTGACCTTCCCCCTGAAGAACGTGCCGAGGGAACGGGAGCGACAGTATGCCTTGGCGTCCAAAAAGGCTGCGACATTGTGAGGGTGCACGATGTCAAAGAGATCGCAAGAATGACGAAGATGATGGATGCTATGTTGAACAAAGGAGGCGTACATTATGGATAAAGTATATGTGGAAGGTATGGAGTTTTACGGATATCACGGCGTGTTCGAAGAAGAAAACAAACTCGGCCAGCGCTTCAAAGTAGACCTGACTGCCGAACTGGATTTGAGCAAAGCGGGAAAAACGGATGACCTCTCTTATACCATTAACTATGCGGAATTGTACAGTGTCTGCCGCGACATCGTTGAGGGCGAGCCCGTTAATTTGGTCGAGACCCTTGCGGAACGGATCGCAGACACCATCCTTGAGAAATTTGAGCCGGTGCAGCAATGTACGGTAAAGGTTGTTAAGCCTGACCCGCCGATTCCCGGCCATTATAAATCAGTAGCCATAGAAATGACGAGAAAGAAATCATGAACAATACGGCATATATCGGCCTCGGTTCCAATATGGGCGACCGTGAACATTATTTGCGTCAGGCAGTGGCCATGCTCAGCCGGCATCATGGCGTGACGGTGTCAAAGGTGTCCTCCATATATGAAACAGATCCCGTCGGCTATGAGGATCAAGATCAGTTTCTCAATATGGCGGTTGAAGTGAAAACGTCGTTATCTCCTTTTGAACTTCTTGATGTAACGCAGAGCATTGAAGCTGAATTAGGCAGAACGAGAGAGATTCGCTGGGGACCGCGGACGGCAGACCTTGACATTTTGCTGTATAATCGTGAAAATATTGAAACAGAGCGGCTGATTGTTCCGCATCCGAGAATGTATGAGCGCTTATTTGTCCTTGCGCCGTTAAAAGAAATATGCCCGCAGGCGGATCATATCACGATAAGCGCTGAAACAAACCAAGAAGGTGTAAGAGTATGGAAGCAGAAATCTGGGGTAGGCGAATTCGTGCATTCAGAAAGCTGAAAGGTTATACTCAAGAAGGATTTGCAAAAGCATTAGGTATATCAGTTTCTATTGTCGGTGAAATTGAACGCGGAAACCGATTGCCGTCAGATGCCATCATTCAAGATGCGGCAGATGTTTTAAATATAAGTGCGGACGAATTGGCCCCGCCTGAAAAATAGACAAATGAAAGGAGGGGAAAAATGTTTAAAATCGGTGATATTCAATTGAAAAACCGGGTTGTGCTTGCCCCTATGGCCGGTGTCTGCAACTCAGCGTTCAGATTGACTGTAAAGGAATTCGGAGCCGGATTGGTATGCGCTGAAATGGTCAGTGACAAAGCGATTCTTTACAACAACGCAAGAACAATGGGGATGCTTTACATTGATGAACGTGAAAAACCGCTCAGCCTTCAGATTTTTGGAGGGAAAAAGGAAACCCTTGTGGAAGCGGCGAAGTTTGTAGATCAAAACACGACTGCTGATATTATTGATATTAACATGGGATGTCCCGTACCCAAGATTACAAAATGTGACGCGGGCGCCAAATGGCTTCTCGACCCTGATAAGATTTATGAAATGGTATCCGCAGTAGTAGATGCTGTTGATAAGCCGGTTACAGTGAAGATGAGAATGGGTTGGGATGAAGAGCACATTTATGCGGTGAAAAATGCCCAAGCCGTTGAACGTGCCGGCGGAAAAGCCGTTGCCCTGCACGGCCGCACAAGAGTGCAAATGTATGAAGGCACTGCGAACTGGGATATCATTAAAGAAGTGAAGCAATCCGTCTCCATTCCCGTCATCGGAAACGGTGATGTCAAAACGCCTCAGGACGCGAAACGCATGCTTGAGGAAACAGGAGTTGACGGCGTCATGATCGGCCGGGCCGCACTCGGCAACCCGTGGATGATTTACCGTACGGTGCACTACCTTGAAACCGGCGAGTTAAAAGACGAACCGAAAGTCCGTGAAAAAATGTCGGTATGCAAACTGCACTTAGACCGCCTGATTAAGTTAAAAGGCGAAAATGTGGCAGTCAGAGAAATGAGAAAACACGCTGCCTGGTATCTGAAAGGTGTCAGAGGCAATGCGAATGTACGCAACGAAATTAACCAATGTGAGACGCGTGAAGAAGTTGTGCAGCTTTTAGATGCATTTACCGCCGAAGCAGAGGCAAAAGAGCTTCAAGATGCAAAAGTAGGTTAATATACACCCTCTATTGCTGCTCACTGCCAGCTTACCGCTGGCAGTTTTTCTGCTTTTTCGTGAAATCAAAATGTAACGGAGTGATACCAATGAGTCAAGAAGAGCAAAATCATGAGGAATTGAACGACCAGCTGCAAGTCAGACGAGATAAAATGAACCAGCTGAGAGAAAACGGCATTGACCCTTTCGGTGAACGTTTCGAGAGAACGCATCAATCTCAACAGATCATTGACGCCTACCAGGAGCTTTCTAAAGAAGAACTGGAAGAAAAAGCGGTCGAAGTGACCATTGCAGGCCGTATGATGACAAAGCGCGGAAAAGGGAAAGCCGGCTTTGCGCATCTGCAGGACTTAGAAGGTCAAATTCAAATTTACGTAAGAAAAGACAGTGTCGGCGAAGAACAATATGAAATCTTTAAATCTTCAGACCTCGGAGACGTTATCGGCATCACGGGGAAAGTTTTCAAAACAAACGTAGGCGAGCTTTCTGTCAAAGCGACATCTTTTGAACTGCTGACAAAAGCACTGCGTCCTCTTCCTGATAAATATCATGGGTTAAAAGACGTTGAACAGCGTTACCGCCAGCGCTATCTCGATCTCATCGTAAACCCTGACAGCAAACAAACGTTTATCACACGCAGCAAAATCATCCAAGCGATGAGAAGATACTTAGATGACCATGGATACTTAGAAGTTGAAACACCTACGATGCACAGCATACCGGGAGGAGCGTCTGCACGCCCGTTCATCACGCACCATAACGCACTCGACATGCCTCTTTATATGCGTATTGCGATTGAACTGCACCTGAAACGCCTGATTGTCGGCGGATTGGAAAAAGTCTACGAAATCGGCCGCGTGTTCCGTAACGAAGGTGTTTCTACACGCCACAACCCTGAATTCACGATGATCGAGCTGTATGAAGCGTACGCCGATTATAAAGATATTATGAGTCTTACGGAAAACCTCGTAGCACATATTGCGCAGGAAGTGCTTGGAAGCACCACAATCCAGTACGGCGAAGAGCAGATTGATTTGAAACCTGAGTGGAAACGACTCCACATGGTAGATGCGGTCAAAGAAGCGACAGGTGTAGATTTCTGGAATGAGATGACTGTTGAAGAAGCGCGCGGTCATGCAAAAGAGCATGGTGTCGAGATCACAAACTCAATGACGGTGGGTCATATCATCAATGAATTCTTCGAACAAAAAATTGAAGAAACACTCATTCAGCCTACATTTATTTACGGCCACCCTGTAGAGATTTCTCCTCTTGCTAAGAAAAATCCGGAGGACCCTCGCTTTACAGACCGTTTTGAACTGTTTATCGTCGGCCGTGAGCACGCTAATGCGTTTACGGAGCTGAATGACCCTATTGACCAGAGGGAACGCTTTGAAGCGCAGTTAAAAGAAAGAGAAGAAGGAAACGATGAAGCGCATATGATGGATGAAGACTTCGTTGAAGCTCTTGAATACGGCATGCCGCCGACCGGGGGATTGGGTATCGGTATCGACCGCCTTGTCATGCTGTTAACAAATGCTCCGTCTATCAGAGACGTTTTATTATTCCCTCAAATGAGACAACGCTAATAAAAGGGAAAGCGCCGTTTCTGCTTATCGCAGTACGGCGCTTTTTTAGAAACAAGCCGCTCGTAAAACTTTTTTGATTTTCTTTTTAAAAACTATTGCACTATTATTTGTGAGGTGGTATATTATTATTCGTTGCCGCTAAACAAGGCGCTGACGAAAAAAGAAATTTAAAAAAGTTGTTGACTTCAAGAGATTGATAAGATATAATAATAAAGTCGCTTGAACGAAAGACAAAATGATCTTTGAAAACTAAACAAGACAAAACGTACCTGTTAATTCAAAGTTTTAAATAAATCGCACAGCGATGTGCGTAGTCAGTCAAACTACTTTATCGGAGAGTTTGATCCTGGCTCAGGACGAACGCTGGCGGCGTGCCTAATACATGCAAGTCGAGCGGACAGATGGGAGCTTGCTCCCTGATGTTAGCGGCGGACGGGTGAGTAACACGTGGGTAACCTGCCTGTAAGACTGGGATAACTCCGGGAAACCGGGGCTAATACCGGATGGTTGTTTGAACCGCATGGTTCAGACATAAAAGGTGGCTTCGGCTACCACTTACAGATGGACCCGCGGCGCATTAGCTAGTTGGTGAGGTAACGGCTCACCAAGGCGACGATGCGTAGCCGACCTGAGAGGGTGATCGGCCACACTGGGACTGAGACACGGCCCAGACTCCTACGGGAGGCAGCAGTAGGGAATCTTCCGCAATGGACGAAAGTCTGACGGAGCAACGCCGCGTGAGTGATGAAGGTTTTCGGATCGTAAAGCTCTGTTGTTAGGGAAGAACAAGTGCCGTTCAAATAGGGCGGCACCTTGACGGTACCTAACCAGAAAGCCACGGCTAACTACGTGCCAGCAGCCGCGGTAATACGTAGGTGGCAAGCGTTGTCCGGAATTATTGGGCGTAAAGGGCTCGCAGGCGGTTTCTTAAGTCTGATGTGAAAGCCCCCGGCTCAACCGGGGAGGGTCATTGGAAACTGGGGAACTTGAGTGCAGAAGAGGAGAGTGGAATTCCACGTGTAGCGGTGAAATGCGTAGAGATGTGGAGGAACACCAGTGGCGAAGGCGACTCTCTGGTCTGTAACTGACGCTGAGGAGCGAAAGCGTGGGGAGCGAACAGGATTAGATACCCTGGTAGTCCACGCCGTAAACGATGAGTGCTAAGTGTTAGGGGGTTTCCGCCCCTTAGTGCTGCAGCTAACGCATTAAGCACTCCGCCTGGGGAGTACGGTCGCAAGACTGAAACTCAAAGGAATTGACGGGGGCCCGCACAAGCGGTGGAGCATGTGGTTTAATTCGAAGCAACGCGAAGAACCTTACCAGGTCTTGACATCCTCTGACAATCCTAGAGATAGGACGTCCCCTTCGGGGGCAGAGTGACAGGTGGTGCATGGTTGTCGTCAGCTCGTGTCGTGAGATGTTGGGTTAAGTCCCGCAACGAGCGCAACCCTTGATCTTAGTTGCCAGCATTCAGTTGGGCACTCTAAGGTGACTGCCGGTGACAAACCGGAGGAAGGTGGGGATGACGTCAAATCATCATGCCCCTTATGACCTGGGCTACACACGTGCTACAATGGACAGAACAAAGGGCAGCGAAACCGCGAGGTTAAGCCAATCCCACAAATCTGTTCTCAGTTCGGATCGCAGTCTGCAACTCGACTGCGTGAAGCTGGAATCGCTAGTAATCGCGGATCAGCATGCCGCGGTGAATACGTTCCCGGGCCTTGTACACACCGCCCGTCACACCACGAGAGTTTGTAACACCCGAAGTCGGTGAGGTAACCTTTATGGAGCCAGCCGCCGAAGGTGGGACAGATGATTGGGGTGAAGTCGTAACAAGGTAGCCGTATCGGAAGGTGCGGCTGGATCACCTCCTTTCTAAGGATTTTAACGGAATATAAGACCTTGGGTCTTATAAACAGAACGTTCCCTGTCTTGTTTAGTTTTGAAGGATCATTCGATTCTTCGAGATGTTGTTCTTTGAAAACTAGATAACAGAAGTAATTCACATTCAATTAGTAATGCAAGATATCACGTAGTGATTCTTTTTAACGGTTAAGTTAGAAAGGGCGCACGGTGGATGCCTTGGCACTAGGAGCCGATGAAGGACGGGACGAACACCGATATGCTTCGGGGAGCTGTAAGCAAGCTTTGATCCGGAGATTTCCGAATGGGGAAACCCACCACTCGTAATGGAGTGGTATCCATATCTGAATACATAGGATATGAGAAGGCAGACCCGGGGAACTGAAACATCTAAGTACCCGGAGGAAGAGAAAGCAAATGCGATTCCCTGAGTAGCGGCGAGCGAAACGGGATCAGCCCAAACCAAGAGGCTTGCCTCTTGGGGTTGTAGGACACTCTGTACGGAGTTACAAAGGAACGAGGTAGATGAAGAGGTCTGGAAAGGCCCGCCATAGGAGGTAACAGCCCTGTAGTCAAAACTTCGTTCTCTCCTGAGTGGATCCTGAGTACGGCGGAACACGTGAAATTCCGTCGGAATCCGGGAGGACCATCTCCCAAGGCTAAATACTCCCTAGTGACCGATAGTGAACCAGTACCGTGAGGGAAAGGTGAAAAGCACCCCGGAAGGGGAGTGAAAGAGATCCTGAAACCGTGTGCCTACAAGTAGTCAGAGCCCGTTAACGGGTGATGGCGTGCCTTTTGTAGAATGAACCGGCGAGTTACGATCCCGTGCAAGGTTAAGCAGAAGATGCGGAGCCGCAGCGAAAGCGAGTCTGAATAGGGCGAATTGAGTACGTGGTCGTAGACCCGAAACCAGGTGATCTACCCATGTCCAGGGTGAAGTTCAGGTAACACTGAATGGAGGCCCGAACCCACGCACGTTGAAAAGTGCGGGGATGAGGTGTGGGTAGGGGTGAAATGCCAATCGAACCTGGAGATAGCTGGTTCTCTCCGAAATAGCTTTAGGGCTAGCCTCAAGGTAAGAGTCTCGGAGGTAGAGCACTGATTGGACTAGGGGCCCCTACCGGGTTACCGAATTCAGTCAAACTCCGAATGCCGATGACTTATCCTTGGGAGTCAGACTGCGAGTGATAAGATCCGTAGTCGAAAGGGAAACAGCCCAGACCGCCAGCTAAGGTCCCAAAGTATACGTTAAGTGGAAAAGGATGTGGAGTTGCTTAGACAACCAGGATGTTGGCTTAGAAGCAGCCACCATTTAAAGAGTGCGTAATAGCTCACTGGTCGAGTGACTCTGCGCCGAAAATGTACCGGGGCTAAACGTATCACCGAAGCTGCGGACTGTTCTTCGAACAGTGGTAGGAGAGCGTTCTAAGGGCTGTGAAGCAAGACCGGAAGGACTTGTGGAGCGCTTAGAAGTGAGAATGCCGGTATGAGTAGCGAAAGAGGGGTGAGAATCCCCTCCACCGAATGCCTAAGGTTTCCTGAGGAAGGCTCGTCCGCTCAGGGTTAGTCGGGACCTAAGCCGAGGCCGAAAGGCGTAGGCGATGGATAACAGGTTGATATTCCTGTACCACCTCCTCACCATTTGAGCAATGGGGGGACGCAGGAGGATAGGGTAAGCGCGGTATTGGATATCCGCGTCCAAGCAGTTAGGCTGGGAAATAGGCAAATCCGTTTCCCGTGAAGGCTGAGCTGTGATGGCGAGCGAATTATAGTAGCGAAGTTCCTGATTCCACACTGCCAAGAAAAGCCTCTAGCGAGGTGAGAGGTGCCCGTACCGCAAACCGACACAGGTAGGCGAGGAGAGAATCCTAAGGTGATCGAGAGAACTCTCGTTAAGGAACTCGGCAAAATGACCCCGTAACTTCGGGAGAAGGGGTGCTCTGTTAGGGTGCAAGCCCGAGAGAGCCGCAGTGAATAGGCCCAGGCGACTGTTTAGCAAAAACACAGGTCTCTGCGAAGCCGTAAGGCGAAGTATAGGGGCTGACGCCTGCCCGGTGCTGGAAGGTTAAGAGGAGCGCTTAGCGTAAGCGAAGGTGCGAATTGAAGCCCCAGTAAACGGCGGCCGTAACTATAACGGTCCTAAGGTAGCGAAATTCCTTGTCGGGTAAGTTCCGACCCGCACGAAAGGCGCAACGATCTGGGCACTGTCTCAACGAGAGACTCGGTGAAATTATAGTACCTGTGAAGATGCAGGTTACCCGCGACAGGACGGAAAGACCCCGTGGAGCTTTACTGCAGCCTGATATTGAATGTTGGTACAGCTTGTACAGGATAGGTAGGAGCCTTGGAAACCGGAGCGCCAGCTTCGGTGGAGGCATCGGTGGGATACTACCCTGGCTGTATTGACCTTCTAACCCGCCGCCCTTATCGGGCGGGGAGACAGTGTCAGGTGGGCAGTTTGACTGGGGCGGTCGCCTCCTAAAAGGTAACGGAGGCGCCCAAAGGTTCCCTCAGAATGGTTGGAAATCATTCGCAGAGTGTAAAGGCACAAGGGAGCTTGACTGCGAGACCTACAAGTCGAGCAGGGACGAAAGTCGGGCTTAGTGATCCGGTGGTTCCGCATGGAAGGGCCATCGCTCAACGGATAAAAGCTACCCCGGGGATAACAGGCTTATCTCCCCCAAGAGTCCACATCGACGGGGAGGTTTGGCACCTCGATGTCGGCTCATCGCATCCTGGGGCTGTAGTCGGTCCCAAGGGTTGGGCTGTTCGCCCATTAAAGCGGTACGCGAGCTGGGTTCAGAACGTCGTGAGACAGTTCGGTCCCTATCCGTCGCGGGCGCAGGAAATTTGAGAGGAGCTGTCCTTAGTACGAGAGGACCGGGATGGACGCACCGCTGGTGTACCAGTTGTTCTGCCAAGGGCATCGCTGGGTAGCTATGTGCGGACGGGATAAGTGCTGAAAGCATCTAAGCATGAAGCCCCCCTCAAGATGAGATTTCCCATTCCGCAAGGAAGTAAGATCCCTGAAAGATGATCAGGTTGATAGGTCTGAGGTGGAAGTGTGGCGACACATGGAGCTGACAGATACTAATCGATCGAGGACTTAACCAATTTGAATGTATGCTTACTGTTATCTAGTTTTGAGAGAACACTCTCAATGGTTTGGTGGCGATAGCGAAGAGGTCACACCCGTTCCCATGCCGAACACGGAAGTTAAGCTCTTCAGCGCCGATGGTAGTCGGGGGTTTCCCCCTGTGAGAGTAGGACGCCGCCAAGCTATTACACGTAAGTGTAATATATGGAGGATTAGCTCAGCTGGGAGAGCATCTGCCTTACAAGCAGAGGGTCGGCGGTTCGAGCCCGTCATCCTCCACCATATTTGCCGGCCTAGCTCAATTGGTAGAGCAACTGACTTGTAATCAGTAGGTTGGGGGTTCAAGTCCTCTGGCCGGCACCATTTTTGGACAAGATAATAACATAAGTCTTTTAAAAAGAGCCATTAGCTCAGTTGGTAGAGCATCTGACTTTTAATCAGAGGGTCGAAGGTTCGAGTCCTTCATGGCTCACCATGTTACGCGGGTGTGGCGGAATTGGCAGACGCGCTAGACTTAGGATCTAGTGTCTTATGACGTGGGGGTTCAAGTCCCTTCACCCGCATTATACAGGATAGTTATCCTGTATGCGGAAGTAGTTCAGTGGTAGAACACCACCTTGCCAAGGTGGGGGTCGCGGGTTCGAATCCCGTCTTCCGCTCCAACTATACCATCCACGCCGGGGTGGTGGAATTGGCAGACACACAGGACTTAAAATCCTGCGGTAGGTGACTACCGTGCCGGTTCAAGTCCGGCCCTCGGCATTCATTGTTATGCGCCCGTAGCTCAATTGGATAGAGCGTTTGACTACGGATCAAAAGGTTAGGGGTTCGACTCCTCTCGGGCGCGCCATAATATTTTTAAAAATCGGGAAGTAGCTCAGCTTGGTAGAGCACATGGTTTGGGACCATGGGGTCGCAGGTTCGAATCCTGTCTTCCCGACCACTTCGGGGCCTTAGCTCAGCTGGGAGAGCGCCTGCTTTGCACGCAGGAGGTCAGCGGTTCGATCCCGCTAGGCTCCACCATTTATAAAAAATATGTTGACTTTAAAAGAAACTTATTATATACTTAAAAAGTTGCTTGAGAAAGTGAACAAAATGATCTTTGAAAACTAAACAAGACAAAACGTACCTGTTAATTCAAAGTTTTAAATAAATCGCACAGCGATGTGCGTAGTCAGTCAAACACTTTATCGGAGAGTTTGATCCTGGCTCAGGACGAACGCTGGCGGCGTGCCTAATACATGCAAGTCGAGCGGACAGATGGGAGCTTGCTCCCTGATGTTAGCGGCGGACGGGTGAGTAACACGTGGGTAACCTGCCTGTAAGACTGGGATAACTCCGGGAAACCGGGGCTAATACCGGATGGTTGTTTGAACCGCATGGTTCAGACATAAAAGGTGGCTTCGGCTACCACTTACAGATGGACCCGCGGCGCATTAGCTAGTTGGTGAGGTAACGGCTCACCAAGGCGACGATGCGTAGCCGACCTGAGAGGGTGATCGGCCACACTGGGACTGAGACACGGCCCAGACTCCTACGGGAGGCAGCAGTAGGGAATCTTCCGCAATGGACGAAAGTCTGACGGAGCAACGCCGCGTGAGTGATGAAGGTTTTCGGATCGTAAAGCTCTGTTGTTAGGGAAGAACAAGTGCCGTTCAAATAGGGCGGCACCTTGACGGTACCTAACCAGAAAGCCACGGCTAACTACGTGCCAGCAGCCGCGGTAATACGTAGGTGGCAAGCGTTGTCCGGAATTATTGGGCGTAAAGGGCTCGCAGGCGGTTTCTTAAGTCTGATGTGAAAGCCCCCGGCTCAACCGGGGAGGGTCATTGGAAACTGGGGAACTTGAGTGCAGAAGAGGAGAGTGGAATTCCACGTGTAGCGGTGAAATGCGTAGAGATGTGGAGGAACACCAGTGGCGAAGGCGACTCTCTGGTCTGTAACTGACGCTGAGGAGCGAAAGCGTGGGGAGCGAACAGGATTAGATACCCTGGTAGTCCACGCCGTAAACGATGAGTGCTAAGTGTTAGGGGGTTTCCGCCCCTTAGTGCTGCAGCTAACGCATTAAGCACTCCGCCTGGGGAGTACGGTCGCAAGACTGAAACTCAAAGGAATTGACGGGGGCCCGCACAAGCGGTGGAGCATGTGGTTTAATTCGAAGCAACGCGAAGAACCTTACCAGGTCTTGACATCCTCTGACAATCCTAGAGATAGGACGTCCCCTTCGGGGGCAGAGTGACAGGTGGTGCATGGTTGTCGTCAGCTCGTGTCGTGAGATGTTGGGTTAAGTCCCGCAACGAGCGCAACCCTTGATCTTAGTTGCCAGCATTCAGTTGGGCACTCTAAGGTGACTGCCGGTGACAAACCGGAGGAAGGTGGGGATGACGTCAAATCATCATGCCCCTTATGACCTGGGCTACACACGTGCTACAATGGACAGAACAAAGGGCAGCGAAACCGCGAGGTTAAGCCAATCCCACAAATCTGTTCTCAGTTCGGATCGCAGTCTGCAACTCGACTGCGTGAAGCTGGAATCGCTAGTAATCGCGGATCAGCATGCCGCGGTGAATACGTTCCCGGGCCTTGTACACACCGCCCGTCACACCACGAGAGTTTGTAACACCCGAAGTCGGTGAGGTAACCTTTATGGAGCCAGCCGCCGAAGGTGGGACAGATGATTGGGGTGAAGTCGTAACAAGGTAGCCGTATCGGAAGGTGCGGCTGGATCACCTCCTTTCTAAGGATTTTAACGGAATATAAGACCTTGGGTCTTATAAACAGAACGTTCCCTGTCTTGTTTAGTTTTGAAGGATCATTCGATTCTTCGAGATGTTGTTCTTTGAAAACTAGATAACAGAAGTAATTCACATTCAATTAGTAATGCAAGATATCACGTAGTGATTCTTTTTAACGGTTAAGTTAGAAAGGGCGCACGGTGGATGCCTTGGCACTAGGAGCCGATGAAGGACGGGACGAACACCGATATGCTTCGGGGAGCTGTAAGCAAGCTTTGATCCGGAGATTTCCGAATGGGGAAACCCACCACTCGTAATGGAGTGGTATCCATATCTGAATACATAGGATATGAGAAGGCAGACCCGGGGAACTGAAACATCTAAGTACCCGGAGGAAGAGAAAGCAAATGCGATTCCCTGAGTAGCGGCGAGCGAAACGGGACCAGCCCAAACCAAGAGGCTTGCCTCTTGGGGTTGTAGGACACTCTGTACGGAGTTACAAAGGAACGAGGTAGATGAAGAGGTCTGGAAAGGCCCGCCATAGGAGGTAACAGCCCTGTAGTCAAAACTTCGTTCTCTCCTGAGTGGATCCTGAGTACGGCGGAACACGTGAAATTCCGTCGGAATCCGGGAGGACCATCTCCCAAGGCTAAATACTCCCTAGTGACCGATAGTGAACCAGTACCGTGAGGGAAAGGTGAAAAGCACCCCGGAAGGGGAGTGAAAGAGATCCTGAAACCGTGTGCCTACAAGTAGTCAGAGCCCGTTAACGGGTGATGGCGTGCCTTTTGTAGAATGAACCGGCGAGTTACGATCCCGTGCAAGGTTAAGCAGAAGATGCGGAGCCGCAGCGAAAGCGAGTCTGAATAGGGCGAATTGAGTACGTGGTCGTAGACCCGAAACCAGGTGATCTACCCATGTCCAGGGTGAAGTTCAGGTAACACTGAATGGAGGCCCGAACCCACGCACGTTGAAAAGTGCGGGGATGAGGTGTGGGTAGGGGTGAAATGCCAATCGAACCTGGAGATAGCTGGTTCTCTCCGAAATAGCTTTAGGGCTAGCCTCAAGGTAAGAGTCTCGGAGGTAGAGCACTGATTGGACTAGGGGCCCCTACCGGGTTACCGAATTCAGTCAAACTCCGAATGCCGATGACTTATCCTTGGGAGTCAGACTGCGAGTGATAAGATCCGTAGTCGAAAGGGAAACAGCCCAGACCGCCAGCTAAGGTCCCAAAGTATACGTTAAGTGGAAAAGGATGTGGAGTTGCTTAGACAACCAGGATGTTGGCTTAGAAGCAGCCACCATTTAAAGAGTGCGTAATAGCTCACTGGTCGAGTGACTCTGCGCCGAAAATGTACCGGGGCTAAACGTATCACCGAAGCTGCGGACTGTTCTTCGAACAGTGGTAGGAGAGCGTTCTAAGGGCTGTGAAGCAAGACCGGAAGGACTTGTGGAGCGCTTAGAAGTGAGAATGCCGGTATGAGTAGCGAAAGAGGGGTGAGAATCCCCTCCACCGAATGCCTAAGGTTTCCTGAGGAAGGCTCGTCCGCTCAGGGTTAGTCGGGACCTAAGCCGAGGCCGAAAGGCGTAGGCGATGGATAACAGGTTGATATTCCTGTACCACCTCCTCACCATTTGAGCAATGGGGGGACGCAGGAGGATAGGGTAAGCGCGGTATTGGATATCCGCGTCCAAGCAGTTAGGCTGGGAAATAGGCAAATCCGTTTCCCGTGAAGGCTGAGCTGTGATGGCGAGCGAATTATAGTAGCGAAGTTCCTGATTCCACACTGCCAAGAAAAGCCTCTAGCGAGGTGAGAGGTGCCCGTACCGCAAACCGACACAGGTAGGCGAGGAGAGAATCCTAAGGTGATCGAGAGAACTCTCGTTAAGGAACTCGGCAAAATGACCCCGTAACTTCGGGAGAAGGGGTGCTCTGTTAGGGTGCAAGCCCGAGAGAGCCGCAGTGAATAGGCCCAGGCGACTGTTTAGCAAAAACACAGGTCTCTGCGAAGCCGTAAGGCGAAGTATAGGGGCTGACGCCTGCCCGGTGCTGGAAGGTTAAGAGGAGCGCTTAGCGTAAGCGAAGGTGCGAATTGAAGCCCCAGTAAACGGCGGCCGTAACTATAACGGTCCTAAGGTAGCGAAATTCCTTGTCGGGTAAGTTCCGACCCGCACGAAAGGCGCAACGATCTGGGCACTGTCTCAACGAGAGACTCGGTGAAATTATAGTACCTGTGAAGATGCAGGTTACCCGCGACAGGACGGAAAGACCCCGTGGAGCTTTACTGCAGCCTGATATTGAATGTTGGTACAGCTTGTACAGGATAGGTAGGAGCCTTGGAAACCGGAGCGCCAGCTTCGGTGGAGGCATCGGTGGGATACTACCCTGGCTGTATTGACCTTCTAACCCGCCGCCCTTATCGGGCGGGGAGACAGTGTCAGGTGGGCAGTTTGACTGGGGCGGTCGCCTCCTAAAAGGTAACGGAGGCGCCCAAAGGTTCCCTCAGAATGGTTGGAAATCATTCGCAGAGTGTAAAGGCACAAGGGAGCTTGACTGCGAGACCTACAAGTCGAGCAGGGACGAAAGTCGGGCTTAGTGATCCGGTGGTTCCGCATGGAAGGGCCATCGCTCAACGGATAAAAGCTACCCCGGGGATAACAGGCTTATCTCCCCCAAGAGTCCACATCGACGGGGAGGTTTGGCACCTCGATGTCGGCTCATCGCATCCTGGGGCTGTAGTCGGTCCCAAGGGTTGGGCTGTTCGCCCATTAAAGCGGTACGCGAGCTGGGTTCAGAACGTCGTGAGACAGTTCGGTCCCTATCCGTCGCGGGCGCAGGAAATTTGAGAGGAGCTGTCCTTAGTACGAGAGGACCGGGATGGACGCACCGCTGGTGTACCAGTTGTTCTGCCAAGGGCATCGCTGGGTAGCTATGTGCGGACGGGATAAGTGCTGAAAGCATCTAAGCATGAAGCCCCCCTCAAGATGAGATTTCCCATTCCGCAAGGAAGTAAGATCCCTGAAAGATGATCAGGTTGATAGGTCTGAGGTGGAAGTGTGGCGACACATGGAGCTGACAGATACTAATCGATCGAGGACTTAACCAATTTGAATGTATGCTTACTGTTATCTAGTTTTGAGAGAACACTCTCAATGGTTTGGTGGCGATAGCGAAGAGGTCACACCCGTTCCCATGCCGAACACGGAAGTTAAGCTCTTCAGCGCCGATGGTAGTCGGGGGTTTCCCCCTGTGAGAGTAGGACGCCGCCAAGCTATCATTACGGTAAAGGCAGCTCATCATGAGCTGCCTTTTTTGTGTTTTTCTGCATACGTTATATAATATGAGAAACGTAACGATATGCCTTTTTGCAAAAGCAGGTTTTATGCTTGTGCAAAGTGGAAATAATAGAGATAGAGCGATACAGTTGAAAAATTTTGCGAAACACCTTATAGTAAGATTAAAGTCAAATATAGTCAAAGTCAATAAAGGAGGGGGTTGAGTGGGACATAATATTTCTGACATCATTGAACAGTACTTGAAACAAGTATTAGATCAAAATGGCAAAGAAATTTTAGAGATCAAACGCAGTGAAATCGCTGATAAATTTCAATGTGTTCCTTCCCAAATAAATTATGTCATCAACACCAGATTTACAAGTGAAAGAGGATATATTGTTGAAAGTAAACGGGGAGGCGGCGGTTATATTCGTATTATCAAAATTAAAATGAATAACGAAGTCGTCCTCATCAATAATATTATTTCGCAGATTCATACCCACTTGTCCCAGGCAGCCTCTGATGACATTATTCTCAGACTGTTAGAGGACGGAGTTATTTCGGAAAGAGAAGCTAAAATGATGGTGAGTGTAATGGATCGTTCAGTTCTATATATTGATTTGCCCGAACGGGATGAACTAAGAGCCAGAATGATGAAAGCAATGCTCACATCTTTAAAACTAAAGTAAGCGGGTGAAAAGATTGATTTGTCAAGAATGCAATGAGAGACCGGCCACTTTTCACTTTACGAAAGTTGTTAATGGAGAAAAACAAGAAGTTCATATTTGTGAACAATGTGCAAAAGAAAATAGTGATTCATACAGTATAAGTGGAAACCAAGGGTTCTCGATCCATAATTTATTATCAGGACTGCTGAATATGGAGTCTTCATTTCAAAACACCGGTTCTCAAATGTTCGGCTATTCAGAGCAAGGGACAGCTTGTAAGAAATGCGGTATGACGTTTCAGCAGCTGAGAAAAACAGGGCGTTTCGGCTGTGCGGAATGTTACGATACGTTCTACAGCCAAATTACGCCGATCTTGCGAAAAGTTCACAGCGGGAATACGGTGCATGCCGGGAAAATTCCAAAACGAATAGGCGGAAACCTGCATGTAAGACGGCAAATGGAAATGTTAAAAAAAGAACTTGAATCTTTAATACACCACGAAGAGTTTGAAAGAGCAGCGGAGGTCAGGGATCAGATCCGATCGTTAGAGCAGAAGTTAAAAAGTAAAGACAGTGAGGGGGAACAAGGGTAATGTCGCTCAAGCATTTTATTCAGGACGCACTAAGCAATTGGATGAAGCAAAAGGGACCTGAAAGTGACATTGTACTCAGCAGCCGTATACGGTTGGCCCGAAACTTTGAAAATATAAAGTTTCCCGCCCGGTATACGAATGAAGAAGCCTCATCCATCATTCAGCAATTCGAAGATCACTTTTCAGGAAAAGAACTGCCTGATATCGGTCAATTTCATTTAATCAGAATGAGTGAAGCTCAGCCTTTGGAAAAACGGGTGCTGATGGAGAAACATCTGATCAGCCCGAATTTAACGGAATCCCCTTTTGGCGGCTGTCTGCTTTCTGAAAATGAAGAAGTCAGCATTATGTTAAATGAAGAAGATCATATCAGAATTCAATGCCTCTTCCCCGGCTTCCAGCTTCTCAATGCCATAAAAGCGGCAAACCAGGTTGATGACTGGATTGAGGAGAAAGTGGATTACGCCTTTGGAGAGAAGAGAGGGTACTTAACAAGCTGTCCTACAAATGTAGGGACGGGACTAAGGGCTTCAGTCATGATGCATTTGCCGGGCCTTGTATTAACTAGGCAAATGAATCGAATTATACCGGCAATTAACCAATTAGGTTTAGTTGTTAGAGGAATTTACGGTGAAGGCAGCGAAGCATTAGGAAATATCTTTCAAATTTCAAATCAAATCACACTCGGAAAATCAGAACAGGACATTGTAGATGATTTAAACAGTGTGGCTGCCCAGCTGATTGAGCAGGAACGTTCAGCCCGAGAAGCGCTTTACCAAACCTCGAAAATTGAATTGGAGGACCGGGTATTCAGGTCTTACGGTGTTTTATCCAACTGCCGTATGATTGAATCAAAGGAAACGGCGAAATGCCTTTCTGACGTTCGGCTGGGGATAGACCTGGGGATCATTAAAGGGCTATCAAGCAATATACTTAATGAACTGATGATTTTGACACAGCCGGGTTTTCTCCAGCAATATTCGGGCGGTGCATTACGGCCGAACGAAAGAGACGCGAGAAGAGCGGCTCTTATCAGGGAAAGGCTGCATTTAGAAATGAGTGCAAATAGACAGGAGGATGATTCGATATGATGTTTGGAAGGTTTACAGAGCGAGCTCAAAAGGTATTGGCACTGGCACAGGAAGAAGCACTGCGCTTAGGCCATAACAATATTGGAACTGAACATATCTTATTAGGTCTGGTTCGTGAAGGAGAAGGGATTGCGGCTAAAGCACTCCAAGCACTCGGACTCGGTTCGGATAAAATTCAGAAAGAAGTGGAGAGCTTAATCGGACGGGGACAGGAAATGTCTCAAACGATTCATTATACGCCAAGAGCAAAAAAAGTCATTGAGCTCAGCATGGATGAAGCCAGAAAGCTAGGACATTCTTATGTGGGAACAGAACACATACTTCTCGGACTGATTCGTGAAGGAGAAGGCGTAGCGGCGAGAGTTCTGAATAATCTCGGTGTCAGCTTGAATAAGGCGAGACAGCAAGTGCTGCAGCTTCTGGGAAGCAATGAGACGGGATCTTCTGCATCCGGTACGAACAGCAATGCAAACACGCCGACGCTGGACAGTCTGGCGCGTGATTTAACTGCGATTGCGAAGGAAGACAGTCTTGATCCGGTTATCGGCCGAAGCAAAGAAATTCAGCGTGTTATTGAGGTATTAAGCCGCAGAACGAAGAATAACCCCGTTCTTATCGGAGAACCGGGTGTAGGTAAAACTGCGATTGCTGAAGGCCTCGCACAGCAGATCATCAATAATGAAGTGCCGGAAATTTTACGTGATAAACGCGTAATGACATTAGACATGGGTACGGTTGTAGCCGGTACGAAATACCGCGGAGAATTTGAAGACCGCTTGAAAAAAGTAATGGATGAAATACGTCAGGCCGGCAATATTATTTTATTCATTGACGAACTGCATACACTGATTGGAGCGGGGGGAGCAGAAGGTGCGATTGACGCATCGAATATCTTAAAACCTTCACTGGCCCGCGGAGAGCTCCAATGCATCGGTGCGACAACGCTTGATGAATACCGTAAATATATCGAAAAAGACGCCGCTCTCGAGCGCCGTTTCCAGCCGATTCAGGTGGATCAGCCCTCAGCCGATGAAAGCATTCAAATTTTAAAAGGACTCCGTGACCGCTATGAAGCGCATCACCGCGTATCCATTACCGATGAAGCGATTGAAGCGGCGGTAAAATTGTCCGACCGTTATATTTCTGACCGCTTCCTTCCGGATAAAGCGATCGATTTAATTGATGAAGCCGGTTCAAAAGTGCGTCTCCGTTCGTTCACAACGCCTCCGAACTTAAAAGAGCTTGAGCAGAAACTCGATGAAGTTCGCAAGGAAAAAGACGCTGCCGTTCAGAGCCAGGAGTTTGAAAAAGCGGCTTCCCTTCGTGATACGGAGCAGCGCCTGAGAGAACAGGTGGAAGACACGAAAAAAACCTGGAAAGAAAAACAAGGACAGGAGAACTCCGAAGTTTCTGTAGAGGATATCGCGATGGTTGTATCCAGCTGGACCGGGGTGCCTGTATCTAAAATTGCCCAAACGGAAACAGATAAGCTTCTCAATATGGAAAGCATTCTGCACTCCCGCGTCATCGGCCAGGATGAAGCTGTTGTAGCCGTTGCAAAGGCTGTCAGACGTGCAAGAGCCGGTCTGAAGGACCCGAAACGCCCGATTGGTTCATTCATCTTCCTAGGCCCTACAGGCGTTGGGAAGACAGAGCTGGCACGAGCGCTGGCGGAATCCATTTTCGGTGATGAGGAAGCGATGATCAGAGTGGATATGTCCGAATACATGGAGAAACACTCGACTTCACGTCTTGTCGGTTCTCCTCCGGGATATGTCGGCTATGATGAAGGCGGCCAGCTGACAGAAAAAGTGAGAAGAAAACCTTACTCTGTCGTACTGCTTGATGAAATTGAAAAAGCGCACCCTGATGTGTTTAACATACTCCTGCAAGTGCTTGAAGACGGACGCTTGACTGATTCAAAAGGACGCACTGTGGATTTCCGCAACACGATCCTGATTATGACGTCAAACGTCGGAGCGAGCGAGCTGAAACGCAACAAATATGTGGGCTTCAATGTGCAGGATGAATCACAAAACCATAAAGACATGAAAGACAAAGTCATGGGAGAGCTGAAGCGTGCCTTCAGACCTGAGTTTATCAACCGGATTGACGAAATTATCGTCTTCCACTCCCTTGAGAAAAAACATCTTACAGACATCGTGTCGCTTATGTCTGATCAGTTAACAAAACGTCTGAAAGAACAAGATCTCTCTATCGAGCTGACGGATGCTGCAAAAGCAAAAGTGGCAGAAGAGGGCGTCGATTTGGAATACGGCGCACGTCCGTTAAGAAGAGCGATTCAAAAGCATGTGGAGGACCGGTTATCAGAAGAACTCCTCAGAGGCAATATTGATAAAGGCCAGCACATTGTTCTTGATGTTGAGGACGGCGAATTTGTCGTAAAAACAACTGCTAAAACGAACTAATATAGTGACAAACATGAGGCATACGTAAGCGAGTGTATGCCTCACTTTGTTATATAGAGAAATATTCGATAAGGAAGAGGTCTTACAACATATATGGCTAAATCAAAAACAAAATTCATCTGCCACTCATGCGGTTATGAATCCGCAAAATGGATGGGAAAGTGCCCGGGCTGCGGGGCTTGGAATACAATGGTGGAAGAAACCATAAAAAAAGCGCCGGCGAATCGGCGGGCGGCTTTCTCCCACTCCGTTCAAACCGTCCAGAAACCATCACCCATTACATCAATTGAAACATCGGAAGAACCCCGCGTCCAAACAAAGCTCGAAGAATTCAACAGAGTGCTTGGCGGCGGCGTTGTGAAAGGCTCGTTAGTATTAATCGGCGGCGATCCCGGGATCGGAAAATCAACGCTCCTTCTCCAAGTATCCGCACAATTAGCAGATACGGCCGGCAGCGTGCTTTACATTTCAGGGGAAGAATCCGT
The DNA here is from genome assembly GCF_038630725.1 of Bacillus sp. FSL K6-2861. Lineage (NCBI taxonomy): Bacteria > Bacillati > Bacillota > Bacilli > Caryophanales > Bacillaceae > Bacillus > Bacillus sp. FSL K6-2861. The sequence continues at coordinate 107,030 of NZ_CP152037.1, forward strand.
GAAGCAAACGAAGCTGCGCGCCGACAGACTTGGAATCCACAGCCAAATGTTACATGTTTTATCTGAAACCGATATGGAGTATATTTCGTCTGCTATACAAGAGATGAAACCCGCATTTGTTGTCGTAGACTCCATTCAGACCGTTTACCAAAGTGATATCACCTCGGCTCCCGGCAGTGTATCACAAGTAAGAGAGTGTACGGCCGAATTGATGAAAATCGCGAAAACAAACGGCATACCTATTTTTATCGTCGGGCACGTCACAAAAGAAGGATCGATCGCGGGGCCGAGATTGCTTGAGCACATGGTCGATACCGTTCTATACTTTGAAGGAGAGCGGCACCATACATTCCGTATTTTGCGGGCCGTAAAAAACCGTTTCGGCTCCACAAATGAAATGGGCATCTTTGAAATGCGGGAAGAGGGGCTTACGGAAGTGCTGAACCCTTCTGAAATTTTCTTGGAAGAGCGTTCTGCCGGGGCATCGGGTTCGAGTATCGTTGCGTCAATGGAAGGAACGAGACCGATTCTGGTTGAAATCCAGGCGCTCATTTCACCGACCAGTTTTGGAAACCCGCGCCGCATGGCTACAGGCATAGACCACAACAGGGTATCGTTAATTATGGCTGTGCTTGAGAAGCGGGTGGGTCTTTTGCTTCAAAATCAAGATGCGTATTTAAAGGTCGCCGGCGGGGTCAAACTGGATGAACCGGCGATTGATTTGGCAGTAGCCGTCAGCATTGCCTCAAGCTTCAGAGATACACCGCCGAATCCCGCAGATTGCTTTATCGGTGAAGTGGGTCTGACAGGAGAAGTCCGCAGGGTGTCAAGAATCGAACAGCGCGTAAAGGAAGCGGCGAAACTCGGCTTCAAGCGCATGATCATACCTGAGGCGAATGCAGACGGGTGGACAATACCAAAAGGGATTGAGGTTGTCGGAGTAGCAAATGTTGCAGAAGCGCTTCGTACTTCATTAGGAGGATCATAATAGATGGAAAAAGAGAAAAAAGGGGCGAAACAAGAGCTTGACCTGTCTGCAATTCTGCAGTTCGTTGCACCGGGCACCCCGCTCAGAGCCGGGATAGAGAATGTACTTCGGGCAAATACAGGCGGCCTGATTGTTGTCGGATACAATGATAAGGTAAAGCAAGTCGTGGATGGCGGTTTTCATATTAATACATCATTTGCGCCCGCTCACTTATACGAGCTGGCCAAAATGGACGGTGCCATTATTTTAAGTGATTCCGGCCAGAAAATTCTTTATGCGAATACGCAGCTTATGCCGGAGGCGACCATTTCTTCTTCAGAAACGGGAATGAGACACCGTACGGCGGAACGGGTGGCGAAGCAGACCGGCTGTCTCGTCATCGCCATTTCTGAGCGCAGAAATGTCATTACGTTATATCAGGACAGCATGAAGTACACACTAAAGGACATAGGATTTATTTTAACAAAGGCAAATCAGGCCATTCAAACGCTTGAGAAGTATAAAACCATTTTAGACAAAACGATTACGGCTTTAAACGCATTAGAGTTTGAGGAGCTTGTGACATTCAGTGACGTGCTGTCCGTCATGCATCGATATGAAATGGTGCTCCGAATAAAAAATGAAATCAATATGTATATTAAAGAACTCGGAACGGAAGGCCACTTAATCCGTCTGCAGGTGATTGAACTGATTACGGACATGGAAGAAGAGGCAGCACTTTTCATCAAAGACTATGTCAAAGAAAAAATCAAAGATCCGTTCGTGCTGTTAAAAGAGCTTCAGGATATGTCCAGCTATGATCTGCTTGATGATTCCATTCTGTTTAAGCTGCTTGGATATCCGGCTTCTACCAATCTTGATGATTATGTGCTCCCGAGAGGATACAGGCTGCTGAACAAAATTCCGCGTCTGCCGATGCCGATTGTTGAAAATGTGGTTGAGGCGTTCGGATTTTTGCCAAGCATAACGGAAGCCACTGTAGAAGAGCTTGATGATGTTGAGGGTATCGGCGAAGTGCGCGCCAAAAAAATCAAAAAAGGCTTAAAACGCCTTCAGGAAAAACACTATATAGATAGACAGCTTTAAGAATCGCTTAAACCTGTCGGAATCCGGGTATATTATTGTTAGTTTTTGTTTATTCTGAATTTGTAGGCTCTGACAGTCTGCTGAAAAAATGTTACTTAAAAGGAGGTGGAGGTATGTTAAAACGAATAGTTCAGGCGTTCTTCATTATTGTGGGCGGCGTTGTCGGTATCTTTTTAATACCTGAATTGTTTGTGCTGTCAAATATACAGGACATACCTTTAATAACAAACGCATATACGTCTGCTGCAATTGGTGCTATTATCTTTTTTCTCATCAGTATATGGACGACAGAATATGTGATTAATTGGGTAAAATGGATTGAAGATTCTTTGCTGAGAGCTCCGGTGCCGGATCTGTTATTCGGGAGTCTCGGATTGGTTTTTGGACTTATCATCGCATATCTCATTGTAAACGTGATTCCGCTGGACAATATTCCGTACCGTATATTCAGCACCATCATTCCGGTCTTTCTGGCTTTCTTTCTCGGTTATCTGGGCTTCCAAGTCGGATTTAAGAAAAAGGATGAACTGATCAGTCTTTTCTCCATTTCTGCAAGAATGCAGAAGAAAAAGGGAAGTGCTGATGAGGAGCAGGAGGAACAGGATAAAAGGCTGAAAATCTTGGATACAAGTGTTATTATTGATGGGAGAATTGCAGATATTTGTCAGACGGGCTTTTTAGAAGGCGTCATTGTCATTCCTCAATTTGTGCTGGAGGAATTACAGCATATCGCTGATTCTTCAGATGTTTTAAAACGTAACAGAGGACGCCGCGGACTGGATATCTTGAATCGCATTCAAAAGGAACTGGATATTACGGTTGAAATTTATGAAGGCGACTTCGAGGACATTCAGGAGGTTGACAGCAAGCTTGTCAAACTTGCGAAGCTGACATCCGGCGTCGTTGTGACGAATGATTTTAATTTAAATAAAGTATGCGAGCTTCAGAAGGTTGCGGTACTGAATATTAATGACCTTGCAAACGCGGTGAAGCCGGTTGTGCTTCCGGGCGAAGAGATGAATGTGCAGGTGATTAAGGACGGGAAAGAGCATAATCAAGGTGTGGCTTACTTGGATGACGGGACGATGATTGTTGTGGAAGAAGGCCGCAATTATATAGGGAAACATATTGATGTGCTCGTAACCAGCGTACTGCAGACAGCGGCGGGACGAATGATTTTTGCCAAGCCCAAGCTGCTTGAGAAAGCTCTTTAAGAGGGAGTTCATATGGAATATGTTGTCGTTATTCCGGCTGCCGGACAAGGAAAACGGATGAAGGCCGGGAAAAATAAGCTGTTCATCAGCTTAAAAGGTGCGCCTGTTATTATACACACACTGCGGGTTTTTGAAAGCCACGCACCCTGTCAGAAAATAATCCTGGTGATAAACGAGAGTGAACGGGAAGATTTTCGCCAGCTGCTGGCCCAATTTCCGATTCAGACGGAAATTGAGCTTGTTACCGGAGGTGCGGAGCGTCAGCACAGTGTATACGAAGGACTGAAAGTGATTGATAAGGAAGCGGTCGTCCTTGTTCATGACGGAGCGCGACCGTTTGTCACACATCAGCATATCGATAAGCTCGTTGAAACAGCAGAGGAGGCGGGAGCGGCTGTCCTGGCTGTTCCTGTGAAAGACACGATAAAACGGGCGGAAGGCTCCCGGGTTGCGGAGACCTTTGATCGTTCAAGCTTGTGGGCCGTTCAAACGCCGCAGGCTTTTCGTCTTTCTTTATTGAAAAAGGCGCATATGGAAGCGGAAAACAAAGGCTTCTTAGGGACGGATGACGCCAGCCTCGTCGAGCGTCTTGATGGATATCAGGTGAGTATCGTTGAAGGCAGCTATACCAATATTAAGCTGACAACGCCGGATGACCTGATATTTGCGAAAGCAATCATGAAAGCGGAAAGTGGGAATCATAATGTTTAGAATCGGACAAGGATTTGATGTGCATCAATTAACGGAAGGCCGTCCTCTCATCATCGGCGGAATTGAAATTCCTTATGAAAAGGGGCTGCTCGGACATTCAGATGCGGATGTATTGCTGCATACAGTCGCAGACGCGTGTCTCGGAGCGGCAGGTGAAGGAGATATCGGCAAGCATTTCCCGGATACTGATCCGGAATTCAAGGATGCGGATTCTTTTAAGCTGCTTCAGCATGTCTGGAACATTGTAAAAGAAAAAGGATACGTACTCGGAAATATAGACTGCACGATTATTGCGCAAAAGCCGAAAATGGCGCCGCATATTGATGCTATGAGAAAACGGATAGCGGAAGGCCTTGAGGCGGACGTCTCTCAAGTAAACGTAAAAGCGACGACGACAGAAAAGCTCGGGTTTACCGGAAGAGCCGAAGGAATTGCCGCTCAGGCGACCGTTCTGATCCAAAAAGCCTGATCATTGTTTTGATGCCCGGTCTATTTGGTGGTAGAATAGATACATATATTCGGCTAGAGGCTACAGACGAGATGAAAGGAAGTATTTGAACATGGGAAATGAAGTACGCGTTCGTTATGCACCGAGTCCGACCGGACATTTGCATATCGGTAACGCCAGAACGGCGCTTTTTAACTATTTATTTGCCCGCAGCCAAGGCGGAAAGTTTATTATCCGGATTGAGGATACGGACAAAAAGCGAAATATTGAAGGCGGAGAGCAAAGCCAGCTCAACTATTTGAAATGGCTCGGCATGGACTGGGATGAAAGTGTGGATATCGGCGGAGAATACGGCCCGTACCGCCAGTCTGAGCGTAACGACATTTACAAAAAGTACTATGAAGAGCTTCTTGAAAAAGGGCTTGCTTATAAATGTTTCTGTACGGAAGAAGAACTTGAGAAAGAACGTGAAGAGCAAATCGCCCGCGGGGAAATGCCGCGCTATTCCGGCAAACACAGAAACCTGACTCAGGAAGAGCAGGAGCAGTTTTTAGCCGAAGGCAGACAGCCGAGCATCCGTTTTCGCGTGCCGGAAGGGAAAATCATCGCATTTAACGATATCGTAAAAGGTGAGATTTCTTTTGAATCAGACGGCATCGGCGACTTTGTCATCGTCAAAAAAGACGGAACACCGACGTATAACTTTGCCGTCGCGATTGACGATTACTTAATGAAAATGACGCACGTGCTCCGCGGTGAGGATCACATTTCAAATACACCGAAACAGATCATGATTTTCCAGGCATTCGGCTGGGATGTTCCTGTCTTCGGACATATGACGCTTATCGTAAACGAAAGCCGCAAAAAATTAAGTAAACGTGATGAATCAATTATCCAGTTTATTGAGCAGTATGATGAGCTGGGTTACCTGCCTGAAGCGCTGTTTAACTTTATCGGACTTCTCGGCTGGTCTCCCGTCGGTGAAGAAGAGCTTTTCACAAGAGAACAATTCATTGAAATTTTTGATGTGAATCGTTTGTCTAAGTCACCGGCTCTGTTTGATATGCATAAACTGAAATGGGTCAACAACCAATACGTCAAAGCGCTGGATCTTGATCAAGTGGTTGAGCTGACCCTGCCGCACCTGCAAAAAGCAGGAAAAGTCGGCACTGAGCTTTCTGCCGAGGAGCAGGAATGGGTTCGTAAATTAATTTCTCTTTACCATGAGCAATTGAGCTACGGCGCTGAAATTGTCGAGCTGACTGATTTGTTCTTTAAAGATGAGATCGAGTATAATCAAGAGGCAAAAGCCGTTCTGGAAGAGGAACAGGTGCCTGAAGTGCTCAGCGTATTTGCTGCGAAGCTTGAAGAGCTTGAAGAATTTACGCCTGAGCTGATCAAAGCCTCAATCAAAGCTGTTCAGAAAGAAACAGGCCATAAAGGCAAAAAGCTGTTCATGCCGATTCGCGTAGCGGTTACCGGTCAGACACACGGTCCTGAGCTTCCGCAGGCCATTGAGCTGATCGGCAGTGAAACAGCCGTCAGACGCCTGAAAAGCATTTAAATATACGATTGTTGACAGGGAAGAGTATAAAACAATGACCATTACAGAAAGAATCTTCATCGGCTGAGAGAGATTCATGCGTCATGTTTTAGAAGTGCGCCCTTAAGACCTTTGAAGAACATTTCTGCGGAAATCAGTATTTAAAGGCGGCCGCCGCCGTTACCGGCTTTTAAGTTGGGAAAACAGTGACTTGTTTTTCAAACAGAGTGGAACCGCGCGGTAAAAGCGTCTCTGTCATGTTTACATGCAGAGGCGCTTTTTTTATAGGCGGAAAAACAGACTGGAGCGGGGAGAGAATGGGGGGAAGCATGTGTTTTTTAAAATGCTAAAAGAAGACATAGATACAGTGTTCGATCAAGATCCGGCAGCAAGAAGCTATTTCGAAGTTGTTTTAACTTATTCTGGTTTACATGCTATATGGGCGCATCGGATTGCACATGCTTTATATAAACGGAGATTTTTCTTCCTGGCGCGCCTGATATCACAGATTGCCCGTTTCTTTACCGGAATTGAAATCCATCCCGGCGCGACCATCGGGAGAAGGTTTTTCATTGACCACGGTATGGGGGTCGTCATAGGGGAAACATGTGAAATCGGCAATAACGTGACGGTATTCCAAGGTGTCACTCTCGGGGGAACGGGAAAAGAAAAGGGGAAGCGGCATCCGACCATAAAAGATGATGCTTTAATTGCAACCGGAGCGAAGGTGCTCGGCTCTATTACGGTCGGGCAGGGTTCTAAAGTAGGGGCCGGCTCCGTTGTGCTTCGTGATGTTCCCGACTTTTCAACCGTTGTCGGCATACCGGGGAAAGTCGTCATTCAGAACGGAAGAAAAATCAAACGCGATCTCAATCACCAAGACTTGCCCGATCCGGTTGCTGACAGGTTAAGAGCATTGGAGCAGCAGATTTTTGAACTGCAGGCTGAACTGGAAGATAAAAAAGAAAGGATCAACCAAAAATGACCATTACACTTTATAATACATTGACACGGAAAAAGGAAACATTCGTTCCTCTCGAGGAAGGCAAAGTAAAAATGTACGTGTGCGGACCGACTGTATACAACTATATTCATATCGGAAACGCCCGTCCGGCGATTGTGTATGATACCGTACGCAACTATTTAGAGTATAAAGGATACGATGTCCAATACGTATCGAATTTCACCGATGTTGACGACAAACTGATTAAGGCGGCCAACGAGCTCGGCGAGGACGTCCCGACCATTTCTGAACGGTTCATTAAAGCGTATTTTGAAGATGTGGGCGCCCTCGGATGCCGGAAAGCGGATCTTCACCCCCGAGTCATGGAAAACATGGACGCCATTATTGAATTTGTCAGCGAGCTGATTAAAAAAGGCTACGCTTATGAATCAGAAGGCGACGTCTATTTCAAAACAAGGGCCTTCGAAGGGTACGGCAAGCTATCTCAGCAATCAATTGATGAACTCAGATCAGGCGCGCGTATCCGTGTCGGCGAGAAGAAAGAGGATGCGCTGGACTTTGCTCTTTGGAAAGCTGCTAAGGACGGAGAAATTTCATGGGATAGCCCTTGGGGAAAAGGCCGCCCGGGCTGGCATATTGAATGCTCCGCAATGGTGAAAAAGTATTTGGGTGACGAGATCGATATTCATGCCGGCGGTCAGGACCTGACATTCCCGCACCATGAAAACGAAATCGCCCAATCTGAAGCATTAACAGGCAAGACATTCGCAAAATACTGGCTTCACAACGGATATATCAATATCGATAATGAGAAAATGTCAAAATCGCTCGGCAACTTTGTTTTGGTGCACGATATCATTAAGCAACATGACCCGCAGCTTTTGAGATTTTTCATGCTGTCCGTTCATTACCGCCACCCGATCAACTATTCGGAAGAGCTGCTTGAGAAAACAAAAAACGCGTTTAACCGCCTGAAGACGGCCTACAGTAATTTAAACCATCGTTTGATTAGCAGCACGAATCTGACTGACAATGATGAGGAATGGCTCGCTAAAATCGAAGAGCACCGCACTGCGTTTGAAGAAGCAATGGATGATGATTTTAATACGGCGAATGCAATTTCCGTTTGGTTTGATCTGGCGAAGCTCGCTAATTACTACATGCAGGAAGACAATACGGCGGATCACGTCATTAAAGCCTTTATCAGCATGTTTGACAGAATCGGATCTGTTCTCGGACTTACGCTCGGCGAAGAAGAGCTTGTCGACGAAGAGATTGAAGAGTTGATTGAGAAGAGAAATGAAGCCCGCCGCAATCGCGATTTTGCTTTGTCAGACCAGATTCGCGATCAGCTGAAAAGTATGAATATCATTCTTGAAGATACGGCCCAGGGAACTCGCTGGAAGCGGGGAGAGTAAGCGGATGCTTCAATTTGAACAAATCAAAGATTCAAAGCAGTTAAACGGTCTTGCGCTTGCTTATATGGGTGATGCCATTTTTGAAATATACGTCCGGCATCACCTGCTTAAGCAGGGCTTTACGAAACCGAATGACCTTCATAAGAAGGCGAGCCGGATTGTATCGGCAAAATCACAGGCAGACATATTGTTCCGCCTTCAGGACGAATCCTTTTTCACGGAGGAAGAGGAAGCCGTGCTGAGAAGAGGCAGAAACGCGAAATCAGGGACGACGCCTAAAAACACAGATGTACAGACGTACCGCCATAGTACAGCTTTTGAGGCTTTACTCGGATACCTTTTTCTTGAGAAAAGAGAAGAAAGACTGAATCAGCTGATTGCTGAGGCTATACAAGTCGGGACGTCAGGGAGGAAAACAAATGAGTCAGCAACATGATTACGTCATAGGAAAAAACGCGGTGATTGAGACGTTAAAGTCAGATCGCAAGCTGTATAAGTTATGGATGGCGGAAAACACAGTAAAAGGACAGGCCCAGCAAGTTATGGAGCTTGCTAAAAAGCGCGGCGTCACCATTCAATTTGTACCGAGGAAAAAACTCGATCAGATGGTGGAGGGTCAGCATCAGGGTGTTGTCGCCCAGGTGGCGGCATATGAATATGCACAATTAGACGAATTATATAAAAGAGCGGAAGAGAGAAACGAACAGCCTTTCTTTCTCATATTGGACGAGCTGGAAGACCCTCATAATCTCGGTTCCATCATGAGAACGGCTGACGCTGTCGGTGCACACGGCATCGTGATTCCGAAACGCAGAGCGGTCGGACTGACTTCGACGGTCGCAAAAGCTTCGACCGGTGCGATTGAACACATTCCCGTCGTGAAGGTGACCAACCTTGCCCGGACACTTGATGAAATGAAGGAGCGGGGGATTTGGGTCGTCGGAACGGATGCATCCGCCCGGGAAGACTACCGCTCTATGGACGGCAAGATGCCTTTGGCGCTCGTTATCGGAAGCGAAGGCAGAGGAATGGGCCGGCTTGTGAAAGAGAAATGTGATTTTCTCATTAAGCTTCCGATGGCCGGAAAAGTCACTTCTCTGAATGCGTCGGTAGCGGCCGGCCTTCTCATGTATGAAGTCTACCGGAAGCGCAATCCTTTAGGGGAATGAAGACAGATGGACATCCTGTTAGTAGACGGATACAACATGATTGGAGCTTGGCCGCAGCTAAAGGATTTAAAAGCGAACAGTTTTGAAGAAGCGAGAGATGTACTGATCCAGAAGATGGCGGAATATCAGTCCTACACGGGAATCAGAGTCATTGTGGTGTTTGATGCACACCTGGTAAAAGGCATAGAGAAAAAACAAACGAATCACAGAGTCGAAGTGATTTTCACACGGGAGAATGAAACGGCGGATGAGCGGATCGAGAAGCTTGCCCAGGCGCTGAATAATATTGCGACACAGATTCATGTCGCAACCTCCGATTATACGGAGCAGTGGGCGATTTTCGGACAAGGGGCTCTCCGCAAATCCGCCCGGGAGCTCCTGAGGGAAGTGGATACGATAGAACGCCGGATTCAAAGGCGGGTTTCAAAGATCACTTCTGAAAAACCACCGGGTAAAATCGAGCTGTCCGAAGAGGTTTTGAAAACGTTTGAAAAGTGGCGCCGAGGCGGTCTGGATTAGGTTGACGCTTTTTCGCCCATTAATGTATAATATTTCTATCTACGTGCGCCGGGGGGATCGCAGTGAATCTACAGAACAGCAAGGGAAAGTTCAACAAAGTGCAATTTTGCCAGTTGGAGGACGAGCAGGTCATTGAAAAGGTTCATGTTGGGGATAGTGATGCGTTAGATTACTTGATTACGAAGTACCGTAATTTTGTACGGGCGAAAGCAAGGTCTTATTTTTTAATAGGGGCCGACAGAGAAGATATTGTACAGGAAGGGATGATAGGCTTATATAAGTCTATCCGAGACTTTAGAGAGGACAAGCTTACTTCATTTAAAGCTTTTGCAGAATTATGCATTACCCGCCAGATTATTACCGCAATAAAGACAGCTACCCGTCAGAAACACATTCCTTTAAATTCCTATGTTTCTTTAGACAAACCTATTTTTGATGAAGAATCTGACAGAACACTGCTTGATGTCATTTCAGGCGCTAAAACGTTAAATCCTGAAGAGATGATTATTAATCAGGAAGAATTTGATGATATCGAAATGAAAATGGGAGAACTGCTGAGCGATCTGGAGAGAAAGGTGCTTGTTTTGTACTTGGACGGAAGAAGTTACCAAGAGATTTCAGATGACTTAAACCGACACGTAAAATCAATCGATAATGCCCTGCAGCGCGTGAAGCGCAAGCTTGAAAAGTATTTAGAAATAAGAGAGATCAGCCTGTAGCAGGTTTCTGTGTCATATTGACAGAATTTTTCTGACTGTGCTATTTTATTAAGATAAATGAATGTTTAGGAAAAGGTGTAACGACATGAGAAAAAAGATTACGCTGGCATGCAAAACATGCGGAAATCGTAATTATACGACAATGAAAAGCTCTGCATCAGCGGCTGAGCGGTTAGAAGTTAAGAAGTACTGCAGCACTTGCAATTCACATACAGCTCATTTAGAAACAAAATAGTGTTCGCTTTTTAAATTGTGGAGGTCTTTTACATGCGCATGATGAGTTTCTTTAAAGATGTTGGGAAAGAAATGAAAAAGGTTAGCTGGCCTAAAGGCAAAGAGTTAACGCGCTATACGATCACGGTGATTTCAACGGTTATCTTTTTTGTTATCTTTTTTGCCCTCCTTGATACAGGAATTTCTCAATTAATTCGTTTAATAGTTGAATAATGATCAGCAATACGTGCTATAATAGATCATAATATCGTTTGCCAAAACCCGTTCAGCGGGTTTTTTATTGTGTTGTTGAAAAAAGGATTCATAGGCCCTGAGCCTATTTTTTGTTTTACACTTCATTTTTAAATGCGGGGAGGGAAGGACTGCAGAGTCCTGATAGAATGGAAAAGAATTGGTATGTTGTTCATACGTATTCCGGTTATGAAAACAAAGTAAAAGCAAACCTTGAAAAACGTGTGGAATCAATGGGAATGCAGGATAAAATTTTCCGCGTTGTCGTCCCTGAAGAAGAAGAGACTGATATTAAGAACGGCAAGAAAAAAGTAGTCAAAAAGAAAGTGTTCCCGGGTTATGTGCTTGTTGAAATCGTCATGACTGATGATTCCTGGTATGTGGTCCGCAACACGCCGGGCGTTACCGGATTCGTCGGATCAGCCGGTTCAGGCTCAAAGCCGACTCCGCTTCTTCCTGGCGAAGCGGAAACCATCTTAAAACGCATGGGCATGGATGAGCGGAAAACCGACATTGATTTTGAATTGAATGAGACAGTCAAAGTCATAGACGGACCTTTCGCCAACTTTACAGGATCAATTGAAGAGATTGATTATGATAAGAGCAAAGTGAAAGTATTCGTTAACATGTTCGGCCGTGAAACGCCGGTTGAACTGGAATTTACCCAGATCGACAAATTGTAATGTGAAAAAACTTGAAATTGCTATATATTAATGATAATATAGCAAAGGTACGTCTTGGACTAATCCAAGGCAGCTAGCTTGATATTTCGTCATTCATATAAAGAATGAAACCTTGAGTGGGAGGGTTTACCCTATTACCACATCACGGACTTAAGGAGGTGTGTCTCGTGGCTAAAAAAGTAGTAAAAGTTGTAAAATTGCAAATTCCTGCTGGAAAAGCTAACCCAGCGCCGCCAGTTGGACCTGCACTAGGTCAAGCCGGTGTAAATATCATGGGATTCTGTAAGGAGTTTAACGCTCGTACAGCTGACCAAGCTGGTTTAATCATTCCTGTTGAAATTTCGGTTTACGAAGACCGTTCATTTACATTTATTACAAAAACTCCGCCTGCTGCAGTATTGCTTAAAAAAGCAGCTGGAATTGAGTCTGGTTCTGGTGAACCAAACCGTAATAAAGTGGCAACCGTTAAGCGCGATAAGGTTCGCGAAATCGCTGAAACGAAAATGCCTGACTTAAACGCAGCAGACGTTGAAGCGGCAATGCGCATGGTTGAAGGTACTGCCCGCAGTATGGGTATCGTTATCGAGGATTAATTTGTTTCTTGTCGGGTTGCGAGTTTTCACAAGTTCGCAACCCTTATTCGTGGGAGGTTATTCCGCTATAACCACATAAGGAGGAAATTTTAAAATGGCTAAAAAAGGTAAAAAGTACGTTGAAGCTGCGAAGCTTGTAGACCGTGCGAAAGCTTACGACGTCGCTGAAGCAGTGGCGCTTACTAAAAAAACAAACACAGCTAAATTCGACGCTACAGTTGAAGTTGCTTTTCGTTTAGGGGTTGACCCTCGTAAAAACGATCAGCAAATCCGCGGTGCAGTTGTACTTCCTAACGGAACTGGTAAAACTCAGCGCGTGCTTGTATTCGCTAAAGGCGAAAAAGCAAAAGAAGCTGAAGCTGCCGGTGCAGACTACGTTGGCGATTCTGATTACATCGCGAAAATCCAGCAAGGCTGGTTCGAATTCGATGTAATCGTTGCGACTCCTGACATGATGGGTGAAGTCGGTAAAATCGGCCGTGTGCTTGGACCAAAAGGTCTTATGCCAAACCCTAAAACAGGAACTGTTACATTCGAAGTGGAAAAAGCAATCGGCGAAATCAAAGCTGGTAAAGTAGAATACCGCGTTGACAAAGCTGGTAACATCCATGTTCCGATCGGAAAAGTTTCTTTCGAGGATGAAAAACTTGTTGAGAACTTCACAACAATGTATGATACAATCCTGAAAGCAAAACCGGCTGCGGCTAAAGGTGTTTACGTGAAAAACGTTGCCGTTACTTCTACTATGGGCCCTGGTGTCAAAGTAGACGCTTCTACTTTCAACGTAAAATAATATTTGACTTTAGATCAGCATTCTGATATGATTCAAAATGTTGTAAAATATAATATGTCATTTATACCGTAGACAGCAGGGGCCGTTGAGGCTTAATATCCTGCCGAGGTGTATATATATCACAGCTATTACGTTACGTATGCTTGTATATACAGCCTCCATGTCCACATGGAGGCTTTTTATATGAAATCGTCGTCACAGTCGTGATCACCTAGCGGTATAAGTGTTACACAAAATCTACAGGAGGTGTAACCATGAGCAGCGCAATTGATACAAAAAAAGTTGTTGTTGAAGAGATTGCTTCCAAACTGAAAGAAAGCAAATCAACGATCATCGTTGACTACCGCGGACTTAACGTTTCTGAAGTAACTGAACTCCGTAAACAGCTTCGCGAAGCTAACGTAGAGTTCAAAGTGTACAAAAACACAATGACTCGCCGTGCGGTTGAACAAGCTGAACTTGATGGTTTGAATGATGTCTTAACTGGACCGAATGCGATCGCATTCAGTACTGAAGATGTTGTCGCTCCGGCAAAAGTTCTTAACGAGTTCGCGAAGAATCACGAAGCTCTGGAAATCAAAGCGGGCGTTATCGAAGGAAAAGTATCTTCTGTTGAAGAAGTGAAAGCTCTTGCTGAACTTCCTTCACGCGATGGCTTACTTTCTATGTTGCTTAGCGTACTTCAAGCTCCAGTTCGCAACCTTGCACTTGCAGCTAAAGCAGTTGCAGAACAAAAGGAAGAACAAGGCGCTTAATCTGATTTTACCCTAAAATAAAACAAATGGAGGAATTTCAAATGGCTTTAAATATCGAAGAAATCATTGCTTCCGTTAAAGAAGCAACTGTACTTGAATTGAACGACCTAGTAAAAGCAATCGAAGAAGAATTTGGCGTAACTGCTGCTGCTCCTGTAGCTGTAGCTGGCGGAGCTGCTGCTGGCGGAGCTGCTGAAGAGCAAAGCGAATTCGACCTTATCCTTGCTGGTGCAGGTTCTCAGAAAATCAAAGTTATCAAAGTTGTTCGTGAAATCACTGGTCTTGGCTTGAAAGAAGCTAAAGAACTTGTTGACAACACTCCAAAACCACTTAAAGAAGGTATTGCGAAAGAAGAAGCTGAAGAGCTTAAAGCTAAACTTGAAGAAGTTGGCGCTTCTGTAGAAGTTAAGTAATCTTCACTTGCCTGTAGGGGAAGCTCGCTTTTATGAGGCGGGCTTTTTCTTTGCTTTTCTTTAAGTGCCATTATAAAAGGAGGTTCTAATAATGAGTGATCACTATTATTCAGAAAAACCTTCAGTTAAAAGCGATAAACAGACATGGTCATTTACACTGCGGAACAGATCTTATACATTCACAAGTGACAGCGGCGTTTTCTCGAAAAAGGAAGTTGATTTCGGTTCGCGTGTCTTAATTGAAGCATTTGAAGAGCCGGAGATCGATGGTGACTTCCTGGATGCAGGCTGCGGTTACGGCCCGATCGGTCTGTCACTCGCCGGTGCATTTACAGACCGGACCGTGCACATGATTGACGTGAATGAAAGAGCCGTAGAGCTGTCAAATGAAAATGCAGAAAAAAACGGAATAAAAAACGTTCGAATTTATCAGAGTGATTTATTTTCAAATATTGATTCTGCTCAAACATTTGCTTCTATTATTACAAACCCCCCAATCCGCGCCGGAAAAAAAGTTGTCCATGCCATTTTTGAAAAAAGCGCTGAGCATTTAAGGGCTTCAGGTGAATTGTGGATCGTTATACAGAAAAAACAGGGCGGGCCTTCTGCCATTGAAAAACTGAAGGAGCTTTTTGACGAAGTTTCTGTGGTTCAAAAAAAGAAAGGCTATTATATCATAAAAGCAAAAAAAGTTTGACTTGAATTTTCAGCTATGTTAATATTGTAAAATGCCAATGTATATATTTTGCATGATATGCTGAAATAATCATAGTGCATGTATAAATTATACAAACATGGAAATGCTAATAAAATCGGTATTTGTTTTTGGATGTGGTTTTCTTAATTAGAAACCCTTTTTTCTTTTGTCTTGTAAAAGTATTTCTTTATCGTAAGAGATGCTTATTACACATATAATACGCATGATTTGAGGGGTGAATCAGTTGACAGGTCAACTAGTTCAGTATGGACGACACCGCCAGCGCAGAAGCTATGCTCGCATTAGCGAAGTGTTAGAATTACCAAATCTCATTGAAATTCAAACCTCTTCTTATCAGTGGTTTCTTGATGAGGGTCTTAGAGAGATGTTTCAAGACATATCACCAATTGAGGATTTCACTGGTAACCTCTCTCTAGAGTTCATTGACTACAGTTTAGGAGATCCTAAGTATCCCGTTGAAGAGTCAAAAGAACGTGATGTGACTTACTCAGCTCCGCTGAGAGTGAAGGTTCGTTTAATTAACAAAGAAACTGGAGAGGTAAAAGACCAGGATGTCTTCATGGGTGATTTCCCTATTATGACAGATACCGGTACTTTTATCATCAACGGTGCAGAACGTGTTATCGTATCTCAGCTTGTTCGGTCTCCAAGTGTATATTTCAGTGGTAAAGTAGACAAGAACGGTAAAAAAGGTTTTACCGCGACTGTCATTCCAAACCGTGGCGCATGGTTAGAATACGAAACTGATGCGAAAGATGTTGTGTATGTCCGCATTGATCGCACACGTAAGTTGCCGGTTACGGTTCTTTTGCGTGCTCTCGGCTTCGGTTCCGACCAAGAGATTCTCGATCTCATTGGTGAGAACGAATATCTCCGCAATACACTGGATAAGGACAACACTGAAAACAGTGACAAAGCGCTTCTTGAAATCTATGAGCGCCTTCGTCCCGGAGAGCCGCCTACAGTAGAAAACGCAAAAAGCTTGCTGGATTCCCGCTTCTTTGATCCGAAGCGATACGATCTTGCGAATGTAGGACGCTATAAAATTAATAAAAAGCTTCATATCAAGAACCGCCTGTTTAACCAGCGCCTTGCAGAAACACTGGTGGATCCGGAAACCGGTGAAATTCTCGCTGAAAAAGGGCAGATTCTTGACAGAAGAACACTTGATAAAGTACTGCCATACTTAGAAAATGGAATCGGCTTCAGAAAACTTTATCCTAACGGCGGCGTCGTCGAGGATGAAGTGATGCTTCAATCCATTAAAATCTATGCTCCTACCGATGCAGAAGGAGAGCAGACGATCAATGTGATCGGCAATGCTTACATCGAAGAGGCGATTAAAAACATTACGCCTGCTGATATTATTTCTTCTATCAGCTACTTCTTCAACCTCCTGCACGGAGTGGGCGACACTGATGATATCGACCATCTCGGAAACCGCCGTCTGCGTTCTGTAGGTGAGCTCCTGCAAAACCAATTCCGTATCGGTTTAAGCCGGATGGAACGTGTCGTACGTGAAAGAATGTCTATTCAAGACACGAATACAATTACGCCGCAGCAGCTGATTAACATCAGACCTGTTATTGCGTCTATTAAAGAGTTCTTCGGAAGCTCACAGCTTTCTCAATTCATGGATCAGACGAACCCGCTTGCTGAATTGACGCACAAACGCCGTCTGTCAGCTCTCGGACCGGGCGGTTTGACACGTGAGCGCGCAGGTATGGAAGTACGTGACGTTCACTACTCTCACTATGGCCGTATGTGTCCGATTGAAACGCCTGAGGGCCCGAACATCGGTTTGATCAACTCATTGTCATCATTTGCGAAAGTAAACCGCTTTGGTTTCATTGAGACGCCATACCGCCGCGTTGATCCTGAAACAGGAAAAGTAACGCCTAGAATCGACTACCTGACTGCTGATGAAGAGGATAACTATGTCGTAGCCCAAGCGAATGCTAAGCTGAGCGATGACGGTTCTTTCTTGGATGACAGCATCGTAGCGCGTTTCAGAGGGGAAAACACCGTTGTAGCCCGCAACCGCGTGGATTACATGGACGTATCTCCTAAACAGGTTGTATCTGCTGCGACAGCATGTATTCCGTTCTTGGAAAACGATGACTCGAACCGTGCCCTCATGGGAGCGAACATGCAGCGTCAGGCTGTGCCTTTGATGCAGCCGGAAGCTCCGATCGTCGGAACGGGTATGGAATACGTATCCGGTAAAGACTCCGGTGCAGCCGTTATTTGTAAACACCCTGGTATCGTTGAACGGGTGGAAGCGAAAAACGTATGGGTGCGCCGCTATGAAGAAATTGACGGCCAAAAAGTAAAAGGCAACCTGGATAAGTACAGCTTGCTGAAATTTGTCCGCTCCAACCAAGGTACGTGCTACAACCAGCGTCCGATCGTCAGTGTCGGCGATGAAGTAGTCAAAGGAGAAATCCTTGCTGACGGACCTTCAATGGAGCTTGGTGAACTTGCTCTCGGCCGCAACGTAATGGTCGGCTTCATGACATGGGATGGTTACAACTATGAGGATGCCATCATCATGAGTGAACGCCTTGTGAAAGATGATGTATACACATCTATTCACATTGAAGAATATGAATCAGAAGCACGTGATACAAAGCTTGGGCCGGAAGAGATCACCCGCGATATTCCAAACGTAGGGGAAGACGCGCTTCGCAATCTTGATGACCGCGGAATTATCCGTATCGGCGCGGAAGTCAACGACGGAGACCTTCTCGTAGGTAAAGTAACGCCTAAAGGTGTAACTGAGCTTACGGCTGAAGAACGCCTTCTGCATGCGATCTTTGGAGAAAAAGCGCGTGAAGTCCGTGATACTTCTCTCCGTGTGCCTCACGGCGGCGGCGGAATTATCCACGACGTAAAAGTCTTCAACCGTGAAGACGGCGACGAACTTCCTCCGGGAGTGAACCAGCTTGTACGCGTATATATCGTTCAGAAACGTAAGATTTCTGAAGGTGATAAAATGGCCGGACGTCACGGAAACAAAGGGGTTATCTCGAAGATTCTTCCTGAAGAAGATATGCCTTACCTTCCTGACGGCACGCCGATCGATATCATGCTTAACCCGCTGGGTGTACCATCACGTATGAATATCGGTCAGGTATTAGAACTTCACATGGGTATGGCTGCCCGCTACCTCGGCATTCACATCGCGTCACCTGTATTTGACGGCGCGCGTGAAGAAGATGTGTGGGAAACACTTGAAGAAGCAGGCATGTCAAGAGACGCTAAAACAGTTCTTTATGACGGCCGTACGGGAGAACCGTTCGACAACCGTGTATCAGTCGGAATCATGTACATGATCAAACTGGCGCACATGGTTGATGATAAACTTCATGCCCGTTCTACAGGTCCTTACTCACTTGTTACGCAGCAGCCTCTCGGCGGTAAAGCCCAATTCGGCGGACAGCGTTTCGGTGAGATGGAGGTTTGGGCGCTTGAAGCTTACGGCGCAGCTTACACGCTTCAAGAAATCCTGACTGTGAAGTCCGATGACGTGGTCGGACGTGTGAAAACATATGAAGCCATCGTCAAAGGCGACAATGTTCCAGAGCCTGGTGTTCCGGAATCATTCAAAGTATTGATCAAAGAGCTTCAAAGCTTAGGTATGGACGTAAAAATCCTTTCAGGCGATGAAGAAGAAATAGAAATGAGAGATCTAGAAGACGAGGAAGATGCGAAACAAGCTGACGGCCTTGCATTATCAGGTGATGAAGCGCCGGAAGAAACAGCATCTCCAGACGTTGAACGTGACGCAGTAACGAAAGAATAGTCTCTGATTGATAAAGGCAAGTGACATCGGTTAATCCGAAGATAAAAAGGGAGGTAGGCCCCTTGCTAGATGTGAACAATTTTGAGTATATGAACATCGGTCTTGCTTCACCGGATAAAATCCGTTCATGGTCTTTTGGTGAAGTGAAAAAGCCTGAAACGATAAACTATCGTACATTGAAACCTGAAAAGGACGGCCTGTTCTGCGAACGCATTTTCGGACCGACTAAGGACTGGGAATGTCATTGCGGCAAGTACAAGCGGGTTCGTTATAAAGGCGTAGTTTGTGACCGTTGCGGAGTTGAAGTAACGCGGGCTAAAGTCCGTCGTGAGAGAATGGGGCATATTGAACTGGCTGCCCCGGTTTCTCACATTTGGTATTTCAAAGGTATTCCGAGCCGTATGGGTCTTGTATTGGATATGTCACCGCGTGCGCTGGAAGAAGTTATTTACTTTGCTTCTTACGTCGTAACTGACCCGGCCAATACACCGCTCGAAAAGAAACAGCTTTTATCTGAAAAGGAATACCGTGCGTATCTGGATAAGTACGGAAACAAATTCCAAGCCTCTATGGGTGCGGAAGCCATTAATAAACTTCTGCAGGACATCGACCTTGTCAAAGAAGTTGATATGTTAAAAGAAGAGCTGAAGACTTCTCAAGGACAGCGCCGTACACGTGCGATCAAACGCCTTGAAGTGCTTGAAGCCTTCCGTAATTCAGGAAACAAGCCGTCTTGGATGATCCTCGACGTGCTTCCGGTTATTCCGCCTGAATTAAGACCGATGGTTCAGCTTGACGGCGGACGTTTCGCAACGTCTGACCTGAACGACCTTTACCGTCGTGTCATCAACCGTAATAACCGTTTAAAACGTCTGTTAGACCTCGGCGCGCCAAGCATCATCGTTCAGAACGAAAAACGTATGCTTCAGGAAGCAGTCGATGCTCTGATTGACAACGGACGCCGCGGCCGTCCGGTTACCGGACCGGGTAACCGTCCGCTTAAATCTCTTTCTCACATGCTGAAAGGGAAACAAGGGCGTTTCCGTCAGAACCTTCTCGGTAAACGTGTAGACTACTCAGGACGTTCCGTTATCGTCGTAGGTCCGCATCTGAAAATGTATCAGTGCGGTTTGCCGAAGGAAATGGCGCTTGAGCTCTTCAAGCCTTTCGTCATGAAAGAGCTTGTTGAAAAAGGCCTTGCTCACAATATCAAGAGCGCAAAACGCAAAATCGAACGCGTGCAGCCTGAAGTATGGGATGTACTTGAATCTGTCATTAAGGAGCATCCGGTCTTACTGAACCGTGCCCCTACTCTTCACAGATTAGGTATCCAGGCTTTCGAACCGACGCTTGTTGAAGGACGCGCCATCCGTCTTCACCCGTTAGTATGTACAGCTTATAACGCTGACTTTGACGGTGACCAAATGGCGGTTCACGTACCTTTATCAGCTGAGGCTCAAGCTGAGGCGCGCATTCTGATGCTTGCGGCCCAAAACATCTTGAACCCTAAAGATGGTAAACCGGTTGTTACGCCGTCTCAGGATATGGTATTAGGAAACTACTACCTGACGCTTGAGCGCGCTGGAGCAGTCGGCGAGGGTATGGTTTTCAAAAATACGGACGAAGCGCTTCTTGCTTATCAAAACGGTTATGTTCACCTTCATACGAGAGTTGCTGTTGCAGCGAACTCCCTTAAGAATGTGACATTTACTGAAGAACAGCGTTCAAAATTGTTAATTACAACTGTCGGTAAGCTCGTCTTCAATGAAATTCTTCCGGAATCATTCCCTTACATGAATGAACCAACGAAGAGCAACATTGAAGAGAAGACACCTGACCGTTTCTTCTTAGATAAAGGTGCTGACGTAAAAGCTGTGATTGCTGAGCAGCCGATCAACGCACCGTTTAAAAAAGGCATTCTCGGTAAAATCATCGCGGAAATCTTTAAACGATTCCATATCACGGAAACGTCTAAAATGCTTGACCGCATGAAAAACCTCGGTTTCAGATATTCAACGAAAGCCGGCATCACAGTAGGGGTTTCTGATATCGTCGTTCTCGATGACAAACAGGAAATCCTTGAAGAAGCACAAAGCAAAGTTGATAATGTCCTGAAACAGTTCAGACGCGGTTTAATCACCGAAGAAGAACGTTATGAAAGAGTCATTTCAATTTGGAGTTCAGCGAAAGATGTTATCCAAGGCAAACTGATGAAATCATTAGACGAAGTCAACCCGATCTACATGATGAGTGACTCAGGAGCCCGTGGTAACGCATCTAACTTTACACAGCTTGCGGGTATGCGCGGTCTGATGGCCAACCCGGCTGGACGAATCATTGAATTGCCGATTAAATCAAGTTTCCGTGAAGGTCTGACAGTATTGGAGTACTTTATCTCCACTCACGGTGCGCGTAAAGGTCTTGCCGATACCGCCCTGAAAACAGCTGACTCAGGTTACCTTACACGCCGTCTTGTTGATGTTGCGCAGGATGTTATCATTCGTGAAACAGATTGCGGAACAGACCGCGGTATTCTTGCAAAACCGCTCAAAGAAGGCACGGAAATCATCGAGCGTCTGGAAGAGCGTCTGATCGGACGTTTCGCCAGAAAACAGATCAAACATCCTGAAACGGGTGCTGTGCTCATTAACGAAAATGAATTGATCGATGAAGATAAAGCGCTGGAAATCGTTGAAGCCGGAATCGAAGAAGTGTGGATCCGTTCCGCGTTCACATGTAACACTCCTCATGGTGTATGTAAACGATGCTACGGACGTAACCTTGCAACCGGAACTGATGTTGAAGTCGGCGAAGCAGTAGGTATTATCGCCGCTCAATCTATCGGTGAGCCTGGAACACAGTTAACAATGCGTACGTTCCACACAGGCGGGGTTGCCGGAGACGATATCACACAAGGTCTTCCGCGTATCCAAGAGCTTTTCGAAGCGCGTAATCCGAAAGGTCAAGCGACGATTTCTGAGATTGACGGTACAATTGCCGAAATCAATGAAGTCCGCGACAAACAGCAGGAGATTGTTGTTCAGGGCGCTGTTGAGACACGTTCATACACGGCACCTTACAACTCACGCCTGAAAGTGGCTGAGGGTGATCAGATTACCCGCGGTCAAGTGCTGACAGAAGGTTCTATCGATCCGAAAGAACTTCTTAAAGTCACTGACCTGACAACGGTTCAGGAATATCTTCTGCATGAGGTTCAGAAGGTTTACCGTATGCAGGGGGTTGAAATCGGCGATAAACACGTAGAAGTAATGGTTCGCCAGATGCTTCGCAAAGTCCGTGTGATCGATGCCGGAGATACTGATGTTCTCCCTGGCACATTGCTAGATATTCACCAATTCACAGAAGCGAACAAAAAAGTGCTGCTTGAAGGCAATCGACCTGCTACAGGCCGTCCTGTCCTTCTCGGTATCACAAAAGCTTCACTCGAGACGGATTCATTCTTGTCTGCCGCATCATTCCAAGAAACAACACGCGTTCTTACAGATGCTGCGATTAAAGGCAAGCGCGATGAACTTCTCGGCCTGAAAGAGAATGTTATCATCGGTAAACTGGTTCCGGCCGGTACCGGTATGATGAATTACAGAAAAGTAAAACCTGTTTCAAACGTTCAGCCTTCGGAAGATATGGTTCCGGCTGAATAACAGAAACTGCTGCAGGAAAGGCTGTTTCGACAGCTTTTCCTCAGTATTACAATTATTCTGGCGGTGGACTGCACTAAAAAATGTCATACGTTGTTGACATCCGTCCCGCAGAGTGATAATATAACCAAGGTGCTCGAAATAAAACCTGTTACTTTGGAGGATATGTTTATGTCTTATGATAAAGTATCACAGGCCAAATCAATTATTATTGGTACGAAGCAAACAGTGAAAGCTCTAAAACGAGGTTCAGTGAAGGAAGTCGTCGTGGCAAAAGACGCGGATTCAGTTCTTACAGCTGGCGTTATCCAGCTTGCAAAGAACCAAAATACCGCTGTCTGTATGGTGGATTCCATGAAAAAGCTCGGCAAAGCCTGCGGAATTGAAGTGGGAGCAGCAGCTGTTGCCATTATGTTATAGCGTACTTTTTGTTTTTATATAAGATATCAATCTTGTGTAAAGACATTGTTTTTTGCCTAATGATGAACCACCTGGGTATGTGGGTTATAAAACGTAATGAAGGGAGGAACACAACATGCCTACAATTAATCAGCTAATTCGCAAGGGACGCGTGAGCAAAGTTGAAAACTCTAAGTCACCTGCACTAAACAAAGGATACAACAGCTTTAAAAAAGAGCACACTAACGTATCTTCTCCACAAAAACGCGGGGTATGTACTCGTGTGGGTACAATGACACCGAAAAAACCGAACTCAGCACTTCGTAAATATGCTCGTGTTCGTTTGACTAACGGAATCGAGGTTACTGCCTACATTCCTGGTATCGGTCACAACCTGCAAGAGCACAGCGTTGTACTGATCCGCGGCGGACGTGTAAAAGACTTACCGGGGGTACGCTACCACATCGTTCGTGGCGCACTTGATACTGCCGGAGTTGAAAACCGTGCGCAAGGCCGTTCTAAATACGGTACGAAACGTCCTAAAGCAAAGTAATCAAATAAATCATTAAAACTATGAAGGGAGGATATTCAGATGCCACGTAAAGGTCCTGTAGCAAAAAGAGATGTTTTACCTGATCCGCTTTACAACTCTAAGCTGGTATCCCGCCTGATCAACAAAATGATGATCGACGGTAAAAAAGGTAAATCTCAAACAATCCTATACAAGTCATTCGATATCATTAAAGAACGCACTGGCAATGATGCAATGGAGGTTTTCGAACAAGCATTGAAAAACATCATGCCTGTACTTGAAGTAAAAGCACGCCGTGTAGGTGGAGCTAACTACCAAGTGCCTGTAGAAGTTCGTCCTGAACGCCGTACAACTCTTGGTCTTCGCTGGTTGGTTAACTATGCGCGTCTTCGCGGAGAAAAAACAATGGAAGAGCGCCTGGCTAACGAAATTCTTGATGCAGCTAACAACACTGGTGCTGCCGTTAAGAAACGTGAAGACACTCACAAGATGGCAGAAGCGAACAAAGCATTTGCTCACTACCGCTGGTAGGATTCATATAATCAAAATAATAATTCCCTAATAAGGAAGGAGAAATTACCCAATGGCAAGAGAGTTCTCCTTAGAAAAAACTCGTAATATCGGGATCATGGCTCACATCGATGCCGGTAAAACGACTACTACAGAACGGATCTTGTTCTACACAGGCCGTATCCACAAAATTGGCGAAACTCACGAAGGTGCTTCGCAAATGGACTGGATGGAGCAGGAACAAGAACGCGGTATTACAATCACTTCTGCAGCAACGACTGCACAGTGGAAAGGTTACCGTGTAAACATCATCGATACACCGGGACACGTAGACTTCACAGTTGAAGTTGAACGTTCACTCCGTGTACTTGATGGTGCGGTTGCCGTACTTGATGCTCAATCAGGTGTTGAGCCTCAGACAGAAACAGTATGGCGCCAAGCAACAACTTACGGAGTGCCGCGCGTTGTATTTGTCAACAAAATGGACAAAATCGGCGCAGACTTCCTTTACTCTGTAGGCACTTTAAGAGACCGTCTTCAAGCTAACGCTCACGCAATTCAATTGCCGATCGGCGCTGAAGACAACTTCGAAGGTATCATCGACTTAGTAGAAAACGTTGCGTATTTCTACGAAGATGACCTTGGAACTCGTTCAGATGCGAAAGAAATCCCTGAAGAGTACAAAGAGCAAGCTGAAGAGCTTCGCAGCAGCCTGATTGAAGCTGTAGCTGAGCTTGATGAAGAGCTTATGGAAAAGTACCTTGAAGGTGAAGAAATCACTATCCCTGAACTGAAAGCTGCTATCCGTAAAGGTACACTGAATGTTGAATTCTACCCTGTACTTGTTGGATCTGCTTTCAAAAACAAAGGTGTTCAGCTTGTACTTGATGCTGTTCTTGACTACCTTCCTGCGCCAACTGATGTTGCTGCAATCAAAGGTGTACGTCCTGACACAGATGAAGAGATCGTTCGTCATTCTTCTGATGAAGAGCCATTCTCTGCACTTGCATTTAAAGTTATGACTGACCCTTATGTCGGTAAGCTGACATTCTTCCGCGTATATTCCGGTACACTTGATTCCGGTTCATATGTAAAGAACTCTACAAAAGGCAAGCGTGAGCGCGTAGGACGTATCCTTCAAATGCACGCTAACAGCCGTGAAGAGATCTCTACTGTTTACGCTGGAGACATCGCAGCTGCTGTAGGTCTAAAAGATACTTCTACTGGAGATACTCTATGTGATGAGAAGGATCTTGTAATCCTTGAATCAATGGAATTCCCAGAGCCTGTTATCGACGTAGCGATTGAGCCTAAATCAAAAGCTGACCAAGATAAAATGGGTATCGCTTTAGCGAAACTTGCTGAAGAAGATCCTACATTCCGTACACAAACAAACCCTGAAACGGGTCAAACAATCATCTCTGGTATGGGTGAGCTTCACCTTGATATCATTGTTGATCGTATGAAGCGTGAGTTCAAAGTTGAAGCTAACGTTGGTGCTCCTCAAGTTGCGTACCGTGAGACATTCCGTACCGGTGCAAAAGTTGAAGGTAAATTCGTACGTCAATCAGGCGGACGCGGTCAGTTCGGTCACGTTTGGATCGAATTTGAACCGAACGAAGAAGGCGCTGGCTTTGAATTCGAAAACGCAATCGTCGGTGGTGTTGTTCCTCGTGAATACATCCCAGCCGTACAAGCAGGTCTTGAAGACTCTCTTGAAAATGGTGTCCTAGCCGGATTCCCGCTAATCGACATCAAGGCGAAACTTTTTGATGGATCTTACCATGATGTTGACTCAAACGAAATGGCGTTTAAAGTCGCTGCTTCTATGGCATTGAAAAATGCAGTCAGCAAATGTAACCCAGTTCTTCTTGAACCAATCATGAAAGTTGAAGTTGTTATTCCTGAAGAATACATGGGAGACATCATGGGTGATGTTACTTCTCGTCGCGGACGCGTAGAAGGTATGGAAGCTCGCGGTAACGCTCAAGTTGTGCGTGCGATGGTACCTCTTGCTGAAATGTTCGGTTACGCTACTGCCCTTCGTTCTAACACGCAAGGACGCGGTACGTTCACAATGTTCATGGATCACTACGAAGAAGTGCCGAAGAGCATCGCTGAAGAAATTATCAAAAAAAATAAAGGCGAATAATTGATTTTGCCACTTAACTCAAGTATAACTACTATTGTAAGATGAGGAAGTGAGAGCTTGCTTTCACTTTCTATCACTCTATACATTACTAATTAAAAGCTCTTAAGGAGGATTTTAGAATGGCTAAAGAAAAATTCGACCGTTCCAAATCACATGCCAATATCGGTACAATTGGACACGTTGACCATGGTAAAACAACATTAACTGCTGCTATCTCAACAGTACTTCATAAGAAATCTGGTAAAGGTACAGCTATGGCGTACGATCAAATTGATGGTGCTCCAGAAGAACGTGAGCGCGGTATCACAATCTCTACTGCACACGTTGAGTACGAAACTGACACTCGTCACTATGCACACGTTGACTGCCCAGGACACGCTGACTATGTTAAAAACATGATCACTGGTGCTGCGCAAATGGACGGAGCTATCCTTGTAGTATCTGCTGCTGATGGCCCAATGCCACAAACTCGTGAGCACATCCTTCTTTCTAAAAACGTTGGTGTACCATACATCGTAGTATTCCTTAACAAATGCGACATGGTAGACGACGAAGAGCTTCTTGAGCTTGTTGAAATGGAAGTTCGCGATCTTCTTAGCGAATACGACTTCCCTGGTGATGATGTACCAGTTGTTAAAGGTTCTGCTCTTAAAGCTCTTGAAGGTGACGCTGAGTACGAAGAAAAAATTCTTGAACTTATGGCTGCAGTTGACGAGTACATCCCAACTCCAGAACGCGACACTGACAAACCATTCATGATGCCGGTTGAGGACGTATTCTCAATCACTGGTCGTGGTACAGTTGCTACTGGCCGTGTAGAACGCGGACAAGTTAAAGTCGGTGACGAAGTTGAAATCATCGGTCTTCAAGAAGAAAACAGCAAAACAACTGTTACAGGTGTTGAAATGTTCCGTAAGCTACTTGACTATGCTGAAGCTGGAGACAACATCGGTGCGCTTCTTCGCGGTGTAGCTCGTGAAGACATCCAACGTGGACAAGTACTTGCTAAACCAGGTACAATCACTCCACACAGCAAATTCAAAGCTGAAGTTTACGTTCTTTCTAAAGAAGAGGGTGGACGTCATACTCCATTCTTCTCTAACTACCGTCCTCAGTTCTACTTCCGTACAACTGACGTAACTGGTATCATCAATCTTCCAGAAGGCGTAGAAATGGTTATGCCTGGAGATAACACTGAAATGATCGTTGAACTTATCTCTACAATCGCTATCGAAGAAGGAACTCGTTTCTCTATTCGTGAAGGCGGACGTACAGTTGGTTCAGGCGTTGTTTCTACAATCACTGAGTAATCGACTCGTTCATTAATGCGGGGTCCCTTATGGGGCCTCGTTTTTTTGTTTCCCCGTTGATTCCATGTATAATAGAACGTATACAAATTTTAGGAGCAGAGCGATGAACGATAACTTCAAGAAAACCAATCGTATTTCAATGCTTCAGCAATTGCTGATTAATGGCAGTGAACAAACCATTATGATTAATGGTGATGACAGGAGTAATCCGCTGCTTTTGTTTTTGCACGGCGGTCCCGGCACGCCCCAAATCGGCTATGCGAGAAAATACCAGAATAAGCTGGAAAAGCATTTCACCGTTGTGAACTGGGATCAGAGAGGGGCGGGTCTCTCTTATTCAAAGGAAATTCCGGGTTCATCTATGACCTTGGATCAGCTGACAGCCGATACCATTCATTTGACCGAACGCTTATGCAAGCAATTCAGCAGGCAAAAAATATATATCGCCGGTTATTCGTGGGGTTCAGTTCTGGCGCTTCATGTTCTTCAAGAGAGACCTGATTTGTATTATGCGTATATCGGTATCAGTCAGGTGGTTAATATTCAAAAGGAAGAAACGGAAGCTTACCGGCTGATGATGGAATGGAGCAGGCGACGCAAACATTTCCTGCTGGAAAAGACGCTTAGCTTTATCGGAGCACCTCCATGGGAGAAACAGCTGCAGCGAACGTTGTTTCTGCTTTGTATCGAGATGAGGGGAGGGGGCTTTACCCATCATCCGATCGGTGCTCTTAAAGCAGGGGGGCGAATGCTGTTTGGTGAACCGTACGGTGTGAGAGGGAGTTTCTTAGCCGCGAGGGGACAAATGTTCAGCCTGAAACACCTGTGGGAGGATCTCATTTTCTTTGATGCCGGGGAATCAGTTTCTTCTATTATAATACCGTGCTGTTTTATGTCAGGGAGATACGATTTGACGGTCCCGGGGACGACGTCTTATGAATATTATCAGAAGGTTGATGCGCCGTATAAAGAATGGCATTGGTTTGAGAACTCAGCCCATTCGCCTCACTTGGAGGAACCGGATCGCTTTGCCGAAGTTGTCAGCCGGTTCGCATCGTTCCATCTCTGAAAGAAAACAGGCATATCCTTGATTAATCATGGTATCACCTGTATAATAATCAAAGTGTGAAAACCACAAGGTTCTTTAAATAAACCTTGCAACATACGTCTATTTTCTGTATAATAGTGTATGTTGGTCTTTGACTGCGATGAAGTGAGAGGTTGCTGACACACCCGGCCGCTTTGCCATGGCAAGGTGATCAGGTTTTTCTCACGGAGAACTGTCTAACGTGATGTAGGCGAAAAGGAGGGAAAATAATGGCAAAACAAAAAATTCGTATTCGTTTAAAAGCATATGATCATAGAATCCTTGATCAATCTGCAGAGAAGATTGTTGAAA
This sequence comes from Bacillus sp. FSL K6-2861, assembly GCF_038630725.1. Lineage (NCBI taxonomy): Bacteria > Bacillati > Bacillota > Bacilli > Caryophanales > Bacillaceae > Bacillus > Bacillus sp. FSL K6-2861. The sequence continues at coordinate 135,995 of NZ_CP152037.1, forward strand.
CGGCAAAACGTTCTGGTGCCAGCGTATCTGGTCCGATTCCGTTGCCAACTGAAAAATCAGTTTACACAATCCTTCGTGCGGTGCACAAATACAAAGATTCTCGTGAGCAATTTGAAATGCGTACACATAAACGTTTAATCGACATTGTGAACCCAACACCACAAACTGTTGATGCTCTCATGCGATTAGACTTACCATCTGGTGTCGATATCGAAATCAAACTTTAATTCTAAAATATAGAATGATCTTAATAGGAGGTGTGACGAATGACCAAAGGAATCTTAGGAAGAAAAATTGGTATGACGCAAGTATTCGCAGAGAACGGTGATCTTATCCCGGTAACTGTTATTGAAGCAGCTCCAAACGTTGTTCTTCAAAAGAAAACAGCTGAAAATGATGGCTATGAAGCGATCCAGCTTGGTTTTGACGATAAGCGTGAAAAGCTTTCAAACAAACCGGAAAAAGGACACGTTGCAAAAGCGGAAACTGCTCCTAAGCGCTTCGTTAAAGAATTACGCGGCGTGGATATGGATGCGTATGAAATTGGTCAGGAAGTCAAGGTTGAAATTTTCTCTGCAGGAGAAATCGTAGATGTAACAGGAGTATCTAAAGGTAAAGGTTTCCAAGGTGCAATCAAGCGCCACGGACAATCTCGCGGACCTATGTCTCACGGTTCACGCTACCACCGTCGTCCTGGTTCAATGGGACCTGTAGATCCTAACCGTGTATTCAAAGGTAAACTATTACCTGGACGCATGGGCGGAGATCAAATCACTGTCCAAAACCTTGAAATCGTAAAAGTAGATGCTGAGCGCAATCTTCTTTTGATTAAAGGTAACGTACCTGGTGCGAGAAAAACTTTAATCACTGTTAAAAGTGCTGTTAAATCTAAATAAGTCTCTTAGGAAAGGAGGAAATTGATCATGCCAAAAGTAGCATTATACAACCAAAACGGTTCTACTGCTGGTGATATCGAATTAAACGCGTCTGTATTTGGAATTGAGCCAAATGAGAGCGTAGTATTCGACGCTATTCTTATGCAAAGAGCTTCCTTACGTCAAGGATCTCACAAAGTAAAAAATCGTTCTGAAGTACGCGGCGGAGGTCGCAAACCATGGCGTCAAAAAGGTACAGGTCGTGCCCGTCAAGGTTCAATCCGTTCACCGCAATGGCGCGGAGGTGGTGTCGTATTCGGCCCAACACCACGCAGCTATTCTTACAAATTACCTAAAAAAGTTCGCCGCTTGGCAATCAAATCAGTATTGTCTTCTAAAGTGAACGACAACAACATTATTGTTCTTGAAGATCTTACTCTTGATACGGTTAAAACAAAAGAAATGGCAGCTATCCTTAAAGGATTATCTGTTGAGAAAAAAGCTTTAATCGTAACTGCGGATGCAAACGAAGCAGTATCTCTTTCTGCACGCAACATCCCTGGAGTTACAGTTGTTCAAGCTAACGGAATCAACGTGTTAGACGTTGTCAACCACGAGAAGCTTCTGATTACAAAAGCTGCGGTTGAAAAAGTAGAGGAGGTGCTTGCATAATGAAAGATCCTCGTGATGTTCTTAAGCGCCCCGTCATTACTGAACGTTCTGCTGATTTAATGACTGAAAAGAAATATACTTTTGAAGTTGATGTAAGAGCTAATAAAACAGAAGTGAAAGATGCAGTTGAAAGTATCTTTGGAGTGAAAGTTGACAAAGTCAACATCATGAACTACAAAGGGAAATCAAAACGTGTCGGCCGCTACACTGGTATGACTAGCCGTCGCAGAAAAGCGATCGTAAAACTTACTGCAGACAGCAAAGAAATCGAAATTTTTGAAGCTTAATTATCTGTAAAAAGAAGGAGGGAAATTCAAAATGGCGATTAAAAAGTATAAACCGACCTCTAACGGACGTCGTGGCATGACAACTTCAGATTTTGCTGAAATCACGACTGACCAGCCGGAAAAATCCTTGCTTGCGCCCCTTCACAAAAAAGGCGGACGTAACAACCAAGGTAAATTGACTGTACGTCACCAAGGTGGCGGACACAAACGCCAATACCGTGTTATCGACTTCAAACGCGATAAAGATGGTATACCTGGACGCGTTGCTACAGTTGAGTACGATCCAAACCGTTCAGCTAACATTGCACTAATCAACTATGTAGACGGAGAAAAACGTTACATTCTTGCACCAAAAGGAATTCAAGTAGGTACTGAAATCATGTCCGGCCCTGAAGCTGACATCAAAGTAGGTAACGCACTTCCGCTTATCAACATCCCTGTTGGTACAGTTGTGCATAACATTGAATTAAAACCTGGTAAAGGCGGACAGCTTGTACGTTCAGCTGGTACATCTGCTCAGGTTCTTGGTAAAGAAGGCAAATACGTTCTTGTACGTCTTAACTCTGGTGAAGTTCGCATGATCCTTTCTGCTTGCCGCGCTTCTATCGGTCAAGTAGGTAACGAGCAACATGAACTTATCAACGTTGGTAAAGCAGGACGCTCTCGCTGGAAAGGCATCCGCCCTACAGTACGCGGTTCTGTAATGAACCCTAACGATCACCCGCACGGTGGTGGTGAAGGTCGCGCGCCAATCGGACGCAAATCACCAATGTCTCCTTGGGGCAAACCGACTCTTGGATTCAAGACACGTAAGAAAAAGAACAAATCTGATAAATTTATCGTACGTCGTCGTAAAAATAAATAACGGGGTTGTCTACGGTTCATTTCGGACCGTAGTGCAATCACGAAGGGAGGTTCCAAAATGGCTCGCAGCTTGAAAAAAGGACCATTTGTCGATGGACACTTGATGACAAAAATCGAGAAATTAAATGAAACGGACAAGAAACAAGTTGTAAAAACTTGGTCTCGCCGTTCAACTATTTTCCCACAATTTATCGGTCACACTATCGCAGTATATGACGGACGTAAACACGTGCCTGTATTCATTTCTGAAGACATGGTAGGCCACAAGTTGGGCGAATTCGCACCGACTCGTACTTACAAAGGCCACGCCAGTGACGATAAAAAAACAAGACGCTAAGAGAGGAGGCTTTTAAATGCAAGCTAAAGCTGTTGCAAGAACAGTCCGTATTGCTCCTCGTAAAGCACGTCTAGTAATGGACCTGATTCGAGGTAAGCAAGTAGGCGAAGCAGTATCTATCCTGAACTTAACTCCGAGAGCTGCTTCTCCGATCATCGAAAAAGTTTTAAAATCTGCTATCGCAAATGCTGAGCACAACTACGAGATGGACGCTAACAATCTGGTTATTTCTCAGGCATTTGTTGACGAAGGCCCAACGTTAAAAAGATTCCGCCCGCGTGCTATGGGACGTGCGAGCCAAATCAACAAACGTACGAGCCACATTACAATCGTTGTATCAGAAAAGAAGGAGGGATAAGTAGTGGGTCAAAAGGTAAATCCAGTCGGTCTTCGTATCGGAGTCATTCGTGATTGGGAATCTAAGTGGTACGCTGGTAAAGATTACGCTGACTTCCTGCACGAAGATTTAAAAATTCGTGAATTCATTAGCAAACGCCTTTCTGACGCTTCTGTTTCTAAAGTAGAAATCGAGCGCGCAGCAAACCGCGTTAACATTACGATCCACACTGCTAAGCCTGGTATGGTAATCGGTAAAGGCGGATCTGAAGTTGAAGCACTTCGTAAAGCCCTTAACAGCCTTACTGGCAAGCGTGTACACATTAACATTCTTGAAATCAAAAGAGCAGATCTTGATGCTCAGCTTGTAGCTGACAACATCGCTCGTCAACTAGAAAACCGTATTTCTTTCCGCCGTGCGCAGAAACAACAAATCCAACGCACTATGCGTGCTGGAGCACAAGGTGTGAAAACAATGGTTTCCGGCCGTCTTGGCGGAGCTGACATTGCTCGTTCTGAATACTACAGTGAAGGAACTGTTCCATTGCACACTTTACGTGCTGACATCGACTATGCAACATCTGAAGCTGACACAACTTACGGTAAGCTTGGTGTAAAAGTCTGGATCTATCGTGGAGAGGTTCTTCCTACTAAGAAGAAAACTGAGGAAGGAGGAAAATAATATGTTATTACCAAAACGCGTTAAATATCGCAGAGAGCATCGCGGAAAAATGCGCGGTCGCGCTAAAGGCGGTACTGAAGTACATTTTGGTGAGTACGGTATCCAGGCTCTTGAAGCTTCTTGGATCACAAACCGCCAAATCGAAGCTGCACGTATTGCGATGACTCGTTACATGAAACGTGGCGGTAAAGTTTGGATTAAAATTTTCCCTTCAAAACCTTACACTGCTAAACCGCTTGAGGTACGGATGGGTTCCGGTAAAGGGGCTCCTGAAGGCTGGGTAGCTGTTGTAAAACCGGGCAAAGTTTTATTTGAAATTTCTGGTGTGTCTGAAGAGGTAGCTCGTGAAGCTCTTCGTCTTGCATCTCACAAATTGCCAATTAAAACGAAGTTCGTAAAACGTGAAGAAATTGGTGGTGAATCAAATGAAAGCTAATGAAATTCGTGACCTTACCACTGCTGAAATTGAACAAAAAGTAAAGTCTCTTAAAGAAGAACTTTTCAATCTTCGCTTTCAATTAGCGACAGGACAACTTGAAAATACTGCTCGCATTCGTGAAGTGCGCAAAGCTATCGCGCGCATGAAAACTGTGATTCGTGAAAGAGAAATTGCTGCCAACAAATAATCACTGAGGGGAGGTCGTGAGCATGAGCGAACGTAACCAACGCAAAGTTTACCAAGGCCGTGTTGTTTCTGACAAAATGGATAAAACCATCACTGTTGTTGTTGAAACATACAAAAAGGATCCTATTTACGGTAAACGCGTAAAATACTCAAAGAAATTCAAAGCACATGATGAAAATAACCAAGCTAAAATCGGAGACATCGTAAAGATCATGGAAACTCGTCCATTATCTGCAACTAAGCGTTTTCGTCTAGTAGAAGTTGTCGAAGAAGCTGTTATTATCTAATAAAGTTCGGAATTCTTTTTCCGAAGGGAGGTAACAAATAATGATTCAACAAGAGACTCGTTTAAAAGTTGCTGACAACTCCGGTGCGCGTGAGGTACTTACTATTAAAGTTCTTGGCGGTTCTGGACGTAAAACGGCTAACATTGGTGATGTAATTGTTTGCACGGTTAAACAAGCAACACCAGGAGGCGTTGTCAAAAAAGGTGAAGTCGTAAGAGCTGTTATCGTTCGCACAAAAAGCGGAGCACGCAGAACTGACGGATCATACATCAGCTTCGATGAGAATGCATGTGTTATCATCCGTGACGACAAGAGCCCGCGTGGAACTCGTATCTTCGGACCGGTTGCCCGTGAATTACGTGAAAACAACTTCATGAAAATTGTTTCTCTGGCTCCAGAAGTTATCTAATGAAATAAATGCCTTACTCAAGGAGGTGCGATCAGGATGCATGTGAAAAAAGGCGATAAAGTAATGGTTATCTCTGGTAAAGATAAAGGCAAACAAGGTACGATCCTTGCTGCTTTCCCTAAAAAGGACCGCGTTCTAGTTGAGGGCGTAAACATGGTGAAGAAGCACTCTAAACCAACTCAAGCAAACCCTCAAGGCGGTATTTCTAATCAAGAGGCGCCAATTCATGTATCAAACGTTATGCCGCTCGATCCTAAAACAGGTGAAGTGACTCGCGTAGGATACAAAGTGGAAGATGGCAAAAAAGTTCGTGTTGCAAAAAAATCTGGGCAAGTCTTAGATAAATAGTATTTAAAGGAAGGGAGGTCTATCTCATGAACCGCCTTAAAGAAAAGTACAATAAAGAAATTTCACCTGCTTTAATGACGAAGTTCAACTACGACTCTGTTATGCAGGTGCCAAAAATCGAAAAAATCGTAATCAACATGGGTGTCGGTGATGCTGTTCAAAACGCAAAAGCAATCGACAGTGCTGTTGAAGAATTAACGTTTATCGCAGGTCAAAAACCTGTCGTTACTCGTGCGAAGAAATCAATTGCTGGATTCCGTCTTCGTGAGGGAATGCCTATCGGTGCGAAAGTAACTCTTCGCGGAGAGCGCATGTATGATTTCCTTGATAAACTTATTTCTGTATCTTTACCGCGTGTACGTGACTTCCGCGGGATTTCTAAGAAATCTTTCGACGGTCGCGGAAACTACACTCTTGGTATTAAAGAACAGTTAATCTTCCCTGAAATTGACTACGATAAAGTAACAAAGGTTCGCGGAATGGACATCGTTATCGTAACGACTGCTAACTCTGACGAAGAGGCTCGTGAGCTATTAACTCAAGTAGGTATGCCGTTCCAGAAATAATCAATGAAAGGGAGGCGAAATCGTGGCTAAAAAGTCAATGATTGCGAAACAACAACGTACACCAAAGTTTAAAGTGCAAGAGTACACTCGCTGTGAACGCTGCGGACGTCCGCACTCAGTCATTCGTAAATTTAAACTTTGCCGTATTTGTTTCCGTGAGCTTGCATATAAAGGACAAATTCCTGGCGTGAAAAAAGCCAGCTGGTAATCCCCAAGAATGGGAAGGAGGTAATTATATAATGGTTATGACAGATCCAATTGCAGATATGCTGACTCGTATTCGCAATGCAAACATGGTACGTCATGAGAAGCTTGAAATTCCTGCTTCTAAATTGAAAAGAGAAATTGCTGACATTTTAAAGCGTGAAGGTTTCATTCGTGACGTTGAGTTCGTAGAAGACAGCAAACAAGGTATCATCCGCGTTTTCTTGAAATACGGACAAAACAACGAGCGCGTTATCACTGGTCTTAAAAGAATCAGCAAACCAGGTTTGCGTGTATACGCTAAATCAAATGAAGTACCTCGCGTACTTAACGGTCTTGGAATCGCGATTATTTCTACATCACAAGGTGTTTTAACGGACAAAGAAGCCCGTGCAAAACAAGCTGGTGGAGAAGTTCTAGCATACGTTTGGTAAGAAGTTTAACAAGAATGGAGGTGTTTTAGTATGTCTCGTGTAGGTAAAAAACTGCTTGAGATCCCTTCTGGAGTTACAGTAACGCTGAACGAAGGCAACACTGTAGCTGTAAAAGGACCAAAAGGAGAATTAACTCGTACTTTCCATCCTGATATGGAAATCAAAATTGAGGACAACGTGCTTACAGTTACTCGTCCTTCTGATCACAAAGAGCACCGTGCACTGCATGGTACGACTCGCAGTCTGCTTGGAAACATGGTTGAAGGCGTATCTAAAGGATTTGAAAGAGGTTTGGAATTAGTCGGTGTCGGTTATCGTGCGGCTAAATCCGGAAACAAACTTGTTTTAAACGTTGGATACTCTCACCCTGTTGAGATCGTTCCTGAAGAGGGCATCGAAATCGAAGTTCCTTCTCAAACTAAAGTAGTTGTAAAAGGTACAGACAAAGAGCGTGTAGGAGCTATCGCTGCTAACATCCGCGCTGTACGTTCTCCAGAGCCTTACAAAGGTAAAGGAATCCGCTACGAAGGTGAAGTTGTTCGCCGTAAAGAAGGTAAATCTGCTAAGTAAGACCGCTTAAAGTGAAGAAAGGAGTGACCTAAGGATGATTACGAAAACTAGCAAAAATGCTGCTCGTCAAAAAAGACATGCCCGTGTTCGTGCTAAACTTTCAGGCACAGCTGAAAGACCTCGTCTGAATGTGTTCCGTTCAAACAAACACATTTATGCTCAAATCATCGATGATGTAAATGGCGTTACACTTGCTAGTGCCTCTACTCTCGATAAAGATTTGAACGTGGAAAGCACTGGTGACAGCGCTGCTGCTGCTAAAGTCGGTGAACTCGTTGCGAAACGCGCTTCTGAGAAAGGTGTTTCTGACGTAGTATTTGACCGCGGCGGATACTTATACCATGGACGTGTAAAAGCTCTGGCCGATGCAGCTCGTGAAGCCGGACTGAAATTTTAATAAAAAAAGGAGGGACACATGATTATGCGTCGTATTGACCCAAGCAAATTAGAGTTAGAAGAACGTTTAGTTACGGTTAACCGCGTAGCGAAAGTTGTTAAAGGTGGTCGTCGTTTCCGTTTCGCAGCTCTAGTCGTTGTCGGTGACAAAAACGGTCACGTAGGTTTCGGTACTGGTAAAGCACAAGAAGTACCTGAAGCAATCCGTAAAGCTGTTGAAGATGCGAAAAAGAATTTGATTGAAGTACCAATGGTTGGAACTACGATTCCACACGAAATCATCGGACGTTTCGGTGCAGGCAATATCTTGTTGAAACCTGCTTCTGAAGGTACTGGAGTTATCGCTGGAGGCCCTGTACGTGCGGTACTTGAGCTTGCTGGCGTTGCTGATATCCTTTCTAAGTCTTTAGGTTCTAACACACCGATCAACATGATCCGTGCAACACTTCAAGGTTTAAGTGAGCTTAAACGTGCTGAAGAGGTTGCGAAGCTTCGTGGAAAATCTGTAGAAGAACTGTTAGGATAAGGAGGGAACATTAATGGCTAAATTAGAAATTACCCTCAAACGCAGTGTAATCGGTCGCCCGGAAGATCAGCGCGTTACTGTAAGAACACTTGGTTTAAAGAAAACAAACCAAACTGTCGTTCATGAAGATAACGCTGCGATCCGCGGTATGATTAATAAAGTATCTCATCTAGTTTCTGTTAAAGAACAATAAAAATAAATTATAGGCTAAGGAGGTGTCCTAATGAAACTTCATGAATTAAAGCCTTCAGAAGGTTCACGTAAAGTACGCAATCGCGTAGGTCGTGGTATTGGTTCTGGTAACGGTAAAACAGCTGGTAAAGGTCACAAAGGTCAAAACGCTCGTTCTGGCGGCGGTGTACGCCCTGGATTCGAGGGGGGACAAATGCCTTTATTCCAACGTCTTCCTAAACGCGGTTTTACAAACATCAACCGTAAGGATTACGCTATTGTGAACGTAGACAAATTGAACGGTTTTGCGGAAGGAACGGAAGTCACTCCTGAACTTCTTCTTGAGACTGGTGTTATTAGCAAACTTAATGCAGGAGTAAAGATTCTTGGCAACGGTAAATTAGAGAAAAAATTAACTGTAAAAGCCAATAAATTCTCTGCTTCTGCGAAAGAAGCTGTTGAAGCTGCTGGCGGTACAGCTGAGGTGATCTAACTTGTTTAAGACAATCTCCAACTTTATGCGTGTGAGTGATATTCGGAATAAAATCATTTTTACATTACTCATGCTTATCGTCTTTCGCATAGGTGCGTTTATCCCTGTGCCATATGTAAATGCTCAGGCGTTGCAGACACAAAGTTCGATGGGGGTTTTTGATCTCCTTAACACATTTGGCGGCGGTGCGCTTTATCAGTTCTCCATTTTTGCGATGGGAATTACGCCTTACATCACTGCTTCAATCATCATTCAGCTGCTTCAGATGGATGTTGTGCCGAAGTTTACCGAGTGGTCTAAGCAAGGTGAAGTCGGCCGCCGTAAATTAGCTCAGTTCACGAGATATTTTACGATTGTGCTTGGTTTTATCCAGGCATTAGGTATGTCTTACGGGTTTAACAACCTGGCAAACGGTATGCTGATTGAAAAATCCGGCATATCGACATATCTGATTATTGCTTTAGTACTCACTGGAGGAACTGCTTTTTTAATGTGGCTGGGAGAACAAATTACTTCCAATGGAGTAGGTAACGGAATTTCGATCATCATCTTCGCGGGGATTGTGGCTAGTATTCCGAAAACTGTTGGGCAGATTTATGAGACTCAATTTGTCGGCAGCAGCGATCAGCTGTTTATTCATATTGTAAAAATCGCTTTACTGGTGATTGCGATTTTGGCCGTTATTGTTGGTGTTATTTTCATTCAGCAGGCCGTACGCAAAATCGCGATTCAATATGCAAAAGGGCAAGGTCGTTCACCTGTTGGCGGAGGCCAGTCAACTCACCTTCCGCTTAAAGTGAATCCGGCAGGGGTTATTCCGGTAATCTTTGCGGTTGCGTTTCTTATTACGCCGCGTACTATCGCGTCATTTTTCGGAGAGAACGATGTGACAAAGTGGATTCAAGCCAACTTTGACAATACACATCCGGTGGGCATGGCGGTTTATGTCGCATTAATTATCGCCTTTACGTACTTCTATGCTTTTGTGCAGGTAAACCCTGAACAAATGGCTGATAACCTTAAAAAACAGGGTGGCTATATCCCGGGGGTTCGTCCAGGGAAAATGACTCAAGATAGAATTACGAGCATTTTGTATCGACTTACGTTTGTGGGTTCTATATTCTTAGCCGTGATTTCCATTCTTCCTATCTTTTTCATTCAATTCGCTGGATTGCCTCAAAGTGCACAGATTGGCGGAACATCATTGTTAATTGTCGTCGGGGTAGCCTTGGAGACAATGAAGCAGCTGGAGAGCCAGTTAGTGAAACGTAATTACCGAGGATTTATGAAAAATTAGAGGACTGGTTTTAACCATTCCTCTAAATAAGAGAGGACGGGGGAAATCCGAATGAACTTAGTCTTAATGGGACTTCCTGGAGCCGGTAAAGGCACACAGGGAGAACGAATTGTTGAGGATTATGGGATACCTCATATCTCAACGGGAGATATGTTCCGTGCTGCTATGAAAGAAGAAACACCACTCGGACTCGAAGCAAAGTCTTATATTGATAAAGGCGAGCTCGTACCGGACGAAGTCACAATCGGCATTGTCAAAGAAAGACTCGGCAAAGATGATTGTGAAAGAGGTTTTCTTCTGGACGGATTTCCGCGAACAGTCGCTCAGGCTGAAGCTCTTGAAAACATTCTTGAGGAATACGGCAAGCCGATTGATTATGTCATTAACATTAAAGTAGACAAAGACTCTTTAATGGAACGTTTGACTGGACGCAGAATTTGCAGTGTTTGCGGCACAACCTACCATTTGGTTTTCAATCCGCCGAAAACGCCGGGTGTTTGTGATAAAGACGGAGGAGACCTTTATCAACGGGCAGATGATAATGAGGAAACCGTCTCAAAACGGCTTGAGGTCAACATGAAGCAGACTCAGCCTTTACTCGATTTTTATTCTGAGAAAGGGTATCTTGTCAACGTCAATGGCCAGCAGGACATTAACGACGTGTACAAAGATGTGAAAGAGCTTCTTGGAGGATTGAGCAAATGATTATCTGTAAGACCCCTCGTGAGCTTGGCATCATGCGGGAAGCAGGGCGAATCGTGGCTTTGACTCATGAAGAGATGAAAAAGCACATTAAACCAGGAATCTCGACAAAAGAATTGGATCAAATTGCCGAACGTTTTATTGAGAAGCAGGGTGCAATCCCATCTTTTAAGGGGTATAATGGGTTTCGCGGGAGCATCTGTGTATCAGTTAATGAAGAACTCGTTCACGGAATTCCCGGTAAAAGGGTTTTGCGTGACGGTGACATTATCAGCATTGATATCGGTGCTAAATTAAATGGTTATCATGGTGACTCTGCTTGGACATATCCGGTAGGAAACATCAGTGATGATGATAAACGACTGCTGGAAGTGACAGAGGAGTCTTTATATAAAGGCTTGAAGGAAGCAAAACCAGGTGAACGTTTGTCGAATATTTCCCACGCAATACAAACGTATGTCGAAAATGAGCAGTTTTCAGTTGTTAGGGAGTATGTCGGACATGGTGTTGGTCAAGACTTGCATGAGGATCCGCAAATTCCTCATTACGGTCCGCCAAACAAAGGACCTAGGCTGAAGCCTGGTATGGTTCTCGCTATAGAACCGATGGTTAACGCTGGCAGCCGATATGTGAAAACATTGGCTGATAACTGGACGGTTGTAACGGTAGATGGGAAAAAGTGTGCTCATTTTGAACATACGATTGCGATTACGGAAACGGGTTTTGATATACTGACAAAAGTCTAGATGATGAAATGAATTCCATGACACATGTTTTTCATTCCGCACCTGGGCAGATTGTAGGTTTACAATTGGTCGGAAGAAAAACCGGCTAGCTGCTGTCACCGGAATGAAGATTCATCATCGTGTACTAAAGCAGACGGAGAAAAGCGTACATTTCATTCTCCTTAGAAATAGAATATCAATCATTCACCCTTTATGATTGCGTATCTCCGGAAGTTCAGAACAGTATAAACGAAACAGGGCGTGTGACAAACGGATAACTGAGATTTTCTCTTTTGAAATTTGTCAGAGAGCAAGTTACTGATTTGAAGAAGGGAGAACACTTGAATGGCGAAAGACGATGTAATTGAAGTGGAAGGTACGATTGTCGAAACACTGCCAAACGCGATGTTCAAAGTTGAACTCGAAAATGGCCATACGGTTTTGGCTCACGTATCTGGTAAAATCCGCATGCACTTCATTCGCATTTTACCTGGAGACAAAGTTACGGTAGAATTATCTCCATATGACTTAACTCGTGGCAGGATTACGTACCGTTACAAATAAAGCACTCCGGAAACTGAAGGAGGTTGGAAACACATGAAAGTGAGACCATCAGTTAAACCAATCTGCGAGAAATGTAAAGTTATTCGCAGAAAAGGAAAAGTAATGGTGATCTGTGAAAATCCAAAGCATAAACAAAAACAAGGATAATTAATAAGGAGGTGCCCAGAGAATGGCTCGTATTGCTGGTGTAGATATCCCACGTGACAAACGTGTTGTTATTTCTTTAACATATGTCTTCGGAATTGGCCGCACAACGGCTCAGCAAGTCTTGAAAGAGGCTGGTGTTTCTGAAGATACTCGTGTGCGTGATCTTACTGAAGAAGAACTTGGTAAAATCCGTGATGTTATTGACAAACTGAAAGTAGAAGGTGACCTTCGCCGTGAAGTTTCTCTTAACATCAAGCGTCTGATCGAAATCGGAAGCTACCGCGGAATCCGCCATCGCAGAGGTTTGCCTGTTCGCGGACAAAACTCTAAAAACAATGCGCGTACTCGTAAAGGTCCGCGTCGTACTGTAGCTAACAAGAAAAAATAAGTAAGGGAGGTACCTAAACAATGGCTGCTGCTCGTAAACAAAACACGCGTAAACGTCGCGTGAAAAAGAATATTGAGTCAGGAATCGCTCATATTCGTTCAACTTTCAACAACACGATCGTTACGATCACTGATACTCATGGTAATGCTCTTTCTTGGTCAAGTGCCGGAGCTCTAGGATTCAGAGGTTCTCGTAAATCTACTCCTTTTGCTGCGCAAATGGCTGCTGAAACAGCTGCTAAAGGTTCAATCGAACACGGACTTAAAACTCTTGAAGTAACTGTTAAAGGACCAGGTTCTGGCCGTGAAGCTGCAATCCGTGCTTTACAAGCTGCCGGACTTGAAGTTACAGCTATCAGAGACGTAACTCCTGTTCCTCATAATGGATGCCGTCCACCAAAACGTCGCCGCGTGTAATTTGTTTGTATAGATTTTGTGTCCCTGTCAATAATGGGTTATGATACAGTTATTTATGAAACGAATGCACCGACTCGTTGCCTGAGCACATACGGGACTAAACAATGGGGAATTTCGGATGGAATCTCATATGATTCTATTCGAGGTTTCGACGTTTTGAAGGAGGGTTTTAAGTAATGATCGAGATTGAAAAACCAAAAATCGAAACGGTTGAAATCAGCGACGATGCCAAATTTGGTAAGTTTGTCGTAGAGCCGCTTGAGCGTGGATATGGTACAACTCTGGGTAACTCCTTACGTCGTATCCTCTTATCCTCACTCCCTGGTGCCGCTGTAACATCGATCCAGATAGATGGTGTACTGCACGAATTCTCGACAATCGAAGGCGTTGTGGAAGATGTTACAACGATAATCTTGCACATTAAAAAGCTTGCATTGAAAATCTACTCTGATGAAGAGAAGACGCTTGAAATTGATGTACAGGGCGAAGGAACTGTCACAGCAGCTGATATTACACACGACAGCGATGTTGAAATCCTTAATCCGGATCTTCATATTGCGACTCTTGGTGAGAATGCGAGTTTCCGAGTTCGCCTTACTGCACAAAGAGGACGTGGGTATACACCTGCTGATTCGAACAAAAGAGACGATCAGCCAATCGGCGTGATTCCGATCGATTCAATCTTTACGCCAGTTTCTCGTTTATCTTATCAGGTAGAAAACACTCGTGTAGGCCAGGTTGCAAACTATGACAAACTTACACTTGATGTTTGGACTGACGGAAGCACTGGACCGAAGGAAGCAATTGCTCTCGGTTCAAAGATTTTAACTGAACACCTTAATATATTCGTTGGTTTAACTGACGAAGCTCAGCATGCTGAAATCATGGTTGAAAAAGAAGAGGATCAAAAAGAAAAAGTTCTTGAAATGACGATTGAGGAACTTGACCTTTCTGTCCGTTCTTACAACTGCTTGAAGCGTGCGGGCATTAACACGGTTCAAGAACTTGCGAACAAGACGGAAGAAGATATGATGAAAGTTCGCAACCTGGGACGCAAATCACTTGAAGAAGTGAAAGCGAAACTAGAAGAACTTGGACTCGGCCTTCGCAAAGACGATTGATCTAGTTTCCATGTGAACTAGGATTTTCGTGTGTTTTTTATTTAGAAACAGCATTCCATTAAAGGAGGGGACATCACATGTCATACAGAAAACTAGGACGTACGAGTTCACAGCGTAAAGCTATGCTTCGTGATCTTACAACAGATTTGATCATCAACGAAAGAATTGAAACAACTGAAACACGTGCGAAAGAACTTCGCTCTGTTGTTGAAAAGATGATCACTCTTGGTAAGCGCGGTGACTTGCATGCTCGTCGTCAAGCAGCTGCATACATTCGCAACGAGGTTGCTAATGAAGAAAATAACCAAGATGCACTTCAAAAATTATTCTCTGACATTGCAACTCGTTACGAGGAGCGCCAAGGCGGATACACACGTATTATGAAGCTTGGTCCTCGCCGTGGTGACGGTGCACCAATGGCAATCATCGAATTGGTTTAATCACATATTTTTGTGTATCTAAAGAAGGGCGGGACAGTTTCTAACTGGATCTATGCCCTTTTTTTAGATATCAGAACTTTTGATCATGAGACAGAAAAGCAGAGCTATAGCTGAGAGGAGGTCAGGCGCCCGTGGATCAAAAACAGCTTATATCCGTAAAAGACATTCTATTCCGTTACCGCAAAGATGCAGAAAGACCGGCGCTGGACGGTGTGAGTCTGGAGGTATACGAAGGAGAATGGCTTGCTATCGTAGGCCACAACGGTTCAGGGAAGTCGACTTTGGCCAGAGCGCTGAACGGGCTGATTTTGCCCGAGGCCGGAGAAATTGAAGTCGGCGGCATCAAACTGACTGAGGATACCGTGTGGGATGTGCGAAAAAAAATAGGGATGGTCTTTCAGAATCCCGATAACCAATTTGTCGGAACGACTGTTCGCGATGATGTGGCTTTTGGTTTAGAAAACAATGGTGTTCCGCGCGAAGAAATGATTGAGAGAGTAGATTGGGCTGTCACACAAGTCAATATGCAGGATTTTCTTGATCAAGAGCCGCACCATCTCTCCGGAGGTCAAAAACAAAGAGTGGCGATCGCGGGGATTATTGCCGCGCGTCCTGATATTATGATTTTGGATGAAGCGACATCCATGCTTGACCCGATTGGGAGAGAAGAAGTCCTTGATACTGTCAGACGCTTAAAAGATCAGGGCATGGCCACCGTCATTTCGATAACACATGACCTGGAAGAAGCCGCAAGGGCGGACAGGATCATTGTGATGAACGGCGGCAGGAAATATGCAGAGGGCACGCCTGAAGAGATTTTTAAATTAAACGAAGACTTGGTTCGCATCGGTCTTGATTTGCCTTTCTCATTCCAGCTCAGCCTGCTTTTGAAAGAAAGCGGACTGGCGTTAACGAAAAACCATCTGACTCAGGAAGGGCTGGTGAATGAGCTGTGGACATTAAAATCAAAGATGTAGAACACCGCTATCAAATGAAGACACCGTTTGAACGGCTGGCTCTGTATGATATCAATGCCGTGATAAAAGAGGGCAGCTACGTTGCCGTCATCGGGCATACAGGGTCGGGCAAATCGACGCTCCTGCAGCATTTAAACGGTTTGCTGAAACCGACTAAAGGACAGTTTGAACTCGGGAGTACGATTCTGGCAGCCGGTAAAAAGAATAAAGACCTTAAGACTTTGCGAAAAAAAGTCGGAATCGTTTTCCAATTTCCCGAACATCAGCTGTTTGAAGAGACTGTGCTGAAGGACATCGCATTTGGACCGATGAATTTTGGTGTAAAAAAAGAAGACGCTGAACGGAAAGCAAAAGAAATGCTGGGGCTTGTGGGCCTTCCGGAAGACATTTTGGATCGTTCACCATTTGAGCTCAGCGGCGGCCAGATGCGCAGAGTGGCGATTGCCGGCGTTCTCGCGATGGAGCCGGAAGTGCTGGTTTTGGATGAACCGACGGCCGGTCTTGATCCGAGAGGGCGCCAGGACATTATGGACATGTTCTATGCGCTTCATCAGCGGGGAAACCTGACTACCGTTCTCGTCACCCACAGCATGGAGGACGCCGCCCGCTATGCTGACGAAATGATTGTCATGCACAAAGGAACCATTAAAGCGACGGGGAGTCCGCGTGACTTGTTTGTAAAAGGTGAAGAGATGGCCGAAATGGGACTGGATCTTCCTGAATCGGTGAAGTTTCAGAGACGGCTTGAGAAGGCTCTCGGAGTCAAGTGTGAAAAACCCATGCTGACCCTGCAGGATGCCGCCAGTGAAATTAAGGCTTTCTTTCAGGAGGAAAAGGACCAATGATGGACAGCATGATTATCGGAAAGTATGTTCCCGGATCATCGCTTATTCACCGATTGGACCCGCGAACAAAACTTGTCAGCATTTTTCTTTTTGTATGTATCGTCTTTTTGGCAAACAACGTACAGACGTATGCTTTGCTCGGTTTGTTTACATTCGGGGTGATCGCCTTGACTCGCGTGCCGTTCAGCTTTTTGCTGAAGGGGCTTAAGCCGATTATCTGGATTGTGGCGTTTACCTTTTTATTACACATTTTCATGACGCATGAAGGATCTGTCATTTTTCAGCTTGGCTGGTTTAAAGTGTATGAGGGCGGACTTATACAGGGTATTTTTATCTCCCTCCGTTTCGTTTACCTTATCTTTATGACGACGCTGCTGACGCTGACAACAACGCCGATTGAAATAACGGATGGAATGGAGCAGCTCCTGAATCCTTTTAAAAAGGTGAAGCTGCCCGTACACGAACTCGCATTGATGATGTCGATATCATTGCGATTTATCCCGACATTGATGGAAGAGACAGATAAAATCATGAAGGCGCAAATGGCGAGGGGTGCGGACTTTACAAGCGGCCCGGTGAAAGACAGAATCAAAGCGGTTGTTCCGCTGCTTGTCCCGCTGTTTGTCAGCGCCTTTAAACGCGCGGAAGAGCTCGCGGTCGCCATGGAGGCGAGAGGCTACCAGGGCGGTGAGGGGAGAACGAAATACAGAAAGCTCGTCTGGACCGGAAAGGATACCGGAGCTATTCTGCTCATCATGGTATTAGCCGTGTTATTGTTTTTCTTAAGAAGTTAGAGGTGCTGCTGAATGAGAGTGAAATGTACCATTGCTTATGACGGGCATTTATTTAACGGATATCAGGTTCAGCCTGGAAAGCGGACCGTTCAAAGTGAATTGGAAAAAGCGCTGGCCGTCATCCATAAAACGGACGGCAGAGTGCCTGTCATCTCATCCGGCCGCACGGACAGCGATGTTCATGCTGCCGGGCAGGTCATTCATTTTGATACGCCGCTGTCCATCCCGGCTGAGAAATGGCCGTTTGCGCTCAATGCCCTGCTGCCTGATGATATTGCCGTCAAAACAGCAGAGATTGCGGATGATGGGTTCCATGCACGATTTAGCGCGGTCCAAAAGGAATATCGCTACTTTGTATATACGGAGAAACACCCGGACGTATTTAAACGACATTACGCTTACCATTTTGCATATCCGCTTAATGTGCAGAAAATGAGGGAAGCTTCAAGGCACCTCGTCGGGACACATGATTTCACAAGCTTTTGCGCGGCTGATACCGCGGTTCAGGATAAAGTCAGAACAATTTACGAGCTGGATTGGACTGAGACCGGAGACGGCCTGCAGATGCGGATCACCGGAAACGGTTTTCTCTATAATATGGTCAGAATCATTGCTGGAACGTTATTGGATACAGGAGCTGGAAAATTTTCTCCCGATGATGTAAAAGCAATGCTCGAAGCGAAGGATCGTGAAGCCGCGGGGCGCACCGCACCGGGGCACGGGCTGTATTTATGGAGCGTTTGCTATGACAACTAAACCAGGTGTAACATTTTCTTGACAGAGTCTGCATAAAGTTATAAGATATCATATGGTATGTATTTCAACCCCACGATAAGCCCCGGAACTTATTGTGTTGTGAAATAGAACGTAATCGAAGATTATTGAAAATGACAGATCATTTAGGAGGGAAATTCAATGCGTACAACACCTATGGCTAACGCAAGTACTATTGAACGCAAGTGGTTAGTTGTTGATGCTGCTGGCAAGACTTTAGGACGTCTTTCTACAGAAGTTGCATCTATCCTTCGCGGGAAACACAAACCGACTTACACACCGCACGTTGATACTGGAGATCATGTGATCATCATCAACGCTGAAAAAATCGAGTTAACTGGTAAAAAGTTAACTGACAAAATCTACTACCGTCACACTCAACATCCAGGCGGATTAAAATCAAGAACTGCTCTTGAAATGCGTACAAACTACCCTGAGAAAATGCTTGAGCTTGCTATCAAAGGCATGCTTCCAAAAGGTTCTCTAGGTCGTCAAATGTTCAAGAAATTGAACGTATACCGTGGTTCTGAGCATCCACATGAAGCACAAAAACCTGAAGTTTACGAACTTCGCGGTTAATTAAAAAGGAGGTTACCAATTTGGCACAGGTTCAATATTACGGTACTGGCCGTCGTAAAAGTTCTGTAGCGCGTGTGCGCTTAGTTCCAGGTGAAGGTCGTATCGTCGTTAATAATCGTGAAATCAGCGAGCACATTCCATCTCCAGCTCTAATCGAAGATATCAAACAACCATTAACTTTAACTGAAACAGCTGGTACTTATGATGTTTTAGTAAACGTACATGGAGGCGGCTTATCTGGTCAAGCTGGAGCAATCCGTCATGGTATCGCTCGTGCTTTGCTTGAAGCAGATCCAGAATACCGTGCAACACTTAAACGTGCTGGTCTTCTGACTCGTGACGCTCGTATGAAAGAACGTAAAAAATACGGTCTTAAAGGCGCTCGTCGTGCACCTCAGTTCTCAAAACGTTAATCGTTTTGGATGGCAAAAACCACAACTTCTTGGTTGTGGTTTTTTTGTATTTTTTTCTCATATTCAAGAGGTTATCCGATGTTTTTCTAGAATTGTTTGTTATACTCTATTCATTACCAATAAGGAGCGCAGTTATAATGAATAAGTTAGTCATACATAACAGCAAGGCATGGGATAAAAAAGTCGAAACAGGCAATGAATGGACGGTTGCGGTTGATTCTCATACGATTGGTGAAGCGAAAAAAGGCAATTGGAGCATCAGAATGACCCCCGGAAAAGATGTGCCGGCGGATTGGTTTCCGCCCATAGACGGTCTGAAGGTTCTTTGTCTCGCTTCAGGAGGAGGACAGCAAGGGCCGGTCCTTGCTGCTGCAGGAGCGGACGTGACCATCTTTGACAATTCGGAAAAACAGCTTGCGCAAGACAGAATGGTTGCCGAGCGGGACGATCTTACGCTTCGCACTGTCAAAGGCAGCATGAATGATCTGAGCTGTTTTGATGATGAGTCATTTGATTTTATCGTGCACCCGGTATCGAATTGCTTTGTTGATACGGTTCTTCCGGTATGGAAAGAAGCTCATCGCGTATTGAAAAAAGGCGGGTCTTTAGTCTCCGGTTTTGTAAATCCCGTCGTGTTCTTATTTGATATGGATTTAGAGCAGGAAGGCGTACTAAAAGTAAAGTATTCCATTCCGTTTTCGGATGAAAAGGATCTGAGTAAGAAAAAGGTAAAGGAACTTATTGATAATCATGAAGCGCTTGAATTCGGTCATACGCTGGAGGATCAAATTAAAGGTCAGATTGACGCAGGCTTCATGGTTGCCGGTTTTTACGAAGACAAAGGCGGCCTCGTGCTGGATGAATACATTAATACATACTCCGTAACAAGAAGCATTAAAATATAAAAACGGCATCCCGTCAGAGGTGCTGTTTTTTTGCGGCTTTTTCCTGCGGACGGCTGATCACATTAGCCGAAACCGGTTCTATTCCAATTTCTCTGGCCCAAACCGACAGTTGTCCCATATGGTGAATCTCATGCGCAAGGATGTGGCGGAGAATATCTTCTTTAGGAAAGGTTTGGTCCATCCATTCCGGCTTAACAAGATCCGGTCCTTTGCGGGAGACCGCATGAATGACATCCTTCCGATATTGTTCAGACAGCTTTCTGAGATCCTGAATGCTCGTATAGTCAGACTCAGCAGGTAAAACATCATCTTTACCTAAAATGGCACGAGCCCAGCTGATCTCGACATCAATGATATGAAATAAAGTGCGCAAGATGCTCTTCATTCCGCCCGTCCGGGTTTTCGTCAGTTCCTCCCGGCTCAGCTTTTCACATATCATAAACCACTCGTCACGCACCGTCCAATTGTATTGAAACAGCTTTTTCATAACGTCACCTCAGCTCTTTATTCTTCCAGTTAACATAAAACTCCTTCATTTGGGAGGATTTCCACTATCAACAAAGCATGCTTTTTCCCTTTTCCTTTCAAAATAACAGTAAAAAGGAGCGTGGCTGACAATGGCAGAAGTATTATCTTTTTCAGACGTGAAACGGCAGAAGGATTTTGAGCTTGAGAAGAGTTTACTAAAGGAGCTGTCACTGACGCAGATCATTCAGTCCGTAAAAGCATGTCTTACCCCTTTGTTTCCCTTTCTTCAAGACGAAAACGGCATTCTGAGTGAAGGATGCATAGATTTTGCAATTGAAGCGTATTTATTAGGCGGCCGGTTCGGCGTCTTTGGCTATTATGGTGAGTCCTTGCAGAGGGCAAACGCCCGTTCGGCAGAAGAAGAGGAAGAACTGACGGCCGATTTTTTTGAATATCTTTGCAATTGGACGCATGAGCAATATTCTTCCGTTGAACAAAAAGAAATCTATGAAGCGTCCTGCCGGTTTATCAACAGCTGGTGGACGGAAGGATTTCTGCAAAGAGAAAAACAATGTAAGCTCCGCATGAGGTAATCATAATTTCTTCCCTTGTCCCATATTTATTAATAACGGGGACAAGCGGGAGGGAAAGGTATGACAAAAAAGCTGAAATGGCTCGGTTTTTTACTTGGCTTTATCATATTATTGTGTTTATTCCGGTTTCAATTCCATAATGATGATTCCTGGCGGCCGTGGAGTCTGCCGCTGAGCGGGAAAATCATCTATCTCGATCCGGGACACGGCGGACCGGACGGAGGCGCCACGGGAGGCAGTCACCTTGAAAAGGACATTACTCTCGAAGTGGCCTCCAGGGTCAGAGACTATTTGCAGGAGCAGGGAGCTTTGGTCATTATGACGCGGGAGACGGATACTGATTTAGCTCCTGAAGGGACGAAAGGCTACAGCAGACGCAAAGCGGAAGATCTGAGAAAGCGCGTGGAAATCATCAACCGTTCAGAGGCGGAGCTTTATATCAGCATTCATCTGAACGCCATACCGTCACCGAGATGGAGCGGCGCCCAAAGCTTCTACTATGGAAAATACGAAGAGAATGAAAAAGTAGCAAAATATATACAGGACGAATTGAGAATCAATTTGGAGAATACAACGAGAAAGGCGAAACGGATACACGGCATTTACTTAATGCAGAATGTAACCAAACCGGGCGCGCTGGTGGAGATCGGATTTCTGTCCAATCCCGCGGAAGCGAAAAGGCTCGGCCAGCCCAAATATCAGGACAAAATCGCTTCTTCCGTGTATAAGGGCGTATTGAGATACTTCACAGAGAAAGGAGACCCTCCCGAGTAAGGAGGGTTTTTCGCCGATTCTATGTTTAATATATGGTATAATACCATTTGTAAACGAATACACAAAGGGTGAGGGTTCGATGATAAGAGAAGATGAAGTAAGAAATATAGTCGGAAACATGCGCGAACCTTTTCTTCATAGACCGCTGGGAGAATTGGATGCCATTAAAGAAGTAAAGATCAAGCCGGAAAAACGGCATGTCAGTGTGAAAATTGCATTGGCAAAAACGGGGACGGCTGAACAGATGGGTATTCAGCAGGAAATCGTATCCGTTCTGAAAGAAGCGGGTGCGGAAACTGTGGGACTGCGGTTTGAAGAGCTGCCGGAAGAAACATTGGCGAAATTCAGCCGGCCGGCTGCTGAAAGCGAAACCCTGCTGAATAGGAAACATCCGCCGGTCTTTCTTGCGGTGGCAAGCGGAAAAGGCGGTGTCGGCAAATCAACGGTTTCCGTCAACCTGGCCATTTCTCTTGCGCGGCTCGGAAAAAAAGTCGGCTTGATCGACGCGGATATATACGGGTTCAGCGTGCCGGACATGATGGGTATTACAGTCCGCCCGACAGTAGAAGGAGAAAAACTGCTTCCTGTCGAAAGATTTGGAGTAAAGGTTATGTCGATGGGCTTTTTCGTCGAAGAAAACGCTCCGGTTGTGTGGAGAGGGCCGATGCTGGGCAAGATGCTGAATAACTTCTTCCATGAGGTTGACTGGGGAGAGGTTGACTATATCGTTCTCGATCTGCCGCCCGGCACGGGTGATGTGGCGCTCGATGTACACACGATGCTTCCGAGCTGCAAAGAGATTATCGTATCAACGCCGCACCCTACAGCTGCATTTGTAGCGGCGAGAGCGGGTTCTATGGCGATTAAGACCGATCATGAAGTTGTAGGGGTCATTGAAAATATGGCTTACTATGAAAGTGCAAAAACCGGCGAGAGAGAATATGTGTTCGGTCAAGGCGGGGGAGATAAGCTTGCAGAGGAATTGCAAGTGCCGCTGCTTGGCAGAATTCCTTTAAAACAGCCTGATTGGGACAAGGATCAGTTTGCGCCTTCTGTCTATGACAGAAGTCATCCGATCGGGGAAATTTATATGGGGATCGCCCAGAAAGTCATTGAAAAAACAGCTGAATAAAAAAGGGGCCGGGATCAACACGGCCCGGCCTTTTATTGGCTTTCTTTTTCAGAGCTTGAAGCTGCTTTTTTCAATTCATCCTCGAATTGCTTTTTGAAAAGCGGGCTGGAAAGTGTCTCTGTAATTACATCTTCTAAGTAACTGCGGAACTTTTGGCTTTTCACCAGCTCATAGTATTTTTTATCCATGCCGGGGTCCTGCATGATCTGCATAAAACTTTTCTGATAATCAGGGTCTTTCATCAGTTTTTTTATGATTTTTTCATGCTCGGGCTGAAGAGTTTTTGCAAAGCTCTCGGCGAATTTTGAGTCTTCAAAGATGGTTTTCCAGAACTCCGCCCCTTTTTTAGAGGTGAGGGTTTTCTCTATTGTGCCTTTAATGGCATTTTGATCAATCACCAATGCCTCATTCATCGCATCATCATTTAATATTTCCTTAATTGCCTTTTTTCCATCATCGGTCTTTAATATATCAACAACCATTTTTTTAGTCTGGTCATAATCCATATCCGCTGCTTGGTCTTTTGGAGCACAAGCTGTTACAGATAATAAAACAAAACAGCTTATCAATAGCGTTTTGGCTTTTGACATGCATAAGCTCCTTCCTTACTTGTACTTATTTTTAATATGATTCATCGGAATGGATTTATACATAACAAAATATCGCTGAACGCGATTGTCAGGGGGATGAATAAGAGATGAAAAGCCGCGGGCTTGTTCGATTTTTCTTTTCGATTTTAGCTGTGGGCGCTCTTATTACAAGCGTCGTGGGATTTGCTCTGAAGTGGGGGGAGTACAAGGGGTTCTTTCTGAATTTTGAGGCCGGTCAGATTTTCTCCGTTCTGATCTGGTTTATCGGGGTAGGCATGATTTTCAGTGTGATCAGCCAGATGGGATTCTTCGTTTTTCTGACGGTGCACCGGTTTGCCCTTGAAATTCTCAGATCAAGCTCGCTTTGGAATCTGCTTCAGCTGTTTATCATTTTGTTTGTCGCTTTTGATTTAATGTACGTCAGATTTTTGTTTTTCGGAGAGCGGGATGACTCGATTGCAGGGTTTGTCTGGCTGCCGCTGGCTTTGCTTGCCGTCGGCCTGTTGACGGCATATATAAAACAAAAGCAGTCCTCAAAAAATACGTTCGTTTCATCATTATTTTTAATGGTCGTTATTACAGCGCTTGAATGGGTTCCTGCGCTACGAGTGAATAATGAGGACTGGCTTTATTTGATGCTGATTCCGCTGATGGGCTGCAATGCGTTTCAGCTGCTAATGCTGCCGAAGTTTGCCCAGAGGTAATTATTTCACTTCTGATGACTTGACGTCAGTATTTGCGATCAGGTCGCCGACGGTCACGTTTTTCAGTCCTTTTTGCTTTAAATTGTGAATGATGGCGGGGAGCGCTTCTTCAGTCTGTGTTGCTGAATCAGAGGCGTGCAGCAGAACAATGTCGCCGCCTTTTATATGACTGTTTACATTTTCAATGATTTTATCAGGGCCGGGATTTGTCCAATCCTGCGAGTTAACGCTGTAATGAACCACTGAATAGTGGTACTGCTGTGCAATGGTAAGAACCTTTTTATTAAATTGTCCGGTCGGCGGGCGGAGTAAATGAACATTCTTCACACCCAGCTTTTTAAATGCAGTCTGGGCCCGGAGGATATCTTTTTTTATTTCATTGTCCTCTAGGTTGGTATAATTCTTATACGCATATCCCATGCTGCCGATTTGATGTCCGTCTTTTACCATACGTTCAACTGTGTCCGGGTGCCGTTCCGCCCAAGAAGCTGACAGAAAAAAAGTAGCGTTTTTAATACCGTTTGCTTTTAGCGCGTTCAGAATCGGAACCGCCTTTTCATCGCCCCAGCTGATATCGAATGTTAATGCGACTTCCCCCGCTTTCGTCTCCCCTTTTGAAATAGCCTTCGGGCCGCTATCAGTTAAAAATACAGGAAGGGGGACTGCTCTCTGTATATAAAAAAAGCTGGCTGCTGCAAATGCGGCAATGATAATAATAAGCAGCTGTTTTATCCTTCTGATGTGCCACACGTAGAAGTGATTCACTGATGACGCCTCCTTATCTTGTCCATGCTTGATTACATCGTATGCCGCGTCGGAGATGAACATACCGAAATCCGTTTTAAAAAAATGAAAAAAACACTTGCTAAATTCAGCGAATGCATGGTATATTATTAAACGTCGCTGATGAACAGCAGACAACAACAAAAAGCTTCGGAAACAACTTAAAAAAAGTTGTTGACATAAAAGAAGCTGAGTGGTAAGATAATAAAGCTGCTTCAACAAGCGGTAATGATCTTTGAAAACTAAACAAGACAAAACGTACCTGTTAATTCAAAGTTTTAAATAAATCGCACAGCGATGTGCGTAGTCAGTCAAACTACTTTATCGGAGAGTTTGATCCTGGCTCAGGACGAACGCTGGCGGCGTGCCTAATACATGCAAGTCGAGCGGACAGATGGGAGCTTGCTCCCTGATGTTAGCGGCGGACGGGTGAGTAACACGTGGGTAACCTGCCTGTAAGACTGGGATAACTCCGGGAAACCGGGGCTAATACCGGATGGTTGTTTGAACCGCATGGTTCAGACATAAAAGGTGGCTTCGGCTACCACTTACAGATGGACCCGCGGCGCATTAGCTAGTTGGTGAGGTAACGGCTCACCAAGGCGACGATGCGTAGCCGACCTGAGAGGGTGATCGGCCACACTGGGACTGAGACACGGCCCAGACTCCTACGGGAGGCAGCAGTAGGGAATCTTCCGCAATGGACGAAAGTCTGACGGAGCAACGCCGCGTGAGTGATGAAGGTTTTCGGATCGTAAAGCTCTGTTGTTAGGGAAGAACAAGTGCCGTTCAAATAGGGCGGCACCTTGACGGTACCTAACCAGAAAGCCACGGCTAACTACGTGCCAGCAGCCGCGGTAATACGTAGGTGGCAAGCGTTGTCCGGAATTATTGGGCGTAAAGGGCTCGCAGGCGGTTTCTTAAGTCTGATGTGAAAGCCCCCGGCTCAACCGGGGAGGGTCATTGGAAACTGGGGAACTTGAGTGCAGAAGAGGAGAGTGGAATTCCACGTGTAGCGGTGAAATGCGTAGAGATGTGGAGGAACACCAGTGGCGAAGGCGACTCTCTGGTCTGTAACTGACGCTGAGGAGCGAAAGCGTGGGGAGCGAACAGGATTAGATACCCTGGTAGTCCACGCCGTAAACGATGAGTGCTAAGTGTTAGGGGGTTTCCGCCCCTTAGTGCTGCAGCTAACGCATTAAGCACTCCGCCTGGGGAGTACGGTCGCAAGACTGAAACTCAAAGGAATTGACGGGGGCCCGCACAAGCGGTGGAGCATGTGGTTTAATTCGA
>NZ_CP152037.1:167500-170000 GCF_038630725.1 Bacillus sp. FSL K6-2861
CGCTGGCGGCGTGCCTAATACATGCAAGTCGAGCGGACAGATGGGAGCTTGCTCCCTGATGTTAGCGGCGGACGGGTGAGTAACACGTGGGTAACCTGCCTGTAAGACTGGGATAACTCCGGGAAACCGGGGCTAATACCGGATGGTTGTTTGAACCGCATGGTTCAGACATAAAAGGTGGCTTCGGCTACCACTTACAGATGGACCCGCGGCGCATTAGCTAGTTGGTGAGGTAACGGCTCACCAAGGCGACGATGCGTAGCCGACCTGAGAGGGTGATCGGCCACACTGGGACTGAGACACGGCCCAGACTCCTACGGGAGGCAGCAGTAGGGAATCTTCCGCAATGGACGAAAGTCTGACGGAGCAACGCCGCGTGAGTGATGAAGGTTTTCGGATCGTAAAGCTCTGTTGTTAGGGAAGAACAAGTGCCGTTCAAATAGGGCGGCACCTTGACGGTACCTAACCAGAAAGCCACGGCTAACTACGTGCCAGCAGCCGCGGTAATACGTAGGTGGCAAGCGTTGTCCGGAATTATTGGGCGTAAAGGGCTCGCAGGCGGTTTCTTAAGTCTGATGTGAAAGCCCCCGGCTCAACCGGGGAGGGTCATTGGAAACTGGGGAACTTGAGTGCAGAAGAGGAGAGTGGAATTCCACGTGTAGCGGTGAAATGCGTAGAGATGTGGAGGAACACCAGTGGCGAAGGCGACTCTCTGGTCTGTAACTGACGCTGAGGAGCGAAAGCGTGGGGAGCGAACAGGATTAGATACCCTGGTAGTCCACGCCGTAAACGATGAGTGCTAAGTGTTAGGGGGTTTCCGCCCCTTAGTGCTGCAGCTAACGCATTAAGCACTCCGCCTGGGGAGTACGGTCGCAAGACTGAAACTCAAAGGAATTGACGGGGGCCCGCACAAGCGGTGGAGCATGTGGTTTAATTCGAAGCAACGCGAAGAACCTTACCAGGTCTTGACATCCTCTGACAATCCTAGAGATAGGACGTCCCCTTCGGGGGCAGAGTGACAGGTGGTGCATGGTTGTCGTCAGCTCGTGTCGTGAGATGTTGGGTTAAGTCCCGCAACGAGCGCAACCCTTGATCTTAGTTGCCAGCATTCAGTTGGGCACTCTAAGGTGACTGCCGGTGACAAACCGGAGGAAGGTGGGGATGACGTCAAATCATCATGCCCCTTATGACCTGGGCTACACACGTGCTACAATGGGCAGAACAAAGGGCAGCGAAACCGCGAGGTTAAGCCAATCCCACAAATCTGTTCTCAGTTCGGATCGCAGTCTGCAACTCGACTGCGTGAAGCTGGAATCGCTAGTAATCGCGGATCAGCATGCCGCGGTGAATACGTTCCCGGGCCTTGTACACACCGCCCGTCACACCACGAGAGTTTGTAACACCCGAAGTCGGTGAGGTAACCTTTATGGAGCCAGCCGCCGAAGGTGGGACAGATGATTGGGGTGAAGTCGTAACAAGGTAGCCGTATCGGAAGGTGCGGCTGGATCACCTCCTTTCTAAGGATTTTAACGGAATATAAGACCTTGGGTCTTATAAACAGAACGTTCCCTGTCTTGTTTAGTTTTGAAGGATCATTCGATTCTTCGAGATGTTGTTCTTTGAAAACTAGATAACAGAAGTAATTCACATTCAATTAGTAATGCAAGATATCACGTAGTGATTCTTTTTAACGGTTAAGTTAGAAAGGGCGCACGGTGGATGCCTTGGCACTAGGAGCCGATGAAGGACGGGACGAACACCGATATGCTTCGGGGAGCTGTAAGCAAGCTTTGATCCGGAGATTTCCGAATGGGGAAACCCACCACTCGTAATGGAGTGGTATCCATATCTGAATACATAGGATATGAGAAGGCAGACCCGGGGAACTGAAACATCTAAGTACCCGGAGGAAGAGAAAGCAAATGCGATTCCCTGAGTAGCGGCGAGCGAAACGGGATCAGCCCAAACCAAGAGGCTTGCCTCTTGGGGTTGTAGGACACTCTGTACGGAGTTACAAAGGAACGAGGTAGATGAAGAGGTCTGGAAAGGCCCGCCATAGGAGGTAACAGCCCTGTAGTCAAAACTTCGTTCTCTCCTGAGTGGATCCTGAGTACGGCGGAACACGTGAAATTCCGTCGGAATCCGGGAGGACCATCTCCCAAGGCTAAATACTCCCTAGTGACCGATAGTGAACCAGTACCGTGAGGGAAAGGTGAAAAGCACCCCGGAAGGGGAGTGAAAGAGATCCTGAAACCGTGTGCCTACAAGTAGTCAGAGCCCGTTAACGGGTGATGGCGTGCCTTTTGTAGAATGAACCGGCGAGTTACGATCCCGTGCAAGGTTAAGCAGAAGATGCGGAGCCGCAGCGAAAGCGAGTCTGAATAGGGCGAATTGAGTACGTGGTCGTAGACCCGAAACCAGGTGATCTACCCATGTCCAGGGTGAAGTTCAGGTAACACTGAATGGAGGCCCGAACCCACGCACGTTGAAAAGTGCGGGG
>NZ_CP152037.1:172500-620000 GCF_038630725.1 Bacillus sp. FSL K6-2861
GAACGCAGTTTGTGCGGGATATTCATCTAAGCTCCAGCCGACGGCGATCGGAAGGAGTGAACCTCCTAATCCGTTTGAAGCGAGCAGAATACTGGTAGTTGTTTCTGTCTTTCCAGGATAAAAATGATTCGTGATGATTAGGGCTATTGCAAACATGCCTGCCATGAACAGCCCTAAAAAGAAGCAAAGGACAAAACCGAGCCATATGTTTTTGCTTAATGCTAATACGGTAAGTGCAGCCAGACCGCCAATGCTTATGAGACGGAGATAACGGTGATATGTCAGCTTTTCTGATACCGGGCCTGTTAATAACCTACCGATAATCATCCCCGTCCAATACACTGTAACTGTTATCGTTGCCAAAGAGTTGGGGATATCCCATTTCTCAGCGAAGATGGAGGGGATAAAATGTACAATGGAAACTTCACTGCCGCCGTAAAAGAAGAAGTAAGCACCCGCCAAGGCAATAAACAGCAATCCGTGTGACCGATAACCGGTGCTTTCTTTTTTAGTGTCATCGGAAGAGACCTCTTTGCGGATGAGAAGCTGATCAATACTGCCGAAACTCATCTGCTTCCATGCGATTAAGAGTGCAAAACTGGATAACCCTAATACTAAAAAAGCAATTGTCCACATGTGGTTGTTGATAAGAAAGCCTGAGAGCAGAGGCATGAACAGCGCACCTAATCCGTAGGCCACTTCCATCTTGCTCATGGCCACAGCCTGTCTTTCTTTAATAGCGGTGAGGATAATCGTGCCTACACAGGATTCCACCAATCCGGCGCCAAGCCCTGCGATGCTGACGAGAAGAAAGAGCAGCGGCCAGGGCGGCAGGAAGGTGATGAACATTTCACAGCTGATGAGTGCCAGGCCAAAGATAACGACGTTTTTGCGCCCAAGCTTTTTCACCATGTAAGGCATTCCGATGACACCGATGAGAAAGCCCATGAACTGAGAGAATACCAATACTCCGCCATTACTGTAGCTTTGTGAATAATGTGTGAGTAACTCAGGCAGTACGGCTCCCAGAATAACAAGTGTAAAAGCAATCGATCCATAAGAAAAACAGCTTATCCACAGCAGACGAGTTTTCATCATTTTATCTCCTTATTGGTAAAATCATATTTCTCTCTACTCGTATGACATGATGTTTTTACAAAAAATCCAAGTATTGTTACTATATCACATAACTTTTTCTCGTACATCCATTATGGTAACGTTAACAAATTGTTAACATTTTTTACAAGAAAGAACGTTGACATTATTTTCAATAATTTATACGATAAAAAGCGAAATTCTAATAATTTCATAGGGGTGGTATTTGTGGGAACGAAGGAAATCACGAATCCAGACAGCTTGTATTACAGTGTTGACGATGTAGTAATGGAGCGCGGAGAAGGGATTTACCTGTACGATCAAGAGGGAAATGAGTACATTGATTGCGCCTCTGCCACGTTTAACTTGAATTTAGGATACGGTAACAAAGAGGTCATTGATACGGTTAAAGAACAAGCCGATAAGCTCATCCATGTAACATCATCTTTTCAAACAGACGCCGTAAATAAACTGGCAGAAAAACTAGTAGAAATCGCCCCCGATAATCTCACAAAAGTACACCCTAAAGTCAGCAGCGGTTCCGGTGCAAATGAAGGAGCTATTAAAATGGCTCAGTATTACTCCGGAAAAACCGATGTCATCTCCTTATTTCGAAGCCACCTCGGACAAACGTATATGACTTCCGCTTTGTCCGGCAACTCATTCAGAAAAGAACCTTTTCCGCCGCAAATTTCTTTTGGCCTGCAAGTCCCCGATCCCTATTGCAGCCGCTGTTTTTATAATCAGAAACCTGATTCATGCGGTATGCTGTGCGTAGAAAGAATTAATGATTTTATTGAGTATGCGAGCAATGGGAAAATTGCCGCCATGATTATTGAACCGATATCCGGAAACGGTGGAAACGTCGTTCCGCCTAAAGAGTATTTTAAACAGCTGAGAAAGCTTTGTGATGAACATGATATCGCTCTGATTTTTGATGAAATTCAGACCGGGTTCGGACGGACGGGTAAAATGTTTGCCGCGGACCACTTCGATGTGAAACCTAATATGATGACGGTAGCAAAAGGGCTCGGGGGCACAGGCTTTCAAGTCGCCGCCACTCTGACGGAGGACAAGTATACCGGGCTTCCGGGGTATACGCACTCCTTCACATACGGCTCAAATGTGATGGCCGCCGCTGCCGCTTGTAAAACCATAGATATCATGCAGCGTCCGGGATTTTTGGAAAATGTAACGACGGTCGGTCATTATATTAAGGATCGCTTAGAAACGATGAAAGAGGATTTCGCTTTTATTTCTGAGGTAAGAGGCGTCGGTCTTATGATCGGTGTGGAGATTGTTAAAGAGAACAATGAACCGGATGTGGAGCTGACCAATTATATTGCAAAACGGGCAATGGATTACGGGCTGATTCTCCGGACATCCCGTTACGGATTCGGAAATGTATTTAAAATCCGTCCGCCTTTAACCATAACACTTAGTGAAGCCGAAGTGCTCTGCTACAGACTTCGCAAGCTATTGGAGGAAATCAAGTGAGAGACTATATCATTGAGCTTGGACAATTTGTTTATCAAAAGGTGAAAAATCAAAAAGGCACGCTGAAAAACCGGCTCGTAAACGGCTATTCTCCGGGAGGCGACGCCCAATTTAACATAGACGCCGCTGCTGAGGAGGCGGTGCTGGATTATATTCAAGAAAAGGGCCATCCGGTTGCTTTTTACACGGAGGATGGCGGCCTGAAGCTGATTGGAGAAGATCCGCAATATATTTTAATTGTAGATCCGATAGACGGAACGCGCCCGGCCGCCGCGGGGCTTGAAATGTCGTGTATTTCGATTGCGCTTGCTTCATATAGGCCAAACGCAAAGATTAAGGATATCGAATTTGCTTTTTTACTTGAATTGAAATCAGGCGCTTATATGTACGGTGATATATACAGCGATGCCATTCATTTTGAAGGGTATCATGGAGAATTGCCGAATTTGAGCGGAGTGCGGGATATTAAAAATATGTTTTGGAGCCTTGAATTTAACGGGCATCCGGCGCAGCTGATGACGGACGCATACGGCCATCTGATTGATCAGTCGGCCAATAACGGCGGGGTTTTTGTTTTCAACAGCGCTTCTTATTCGATTTCACGAATTATTACGGGGCAGATGGATGCTTATGTGGATATCGGCAATCGTCTGCTGAAAGATGATCCGAAGCTGCTTTCAGATTTTCAGCAGGTCGGGAACGGAGAGGTGCTGCATTTATTTCCTTATGATATTGCCGCAAGCGTCTTTTTGGCGAAGAAAGCGGGAGTGATTATTACGGATGCATACGGCCGGTCCTTGGACGAAACACTTCTGACAGATTTAAGTTATCAGAATCAGCAATCGTGTATTGCGGCATCAACGAAGGAGCTTCATCAAACATTGTTAGACCAAATCCGCTGGGGCAGAAAGGAAGAGAAATATGAAGGCGTTGGTCTGGACTCCTAATGACAAGCTTGAATATCAAGAAGTGGACGAGCCTCAAATTCGGAAATCCAATGATGTGAAAGTGAAAATTTTCGGCACCGGTATCTGCGGAACGGACTTAAATGTGCTGAAAGGAAAAATGAATGCAACCCATCATATGATTATGGGGCATGAATCGGTGGGAGCGGTCGTGGAAATCGGACCGGACGTGACAAATGTAAAAGTCGGAGACCGGGTCGTGATAGATCCTACGCAGTTTTGCGGGAAATGTCATTATTGCCGGAGAGGGCTGACGTGTTATTGCGAAACCTTCGAGGATTGGCAGCTCGGAATCGGGGCGCACGGAACGTTTGCGGAATATTACGTGGGGGAAGACAGGTTCATGTACAGAATTCCGGATTCAATGGAATGGGAGCGGGCCACATTGGTTGAGCCTCTCTCCTGTGTGCTGAATGTTGTGGACAAGGCTTCGATTCAGCCGGAGGACTCGGTCTTGGTTTTGGGGTCGGGACCGATCGGACTGCTTGTGCAAATGATGGTGAAAAAACTGGCGCGATTGACGGTTGCGACTGAAATAGGCAGTTTCCGAAGCGAGGCGGCGAGCCGGATATCGGATTATGTCTACCACCCTGAAGCATTAACCGTGGATGAAGTGAAACGGATTAATCAAGGAAGAAAATTTGATGTGATTTTTGACGCAATCGGCAATCAGCTTGATTGGGCTTATCCTTTTATTGAAAAGGGAGGCAGAATCGTGCCGATGGGCTTTGATGATACGTATGAGATGACGGTCAGGCCGTACCAGCTGCTGTCAAACGGCGTGACGATTGTAGGCACAGGTGAAGCCCGCCAGATCATGGAAGCCGCGTTAGCATGCGCGTCCGACCTTCCGCAGCTCTATGATCTTATTACGGAAAAGACGGAACTGAAGAATTATGAAGAAGCCATTGATCATCTCATGGGCATCGACCCGGTGACAAAAGAAAGAAAGGATATCAGCGCAATAAAAACGATTCTTGTGTCTGATCCGGAACTTTTATAAAAGCGGAAACGGCTCCAGTGAGGGCCGTTTTCTTTTCTTATTTATACGGCTTGCACATTTCTTTAAAGTTTAATATGATACTCTTTGTTAACAATTCCTTTCCTCAACGACATTATACTCTGAGCGTGTCCTCTTTTTCCCCGTAAGATTGCCTCATATTCCCCAGATGAAAATCAATGTTTCCAACTGATAGGGTGCGGATTTTTATAGTGAAAAGGAGTCGTTATCATTTGAAAGATTATACGTTACAGCAGCAATGGTTCGGGAATGTCCGTAAAGACATTCTGGCCGGTATTCTGGTTGCCCTCGCTCTGATCCCCGAGGCGATCGGATTTTCAATTATTGCAGGTGTCGATCCGATGGTCGGCCTTTATGCATCATTTTGTATCGCGATTATTATTTCTATCTTCGGCGGCAGACCGGGAATGATATCAGCCGCTACGGGTTCAATGGCGGTTGTCATGGTGACATTGGTGGCTGATTACGGGCTGCAGTATTTGTTTGCGGCAACCATTTTGACAGGTATTATTCAATTTATTCTTGGTGTCAGTAAGATAGCGAAATTGATGAAATTTATTCCGCGTTCGGTCATGATCGGATTTGTGAATGCTTTGGCGATCTTGATTTTTTCTGCGCAGCTGCCCCAGTTCAAAGGAGCCTCATGGGTCATGTACGCCATGCTTGCCGGATCACTGGCTATCATATATCTATTGCCGAAGGTTACGACGGCTGTGCCGTCTCCGCTGGTGGCGATTATTGTCATGACGATCATTGCGGTGGTCTTCCATGCGGATGTCCGCACGGTCGGTGATATGGGCGGGATTACAAGTTCACTTCCGCAT
Source organism: Bacillus sp. FSL K6-2861 (assembly GCF_038630725.1). Taxonomy (NCBI): domain Bacteria; kingdom Bacillati; phylum Bacillota; class Bacilli; order Caryophanales; family Bacillaceae; genus Bacillus; species Bacillus sp. FSL K6-2861. The sequence goes on from NZ_CP152037.1 coordinate 177,903, forward strand.
TTCTTGATACCGGATGTTCCGTGGACGTTTGAGACATTGCGGATTATTTTCCCGTATTCTCTGGCGCTTGCTTTCGTCGGATTGCTCGAGTCATTGCTGACAGCCCAGATCATTGATGAAATGACGGATACGGATAGTGATAAGAACAAAGAAAGCCGCGGACAAGGCATCGCCAATATTGTGAACGGATTTTTCGGAGGCATGGCCGGATGCGCCATGATCGGCCAGTCTGTCATTAATACGAAAGCCGGCGGACGCGGCCGGTTATCGGCTTTTACGGCCGGAGCGTTTTTAATGTTTTTAATTGCCGTATTAAGCGGTATCGTCGTGAAAATTCCGATGGCTGCGCTGGTGGCCGTGATGGTTATGGTGTCCATCGGCACGTTCGACTGGTCATCGATTAAAGGTTTACGGAAAGCGCCCCTTACTGATTCGATCGTTATGGTTATTACCGTCGTGACGGTCGTCCTGACAAATGATTTATCAAAGGGTGTCTTCGCGGGTGTGCTGCTAAGCGCGATCTTTTTTACGGCGAAAATTTCTAAGCTGAAGATTGTGTCACATTCCGAACAGAAAGATGTCAGAACTTATAAGGTAACGGGACAGATCTTTTTTGCTTCCGTGTCTGAACTGATGAATGCCATCGTTTATGATGAAGGCGTGAAGCGGATTGTCATTGATTTGACCGATGCCCACGTGTGGGATGATTCGGGAGCGGCGGCTCTTGAGAAAATTGTCGCCAAATGTAAAGAATACGGAATTGAGGCTGAATTAAAGGGATTAAATCAGAAAAGCCGAGATTTAATGAAACAAATGGCATAGAATTTGTGAAGTCCGGATGAATATATCCGGGCTTTTTTTCGGTTAAATTTGTGGGTTTGCATTGTTATAATGAATGAGATTTGAAAACCGTATATAGGAGACTTGCATATGATGTGGCTACAGAAGTTGAACCAAGTGTTGGGGAGAATCATGCCGCTTTTGACTCCGTCAAGTGTGGCGGCGGGTGTGCTGTTATCTCAGCATATCAGCTGGATGGCCGGCGCTGTGCCGTGGATATTTGCATTTATTACATTTACGGGCAGTCTGAGTGCCAATTTTCATTCGCTGAAGCGCAGTATCGAGAAGCCGCTCCCGATGATCATGGCATTGTTTGTTCTGCATATTTTCATGCCTGTTTTTGCATGGGGAAGCGGCCATCTGATTTTCAGCGGTGACCCTTTAACTGTGACGGGGCTGATTATGGGTGTGGTGATTCCGACCGGAATTACGAGTTTGATTTGGGCTGCGATGTATAAGGGGAATGTCGGATTGACGCTGTCTATTATCCTGGTTGATACCGTGCTTTCTCCTTTTATCGTACCGTTAAGCCTGTCTGTCCTGGCCGGGGCGAATGTTCAGATGGATGTGTGGGGAATGATGAAAGGGCTGGCGGAGATGGTGGTGATTCCATCCATCGCAGGGATGATAGTCAACCAGTTTTCCCCGCCGGTAAGGACTCAGGCAATAAGCCGGTCGCTGTCTCCTTTTTCAAAAATCTGTCTGATGATTGTCATTGCCATTAACAGTTCGGAAATCGCGCCGTATGTCACGCACGTGGATATCAAATTTGCGGGCATCGCAGGCATGGTATTTTTTATTGCCATGACGGGTTATGCCGTGGCATGGCTGATCGGAAGGCTGATGAAGCGGAGCCAGGATGAAATTGTGTCTCTGATTTATACGGGGGGCATGCGCAATATCAGCGCCGGAGCCGTTCTCGCCGTTTCTTTTTTTCCGTCTCAAGTGGCGGTTCCGGTTGTCATCGGGATGCTTTTTCAGCAAATCCTTGCTGCTTTGTTCGGCTATTTGCTGAGACGCTTTGAACTTAAGCCGGTCGTGATGAAGTATGAAAAAAACCGCTCAGCTACGTGAGCGGTTTTTTCCGTACAGCCAGCTTAGTGCTGCATTGAATTGTCGTTTGAATGCTTCTTGATGGTGCACGGCGCCTTCTTCAACAGTGAAAGAGAGCTGAGATTGAGAAAAGCCTTTTTGCCTCAGGCTTTCATGCACGTCTTTATTTTGTCGGATCATGTTGTTTTGGATGTTGTTTTTATGCTCAGCTTCGCGGCTGCCGACAGACATATAGATACGCCGCCGTGCCGGACGCAAAGATGCGGAGCGGACATAATCTGCTGATTTTTCATACCAGAAGGAACCGGAAATACAACCGATTCTGCCGAATGTTTCAGGCTTTTGGAGCATCGCGTATATCGAAAACAGTCCGCCTAATGACGCGCCGATCAGTCCTCTCGTTTCCGGATGTGCAGAAATGTGATGCATATCTTCAACAGTAGGAATGATGACATTTGTCAGCTCCTCGAGAAAGAGCCTCCCTTTGCCGCCGAAATCATGAAACGCAGGGGTCAGGGAAGGCGCGGGCCACGGCGTGTACTCATCGAGCCTGTCAGCCGGTTTGATGCCGATGAAAATCAATTCGGGAAGTGTTCCGTTCGCAAATTGGGATTCAAGTTTATCCCTCTGTTCTAAAAACAAAGAACCCCCATCCAGTACGTACACACAGGGTAAAGCCCCTGTTTGAACCGAATAGGGGGGAGGAAGATACACAGTGCATTCCTTTCCGTTTATCCGGTGTTCTGTAAGGGTGCCTCTCATGCATCCAGCCCCTTCTTTTGCTTAAACAGAAGAAAAAAGAAATAAGGAACGCCGAGAATCGCAAGAATAATTCCCGCCGGCACTTCTGAAGGCTGAAAGAACAATTTGCCCGCAAAGTCGGCGGATATGACGAGGAGCATACCGACCAATCCGCTGACCGGTAATGAGTATCTGTGCTCAATCCCGGCGAGCCTGCGGGAAATATGGGGCGCGATCAGTCCGACAAATGCCATGCTGCCCGCTGCGGTTACACATGCGCTGATCAAAGCGATGCAGGCAATGAGTAAAATCGTTTTTTCTTTATTGGTTGAAACACCGAGGCTTTTCACCGTGTCCTCATCGAAACGAATGGTATCCAGCAATGACGTTTTCGCCATAAGCAGAGGAATGAACACGATCAGCCACGGAAGGATCGCCGTAATGGTCATCCAGTTTGCCGACCAGATGCTGCCGTTTTTCCAAACCATCGCCATCTCATAATCCTGCGGGTCCATTTTTAATGAAAGAAATAAAGACAGCGCGCTGAATCCGGAATTCATGGCGATCCCAACGAGAATAATTCTGCCCGATTCCAGATGCCCCCGGTGCCAGGCGAAAATATAGATCAGCACGGCCGCCATCAATCCTCCGATGAGGCCGAAGACAGGCATACCCATCGCAGAGGCAAGTGCCGTCGCTTCAGATTGTCCCTGAAACAGAAGCATAAACGTGACGATTCCGGCTCCGGCTCCTGCATTAATGCCCAAAATACCGGGATCGGCAAGACCGTTTTTGGTAATGGCCTGAATAACGGCTCCGGCTATCCCCAATCCGAGCCCGATGGCAGCAGCCATGACAATGCGCGGCAGCCTCAGCTGAAACAGCAAAATGTCATATTGCGGATTCGGATGGATGCGGAAAAGGGTACTGAGCAGTTCACCCGGCTTTGCGGAAAAAGAACCGCTTGTCATGCTGAAATAGCTTACGAGCAATATGAGAGCAATCAGAATGATATAAATTCCGGCCATTTTACGCACCACGCTGATCCCCTCCTTTTCTTTTAATCAAATAAAGAAAGAAAGGAACACCGATGATAGAAGTGACAACTTCAATAGGCGTCTCAAACGGATAATTGATGAATCGGCTGGCAAGGTCGCAAAGGGTCAGGAAGACGCCGCCGATGATGCACGCGCATGGGATCAGCCTGCTGTAGTCCGATCCGACGAGAAAACGTGTGATGTGCGGAACGACCAAACCGACAAAGGCAATTTTTCCGGCGAGTGCCACCGAGCTTCCGGTCAATATGACAACGGCCGCCATCGCCATGAGTTTGATGGTTCTTTTCTGCTGTCCCAGACTTTTTGAAATGTCGTCTCCTAATGATACGGCAGTGACCTTTTTGCTGAGAATCATGGCCGTGATGATTCCGATCGCAAAAAACGGGACGGCCAGTTTCAAAAAATCAGGGTTCATTTGATGCAGTCTCGCACTGTACCAAAAACTGAGATCCTGCGAAATTTGAAAATAAATCGAAAGCGCAGCCGACAGACTGCTGAGAAGCATACTGGTCACCGTTCCGATGATGGCAAGCTGCACCGGGGTAAAACCGCCGGGAAGAATGGAGGCCAGCCCGAAAACAAGAGCGGCGCCGAATGCGGAACCGATAAACGAATATATGATCATTTCAATGGATGTCGATTGAGGGAGCAATACCATGCAAAGGGTGATGATAAAAGCGGAGCCGTCCGACACACCCATGATCGAAGGCGAGGCCAGATAGTTCCGTGTGATTCCCTGCATGAGCGCTCCGGAAACAGCAAGGGCGGCGCCGATAAACATAGCGCCGGCAGCCCTCGGGATTCTTGAATGCCATATGATCTGATGGTCGGTATTCTCCGGATTAAAGTGCAGCAATGCGGAGAACACGGTATGGATGTCAAGCTGCTTTGCGCCGTATAAAACGGAAAGCAGCAGTGACAGAACAATGGCAATCGGTGAAGCAATGATAATCATGTGTGTCCGCCGTTTTGCATACATGTGAAAAACCTACTCTTTATTAGTCTTGAGTCAATTTGTCAGCCGCAACCTGTAAGAAGCTGATTTTACTCCATGCGGTTCCGCCTTGGGCTAACGGATCAATCGTATTGACGTATACATGGTCTTTTTTGACTGCCTTCAGGCTCTTCCAGATCGGATTTTTCTCTAAGTCTTTCAAAGCGTCCGGCTTATCTGCGTTTTCGTCATCAGAGAATTGTACGAAGATATGGTCAGGGTTCATTTCGCTTAATTTTTCAAGAGAAATCAGTTCCTGCGCTTTCGCCGCTTTGACTTCGTCCGGCGCCTTCAGGCCTAAATCACCGTAAAGCGTGGAGTTGAAATATACTTGTTCAGGATAAATATAAATATTGCCTTGTCTGATTCTGATGACCAGCGCGTTTGACTGTTTCGCTTTGCTGTTGATCTTTGTTTTTGTCTTTTTCAGGTCCTGTTCGTAATCTGCGATGATTTTTTTCGCTTTTTTCTCTTTATCTGTAAGCTGGGCGAGCAGCATCATGTTTTCTTTCCAGTTTGATGAGATATGAGAGACAGGGATCGTTTCAGCGGTGCCGCTCAATTTTTTCAACGTTTTTTCCGGGAATTTGGTTGATGCCAGAATGACGTCCGGCTGCAGCTCAAGAATTTTTTCCATATTCGGCTGCATTTTTTCTCCCGTAGATACGGATTTATCTGTAATATCTTTAAACAGTTCCGGGAATTTGCCGGAGAAAGAAATTGCCCCTGCCGGATGAACGTCAAGCAATTTGGCGTCTTCCATTGATTCTACGCTGCCTGTAATGGCGATTTTGTCAGTCGGCGCTTTGACTTCATATGTTTTTCCGAGATATTCGATTTTCTTTTTATCTGAAGAAGCGTCCTTTCCTTTACTTGCTGTATCAGATGTTTCTGAGCTTCCGCAAGCCGCGGCCGTGAAAGCCAAAAGCAAAATCATGAAAGCGAATGCCAATTTCTTCATCTATTGTTCCTCCTGTTCAATTGATAACTATTATCAATTGGAATTATAGAGAATGAACAGGGATAAGACCATGGATAATTTCCGGCATTACCATGGACGATCTTCGGAAAAAATGGAAATGCTTTGCTCGATCATCCGCTGATGTCCGCTTGGAGAATATTCAATCCACGGGTCAGATGAAATGGGAAACACGCGTTTATTGCTGACGGCTCTAAGGTTCTGCCATATCCCGGTCTGCTGAATCCGCTGAAAATAACGAAGCGTTTCCGGTTCTTTACAAGTGAAAAGCATGATGCAGTCAGCCTGGCAATCCGCCAGCATGTCCAAGGAAATCTTTTCGTCAGGAGCAAAAGATTCCGGTTTTGCGGAGGCAAAGCCTAAATCACCGAAGAAGACATCCTCAATGCTGTTGTTATGGGCGATGTACATATTTTCTTTATATACACGGACAAATAAGAACCGCTGATGCCGCACGTGTTTAAGAGCATCTTTCGCTGAATGGGCGAGACTTTGATAAGCTTTAAGCCAGTGCCGCGCTTCCTGCTCTTCATTCAAATATGCGGCTGTGCGAAGAAACTGGTCTCTCCAATTCTCTTGAGCCGGAAGGTAAAAAACGTCAGTGATGTCATTCAGGCGCTGTTTTTCTTCTTCACTGACAGAATCAAGACTGAAAATGATGTCCGGGGCAGCTTGGGAAAGCGTGTGCAGGTTCTCTTCCCAATTTGCATTATAGCGGTAAGCACTCAGGTGAACCGGAATATCGGAAGAGAATTGTTTGTAATAATAGGCCGTCCATTTCGGGTGCAGCGCCGCAGCATAAGGCACGTGATGCAGAGGAATCAGATGCCCCATCGTTTCTTTTCCGTACGCGGCCATTTTTGTGCGCCTTTTTTTCATATAGCTTGTGGGTGAGCTGCCGGTATGTTTTTTAAAGATGCGGCTGAAATAAAATTCATCTTGGTAGCCGATTTGATGAGCGATTTCCCGCAGTTTGCAGTTTGCCTTGGCCATCAGTTTTTTCGCATTGGTTATGCGGATGTCTGTGATATATTCAGTTACGCTCTGCCCGTATAGTTTTTTAAAGGTTTCACTGTAATGCTTGGGACTGATTCCCGCCATATGAGCGAGCTGGGTGAGCGTGATTTTTGTGTCGGACTGAGCATGTATGAATTGTTTTGTCTGTTCGATCGCCGCTTTCGTATTATTTTGATGGCATACTTTTGCGGCATAAAGGTCGTACATCAGCTGCTGAAAGTCGGCTGTATATTTCATTTTCTGCAATCCATCCGCCGATCGCGCATTTTCAGAAAGTGACTGAAGCCGGCTTGTCAAATGATCAACCGTTTGTAAATTCATTTGCTGAAGTCCGTGGAAGATGTCTTCCCCGTTATCCGGAAGCATCGCTTCATCATCTGATGAATAGGAGAAAACACGGAGTCTGACGATATACAAATGGATGCCGCCTGACGGTATAGGGGCAATATTGAATGTCTCATCACAAGGACAGATGTAGAGCGTTTCCTTCTGCAGCGGAAAGCTGTCTGTTCCGATATCAATTTGTCCCTCGCCTTTCACATGAAAGATCAATACGGGGGAATCAGTGAGCTGATGCTCTGACAGAAGGTCGGCTGTTTTTTTTACGGAGATGATATCAATGGGCTGAAAGAATAATGTGTTTTTCATGAGAAACCACCTTTTAGGAAACATTCATTTAAATGATAACTGTTATCATTTAAATTGTACCAAATAAATGAATGTTTTCCTATAAAAAGCGGAAATGTGAAATGCGTCAAAATGTTACACGTGTAACACGAATGTTGTCAGTATATGAGGTATTGTTTTCTTAGAGTTTTGAATTGGTCCAGCCGGCGTTGATATGTGCCGGTGATGTCTTCAATGGAAGTGCCTTTTTCTATTTTTTTGCGTACCCAGCCGTTACCGATCAACTTGTCAAAAGAGCCTGTCGGCAAGAATGAAAAGTCATTCGGATATAAGTCATGCATGGTTTTCAGAATGGAAAGCCCTGTTTTTGCCGCTTCAAATGTGTTTCTGTTTGTTACGTAGACTTGTACGCCGTGGCACAGCTTGCCCTGGTGCTTGGAGAAGCTGGGGATAAATGATGCGGCTCTGAAGGTGACGCCCGGAAGCTTGAGACTGTTCAGGCGTTCTTCGAGCTCGGTGCTTTTCATATAAGGCGCGCCGATCAGTTCAAACGGCTTTGTCGTGCCCCTTCCTTCGGATACGTTTGTACCTTCGATTAGTCCTGTCGCCGAATATGCGAATATGCTATCCGGGGTCGGGATATTAGGCGAAGGGAGGACGAACGGCAGACCGGTATCTTCAATCGTCATCGTCCGCTTCCAGCGCTTCATTTTTACGACGGTGAGGTCGGCGCCAATATGAAACTCTTTATTGAATAAAAGAGCAAGCTCACCGATCGTCATGCCGTGCTTCAGCGGGATCGGATACAGTCCGACAAATGAAGCGTAATCCGGTTCAAGAACCGGGCCGTCCGGATTTCGTCCGCCTTGCGGATTCGGCCGGTCCAATACATAAAAAGGTATGCCTTTTTCTTTTGCCGCTTCCATGGCATAGGCCATTGTATAAATGTAGGTGTAGTATCGCGTTCCGACATCCTGAATATCGAAAATCAGTACATCTGTATCTTTCAGCATGTCAGGCGTCGGTTTCCTCGTTTCCCCGTATAGGCTGTAGACGGGAAGCCCTGTTTTTTCGTCTATATAGGATGTGACTTTGTCTCCGGCCTGAGCATCGCCGCGGACACCGTGCTCCGGTCCGAATAATGCCGTCAAGTGGATGTCTGGCGCCTCATGCAGCACGTCAACGCTGCTTTTCAATGACGCGTTCACACCGGTCGGGTTGGTGATCAGCCCGACCCTTTTTCCCTTCAGTTCCTGTTTATAATCTTTCAGCAGGCGGTCGATGCCTGTTTGGATGCTTGGTTTCTTGGCGGTATGAAGGTTTCTGTCAGAAGCCGCCGAGACTGCCGTCATAGCACTGATGACGACTAATCCGGCAAGAAGCGCAGCCGTATGTGTTTTCATAATCAGCCCTCCTGTTTAAAGCGGTTTTCCGGTCTTCAGATTGATACCGAAACCATAAGGATACAGTGTCGTTCCCGGATGCGTGACGGAAGGAATGTCAGCGGGCAGCCTGCCTTGCGGTGTTGTCTGTCCGAATATCGCTTCAACGCCTGCCGGAATGTTTGGCTGGAGAAATTGTCCGTCTGTATATCCTTTAAAGCCGTAGACTGCGATAAGGGCTTCAGCTTCTTCAAAGTTCGCAGCGTCATATGGATTACGCAGGCTCATCAGCACAAAGGGTTTTTGGTTCGATTGTGCGGCTTTCATGACGGCCCGCGGAAATGCAGTCGTCCACTTGCCGGGATCTGTGACGGAATCGTCAATCACGCCGTCGTTTACGACAGGATCATTTTTCACAACATATGAGCCTGTAATCACGTAATCAGCGTCAGATATCTGCTTTTTGTGTTCATCATGAAATGTACGCTCGGCGAAGTTCATTTTACTGATGGTTACCGGCCGGATTTTTTTCTTTTTGATGAGCTGCCGAATGGTTTGTTCCATTGACGCTGTTTGATCTTCATATGGAGCGGCAATGAGAACGCGGCTGTTCTTTTTCGGTTTGAATGGGAGGGTGCGGTTTTTGTTTTGTAAGACGGTGACGGACCTTTCCGCGATTTGTTTTTCAGCTTTCAGGTGATTTTTGCTGCCGACGGTTTTCTTTGCTTTTGCAATCTTCTTTTTCAGATTTGTCTCTTTCGGTGCGGGATATATCCCTCGTTTTATTTTCAGGGAAATGATGCGTTCCGCCGATTTGTTAATTTGCTGCAGCGGAATATCCCCTTTTTGTACCGCCTTTTTTAAAGCGGAATGAACCCGGGCAAAGCGGTTTTCCGTTTGCAGCGATGTCACTTGGGCCGGCATCAGGGCAATATCGACGCCTGCTTTTACGGCCATGACGACCGCCTCTTCCTGGCCGAAATGATCGGCAATGGCTTTCATATTTAATGCATCCGTGACGATGACGCCGTTAAAGCCCATTTCCTCACGGAGAAGATGAGTCATCACTTTTTTCGAGAGCGTGGCGGGTACGAGGATGTCTGAACCGTCCAGCTTGCTTTTATAGGTTGTATCGTCAAACGCGGGAAATTGCACATGGGCTGTCATGATCATATCAGCTCCGGCCTGAATGGCCTTCCGGAACGGATAAAGTTCAATCTGACGCAGCCTTTCTTGATTGTGGGTGACAAGCGGAAGGCCGTAGTGGCTGTCGACATCCGTGTCGCCGTGTCCCGGGAAATGTTTGACGGCGGCAGCGACATCCTGCTTTTGCTGAGCCTTCATTGAGGCAAGACCGAGTGAAGCTGTCAGATCTCGGTCTGAACTGAAGGACCTGACGCCGATGACAGGATTTCCGGGATTATTATTGATATCGAGAACGGGAGCGAAGTTCGTATTAATGCCCAGTGCTTTCAGTTCTTTCCCGATAATGGCGCCGGTCTGGGACGCGTAGGCTGTTTTTCTAGCGGCTCCGAGCGCCATATTGCCTGGGAAATGAGTGCCCTCACCAAGTCTAGTTACGATGCCGCCCTCCTGATCAATGCTTAATAATAGCGGAATGTCAGGGCTCGCCTTTTGAAAGGCATCTGTCAGGCGTACCGTTTGTTCAGTGTTTTTTACATTTTCTGAAAATAAAATAACGCCGCCGAACCGGTACTTTTGAATAAGCCCTGCGACTTCTTTATTCATTTGGGTAAGAGCCTCAGGTGATGACTGCCCCTTTTTTTGCCAATTGCGAAAATCAGGCATGAGCATCTGCCCTAATTTTTCATCTAATGTCATACGGGATACCGCTTGTTCCGCCTGTGACGGAATGTCCGGTTTTGTCGATACATGATGCGTGCCGAAAACAATGAACAACAGTAATACAGCTGAGATAACAAGTTTCATGATGGTGCCCTCCTGCCGTCATAGTTTGGACAAAAGACATGGGTTGTCATTCAATGGCTTCATAAATCGTTTTTATGATGCTGCCGTAGCTTCCGGTCGGAAAAAGATCCCCTTCAAAAACATTCGGGTTTTCACCGGGACTGACGACGGGGGAATGCTTTTTATTGGTCAAAAGTGCGATCCCCAGCTTATAAGCGGGATCAATAAGCGTGACTGTGCCGGTCCATCCCGTATGGCCGTATGCCTGCCTGCTTGCATAAGGGCCGAACATCCACTCCATATTCGGGCTGCCGTTTTTCCGCCAGCCGAGAGTGAAAGTCGGATCAGAGGATGCCGCCGTTGTGAACAAATCGGCCGTTCTTTTATTGAAGAGAGAAACGTGTTTATAACTGCCGCCGTTCAGCATGACTTGAAGAAGGACGGCCATGTCATCAGCTCTGGAAAACAGCCCGGCGTGGCCGGACACCCCTCCCATTGAGTAAAATGCTTTTTCATCGTGAACTTCCCCCTGCAGCGTATACGTCCTGATGTGAGGAAAATGGATGACTCCGTCACGTGTGTTGCCTAAACGTTCAGTAGCTGCGAATGATTTTTCTTTAAAGCCTTTTTGCAGCGGATTGAACAGTGTGTGCGTCAGTTTCAGCGGTTTGTACAGTTCTTGTTCCGCATAGGCATCAAGGGTTTTTCCGGTTATGTTTTCAATGATGCAGCCGAGAAGCATGTAACCGATATCGCTGTATACGTGTTTTGTTCCCGGTTTGTATGCAAGCGGGATTTGAGTGAGAAAACGGATCGTTTTATCCCGTTCTTGTGAATACAAAGGGCCTGCGGTGTCCAGCTGATAGAAATAAAAGCTTGCCGGCAGACCGGATTGATGCTGGAGCACATCGATGACGCGAATGCGGTCTTTTTCTTGAATCGGATCGCTTTTTCTGTCTTTGAAATCAGGAAGGTAAGACGAGACTTTTTGATACACATCAAGCTTTCCCTGGCTGACGAGTCGCTGTAATGCAAAATTCGCCGCGTACATTTTTGTATTGGAAGCTAGATCAAACATGGTTGATGTTTTCATTTTTTTCGGACGGGATAAAAGGGTGTTCCCGTCATATTTTTTGCTGTAGCCGTATGCTTTCTTTTTGATCACCCGTCCGTCCTTTACGACGACGAGGACGGCTCCGGGGAATCCTGCTGCAATGTCTTTTTCAATCATTTGATCAACCTTTCTGAGCTTTGCTGCGTCGTATAATTTGGATTGGGCTTCGGCTTTGTGCTGCGGCAGAAAAGAGAGGCTGATGACCATTGTGAGTATGGCGGCTGTCAGTGTTTTCATATTCTGATCCCTCCCGGTTTATTCAAATTCAGCAGCCATGTCATCCTTAAATCCGAACGCATAAGTGAAGACAAAGCCCGCCGCGTAAGAGATGAAGAGACCGATGATATACAAAACGATTTGAGCCGGCTGTACGAGAAACGAGAGCGGAAGGCCGGAGACACCGATTGAAAAAGTAGCCACCTGAAAATGGGCTTGAAAGGCGCCGCCGATTCCCGCCCCTAAACACGCCGTCAAAAACGGCCGGCCGAGCGGGAGCGTGACGCCGAAGATGAGCGGCTCTCCGATTCCGAGCAGACCGGATGGAAGTCCTCCGCCGATCGCTCTTTTCAATGAGGCTTTTTTTGTTTTCATAAAGATGGCGAAGGCCGCCCCTACTTGACCCGCGCCTCCCATCGCGAGAATCGGAAGAAGCGGGTCATCTCCGATTGATCGGATTAATTCCAAATGTACGGGAGTCAAGCCCTGATGCAGGCCGGTGACGACAAGCGGCAGGAAGGCGGCTCCCAGTACAAACCCTGAGAGCACTCCCCCGACATTCAGCAGCGACAATAAACCTGATGTAATCAGATCAGAAATAAAACCGCCTGCAGGGATAAAAACGACATATGTCACCAGCCCGGTGATAAGTAAAGACAATGTAGGCGTGACGATAATGTCGATGGATTGATGGACGTACTTTCTGATAAACCGTTCGGTATAAGCGATAAAAACCGCAGCGAAAAGAACGCCGATTAATCCTCCCCTGCCAGGGAGCAGATTCTCTCCGAACAAACTGATATTGGCGATCTCAGGGTTAAGGATCAATATGCCCGCAAGGCCGCCCATCGCAGGTGTCCCGCCGAATTCCTTCGCCGCATTGATGCCGACAAGGACGCCGAGGTAAGCGAATAAGCCTGAACCGATAACCGTTAAAATAAGTGCGATTTGGGATTCTTTCGGGAGCCAGCCGGCCTGAATGACGGCTTTCGTAATACCGGTGATTAAACCTGATGCAATGAGTGCGGGAATAAGGGGAATGAAGATGCTTGATATTTTTCTCAGAAACAGTGTGATGGGTGTGGTGTTTTTTCTGTTGAGATCGGCTTTTTTCCGTGAGGCGGCTTCTTTTAAATCAATGTTTTTTCCGGATGACATAAGTTTTGCGAAAGCGTCGGCGACATGATTGACGACACCCGTGCCGAGAATGATTTGCAGTGTTTCGGCTTCGACGACGCCTATTACCCCGTCAAGCCGTTTCAGCGCTTCAATATCCGTTTTGTCCCGATCTAAAGGTGTAATCCTCAGGCGTGTCATACAGTGGGTAAAGCCTGAAATATTCGATGAACCGCCGCAATTGTCCAGGATGTCTTTGGCCAGTGACTGATAAAATGCCTCTTTGCTCATGGAGATCCTCCTTTTTCCGTGCGATTTTTCCCGGGGAGCTGTGCCTGAAACGCGTCCTAAAAGCGCCTGCGCCGATCATGAAAACGGCGCGGGCTCATAAAAGCACATTATTTTTCACCAAAGAACGATCAGCGTTCTTTTTCTTTTGAAACGTGCTGTTCAATGGCTTTGTCAATGAAGCCGTCTGCTTCTTTGAGCAGTGCCTTCGCTTGTGTTTCGTCTGAATTCGTCTTCAGCATGACGATTGCCGTTTTGACATGGCTGCCTGCGGCCTCAAGCGTTTCTTTTGCCTTGTCGTACGGAACGCCCGTGATGCTTTGGATAATGCCGATTGCGCGTTCTTTCAATTTTTCGTTGCTGACATGAACGTCCACCATTAAATTTTCGTACACTTTGCCGCTTTTGATCATCACGGCCGTGGAAATCATGTTCAGAATCATTTTATGTGCCGTCGCCGCTTTCATTCGTGTTGACCCTGTAATCACTTCGGGGCCGACGACGACTTCAATGCTGTGATCGGCATAAGTGCTGATCAATGAGTGTTTATTGCATGTGAGCGCGACGGTTTTGGCGCCGATTGTTTTTGCGTATTTCAGCGCACCGGCCGCATACGGCGTGCGCCCGCTTGCCGCGATGGCGATCACGGTGTCTTCTGCGGTAAGCCCGATCGTTTTGAGATCGAGAGCGCCGGTTTCCTCGCTGTCTTCGATACCTTCAGCCGCTTGCAAAAAGGCGTCTGCTCCTCCGGCCATCAGACCGATGACGGTGTCGGGACTTACGCTGTATGTAGGCGGGCATTCAACCGCATCCAGTACACCGAGTCTGCCGCTTGTGCCCGCTCCCGCATAAATCAGCCTGCCGTTTCGCCGTAATGATTGATGGGCGAATTGAACGGCAATCTGAATATCGGGCAGCACCTGCTGAACGGCTTCAGCCACTTTGAAATCCTCTTCGTTAATGATGCGGAGAATTTCCATCGTGTCTGCTTGATGGATTGAAGCGGTCTGCGGATTTCTGGTTTCTGTGGTCAATCTGTGAATGTTAAGCCGGTCTGTCATGATTGTACCCTCCCAAGTCGTTAATACTTGAAGTATATGGGCTTCTGAATAGATGTTTCAAGAAAAATCGGCAGGGATGAGATGGATAATCAAGCGCTTTCACAAAAAATGATGCAGAATGTGCTGTTCACCGATGGGGCCGATCCTGCGACGACCTTTATCAATAAAACCGGAAGACCGGTACAGGTTCTTTGCACGATGATTGCGATGGTTTACAGCAAGCACGATTTCATCACACCAAGGAAAGTAATTTGCGACAAAAGCGGGGAGCTGCAGCATCGCTTGTTTGGCATAACCTTTTCCCTGATGCGGCGCATGTAAGGACAGCGCACTCAGCAAAATGGCAGACACATTATTCGAATACGGGGCAATGGTTTCTTTTGAGGTATGTAAAATAAAAAAACCGACGGGGCGGTCTTCATTTAAAATGACTGTCGGGTAGCGATCCCGGATGACAAGAGCCTGCGGCAGTACATCTATCGGCAGAGCTGTGAACTTTTTATCTTCTTCACTCAGCACAAACCCGTTCAGTCCGTCTGCATGCTCCGGTTTATAAAAGGACAGGGCTACATCCATGATATCTACTCTCCTTTTTTATAATTGATCCAATTCATCTTCTGATAGAACACGGCAGCCTGCCCGTTTTAAAAGAGCGGAAGTGATGCCGTCTCCGATTATTTTTTTCCCTGAGAAAGTGCCGTCATAGATAAAGCTGCTGCCGCAGGACGGACTGTTTTCTTTAAGGATGACCGTTGCGGCGCCTATTTCTTTTGCGTATGCTAACGTTTTTTCCGCGCCATCCATATATAAAGCCGTAACGTCTTCGCCTGATGCCGTTACGATTCTTGCTGTTCCGTTCAGCACGTCTTCGCCCGTGCCGCCGATGATTTCCGCCGGTTCGCGGGGAGTGGTGAAGCCGCCCAAAAGTTCGGGGCAGACCATAACAGCTTTCTTTTCTTCTACGAGTCTGCGGATTTTTTCCGAAGCGGCGTGAGAGCCGTTATACCTGCATTCGATACCGCCGAGACAAGAGCTGACTAAGATCATCTGTGTCCATTCCCTTCAATATTTTGATACTTTCATCATAAATGAAATAAGAGAGGAGGGATGAGTTTTTCAGTTAAAAAACGGGTAAAAAAGTTTGAAAATAAAAAAAATAATTTTTCTCTTTACAAATGGGGTACAACCTGTATATAATAACTTTTGTCAGCTCGACGCGGACACAACGGCCCGTTGGTCAAGCGGTTAAGACACCGCCCTTTCACGGCGGTAACACGGGTTCGAATCCCGTACGGGTCATATGGAGGATTAGCTCAGCTGGGAGAGCATCTGCCTTACAAGCAGAGGGTCGGCGGTTCGAGCCCGTCATCCTCCACCATATTTGCCGGCCTAGCTCAATTGGTAGAGCAACTGACTTGTAATCAGTAGGTTGGGGGTTCAAGTCCTCTGGCCGGCACTGTTTTTCAAAAAAATACGGAGGGGTAGCGAAGTGGCTAAACGCGGCGGACTGTAAATCCGCTCCCTCAGGGTTCGGCAGTTCGAATCTGCCCCCCTCCACCATTTTTGGGCTATAGCCAAGCGGTAAGGCAACGGACTTTGACTCCGTCATGCGTTGGTTCGAATCCAGCTAGCCCAGTCTCAGACACCTTTGGCATAAAGGTGTCTTTTTTTTATCAGCATTTTGTTTCGATTTCTGATTGTTCATCAGATATACTATTTTTAAGCTGCTGTTAAGGCAGTATATTCTGTATTTTCCATCTACACCCTGCCTGAAATTTGGTAAAATAAATGTAATAAAAAAATGAAACCTTTTAAAACAATCAACGTATAGATACAGACCGGTGAAGGGCAGAGGTAAGATAAAACATGGAAAACCTGATTAAAAAAAGAATCAAGCAAGTCAAAAAAGGCGATCAAAATGCGTTTGCAGAAATCGTTGACCTTTATAAAGATAAGATTTACCAGCTTTGCTACCGCATGCTCGGCAATGTTCACGAAGCGGAAGATATTGCGCAGGAAGCTTTTATCAGAGCGTATGTCAATATCGACAGTTTCGATATCAACAGAAAGTTTTCAACGTGGCTTTACAGAATTGCGACCAACCTGACCATTGACCGCATCCGCAAGAAAAAGCCTGATTACTATCTGGACGCAGAAGTAGCGGGAGCAGAAGGGCTGACGATGTATTCGCAGATCGCCGCGGACGGGGTTCTCCCTGAAGACGCCGTATTGTCATTGGAGCTGTCGGACACAATTCAGAAAAAGATTTTAAAGCTGCCTGACAAGTACAGAACGGTTATTGTATTAAAGTATATTGACGAACTCTCTTTAATTGAAATCGGGGAGATTCTGAATATCCCTGTCGGCACCGTCAAGACAAGGATACACAGAGGCAGAGAGGCTCTTAGAAAACAATTAAGGGATCTTTAAGTGGGGTGATGAAATGAGCTGTCCTGAACAGATTGTGCAGCTTATGCATAAGCATCTTGATGGAGATATCCTTCCTGAAGATGAAAACGTATTAAAACAACATTTGCAGTCATGCGGGAATTGCAAACGGCATTTTCATGAAATGGAGAAATCCGTAGCACTCGTCCGAAGCACATCGCATGTCACGGCCCCTGCTGATTTTACTGCCAAAGTTATGGCGAATCTTCCAAAAGAGAAAAAACGCGCTTCTGTAAAACGATGGATCAAAACTCATCCGATGATTGCAGCCGCAGCAGTTTTTGTGATTTTAATGGGCGGCGGTTTTTTCAACAGCTGGCATAATGACCACAATTTCAGTGTGTCCAAACAGCCGAACCTTGTCGTGCAGAATCACACGGTCACCGTCCCTGAAGGCGAGACCGTAAAGGGCGATGTCACAGTAAAAAACGGCAAGCTGTTCATTGAAGGAAAAGTCGACGGCAATGTGACCGTCGTCAACGGAGAAAAATACATGGCCTCAGCCGGACAAGTCACCGGGCAGATTGAAGAGATTAACCAATTGTTTGACTGGGTCTGGTACGAACTGAAATCGGCGGGCCAGGGCGTCGTGAGCGCTTTGGACCCGAGTGAAGATGAGTAAAGCGTATAATCGCTTTACTCTTTTTTTGTGCATCGCCGCTCTGGCTCATTTCACTTGAGAAATCAAAATGTGGTATAATGAGCACGCTATATGATGTACATATTGCTCATGCAGCACAATTCATAACAGAAAAACGAAATGACTGAATTCTTGGAGGACGAGGAAATGGCTTTTGAGGACATCCCATTTTTGCAATACCTCGGCAATGCCGTTGATATTCTCCTTGTTTGGTATGTGATATATAAATTAATCATGGTCATACGCGGGACGAAGGCGGTTCAGCTTTTAAAAGGAATCGTCGTCATCGTATTGGTCCGGATGGCCAGTTCATATTTGGGACTCAGCACGCTTCAGTGGCTGATGGACCAAGCGATAACATGGGGATTTTTAGCGATCATCATTATATTCCAGCCTGAGCTGAGACGGGCGCTTGAACAGCTCGGACGGGGCCGGTTCTTTTCCAGGAGCGGAACCCCCGTGGAGGAAGCGCAGCATAAGACAATTGAAGCGATTACAAAATCGATCAGCTACATGGCGAAACGCCGCATCGGCGCACTCATCGCCATTGAGCGCGATACGGGAATGGGCGATTATATTGAGACGGGCATCCCGCTAAATGCGCAGGTCAGCTCGGAGCTTTTGATTAATATCTTCATACCGAATACACCGCTGCATGATGGAGCGGTCATTATGAAAAATAACGAGATTGCGGCGGCTGCCTGTTATCTGCCGCTTTCTGAAAGCCCGTTTATTTCAAAGGAGCTGGGGACGCGTCACAGAGCGGCTGTCGGCATCAGTGAAGTGACGGACAGCTTAACCATTATTGTATCTGAAGAGACGGGCGCCATCAGTGTGGCCAAAAACGGAGACCTTCACAGAGAATTGACGGAAGAAGCACTGAAAGAAATGCTTGAAGCCGAGTTTAAGAAGAACGCCAGAGATACTTCTTCTAACCGCTGGTACTGGAGGGGCAAGAAAAATGGATAAATTCTTAAACAACCGCTGGGCTGTAAAGATCATTGCATTGCTCTTTGCGCTGCTGCTTTACGTTGCGGTTAACAACAACCAGGCGCCGACTCCGAAAAAGCCGGGGGAATCCTTTTTTCCGACATCAACGACTGACGAGGCTACGCTTACTGATATTCCTGTAAAAGCATACTATGATGAAGCGAACTATGTCGTCACCGGCGTGCCCCAGACCGTAAATGTCACGATTAAAGGCTCGACAAGCGCGGTGAAAAAGGCGAGACAGACAAAGAATTTTGAGATATACGCCGATATGAATAAGCTGAAGACCGGGACTCATAAGGTCGAATTGAAGGCGAAAAACGTATCGGACGGACTGACGATCTCCATTAACCCGTCAGTCACGACGGTTACGATTCAGGAAAAAACGGCTGAGAGTTTTCCCGTGGAAGTTGAATACTACAATAAAAGCAAAATGAAAAAGGGATACACCCCTCAGCAGCCGATTATCAGCCCGAAAAACGTGCAGATTACAGGTTCGAAAAATGTGATTGATAACATTTCACTTGTCAAAGCATCCGTGAACCTAGAAAATGCAAATGAGACCATTGAAAAGGAAGTGAAGGTGACCGTCTATGACAAAGACGGCAACGCACTTCCTGTTGATGTTGAACCGTCAGTCATTAAAGTGACGGTTCCCGTAGCCAGTCCGAGCAAAAAGCTTCCTTTCAAAATCGAAAGGAAGGGAAGTCTTCCGGACGGGGTGAGCGTTGCGAGCATTGACTCGAATCCGAGTGAGGTGACGGTTTACGGCCCGCAGGATGTGCTGGATTCACTTGAATTTATTGACGGCGTATCTCTTGATTTAGGCAAAATTGATAAAGATACCGATATCAATGCCGATATCCCGCTTCCTAAGGGCGTCACTAAGGTATCACCGGAAAAAATCACGCTTCATGTTACAGTGGACAGTGAAGACAAAAAGGATTTTGACAATGTCGGAATCAAGACGGTCGGACTGGGAGGCTCACAGCAGATTGAGTTTCTCGATCCTGAATCGCAGGCGATAAATATTACGGCCAAAGGCTCTCCCGCCAACATTAAGGCGCTGAAAAAGTCGGACATTGAACTGTATGCCAATGTCTCGGACTTGGATGACGGAGAGCACTCTGTAAAGCTTGAAGTAAACGGCCCGCAAAACGTCACATGGTCCCTGTCAAAAGACACGGTTAAGATCAAGCTGACTTCTAAGAAAAACTCAAGTTCAAATAAAAATAACGGCGGTTCCGCTGATTCCGGCAATAAGAACGGCACAAGCGGAGACGCAGACAAAGACAAGAACAAGAACCGGGAAGACGACACTGACAGCGATCAGAATAAAAGTCAAAACCAGGATCAAAATCAAGACCAGGATGAAGACGGATCAAGCGCTGATTCTTCTTCAACAGAATGAAAAAGGAGCGATACAAAATGGGCAAGTATTTTGGAACAGATGGTGTAAGAGGTGTTGCCAACAGCGAGCTTACGCCAGAGCTGGCCTTTAAAGTTGGGCGTTTTGGCGGTTATGTCCTGACCAAAGATAAGCAGCGCCCGAAAGTGCTGATCGGCCGTGATACACGTATCTCCGGACATATGCTGGAGGGAGCCCTTGTCGCCGGACTTTTATCGATCGGAGCTGAAGTGATGCGCCTCGGCGTTATTTCTACGCCGGGGGTATCCTATTTAACGAAAGCCATGGATGCTGAGGCGGGCGTCATGATCTCCGCTTCTCACAACCCCGTACAGGATAACGGAATTAAATTTTTCGGAGGGGACGGCTTTAAGCTTTCTGATGAGCAGGAGGCCGAGATTGAACGTCTTATGGATGAACCGGAAGATAAGCTGCCGAGACCGACAGGCGCGGACCTCGGGCTTGTGAACGATTATTTTGAAGGCGTTCAAAAGTATCTGCAATTTTTAAAGCAGACGGCGGACGAAGATTTCACAGGCATTCATGTAGCGCTTGACTGTGCCCATGGTGCGACATCATCCATTGCGACGCACCTTTTTGCCGATCTCGATGCTGACGTATCTACAATGGGGACGTCTCCGAACGGATTAAACATTAATGATGGCGTCGGGTCTACACACCCGGAAGCGCTGAGTGCTTTCGTCAAAGAAAAAAACGCCGATATCGGCCTTGCGTTTGACGGAGACGGCGACCGCCTCATTGCCGTTGATGAAAAAGGAAACATCGTCGACGGTGATCAGATTATGTACATATGCGCGAAGTATTTGAAATCAGAAGGCCGTCTGAAGGATGATACCGTCGTATCGACTGTGATGAGCAACCTCGGTTTCTACAAAGCGCTTGAAAAAGAAGAAATCAAAAGCGTTCAAACGGCAGTCGGCGACCGCTATGTCGTAGAAGCGATGAAAAAAGACGGCTATAATGTCGGCGGCGAGCAGTCAGGGCACCTTATTTTCCTTGATTACAACACTACCGGCGACGGTCTTTTGTCCGCGATCATGCTTGTGAATACGCTGAAGGCGTCCGGCAAAACCCTTTCAGAACTTGCGGATGAAATGAAAAAATTCCCGCAGCTCTTAGTGAACGTGAAAGTGACGGATAAATATAAGGTAGAAGAAAACGCTAAGGTGAAGGCCGTTATTTCTGAAGTGGAAAAAGAAATGAACGGAGACGGCCGGATTTTAGTGCGCCCGTCAGGCACCGAACCGCTCGTCCGCGTGATGGCTGAAGCGAGAACAAAAGAGCTTTGTGACGAATATGTCACAAAAATCGTGGATGTCGTGCGGACAGAAATGGGAGCGGAGTAGCGAAGTTTATAAGCAGAGAGCGAACAAGACAAGTGCGATCAGCATAATATGATAGTAAACATGATGCCGGGGCGGCAAAAAATAATTGACCGTCCTTGGCACATGCTGTAAAATCAAGCTTGTTCAGCCTTTGTTTTTCACTTGCAGGAAAGGCGGGATTGTTTGCATCTTTTATAATTACAGCGCCCGAACTAAGCGCCCGAAAAACGGCTTAGTTGACGAGGATGGAGGTTATCGAATTTTCGGCGGATGCCTCCCGGCTGATTCATTTAGATCACAGCCGTAAGGATTTCTTCAAACCGGAGGGGCGACTCTCCGAACAAAGAGAAATCACATGATCTTCCAAAAAAACATGTGGGAGGGGACGATTGAAAGTCCCCTTGTAATTTGACTTTCTTCGTCTCCTTTTGCACCTTTAGGAGGAAGAAAATATGTGTGGAATTGTAGGTTACATCGGTCAGCTTGATGCGAAAGAGATTTTGTTAAAAGGATTAGAGAAGCTTGAGTACCGCGGCTATGACTCTGCCGGTATCGCTGTGGCGAATGAGCAGGGCGTGCATGTGTACAAAGAAAAAGGCCGCATCGCCGACCTTCGTGAAGTGGTAGATCACTCGGTTGAATCTCAAGCGGGAATCGGCCATACACGCTGGGCGACTCACGGCGAACCAAGCTTCCTGAACGCTCATCCGCATCAAAGCGCACTCGGCCGCTTTACACTTGTTCACAACGGTGTGATCGAGAACTATGTTCAGCTGAAGCGCGAATATCTTGAAAACGTTGAACTGAAAAGCGACACGGACACTGAAGTAGTCGTTCAAATGATCGAGCAATTTGTGGCGGGAGGACTTAACACAGAAGAAGCGTTCCGCAAAACACTGACTCTGTTAAAAGGCTCTTACGCAATTGCATTATTTGACGGTGAAAACACAGACACCATTTACGTTGCAAAAAACAAAAGCCCTCTGTTAATCGGCCTTGGAGATACGTTTAACGTCGTGGCATCTGACGCGATGGCTATGCTTCAAGTAACGAATGAATACGTTGAGCTTTTGGACAAAGAAATGGTGATCGTGACAAAAGACGAAGCCGTGATTAAAAACCTTGACGGTGAAGTCATGACACGTGCGTCTTATATCGCTGAGCTTGACGCCAGTGATATCGAAAAAGGCACATACCCTCACTACATGTTAAAAGAAACGGATGAGCAGCCGCTTGTTATGCGCAAAATCATCCAAACGTATCAGGACGAAAACGGCAGACTGGCCGTGGCCGGCGATGTCGCTGACGCCGTGGCGGAAGCGGACCGCATTTATATCGTGGCTTGCGGAACGAGCTACCATGCCGGTCTTGTCGGGAAACAATATATTGAAATGTGGGCAAACGTACCGGTTGAAGTGCATGTAGCGAGTGAATTCTCTTACAACATGCCGCTTCTGTCTAAGAAGCCGCTCTTTATCTTCCTTTCTCAAAGCGGAGAAACAGCGGACAGCCGCGCCGTGCTTGTTCAAGTCAAAGCGCTGGGTCACAAAGCGCTGACGATCACAAACGTTCCGGGATCAACGCTTTCCCGTGAAGCGGATTACACATTGCTTCTGCACGCAGGCCCTGAGATCGCGGTGGCATCAACAAAAGCGTATACGGCTCAGATTGCCGTCCTCGCGATCCTTGCGTCCGTTGCAGCAGAACGCAACGGTGTTGATATCGGTTTTGATTTAGTCAAAGAATTAGGTATCGCGGCAAACGCCATGGAAGCCCTCTGCGACCAGAAGGACGAAATGGAAATGATCGCGCGTGAGTACCTGACTGTTTCAAGAAACGCTTTCTTCATCGGCCGCGGCCTCGACTACTTCGTATGTGTCGAAGGCGCCCTGAAGCTGAAAGAGATTTCTTACATCCAGGCGGAAGGCTTCGCCGGCGGCGAGCTGAAGCATGGAACAATCGCTCTGATTGAAGAAGGAACACCAGTCTTTGCGCTGGCGACACAAGAGCACGTCAACCTGAGCATCCGCGGAAACGTGAAGGAAGTCGCAGCCCGCGGCGCCAACACTTGCATCATCTCGCTGAAAGGCTTAGAAGACGCAGACGACAGATTCATCCTGCCGGAAGTCAACCCTGCGCTTGCTCCGCTGGTTTCTGTTGTGCCATTGCAGCTGATCGCTTACTATGCGGCACTGCACCGCGGCTGTGATGTTGATAAACCGCGCAACCTTGCGAAGAGTGTTACGGTGGAATAATATATTTAACCCCTTTGGTTATTAGCCAGAGGGGTTTTTTAATGCGGAAATGAGAAATGCATACTCTTTGCGATTGTAAAGAAATCCCCTTTTATATATTGAAAAGGATTAACACCTGCTTTATAATACGAGATGCATTCCGGTTAAAATCCATAAATGTAATCATTAGTAAATTATTTTTGTGCATGCCTCATCAGAAAGTAATCACCTCCAGCAATTTTCATCATGAATATCCATTATATAAACGTAATCAATCGATTACACATCCAAATTATGATTAAAAAAGACTTTAAAATCCCTTTTGTATTTGCCGACTCCTGATCCATTATGAATACCTCGACTGGATATGAAAATAACAACATTTTTGCAATAATCCGGTTCAATTCTTAAAAAAGTCCTGACAACAATGATAGGAGTGGAATGATGTCAAACCTTTTAGAAATCAGAAACATCAGCAAATCTTTTGGCCATAAAGCTGTTTTAAAGGATGTTACATTCAATGTGCCTGCCGGATCAATTGTCGGTTTTATCGGTGATAACGGCGCAGGCAAGTCAACAACATTTAAAACGATATTAGGATTAATCTCTCAGGATAGAGGTAAAGTGAAAATCTTTGGTAAAGAGAATCTGGATAAACATATAAAGTTCAAAGAAGATATTGGGGTCGTATTTGATGCGATGAATCTTCCTGCGCACCTTACGATAAAGCAGCTGAATCATGTATTTAAGAAACTATTCGGTGCTTGGGACCAAGATCATTTTTACCGGTTGGTTCATTCTTTCTCTTTGCCTATGGACAAAAAAGTGAATACATTCTCGCGCGGCATGTCAATGAAGTTATCCGTAGCTGTTGCTTTGTCGCATAATGCAAAATTATTACTCCTGGATGAAGCAACGGGAGGGCTTGATCCCTCTTCAAGAGATGATCTGTTAAATGAATTAAAAAGCTTTGTGGATAAAAGCAACGGCGGTATTTTACTTTCATCGCACATTATGACTGATGTCGAGAAGATAGCCAGCCATATCGTTATTATGAAAGATGGAGAAATTTTATTAAATGAAGAGAAAGATAAGGTTCTTGAAAGCTATACCGTTATAGACGTTGATGAAGGTCAATTGGCTGAGCTTGACGAAGAAATCGTTCTAGCAAAAAGGAATCATGGATCTTATTGGAGTGTGCTTGTATCGGATCAACAGAAGTTGCCGAATGGCGTATCGGCCAACACCATTTCCATAGAAGAAATCAGCGTCTTTTTAACGAGGAGTGAAAACATTGAGAGGTCTGTTACTGACTAACTATTACTTGGTTTATCGGAGTTTCTTTGCATACACGGGGTTGGCCATATTGGTATCAGCAGTCATTTTTTATTTTGGGGATGCTTCAATGCATCGTTTTGTTGCTATGCTGATTATTTTGTTTGTCGTCATGCCCGCACTTGAGGTTATAAAGTATGAGAGCAAGTCTGGCTATGACAGGTATGTCCTGACTTTACCGGTCAGCAGAACAAATATTGTTCAAAGTCACTATTTCTTTTATCTTTTGATTGTTGTGATCGGAGCCGTACTATCTTATGGTGTTTTCTTTGTATACAGCCTGGGATCTGATGAACCGATTGACAGCATATTTAATATTGTCTCTTTTGGAACGTTCATCGTTCTCTTTGCCGGTGCAATCGTTTATCCTCTTCTCTACATGATAGGCCCGGAAAAATCCGATGCTATCGTGATTGGAGGTGCAATGGGGGGACTTTTTGCTACCTTTGGATTGCAAAGTGTCGTTGGGTATGTAGCAGAACAAGTACCGCTGTCATTTTTGCACATAAATCCTTCTTTATATGTTCCGATTATATATCTCATGATCGGCGTTATCTTATATATCATTTCATTTTTCATTGCCGCAGCTATATATCATAAAAAAGAATTTTAGCAACTGATCAAGTTATAACAGGATACGGCATGGCACGGGCTCATAAATTCACTTTAACTCCAAGCAGACAGCCGCCCGCACAATGGGCGGCTGTTCTTCTAATTAAAACTGCGTTGTCACATCGTACTCATAATCAATCTTCAATTTTACATTTTTCATAGTCGATTTTGCTGTTGCGAGTGTGTTGTATTTAAAATTCCAGATGCTTGAGACTGAGAGGTTATCATCCAGTGTGATACCGTAATTTCCTTGAGTGGAGCTGTTTGCAAGTGCACGGTGCCACACTTTATTTTCTTCCGACATGATGTAGTGGCTTGTATTTCCTTGGCTTGGTGTTTGGGTTGCGGTGGTGTTGATTCTTTTCACTGTGGCGTCTCTTGGAATGCTTGTCTGTTTGGTTAAGTCGAGTCTAAGAACAGTTGAATCTGATCCATTCGGACTGAGGCCTGTGTTCCCTTTATTTTCAGCTGTACCGCTGAATGAGAAGGTCTCACTGCCGGATTTGATTCGGTCGTAAATAGAGAGTGTAAAGTACATATCGTCAGTGTAGGAGCCGCGGGACACTTTCACGTAGAACGTCTCGTTATTTTCTTTCGCATCTGTATTCGCATAGATAAAAGGTAGCGCCGTATCAGGATTTATCACTTCTGTGCCTTTACTGATCAGTACTTTATTTTTATTATAAATTTCAATGTCCATTCCCTTGTATTCACTTCTTGTTGAACTCCTGACATAAAGTCTTTCTCCCTTATTTGCCGTGAAAGTGAAATACGAATCTTTTTCCCCTTTTGGCAATATGGCAGTATCAATATTTTTATATTTCCAGTAGCCTACCGGATTGGCAGTTTCAAATGAATGATTTCCTGTAATGGCGCTTATTTGTAACGAGTTCTTTTGAGACGCAGAGGCTGAAGGTGAAGATGCAAACAATGCGCCTGATAAAACGATGACACTGACAAATAGAATCAATATACACTTCTTCATGGAAAAATCCCCCTTTTTGACTACATCATACATAAAAACATTAGCTATGTAAACATTTGTTATTTAAGGTTAAAATCAACTGGGAAACAGCCGATACAAACACTAGAACATCATCTCAAGCGGAGGTTAAAAACATGCGCCTAAACGCTCGATATATAAAAAATCAAGTAATGGTTCAGCAAGTGCTTCAGCGGTATTCTTCCAAAACAAATGTGAAAGATGCGGCAAAAGGATCGGACAGCTTATTGATTCAGACAGGCGGGAGCCGCGATCTGAGCCAGGTGAATTATTCAAGGAGCGGTGTCACTGAGAAAGGGAGCAGCCTGTCCCGTTTATATCAATCTGCAAATCAGAAAACGATTACGGATAATGGGAATGAGACGGTAATAGACGCTAATAATCCATATGAGTCTGAGAGTGATATTGCGAGCAAGATTCTTGATGAGAAATACAGCCGTATCAATGAAATCAATAAACGAAAACCAGATCCTTTGCATTATATTAAGGACAAATACCAGCGTGCCGATTCACCTTATTTCAGAAGTGATTTATCAGAATCGGAGCGTCAGGCCGCTTATCATAATGAAACGGAATGGCTGTTTAAGGGGAAAGCCCAGAGCTATGATTTCCGTGATGCGGCGTTTCGGGGTGAAACGCTCAACGGAGAGATTCAAGTCGAAAATGAAAAGGTGTTTCAGCGCGGGCAGGTGAATCAGCAGATTGAGATGCTTTTCCATCGGAATCATATTCAGATTCCGGAGGGTGCGAATCTTACATTTACGATATCACCGATTGATTATCTGTTGAAAGTGAGCGGGACTGACGATAAAGAGCTCACTCAGCAGATTGAAGCTGTCTTAAACTCCGGGGAAAACAGCAAAGAGCTGTTTGCGCACATCATTCGCAGCCGGAGTGATGACTCCTCGCAGTTTACGCCGGAAACATATGAGAAATATCAAGTCGTTCGGGAAATGTACGAGGTGACCGGCTATCATCTGAAAGACTTGCAGATCGTGGACGGAAAGTACGTCACAGAAGACGGACGCGACCTTTTAGACGTCTATAAGGAAGCGCTGCAGCAAGATCCTTTGTTGAGACATACGGCGGCAGAAGCGGCCGCCCATTACGGACAGGGGCTCACGAAGCTTGCGAGAACGGGTTATGACGCCATTCCTGATTTGGTTCTGTCCATTGAGTATAAAAACGGATCTCTGCGTGACGCCGGCCAAAGCAGGCAATACGGATCTGGGGATACAGATTGGCTTTCTGAATGGAAACGGGAGCTGGGTGTGCGTATATAAAATGAGAAAAAAGCTGACAAATGATGCCGTCAGCTTTTCTTTATGCGTTTACTTAAAACTCCTCATACTCCGCCGGATCTTGGCCGTTTATGCGTCCGTCGGGGCGGGTAAGCGAGTCGATGATGTTCATGTCGTTTTCATCAAGGGAGAAATCAAAAACGGAGATGTTTTCAAGCTGGCGCTCGGGCGATGCTGATTTTGGAATCGGGATGGCGCCCAGCTGGATATGCCAGCGTAAAATGACTTGAGAAATGGTTTTGCCGTATTTGTCCGCAATCCGTCCGAGTTTTTGATCGTTCAATACTTCGCCGGCGCGGGATAACGGACTCCATGATTCTGTCACGATGCCCTGTTCTTCGTGCCATTGGCGCTGCTGCTGCTGATTAAAAGCGGGATGCAGTTCAATTTGGTTGATGCCAGGCTTTACGCCGGTTTCACGTTCGAGCCGTTCGATATGCTCAGGCAGGAAATTGCAGACGCCGATGGATCGGATCAGGCCCCATTTTTTCGCATCAATCAGTGCCTGCCATGCTTCCGTGTAGCGGTCTTGTTTCGGGTTCGGCCAATGGACGAGATACAGGTCATAGTAGTCCAGACCGGCGCGGTATAAAGATTCTTGTATGGTTTGTACAGCTTTGTCATAGTCATGGTAGCGTCCGGGCAGCTTGGACGTCACGTATAGCTGTTCTCTCGGAACAGAGCTTCTCTTGATGGCTTCTCCGACCGTCCCTTCATTTTCATAGTTATAAGCGGTGTCAATCAGACGGTAGCCGATATCAATGGCGCTGGTAATGGCATGAACGCCGTTGTTTCCGTTAAGAGCGTATGTACCGAAGCCGATCGCGGGAATGCTTGTCCCATCCAGCAGTTTCTTTTGCGGAATTGCTCCAGTCATCATTAAATCCCTCCTTGTTTTCTACTTTACCATTATTCTTACAAATGAAACATAATAATGGAAGGGAATGAGATGATCCGCACATGAAAAAAGCTGACGGAGAACCGCCAGCTTTAAATTTGAAACATCCATGCTACGACGGGGCCGAAGACCGACCCTAACACGGCGCAGAGCGTCATGGAAACAGAACTCATGGAGACCGTTAATTCTCCGTACTCCATTGCTTTTGAGGTGCCGAGCGCATGGGAAGCGCTCCCGAATGCAATTCCTTTCCCGAGTGAGCTGCGAATGCGGATCCACTTGAGAAGCAGCGGTCCTAAGATAACGCCGGAAAACCCTGCGATCATGACGAACACGACTGTCATGGAAGGGACACCGCCGATACCGGACGCAATCTGTATGGCGACAGGCGTCGTAATTGATTTTGGGATAATTGACAAAATCAAACTCCGGCTGATGCCGAACAGCTCTGCAAATAGCAGGCCGCTGACCATTCCGGAGAATAAACCGGCCAACACGCCGCCGATGATCGGAAACATATACTTGATTAACACCCGGCGCTGCTTATAAAGCGGGTATGCCAAAGCCACCACGGCGGGTCCGAGCAGTGAATTGATCCATTGTCCGCCGATCATATAGTCTTTATACGAAATATGAAAAACAAGCAGCACGGCAATAATGAAAATCGTAGTCGTCAAAACCGGTATGAGAAAGGGATATGGAAAGCGCACATATAATTTCACCATAGCCAGATAGGCGGCGGCCGTGAACAAAATTATAAGGATTGCGATACATGCTTGCTGCACTTCTTTTTCTCCTTTCTCTGATTGGCTTTGTGCTCTAACAGCTGGCTGGCGTACCCTGCGGCGATCATTGTGACGATGGTGCTCAGCACGATGATCAGAAACAGAGCAGCCCCGCTGGCGGAAAACAGTGACGGGTAATTGATGACGCCCGTCATGGCCGGAATGAATAACAGCGGAAGAAAAGACAGCAAAAATCCGGCTCCGTCTTCAATCATTTTGACGGGAATGATCTTAACCGATAAACATATGATCAGCAGGATCAAACCGATGATACTTCCGGGAATGGGCAGGTGAAAGAACTGCTGAACGGCTCCCCCGATAAAGGAAAATGCGAATAAAATAATGATTTGCAGTATGATGCGTATGACTTTCACGACAATGCTGTTCTTTGGAGAAGAGCAGCTTCCCCCTTTCTTGATGCTTCGATATGTTTCTTTACTTTTTGCGTATATATTTGTACTATACAAATATATGTATGCAAAATCTTTCTATATGTTTTCTGAGTAAATGTGCATATGTTTGTATTATACAACTAATATTGCTGTTGTCAATTGTAAGGAGTGAGGCTGTTTGTCAAAACAAGATCCGATTGAATTAATTGAATATGAGCTCACCACTTTTATCAGGAGAGCTGTTTATCTTGATAACTCCGACCGTAAAATCGGACATCTGGAAAGGGCTGCGTATTTGTTATTACGGCAGCTGGATGAATTCGGGCCGGCGCGTGTGAAGGAATTGGCCGAATCATTTAAGCTGGATATTTCCACATTGTCACGCCAGGCCGCGGCCTTGGAGTCGAAAGAGCTGATCCAGCGTTTTTCCGATCCTTCTGACGGGCGGGTCAGTCTATTTGCGATTACGAAGCTTGGCAAACAGAGGTTAAAAGCTGATAAAAAGATGCGTCTTGAGCGGTATCATCGTATGCTTGACGATTGGTCCGGCGATGAAAAAGAAATGTTCGGCCGGCTTTTGCTGCGGCTGAATGAGGCATTTATCGATTAATGCATGATTTTTGCCGAGTTAAGCAGGATTATGGCGTATACAAGGGAGAATGGAAGAGGGTAAGGCTTTACGCCATTCTGCTTAGCAAAAATAATATTGAATAGGGGGCGGAACATGTTTCTCCAGGGGACATCCTGTTTCTCGGAGGCTGCGGCATTTATTATCTCAATATTCATAATTCAATAAAAATGAAAGCGCTTTATTTTTGGTTTGTTGATTTAGGGTGCAAGGTGTTTACCTGAAAAAAACAATTGTATTTTCCACGAAAATTTATTATGATGGAATAAGGAAATTGGAGATTATATAACAATAGAAAGATAGAATATTTCTAATATTGCGGGAAATGAAGAGTGAGTTAGGTTCAACAGGTGCACCTTCTGCTTCATTATTTCACATATATCAGAGCTGTTAAGAGGAGGAAGCGAAGTGGCAAACAAAGAATTAAAGAGAGGCTTAGGCGCGCGTCATATACAGATGATTGCGCTGGGCGGCACGATCGGTGTCGGTTTATTCATGGGGTCATCCAGCACGATCGGATGGACCGGGCCGTCTGTCCTGCTGGCTTATGCGATCTCGGGTATCTTTATCTTTTTTATCATGCGTGCGATGGGCGAAATGCTCTATGTAGAGCCGAGTACAGGGTCGTTTGCGACGTTCGGCCATAAGTATATACATCCGTTAGCCGGCTATATGACGGCGTGGAGCAACTGGTTTCAATGGGTGATCGTCGGGATGTCTGAAATTATCGCCGTCGGTTCGTATATGAAATATTGGTTTCCTGATCTGCCGGCATGGATTCCCGGCATTATCGCCATGGCCATTCTCGGTGCGGCGAATTTAATTTCGGTAAAATCTTTCGGTGAGTTTGAATTTTGGTTTGCCATGATCAAAATCGTCACCATTATTCTGATGATTGTGGCCGGAATCGGGATTATTTTCTTCGGTTTCGGTAACGGAGGGCATGCGATCGGATTATCTAATTTATGGTCGCACGGCGGTTTCTTTACGAATGGTTTTTCAGGATTTTTCTTTGCCTTGTCTTTGGTCGTTGCGGCCTATCAAGGGGTCGAACTGATCGGGATTACGGCAGGGGAAGCGAAGAACCCGCAAAAAACGCTGCGAAGTGCGATTCAGAGTATTATTTGGCGGATTTTAATTTTCTACATCGGTGCGATTTTCGTAATCGTTACCGTATATCCGTGGAATGAGCTTCACTCACTCGGCAGTCCGTTTGTTTCGACATTTGCGAAAGTCGGGATTACGGCGGCGGCCGGTTTGATTAACTTTGTTGTGATTACCGCTGCGATGTCCGGATGCAACAGCGGGATATTCAGTGCGGGACGCATGCTTTATACATTGGGCGTGAACGGACAGGCCCCGAAATTCTTTAAGAAAGTTTCTTCGAGCGGTGTGCCGATATTCGGTACGTTTGCCGTATTAATCGGACTTGTGATCGGTGTCGTGCTGAACTACATCGCGCCTCCGAAAATTTTTGTCTATGTGTACAGCGCGAGTGTGCTGCCGGGAATGATTCCGTGGTTCGTCATTTTAATCAGCCATCTCGGTTTCAGAAGAGCGAAGGGCGCTGAGCTTGATAAGCATCCGTTTAAAATGCCTTTTGCGCCGTTTACAAACTATTTGACGATCGCTTTCTTACTCATGGTATTGATCGGCATGTGGTTTAACAAAGATACGCGGATTTCTTTGGTTGTCGGGGTGATTTTCCTGGCGATTGTGACGGTCAGCTATTATGCGTTCGGTATCGGCAAGCGCATGCCTGGTGAAAAATCGAAAATAGAAGACGCTGTATAATTCAAAAAGACACCTCTCTTACAGGGGTGTCTTTTTCGGCTTGTCCGCGAGTGGTATACTGGTTAAAAAAAGCAGAACCGGGGGAAACATCGATGAGTCATTACCGTACGTTATTATTTGATATAGACAATACGCTGCTGGATTTTACCGCTTCAGAAACCGATGCTCTTCAAAAATTGTTTCAAGGTTCAAAGCTGGAGCTGACGGCAGAGGTGGAAGCCCGTTATAAATCGTTAAATCAAGGGCTGTGGAAGGCGTTTGAAGAGGGGGAAATGACCCGCGATGAAGTGGTCAATACACGGTTTGCCCTTTTGTTTAAAGAATACGGCCTCGAAGCCGACGGCGTGCTGATGAATCAGGCGTACCGCCAATACTTAGAAGAAGGGCACCAGATGATAGACGGAGCTTATGAGCTGATTGAACGGCTGAGTCCTTTATTTGATTTATACATCGTGACGAACGGCGTCTCAAGATCACAATATAAGCGGCTGGGCGACTCCGGTCTGTATCCGTTCTTTAAAGATGTGTTTGTATCTGAGGACACGGGTTTTCAAAAGCCGATGAAGGAATACTTTGATTACGTGTTTGCGAGAATTCCCGGTTTTTCTGCCGAGGGCGGACTTATTATCGGCGATTCACTGAGCGCGGACATAAAAGGCGGTCAGATGGCGGGAATGGATACGTGCTGGTTTAATCCCGGAAAGAAAGCAAATGAGTCCGGAATCATCCCGACGTACGAGATTCATTCGCTTGATGAGCTGTATGATGTGCTGAACGTGGAGGTTGTCGCTTTATGATTTCTCAATATATATATAATATAATTTATATCAAGTTGTCTCAGGAAGGATTATTATGAAAAATCTTTCTTCAATTAGTACAAGAGTGCTCATAGAAAAAACCATTATTTGTTTTTCCTTATATTCTATTATCAGTTCTATTTTTAAAACGCCAACTTTCACGGCTTCGGAATCCGCTTACCTGCTGATAATCACCATTTTTTTAGTCGTCAACGATCATATCAGATTAAAATACCTAAGCGGTCAGTATTCTTTTAGATATTATGCATCTTTTTTAGTAAGTAACCTTTTATCAGGCATTTTATTGTTTAAAATTAACTGTCTCGGTTCTCAAATATATAATATTTTCTTACTGATCGAGATTATTGTAACAACTCGTAAACTGCCCTGGACTGTAGTAAGCCTGCATTTTATTATTTTTTTTACAGCTCTTAAAGCAGCAGGGACCAGCGGGAAAGATATATTGATGTCCTATTTAGTGATCATGGCTATTATTTATCTGTTTAGAAACGTACTGCTCGAAAAAGCAAAAATACAAACATTAAATAAAGAATTACAAAGTGTAAACACTAAACTTAAGAATTATTCTCAAAAGATTCAAGAGTTAACTATTTCTAAAGAGCGGACAAGAATTGCACAAGAGCTTCATGATTCCCTAGGGCATTATTTGATCGCATTAACAATGAATCTTGAATTCGCCGATAAAATAGTCAGTAAAAATCCCAGCGAGGCTAAACAAGTCATCAATAAGTCACATGATTTATCGAAGGAGTGTATTATTAACCTGAGAGAAGCTGTCGCTTTGCTCAATGACCCTGCTCCTCAAAAAGGGCTTCTGAAATCGATCAATGAGATTTTTGAAAATTTTCAGCAAACAAATGAAATAAAATTCGAGCTTGATATGGACAATAAAGTAGAGTCAGCTGATCCTGATATCAAGAATTGTCTCTATAAAACAGTACAAGAGTCTATAACGAACGGGATAAAACATGGAAATGCTACGTTTTTTTCAATAAGAATACGTAAGTCTTTTGAAAAAATCTCTATATCGATAACTGATAACGGAACAGGATGTTCTGAAATTAATAAGTCAAATGGAATAAAAGGAATAGAGAAAAGATTTGCTGCACTTGGAGGAGAGGTTGATTTTCATTCAGGGCTAGATTCAGGATTTACTGTGGAAGCCGTAATCCCCGAGATAGCAGATCTTTAATCCGAATGTGAGGAGGTATTGATATGGATATTATCATTGTGGATGATCAGCAAATTGTCAGGGAAGGGCTTAAAATGATTCTGAGTCTGCACGAGGAAATTAATATTGTAGGCGAAGCTTCTAATGGTGAACATTTATTAGATTTGCTAAAACAGATAAGGCCTGAAATCATTTTAATGGATATAAGAATGCCCATAATGGACGGCATTGAAGCAACAAAGCTAGTTAAAGAGAGATATCCGGATATTAAAGTGATTATCCTGACAACCTTTAATGATAGTGAATACATTTTTACTGGACTGAAAAGCGGTGCTGATGGTTACATACTGAAAGATTCTGATTCACAAGAAATTATTGATTCCATCAAAACAGCATGTGAAGGCAATATTCTGTTAAATCCTAAGGTAACGCTAAAAGTTGTAAAGGCTCTAAATTCGGTAGAACATAATAAAGAGCTTGTTCAAGAAAATAATGAAAAGGAACAGCTGGTGCAATTGCTTACTCCCAGAGAAAAAGAAGTCGCTAAACAGATTATGGAAGGGAAAAGCAACAAAGCTATAAGCGAAGCACTTTTTATTACTGAAGGCACAGTCAAAAATTATGTATCAAGAATACTGGAAAAACTTCAAATGAACAATCGAACGGAGCTTAGCTTATATTTACAAAAGCATATGTGATTCAACTTTTTTCCTTCAATCAGAAAGGAATTTCATCAAATTCCTTTCCTCCATTTTCTTCTGAATATATCCGGACTTACACCTTCCGTATATGACTAAAGTAACAATGCGATTCCTAACTAAAGTAATAAGGTAAATGAGTACTATAG
This sequence comes from Bacillus sp. FSL K6-2861, assembly GCF_038630725.1. Taxonomy (NCBI): domain Bacteria; kingdom Bacillati; phylum Bacillota; class Bacilli; order Caryophanales; family Bacillaceae; genus Bacillus; species Bacillus sp. FSL K6-2861. The sequence continues at coordinate 212,968 of NZ_CP152037.1, forward strand.
TAAATTCTAAAAATATTCCATTCAGGTTAAAATAAAAGAACCGAAATACCACGAGGGGTGTTTTAATTATGCTCGAATTAAAAAAACTTACCAAAAAATATGATGACTTTACGGCAGTTAATAATATTTCGCTGACTGTAGAAGATGGAGAAGTATTCGGACTATTGGGTCCTAACGGTGCCGGCAAATCAACAATGGTTTCTATGATTAGCACTGTTCTTGCACCTACCAGCGGGACAATTAAAGTAGATAATAAATCACTTAAGGAAAAACCTATTGAGATAAAAAAAATAATGGGGGTTGTTCCACAGGATTTAGCTTTATATGAAACGTTAAGCGCCAAAGATAACTTGAACTTCTTCGGAAGCCTTTACGGGCTGAAAGGGAAAAAGCTAAAAGAAAGAACTGATGAGGTTCTGGAGATTATTGAACTGACAGATAAAAAAAATCAAAATGTATCAGAGTTTTCCGGGGGAATGAAACGCCGGGTCAACATAGGTGTGGCGTTAATGAATAATCCTAAATTATTAATTCTTGATGAGCCTACAGTAGGAATTGATCCGCAATCAAGAAATCATATTCTTGAAACAGTAAAAAGGCTGAATAAAGAAAAAGGAATGACTGTTATTTATACCAGCCACTACATGGAAGAAGTAGAGTATCTTTGCGAGAAGGTGGCAATTGTTGATCATGGATCTCTTATTGCTTTAGGAACGAAAGAAGAACTCAAGGAAAACTTAAATGCTTGTGACACTTTAACCGTTACTTTTAAGGGTGCTGATGAAGAGGCACTCAGCCGGATAAACAGCATTACAGGAATTGATAAAGTGACGGTAGATCATAAACAAATTTCAATGCTTGTATCGACGAAGGAAAGAAACATCATTGAAATTGTAGATGATATCAAAAATCTGGGGATCGACCTCACTAGCTTTAAGTACGAGGAAGTAAATTTGGAAAGCATTTTCCTTCAAATTACAGGGAAAAACCTAAGAGATTAGTAGGAGGAGGCTATCTTGAGAAAATTATTCAACTTATTTTTTCTTGATTTTAAGCTGTTAACAAAAAATAAGTCATTTTATTTAAAGCTGATGCTGTTTCCATCACTGCTAATCCTCATATTGGGCAGTGTGTTCAGTAATTCAGATTCAAAAATCGAAGCATTTGATGTAGCTTTTTACTCAGCAGATTCAGGGGAGAGTGTTTCTTTAGGTGATGTCTTAAAGGATAAAGTTTTTAAGAAAGGCGATCTCAAAGATATCATTCATTTAAAAGAAGCTGAGAGCTACAATGACGGTGAAAAATTAGTTAAAGAAGGAAAGGCTGCAGCTTTTATCTATGTACCGGAACACTTTACGAAAGCCGTTATGAACAACGGGAAAACAAATATCGATTTAATTGGAGATAATAACAAGACCATAGATAAAAATATTGTTCAGGCTGTTTTGGAGGGCTTTACGAAAAGCGTGAAAACAATGAGCGCTGAGCAACAAGAAGTAATAAAACATATCAGCTCCGGCGGCAGCGTACCACAAGAAAAAATAGAAAAAATGATGAACGATTTGGCCGATAATGACGGGATCTCCGCTGATATCCCAAAAGCAGCGACAAATAAAAATGCGGTTCCTGTCGATTCCATGCAGTATTATTCAATTGCAATGGTTGTCATGTTTTCCATTATGACGGCTTTTGTGCTTGTTCACAGCATTGTTGATGAGCGGCAGAATAATACGCTGTTCAGAATTAAATCTACACCGACTTTAAATATTCAGTATGTGCTTGGAAAGTTGACAGGTATTATTTTTGCGATCTTAATGCAGATGACTGCTGTTATTCTGATAAGCTGGGTCGTATTCCGAATGAACTGGGGCAACTTGTTTGATATTTTTGTTATTACGGTAGTATACGCATTTGCTATAGGCAGCATTGTATTGTTTTGGGGTTTTACCGCTAAGGACCACGTGGCGGTGTCCAGTATGGCTTCTCCGGTTCTTTATATTTTTAGTTTTTTGGGAGGCAGTTTTATTTCTAAGAACGGACTGCCTGATAGCTTGAGGGTTGTTCAAGAGATCATACCGAACGGTAAGGCAATAAACTCTTATTTAAAAGTCAAACAGAATATTGGTCTTAGCGGCATGTATATTGATTTGCTTGAGCTAATTGGTATTGGTCTCATCTTTGTCTTTATTAATATTATGGTATTCAACCGGAAGAAGGTGGCGTAGTAGTGCAATTGATTGCCATGATTAAACATCAGCTGAAACTGATGCTCCGAAATAGATTAGCAATTTTTGCAACGATTTCGGTGCCGTTAATCCTTACATTTTTGTTCTCTTTTTCTCAAGATACGGATAGCAAAGAGAACTTGTATATAGCCAATGCTGATAAAAGTAACTATGCTGCAAAGCTCATTGAAATGATAAAAGAGCATAAAAATATTAAAGTTATAAAGCTAACGGAAAATGAATTAAAGAAAAAAGTCGATGATCAGGATATTCCTTTTGGGGTCGTTATTGAAAAAGGTTTTGGAAAGGATTTGACGGACAATCACAAGATAAAAATGAAAATCATCCAAAACTACGAGAACGGCAGCGGAACATTGTTAGAGCAGCTGGTCACAAATGAGGCGGGAACTCTTAAAAAGGTAGTTAAAGATTCGCAATATATGTCTGCACAGTTGCATACGGACTCAAAAGATATAGAAAAGAACATTTTCAAGAAATTGAAAAACAATTCAGGAATAGAAGTGAATGACAAAACATTAAGTCAGGGTGAACATACTCAGGATAATGCGACCGTGAGATTAATTGGTTTTCTTGTAATGTTTATTTGGTTTGTTGTTATTCAAGGGTTAAGAACACTTATTGATGAAAAAGAGAATAATACTTTCAGCAGATTACTAAGTACGCCTATAAACTATACAAAATATGTTTTATCCAAAATGGCTGCTACTTATATTTCCGGAATCATTCATATAATCGTTATTATACTTGCGGGAAAATATTTACTCAAGATCAGCATAGGTCATAACATCTTTGCCATCGCTGTTATGCTCGCTGTTTATTTATTTGCATTGACCTGCATTACGATGATTATGGTTCCATTTATGAGAAGCCAAAAGCAGTTTACTTCTGCCGCATCGATCATAATTGCAGTAAGCGGGATGATAGGCGGTTCCTTTTTCTCATTGGAAATTGCTCCAAAATATATGCAGGTTATTTCTAAATTTACACCCGAAGCATGGGCAATACAGTCTTTAAACAACATTATCTTTAGTAAGAGTACCTTAGGAACTGAATGGCTTCCGATCGTAATTTTTGCAAGTGTCGGCTTATTAAGTATTATTGTATCTTTCATCTTAATAAGCAGGGAGATTAAAAAAAAGAAAAATTAAATCAACAATAATCTGATAAAATTAACAGATCAAAAAGGACGTGAGGGAATTGGGTATGGAAGAACTATTTGGAATGGCTGAATTAATTATAGGTGTACTCATGAATGTATTTATCGGTAAAATCGGGCAAGTTGCTTTTGGAAAAGATAACAGAACAACAAGGATCATTTTAAGAGTAATAGGAATCTTCCTCATCATCAACGGAGTTTCAAGAGCATTTCATATATAAAATGAGATAGTAAAAAACATCCTTTTCAGGGTGTTTTTTTATCGGGTTATTACAAAATTTCTGAGGTGAATTATGAAAAAAATATTTTGTCTTCCGTATGCAGGGGGATCAAGTGCAATATACTATAAATGGAGAAGGTTAATGAGTGACTCTTTAACAATACATCCTATTGAGTTAAAAGGAAGAGGTACAAGAATTAACGAAGATTTTTATGAACATATAGATGAGGCTGTTAATGATATATATGATCTGATAAAGGATCAAATCAGGGAGTGTGATTATGCTTTATTCGGCCACAGTATGGGAGGCCGATTAGTTTATAAGTTATATAGTAAAATTGCTGAAATGCAGCAGAAGAAGCCAAATCACATATTTTTCTCCGGCTGCGGCATTCCTAAAACGAAGAAAGCAGAGGGGATGATTCATGCTTTGCCGGATAGTTTATTTTTGCAAAGAATCATGGATATGGGCGGGACTTCGGAAGAACTGTTACATAACAAGGAATTACAACAATTATATCTTCCTATTTTAAGAAGTGATTTCAAAATGTTGGAAGAGGATGTTATTTCTGAAAATAAGACTGTTATGGACTGTGATATAACAGTGTTGCATGGTAATAATGACAAGACGATAAGCTCAGATTTAATATGTAATTGGGGACATTATACTTTAGGGAAATGCAATTTTTATACGTTTGAAGGAAATCACTTTTTTATTCATCAATTTTCGAATGAAATAACGGACATTATAAATAAAACCTTGAGATGAATTTTTGATTAAAAAATCGGGAGTGTTACTTTGTCCCGGTTTTTTTTTATGTTAATACGAAAAATAAAAACTGGGTTAATGTGCTTAGGTGTTTTTCCCCCCCTAATTGACAACTCTTAAACATTTGTATAATATTTCTTAAAGATGGCTAGTTCTTCTTCATTATCCTTTTTTTAAAAAAAGTGTTTGTACGGGTCTATATCATTAAAAAATGGTTTTTGCTGCCGATAAATAAACTGTCAGACTACAACGACAATTATTGGTGAGCGGTATTGCCTGTGATGCAGTTTAACATAAAAATCCACCGAAAGCCTCTGCTGTTTTAATTCAGTGAATGATTTGAATTTTGATATCAAGTGAAGGAGTTTTTGTTATGACAAAAAGTATAAAGGGAGATAAAGACAGTATTGGTGAGTTAAAAACTGAAGAGCATTTTTTAGTGGCAAGTAAACCTTCTAAAGAAAAAAGAATGAAAAATCTTACATATAAATTGTCACAGCAATTAAGCGATAAGCTGAATGTATACTGCAATGGATCGGATGAACGTCTGCATATCGTATTAACAGCGGCACTGACTTTGTTAATAAATCAATATACAGTAAGACAAAATATTGTAATCAAAACTCCTGTTTTCAAAAAGAACAGAACGATTGATTGTGAGCAAGAAATTTTGACTCTTAAAAATGCTGTTCATGGTGAAGACCTATTAAAAGAGATCATACATAAAGTCGAATTCACCGTAGAACAGGCATTGGAAAGCCCCCAAAATAATTCTCGAACAAGTGATAAAATGACTGGCCTTCCTTTTGATGTCATGATAGTCCTTGAAAATATTCAAGAATACATACTTAATCAAGAAAATCCCGCTATTCATATCCTATTTTCGTTTATGAACCAGAAACAATACATAGAGACAGTCATACGCTATAACGAATGCCTCTATTCTCAAAATATGATAAAAGATTTGTCACTGCGATTTCAGATGATCCTTGAAGCTATGATAACTCCTGAAAATATCAGAGTGAAAGATATGAGATTCCTGAAAGAAAAAAATAAGCAAAAGAAAATCTTTGGCTGGGAAGACAATTATTCGAAAATTGGAACAATTTCGGAGGTGTTTGAGCAGCAGGCTGATGAATATTCGGATAAGACTGCTTTGGTACTAGAAAACTCTTCAATGTGTTACGCAGAACTTAATCACCGTGCGAACCAGCTGGCACGGTATCTTCAGGAGTGCGGAGTAAAACGGGGAGACCTTGTCGGAATTGCTTTAGAACGCTCTTTTGATTTGTATATTAGTATTCTGGCAATATTAAAGTCAGGCGGTGCTTATGTGCCGTTAGACCCTCAATATCCGAAGCAAAGACTATCATTCTTAATCGAAGATTCAGGTGTAGAGTTGCTGATTACAAACGAAAGCATTCAGTCACAACTCCCGCCTCACGGGGACGGCGTAATCTGTTTGGATGGTATGAAAGAAGAAATTGAAAAGATGGATGGATCTAATATTGGCATAAAAGGTTCCTTGGATGACCTGGCTTATGTCATGTATACGTCAGGCTCAACGGGACTGCCTAAAGGAGTAAGTATTGTTAACCGCGGTGTGATTCGGCTGGTGAAGGAGACTGATTATGCGGTATTTGATGAGAATCAAACGTTTCTGCAATTAGCTTCTGCTGCTTTTGACGCTTCTACCTTCGAGATCTGGGGCTGTTTATTGAATGGGGGATGTCTGGCTATAATGCCTCCGGGAATACCGACGGCTGATGATATTGCAGAAGCTGTGAAAAAATATAACATTACGACTCTTTGGCTGACGGCCGGTTTATTTTCTCTAGTAGTTGATCAGCAGTTAGAATCATTAAAAGGACTTCAGCAATTATTAGTAGGCGGAGATGTGGTTTCCGTTCCGCATGTTCAAAAAGTATTAGCGCTTGGAAAGGTACAAGTAATTAACGGATATGGGCCGACAGAGGGAACGACCTTTACCTGTTGTTTCCCGGTCCCTCATGATTGGAAAGGCAGTATGCTTCCTATAGGGAGGCCTATTTCTGGTACAGAAATATTCATTTTAGATTCGCAATTAAAACCGGTAGCGCCGGGAATTCCTGGTGAGCTGTTTATTGGCGGAGATGGGCTGGCGCGTGAGTATTGGCGACGGCCTGATTTAACGAAGGAACGGTTTATATCACACCCTTTCAATAATGATCCTTCAGCACGTCTTTATAAAACAGGAGACTTAGTGCGTTATTTAGAAAATGGCGATGTGGAGTTTATTGGACGGCGGGACGAGCAAGTCAAAATCCGCGGTTTTAGAATCGAGCTTGGGGAGATAGAAGCCCGATTGATCAATCATACAGAAATTAAAGAAGCGGCAGTAACAGTAAATCATAATGGTGATGAAGATTTATATATCTGTGCTTATTACACTTCAAATCATAAAATCGCAAAGATTGAATTGCAGCACTTTCTGAGAGACTTTCTTCCGGAATATATGATTCCATCGTACTTTAAACAAATGGATAACATGCCTTTGACGGTAAATGGGAAAATTGACAGACGGGCACTTCCTAGACCTGATATATCTCAAATGTCCGAAACAAAATATGAAGCGCCGACAAATGAAACGGAGAAAAAACTTTCGGAGATTTGGGAAGCTGTACTTGGCAGGGAACGCGTCGGTATAGATGAAAATTTCTTTGAAACCGGCGGTCATTCACTAAAGGCTTCTATGTTAATTTCCCGCATCAGAAAAACTTTCGGCACGGATATAAAGGTGAAGGAGCTTTTTGAGCAGCCTACCATTAAACAGCTGAGCCGTCTTATTCAAAAGCGGGATAAACAGAATTATCCGGTCATCAGTAAAGCGAGGAAGCAGTCTTATTATCAAGCATCATCTGCTCAGAAAAGAATGTTTGCCCTTTGGGAGACGGATAAAGACAGTATCGTTTATAACTTGCCGATTATGATCGAACTAAATGGAAAATTAGATGTAAAAAAAGCCGAATCAGTTTTACAAGAGATTATTGGCAGACACGAAGCGTTACGGACAAGTTTCGATGTTGTAAGCGGCGATGTGGTTCAGATTATTCACGATACATGGGAGCTCGAATTTGATTATCAGAAGCTGCCGTCTGATGGGATACGACCATATGTGAAGCAGTTTATCAGACCCTTTCATTTGGACAAAGCACCGTTAATCAGAGCCGGACTCATAACGTATGAAGACCGGAATCTGCTGCTGCTGGATGTTCATCATATCGCGGCGGACGGTGTATCGGTTGGAATAATCCGCAAAGAATTCAATGCGCTGTATGCGGGTCATAGACTAAAACAGCCGCCGCTGCAATATAAAGATTATTCAGAATGGCAAGTAAGCTCAGGAACAAAAGAGGCGTTAAAGGAACAAGAGGAGTACTGGCTTAAGCGGTTAAGCGGAGATCTGCCGATTCTCAATCTGCAGACTGATTATGAGCGGCCGAGAGTCAAAAGCTTTGAAGGAAGCCGAATCAGCTTTACGGCCGATGAAAGGTTAACATCAAGCTTAAAGTCGGTGGCGAAAGAAACAGGAACAACTTTGTACATGGTGCTGCTGGCGGTATATAATGTCATGCTTTCAAAATACAGCGGTCAGCAGGATGTGATCATCGGAACAGCAGAGTCCGGAAGGTCAGACACCGAACTGGAGAATACAGTGGGGATGTTCGTCAATACCGTCGCCATAAGAAATTTTCCTGAGGAACATAAAACATTCAGAGCGTTTTTAGAAGAGGTCAAACATCATACGTTAAAAGATTTTGAGAATACAGATTACCAATTTGAAAATATTGTTCAAAAACTCGGGGTAAAAAGAGATTCGAGCCGGAACCCGCTGTTTGATGTCATGTTTACTTTTGAGAGTAAGGATTACGGATTCGGAGGAAATGAAGAGACAGCAGAATCAAATTTACTAGTATCTGAGGTCAATATATCAAGATTTGATTTAACGTTAACTGCAATGGAAACCGATGAAGGCGTTAACTTCCAATTGGAATATTGCAATCATTTATTCAGGAGAGACACAGTCGAAAGAATGGGTGCTCATTATACCCGGCTTTTACAACAGGTTGTATCAGAACCGGACACGGCAATCTGCAGACTGAATATGATAACGGATGATGAGAAACATAAACTGCTTTATGTATTCAATGATACAGCAGCCGACTTCCCGCATAATAAAACAATCCATCAATTGTTTGAAGAACAAGCGGAAAAGACACCGGAAAGAATAGCGGCAGTGTATGAAAATAATAAAGTAACTTATAAAGAACTTAACGAAAGATCAAATAGTCTGGCGAGAACACTAATGAAAATGGGGGTGAAAAAAGAGTCAATAGTAGGTATTGTTGCTGACAAATCATTAGAGATGGTGTTAGGCATATTGGGTGTGCTGAAGGCGGGAGGCGCATTTTTGCCAATTGATCCGGGATATCCTTCTGAGAGAATCAAATACATGATTGAAGACAGCGGTTCTGACATTTTATTAGTGCAGAATAGTCAGGCTGACAATATTCCGTTTGACGGGAAGGTTATTGATTTAACAGATAGTTCTCTTTACTCCGGAGATCGGCATAACCTGCCAATGGTGAGTTCCGCAGAACATCTTGCTTATGTCATTTATACTTCTGGAACGACTGGAAAACCAAAGGGTGTAACGATCCGGCATATCGGAATCAGTAATCTCAAAAGTGTCTTTGAACATGATATGAATATCAATTACCGGGATAAAATTATTCAATTTGCAAGTTTTTCATTTGACGCATCAGTGTGGGAAATCAGTATGGCACTGTTGACCGGAGCGGAACTACACATCCTTTCAAGTCAAGTCATCAATAATTATACATTATTTGAAGAGTATATTAACCGGCATGACATTACTGTAGCCACTTTGCCGCCTGTATACATCAATCATATAAATATAAACGGATTATCAGCTTTAAGGCTCTTAATTACTGCTGGTTCTCAGATATCTACAAAATCCTTGAACCGGATCGTGAATAAAATAGACTATATTAATGCCTACGGTCCAACTGAAACGACAATCTGCTCTACAATGTGGAGATACTCAGAAGCTGAGAGGGCGATGGCAAAGACCATTCCTATCGGTAAGCCGATCAGAAATCTGAAAGCCTTCATAATTGATCACCACAACAATCTTGTGCCTATTGGTTTAGCGGGAGAATTGTGTGTGTCGGGTGACAGCTTAGCAAGAGGATATCTCAATAAAGAGAAATTGACGCGTGAGAAGTTTATTGATCATCCATTTGAGTCCGGAACTAAAATGTACCGAACAGGAGACTTGGCAAGGTGGCTTCCTGACGGAAACATAGAATTTTTGGGGAGAATTGATAATCAAGTCAAAATCAGAGGCTTCCGGATTGAAACTGATGAAATAGAAAGCCAGCTTCTGAAAATAAGCGGGATAAAAGAAGCAGTTGTTATAGATAAGTGCGACCTTCAAGGTGACAAATACCTTTCTGCATTTGTAACCGCAGAATATAAAATGTCCGGAGCAGCTTTGAGGGAGCAATTGGGTGACATTTTGCCACAATATATGATTCCCGGTGTCATCATCCAGGTTGAACAGCTGCCTCTCACACCAAATGGGAAAATTGACAGGAAAGCACTTGCTGAAATAGAAGAGCCTAAACATATAAAGGGGCACCTTGAAGCACCCCGTTCCGAAGTCGAACAGATTCTGGTAAATGTTTGGTCGGAAGTTCTGAAAATTGATGATATTGGTATTAATGATAATTACTATGAGCTGGGCGGAGACTCAATAAAATCTATACTGATTGTATCAAGGCTTCAAAAATACAGTCTCAGTCTAGAGGTAAAAGATCTTTTGCAGTATCCGCAAATAAAAAACCTCAGTAAACACGTGAAATTATATAAAGCTCAAACAGATCAGAGCCCGGTTAGCGGGAGAACTGAACTGGCACCGATACAAAAGTGGTTTATAGAGAAAGACTTTGAGGACATTCACCACTTTAATCAGGCATTCATGTTTCAAATGAAAGAAAAAATTAATGAACACGCTCTGGCAAAGACATTTGAATTATTAGTAAAGCATCATGATGCTTTGAGGTTGATATATACAGCTGAAAATGACGAAATAAAACAAGAAGTCAGAGATGTCCAAGCCGCCCGGGATACTTTTACTCTGGACATATATGATCTGCTTGCTGATACGGATTACAAAAATACAATAGAAAAACTTGCCGATCAGTTACAAAGCGGAATGGATCTTGAAAAAGGGCTTTTAATGAAACTTGGTTTATTTCGAACAATGAGGGGCGATTATCTACTTATTGCTATACATCATATGGTGATTGACGGAGTCTCTTGGAGAATTCTGCTTGAAGATATGGAGCAGGTCTACAACAATCTGCAAAAAGGAGAGCCGGCCGTTCTTCCGCCGAAAACGGCATCCTTTCAAGAATGGACACGTAAATTGGCGGAATATGCAAACGGAAGTGAGATAAGAAAGGAACTTCGGTATTGGGAGAATATCGAAAAAATGAAGATTAAAGAAATTCCGAGAGATTTCAATAAAGCTGACAGTGTATTTAAGGAAAGCCGCACCATTACTGTCAGTCTTACAAAGCAGTTAACTGATAAGCTCCAGAGGAATACAAATGCAGCTTATAACACACAGATTAATGACATCTTGCTTTGTTCACTGGGAATGGCAGTAAAAGAATGGGCGGGACTTGACAAGGTTTTAATCGGTCTGGAAGGCCACGGAAGAGAGAACATATTAGAAAACATTTCAATAGAAAGAACCATCGGCTGGTTCACCTCACTATTTCCGATCGTGTTGGATATGGAGCACAGTGATGATCTGCCTTATTGCATAAAAAATACGAAAGAGTATTTAAGAAGAATACCTCATAAAGGTATTGGTTACGGAATTATTAAATACTTGACGGCACCGGAACATAAAAAAGACATCAGTTTTACGATAAAGCCCGAGATCGGGTTTAACTATCTGGGAGAAATCTCTCAAAAAAAGCGGGCTGTTTTTCAGCATGCAGATATATCATCTGGTACAAGTGTTTCTTTATCTAATAAAAAATTGAATGCCATCGAAATCAACAGCTTTATTATGGACGGTCAACTGCAGTTGGAATTTAACTATAGTACGAAAGAGTTTAAAGAAGAAACAATTAAAACATTAACCGAATCCTATATAAACCGGTTAATCGATATTATTCAGCATTGCGGAATGAAAAAAATTCCTGAAAAAACACCCTTTGACTATGGAGATCTGGATTTATCCATCGGAGATTTGGAGCTGATTTTATCAAGCGGAAAAGAGATAGAGAAAATCCACTCCCTGACTCCTATGCAGAGCGGGATGCTTTATCATGCATTGCTTGATCCGTTTTCACAAGCCTATTTTGAGCAGCTTACATTTTCTTTATCCGGTCAGCTTGATATTGGCAGATTAAATACAGCTTTTAATATGCTGATCGAGAAGTATGAAATTTTAAGAACATGCTTTTTTCATGAAGGACTAAGTAAGTTTAAACAGGCTGTTCTAAGAGAGAGAAAAGTTAAAATTGAATTTGAAGATATCAGCACTTTCTCGGAATATCAAAAGAAAGTACGGCTTAAAGATGTTCAGTTTAAAGACAGGGGAACGAGATTCGATTTGACGAATGATTGCTTAATAAGAGTAACCGTATTAAAAACTGATGAGAAAGAATATAAACTGCTGTTCAGTTTTCACCATATTATTATGGATGGCTGGTGTATGAGTTTAATAATGAATGATATAAAAACTATTTATACGTCATTAAAAGAAGGAAGAGAGACAGTGCTTCAGCATACCGAGCCTTACAGCACCTACTTAGAATGGCTGGATAATCAGGACAAAAGTGCCGCATTAGAATATTGGGGGGATTATCTAAATGAATATGAGCAGCAAGCCGGTATTCCAAAGTTCTGCTGATGAGGGTGGTTTCAAAAATAGGAAGAAAACATTCATTATTGATGAAACATGTACTTCGATGTTGAAAGCTGCAGCTGATCAATATCACATTACTTTAAGTGCATTGATTCAGACTGCATGGGGAGTTCTTTTGCAGAAGTATAACAACGTGAATGATGTTGTGTTTGGTGCGGTTATTTCCGGAAGACAATGCAGAGTGCAAGGCATAGAAAAAATGGTGGGGTTATTTATCAATGCGGTTCCTCTGAGAGTAAAAGGCGATGGTGATACGGTATTTATAGCATTAGCCCAAAAGCTCAACAGTGACTTTATCAAAGCGAATACATCATACGGTTACAGTTCTTTAGCGGATATACAAGCTCTTACAAAGATGAAAGAGAAACTGATCAACCATATGTTGGTTTATGAAAATTACCCTGTTGATGACTATGGCAAGGCGGTCGATGATACAACTGATGCTTTAAGGATTACAGATATGGAAGTGTTTGAACAGACGAACTATGACTTTGGGCTGGTTATTATTCCAGGCAGCCAAATCAAAGCAGAGATGACGTATAACAATAATGTTTATCGTGAAGATATCATTAATCGTATAGGTGTTAATTTCTGTCATGTATTAAAGCAAGTGGCAACTGATCCTACGCGTGTCCTGAAAGACATCAGCGCTGTAAATGAAGAAGAGCGCGGAATGCTCCAGGAGTTTAATAAGCAGTCCTCTAATTATACGGTGAATAAAACGATACAAGACCTTTTTGAAGAACGAGCGGAAAAGACACCTGACCAAACAGCGGCTGTCTATGCAGGAAAGCATATCACTTATAAAGAGCTAAACGAAAAGGCAAATCAAGTCGCAACATTATTAATGGAAAAAGGGGCAGGAAAAAACAGCATTACGGCTATGATGATCCGTCCTTCAGAATATTCAATGATTGGAATGCTGGGAATTTTAAAAACCGGAAGTGCGTTTCTGCCTATTGATGATGAATCACCGGTCAGTCGGATAAATCATATTTTAAAAGATAGCAAAGCTGATATCCTCATTACAGATTTGTGGTTTTTAACTGATAAAAACATTGCGGCGGAATGTTTGGATATTACGGATAAATCGATTTATACCAGCCGAAATACATCAAACCCTGATGTTCAGTATGATCTCGAGGACGAGGTATATGTTATATATACCTCGGGTACTTCGGGAAAACCGAAGGGGGTGAAGGTGAAAAATAAATCATTAGTTAATTATTCATTATGGGTATGTGATCAAATAAACATAAATTCTGACAGCAGGTCGTTAGTGACGTCAAAATATAGTTTTGACTTATGCTATACCAGCATCTTTCCAGTTTTATCCGGTGGCGGACAAGTCCACTTTGTTGATAAAGAAGTGTATCTTCACTCTCTATCATTAATAGAATATATTTATAAAAATAGTATTACATATCTTAAAATGACACCCACTTTATTTTCAACATTGATGGAGGATGTTGACATGCTGGCGTCTTGTCCTGATTTAAAAGTTATCATACTGGGCGGCGAAAGCATAAACATCGGCAACGTCAAAAAGCTCGCTGAAAAATGCAGATGGATGAAGTTTATTAACCACTACGGGCCGACCGAAAGCACTGTTGGCTGTATTGCACATAGCATTGATCCAGATCATATTCAAAACTGTGAAATATACAATAAAATAGGAAGACCAATTCACGGCATTAATATCTATATTGTGGACCGTTCAGATCAACTGGTCCCTGTGGGAGCACCCGGTGAGATTTGTATCAGCGGGGTAGGTTTAGCATCGGGATATGTCAATAATGAAGAATTAACGAATAAAAAATTTATTGATAATCCTTTTCATCGCGGAACAAAAATGTACAAAACAGGAGACCTTGGCAGATGGATGCCGGATGGAAATATAGAATTTTTAGGCCGGATTGACAACCAGATCAAAATCAGGGGTTTTAGAGTTGAAATCGGAGAGATCGAAAACCAACTATTACAGCTGGAAGGTATAAAAGAAGCGGCGGTTGTTTATATAGAGGAGAAATATCTTTCTGCATATATTACTGGGGACATTGAGATAGAAGGCTCGTTCGTACAGGAGAAATTGGCACAGGCTCTTCCGAAGTATATGATTCCGAGTTTCATAATACAACTGAAAGAGCTGCCTCTTACAGCTAACGGAAAAATCAATCGAAAAGAGCTGCCTCTTCCTGACTTGCAACGGTTGTCAGTACCTCAATACGAAGCTCCGGCAAATGAAACGGAAGAAAAACTAGCTGAAATTTGGAAAGAAATGCTTGGGCATAAACGGATCAGTATAAATGAAGATTTCTTCGAACTGGGCGGACATTCTTTAACAGCTGCGTTCACTATTTCCCGCATCAGAAAAACTTTCGGCACGGATATAAAGGTGAAGGAGCTTTTTGAGCAGCCTACCATCAAACAGCTGAGCCGTCTTATTCAAAAGCGGGATAAACAGAATTATCCGGTCATCAGTAAAGCGAGGAAGCAGTCTTATTATCAAGCATCATCTGCTCAGAAAAGAATGTTTGCCCTTTGGGAGACGGATAAAGACAGTATCGTTTATAACTTGCCGATTATGATCGAACTAAATGGAAAATTAGATGTAAAAAAAGCCGAATCAGTTTTACAAGAGATTATTGGCAGACACGAAGCGTTACGGACAAGTTTCGATGTTGTAAACGGCGATGTGGTTCAGATTATTCACGATACATGGGAGCTCGAATTTGATTATCAGAAGCTGCCGTCTGATGGGATACGACCATATGTGAATCAGTTTATCAGACCCTTTCATTTGGACAAAGCACCGTTAATCAGAGGCGGACTCATAACGTATGAAGACCGGAATCTGCTGCTGCTGGATGTTCATCATATCGCGGCGGACGGTGTATCGGTTGGAATAATCCGCAAAGAATTCAATGCGCTGTATGCGGGTCATAAACTAAAACAGCCGCCGCTGCAATATAAAGATTATTCAGAATGGCAAGTAAGCTCAGGAACAAAAGAGGCGTTAAAGGAACAAGAGGAGTACTGGCTTAAGCGGTTAAGCGGAGATCTGCCGATTCTCAATCTGCAGACTGATTATGAGCGGCCGAGAGTCAAAAGCTTTGAAGGAAGCCGAATCAGCTTTACGGCCGATGAAAGGTTAACATCAAGCTTAAAGTCGGTGGCGAAAGAAACAGGAACAACTTTGTACATGGTGCTGCTGGCGGTATATAATGTCATGCTTTCAAAATACAGCGGTCAGCAGGATGTGATCATCGGAACAGCAGAGTCCGGAAGGTCAGACACCGAACTGGAGAATACAGTGGGGATGTTCGTCAATACCGTCGCCATAAGAAATTTTCCTGAGGAACATAAAACATTCAGAGCGTTTTTAGAAGAGGTCAAACATCATACGTTAAAAGATTTTGAGAATACAGATTACCAATTTGAAAATATTGTTCAAAAACTCGGGGTAAAAAGAGATTCGAGCCGGAACCCGCTGTTTGATGTCATGTTTGTACTTGAAAATGCAGATTACGGTATTGAAAATCACTTGGATCCAAATCCGGAAGAGTATATTCAAACCGAGATCAATATTTCAAAATTCGATTTAACGCTAACCGCGACGGAAATTGATAAAGGAATCAAATTCCATTTGGAATACTCCAGTCAATTATTTGTAAAAGAAACAGCTGAGAGAATGGGTGCCCATTTTACGAAGCTTTTACAAAGTGCAGCTGCCGGCCTAGATCAACCTTTAATGAAACTGGATATGATTCCTGAACAGGAGAAGCACACATTGCTCCATGTATTCAATGACACGGCAGCTGAATTTCCGCGGAATAAAACGATTCATCAATTATTTGAAGAGCAGGCAGAAAAAACACCTGAACGTATTGCGGCTGTCCAAGAAGATACGCTATTAACCTATAAAGAACTAAACGAGAAATCAAACAGCCTGGCTAATCTTTTGAGACAAAAAGGAATTAGAGAAAACAGCATTGTCGGAATCATGACAGAGAGATCTCTTGAGATGATCATCGGAATTATCGGGGTGCTGAAAGCAGGGGGAGCGTATTTGCCGATAGATCCTGAATATCCTGATGAAAGAGTAAATTACATGCTGAAAGACAGTGATGCAAACATTCTCCTAATTCAAAACGGATTGTCAGGTGGTATTACATTCAATAAAGAAATTTTATCATTAAGCGATCCTGCTCTATATATGCATAACAGAAGTAATCTGCCGAATGTCAGTTGCCCGGAAGACCTTGCCTACATGATTTATACTTCAGGGACTACAGGGCTGCCGAAGGGCGTCATGGTAAAACATAAAGGCGTGGTAAATTATATTCATTGGGCAAATAAGATATATGTAAATGATGAAGATATTGATTTTCCTCTGTATTCTTCTATTTCTTTTGACTTAACGGTTACTTCAATTTATACACCGCTTATTTCAGGAAATAAAATTATTATTTATGAGGGACCGGACAAGGCTCTTCTGATCAGAAGAATTATAGAAGAAAATAAAGCGGATATTATTAAGCTAACGCCGACGCATTTGAGATTGCTGGAGAATGTAGATTTAAGTACGTCAAAGATAAAAAAAATAATCGTCGGCGGGGAAGAGCTGAAAACCGGGCTTGCAAAAAAGATACACGGTGCATTTAACGGTCATGTCAGAATCTACAATGAATACGGCCCGACAGAGGCTACAGTCGGGTGTATGATTCATCAATATCATATTGAAAGAGACAATGGCAATGCAGTATCAATAGGCAAACCTGCGGATAATACTAAGCTTTATATATTAGGAAAACAATTGGAATTACTTCCTTTAGGGGCAGCCGGGGAACTTTGTGTCAGCGGAGAAGGGCTTGCGGACGGATATAAAAATAAAGCGGGCTTGACGTCAGAAAAATTTGTAGATAACCCCTTTGAACCCGGGGCTAAGTTATACAGAACAGGGGATATGGCAAAATGGATGCCGGACGGGACAATTGATTATTTAGGAAGAATTGATGATCAAGTCAAAATCAGAGGGTATCGTATTGAAACGGGAGAAATAGAAAACCGGCTTCTGAAAATGAGTCACATAAGAGAGGCTGTTGTTGTAGCGAGAGATGACCAACATGGGGATAAATATCTCTGCGGTTATGTTACTTCCGACAAAAAAATAGATGTTTATGCTTTAAAAGAAAATCTGTCTAAAGAATTACCGTTATTTATGGTGCCAAGTTATATCTTCCAGATTGAAAAAATGCCGTTAAGCTCAAACGGAAAAATAGATACGAAATCATTGCCGATTATAGATATTGCGGATGTATTGGAGTCTGCATATGAAGCACCGCGAAATAAAAAGGAACAAATTCTCGCATGCGTATGGGAGAAAGTTCTGGGGATGAAATCAATCGGGATTAACTATAACTATTACGAGATCGGCGGAGACTCAATTAAATCCATTTTAGTAGTTTCCGAACTCCAAAAATACGGCTTAAAACTTGAAGTCAGAGATTTAATGAAATATCCGCACATAAAAGACTTGAGTGCTCACGTAAAATCAGCTGATATACAAGCAGATCAGTCGATTGTAGAAGGAGACGTTGATCTGACACCGATTCAAAAATGGTTTATAGAACAGAGATTTGAACAAGAAAACCACTATAACCAAGCCTTTATGCTTTACAAAAAGTCCGGCATAGAAGAAAAAGCAATCGAAACGGCCTTTTTGGAATTGGTGAGGCATCATGATGCCCTCAGGATGCAGTTTAAAAAGGAAAACGGTGAAATTAAGCAATGGAATAGGGGCATTAAACAGGCAAAAGAAACATTTACTTTAGACGTATTTGATATGACACAAACAGAAGATCCAGCCATGGCAATTGAATCACTGGCTGACCGTATGCAGAACGAATTGAGCTTGGAAAAGGGGATTTTAATAAAACTGGCGGTATTTAAAACCAAAAACGGAGATCATCTTCTATTAACCATTCATCATATGATCATTGACGGAGTATCTTGGAGAATCCTATTGGAAGATTTTGAAACTGCTTATCTTCAAACAGTTAATGGGAACAAGGTGGAGCTGGAAACTAAAACAGCATCGTTCAAAGAATGGGCGCGTCAATTGAAAGAATATGCAAACAGCAAGGCTCTTCAAAAGGAAGCTGGGTACTGGGAGACCATAGAAACGGCTAATATTGAACCTCTTCCAAAGGATTTCATTGCCGAAAGCTGCTCTTATGAAGATAGTAAAGAAATTAAAATTGAATTAACAGAGGATCAAACAAAAACACTTTTAAGAAATACAAATGCAGCATATCATACACAAATTAATGATATATTGCTTTGCTCACTGGGACTTGCAGCCAAAGAGTGGACCGGCAACGAGAAGATCCTTGTGAATCTTGAAGGGCACGGCCGTGAAAGTGTTATAAAAACCCCGGTCCATCGCACAATAGGCTGGTTTACGACAATATACCCAATTGTTCTCGATATGACAGAAAGTAATAGTTTATCAAGCTCCATTAAGTATACAAAGGAAATGCTTAGACATATCCCCCAAAACGGGATTGGTTACGGAATACTCAGATATTTGTCGGACTCGGTTCACCTTCAATTAAAACCTGATATCAGTTTTAACTACTTGGGTGAATTTGGCCAAGAAGATCGCAGCAACCTATTTCAAATATCACCTTTGTCCGCCGGAACGAGCATATCTGGAAGAAATAAAAAGACACATAGTATAGAAATAAATGGATATATCATGGATGGCAGGCTGATGTTTTCGTTCAATTACAGTGCAAACCAATATAAACGAGAGACGATTGAGCAATTTACGAAAGCCTATCAATTGAAAATAAATCAGATCATAGAACATTGTGTGAATAAGAAAATATCTGAGAAAACCCCATGGGATTATGGGGATCCCGATCTTCAAATAGAGGAGTTAAATCAAATTCTTGCAAGCGGTGCTGAAGTAGAAAAAATTCATTCTCTTTCACCGATGCAGGAAGGCATGCTGTATAACGCTGTGATTGACCATCAATCTAGCGCTTATTTCGAACAAAGTGAAATAACAGTTGAAGGAAATCTGAATACAGAAGTTCTCAGTGACGCATTAAACAGACTGATTGATAAATATGAAATATTAAGAACGTCATTTTTCTATAACGGTTTCCGTGTATTTAAACAAGCCATTTTAAAAGAAAGAAAACTAAACATTCAATATCATGATATCAGCCAATGGGAGGAGCAGAAGAAGGATGCCTTTGTAGGGCAATTCAAGGTGAGAGACAGGAATACTCCGTTTGATCTGAACAAAGATTGTCTGATCAGAGTATCGGTGATCAAGCTGGGAAGAAATAAATTTAAAGTCATATACAGTTTCCACCACATTATTTTGGATGGCTGGAGTGTCGGTATTCTGTTAAAAGAGCTTATGGATCTATACGGTGACGTGGCTGAAGGGAAAAAACTCCTTCAAGAAACACCTGTACCGTACAGTCGTTATCTTGAATGGCTTGATCAGCAGGACAAGGACCGTGCATTTGAATATTGGAAGGAATACCTTTCTGCATATGAACAAGAGATCTCATTTCCGGAACTGGTATTGAAATCTGACGAGTATCAGCATGATCAAAAACTGGGAGCGCTTAACGGTGAAACCGCCGCTAAGCTGAAAAAAATCGCTGAGTCAAACAGCATTACATTAAATTCTATCGTTCAAACAGCATGGGGGATATTGCTGCAGAAATATAACAATACAAATGATGTGGTATTTGGTTCCATTGTTTCAGGCAGACCGAGTGAGATAAACGGAATTGAAAATATGGTCGGCTTATTTATAAATGCAGTGCCAATCAGAGTGAAAAGAGAATGTGATACATCATTTATTTCATTGGCTAAACAAATAAATAAAGACTTTATTGAAGCGAACGAATACAGTTATTGTTCTCTGGCAGACATACAGTCTTTGACAAGTATGAAGAATAAATTAATCAATCACGTAGTCGTGTATGAAAATTACCCGTTGAATGAGGATCTTTTCCAAGATTCAGCCCATTCGAGTGTGAAAATAACTGCTGAACATGGGTTTGAACAAACCAACTATGATTTAGAGCTTTTAATTGCTCCCGGTGACGAATTGCATATGAAAATCACATATAACGCCAGTGTTTACAGTAAAGAAACGGTAAGTTCAATCTTGGATAACCTGGTTAGCGTTTTACAGCAGGCAGCGGCTGATCATGAAGTAATGGTTTCTCAGATCGATATGGTAAATGAGACAGAGAAACAAAAGCTGGTGAAAGAATTCAACTGCACGGAATTATCATATAAGAAAGAAAAGACGTTACAAGAGCTTTTCGAAGAGCAAGCTGTAAGGACACCTGATGCAATCGCTCTGGAATGGAACGGAGACTTCCTGACCTATAAGGAGCTGAATAATAAGGCAAATCAATTGGCACGAGCCCTCAGGGAAAACGGCATCAAAGAGAATGTTGTGGTTCCTATTTTGGTAAGAAGGTCTTTCCGATTGATTATAGGAATATTAGGAATACTAAAGGCAGGGGGATGTTACTTACCGCTTGATCCAGATTATCCGGCAGACAGGATCAATTATATGCTGAAAGACAGTAAAAGCGGCCTGCTGTTAACTGAGGAAGGACTTCCAAATGAATTAACGTACAGCGGAACTGTATTTAACATAGATTCAGAGGATTTATTACATCACTTGGAGACGAACATTGATGTTATTAACAGGGCCGAAGATTTAGCATATGTCATTTATACGTCGGGATCAACCGGAAAACCGAAAGGGGTCGCCGTAGAGCACCGTGCCGTTCATAACTTTATCAAGGGAATAACAGACAGGATCAGCTTTTCACAAGACAATGTCCTTCTTTCGGTCACCACGTGTTCATTTGACATATTCGGATTAGAGTCGCTGCTGCCTTTAACTCAAGGGCTGAAAGTTGTCATAGCCGGTGAAGCGGAACAAAGAGATCCGTACTTGTTAAACAAGATCGTTGTTGAGACTGATGTCAATACTATTCAGCTTACGCCATCCAGATTAAAGCTGATGCTAAGTGCAGAAAACAGCACGGAGAGTCTTCAGAAATTGAAGACCATCATGGTTGGGGGCGAGGTATTTCAACGGGAATTGTTATTTGAACTAAAAAAATATAAAAATCTGAAGATCTATAATATGTACGGTCCGACTGAGACGACGATTTGGTCTTCTGTGAAAGACTTAACCAATGAAAATAGTGTAAATATAGGCAAGCCGATTGCGAATACACAGATATATATTGTAGATCATGATGGAAACACTGTACCGCTCGGCAGTACTGGCGAATTATGCATTGCTGGAGCCGGAATGGCCAGAGGATATTTAGGAAAAGAAGATTTGACTGCGCAAAAGTTTGTAGACAATCCGTTTGTTAAAGGAACCAAGATGTATAAGACAGGAGATTTAGCAAGGTGGCTGCCTAATGGTGAACTGGACGTTATCGGAAGAATGGACAATCAGGTAAAGATCAGAGGGTATCGGATAGAATTGGGAGAGATTGAAAGCATAGTAAACCAACACGAAAAAGTTAAGGAATGTGTAGCTGCCGGAAAAACAAATTCCGCAGGAGTCCAAGATTTAGTTCTGTATTATGTGGCAGAAAGCACTGTATATCCTTCAGAATTTATTAAATTATTATCACCTGTGCTTCCTGAGTATATGATTCCGCAGATCTTTATGAAAATTGACCAAATTCCGCTGACAGCAAACGGAAAAATAAATGTCCTGGCACTGCCTGAACCTGTGATAGATAGAACAGGTTTTGACCGGCCTTTTGAGGAAGCGGTAACGGATGTACAAAAAAGTATCAGCCGTGTTTGGACCGATGTTTTAAAAATAGAAGAGCTTGGAATACATGATAACTTCTTTGAAGCAGGCGGTAATTCAATCAAAATCGTTGCAGTTTATAATGAGCTTCAGAAGCTGTATCCAAAACAAATTCAAATTGCTGACTTGTTTGCATATCCGACTATTTACAGATTGTCCGAATATATAGAATCAGCTATAGCCTTTGCGGAGATAGCAGTGTCCTTGGAAAAAGAAATCATTCCTATTACTTTACCGCTTGAATACATCTCGGAATCAACTGGACAAAGTCATACAGCCATGCACGAATATGCGGTAAATGCGAATTATTATGATGGTTTAAAAACAATATGCAATACCTACAAATATGATATTTCTCATGTTTTATTAGCGGGTTATGTATTTTTATTAGCTGATGTCAGCCAGCAAAACTTGGTTCATATCCAATTTTCGGGTCATGGAGATGATCGGATGAGTCAGCTGTCTTTTGATCTGTCTGATATCGAGAATTTTCACGATATTATTCGTATGGCGAAGGAGCAGATTGAGAATCAAGAGGATTCAGATCAATACGATTTGAATACTCACTATAAGAAATCAAGTTCGGCCCAAGATGTTTTTCCTCTTTTTTATATTAGTAATGAATCAAAAAAAGAGTACTCAGAATTATATGATCTGGTTTTTGCAGTTCATGAAAAGCCATCCGAAGCAGAAATCGTTTTTATATATAACCATCAGAAACTAAATGAGCACAAAATGAAAGATTTATTTTATAACTACATGAATTTGATTCAAGTGATTACAGCAGACAAAGCAGACAATTCAATATAAAGCGGCCGGTTCTGCCTTACATTTTGCTGATCGGCAGAATGTAAGGCAAATCAGGCATTATAGAGACTTTGGAGGTATTTAAATGTCGAAAATAGGTTTTTTATTTTCAGGACAAGGATCTCAATATGCAGGAATGGGCAAACGTTTATGTGACAATTTTATTATCGCTAAAAAAACGTTTGACGAAGCCAGTGATGCATTGGGATTTGACCTGAAGAAATTATGTATAGATGGAAGTGCCGCTGAGCTATCTCAAACAGAAAATACTCAGCCGGCCATCCTGGCAACAAGTATTGCACAATTCAGAATCTACATGGAAGAGGTCGGAAAAGAACCTGAATACATCGCCGGCCATAGTTTAGGAGAATATTCTGCCTTGGTTTGCAGTGACGTTTTGGATTTTCAGGACGCTGTAAAGCTGGTGAGAGCCAGAGGATTATTAATGAAAGAAGCTGCCGCACAAGGGACCGGAGCAATGGCTGTTATCAGGAACCTGGATGAAAGAATAGCAGAAGAAGAGTGCGAATCTCTCTCTTCAAGAGGAAAAACGATTGCTGTTTCTAACTACAATGGATATAAAGATGTTGTGGTATCCGGAGAAGCGGCAGCAGTTGAAGAGCTTAGTGAAACTCTTAAAGCCAGAGGAGCAGACATTTTTAAATTAAATGTAAGTGCTGCTTTTCATTCTCCGATCATGGGTTTTGCTGCGGAAAAATTCAGCCATGAGCTAAAAAAGTATGATCTCAGAACTCCAAAATACAAAGTTTTATCTAATGTGACGGCTCTTCCATATTCGGATAAACAGCAAATGGCTGACATACTGGGAACTCAAATCGTAAAACCGGTAAATTGGATGGGAATCATGAAGTATTTAGAAGCAAACCATACTGATACTGTGATTGAATTTGGACCGAAATCTGTATTAAGGAATCTTGTAAGAAACAATATCGCTGACATCAAATCGTACAGCTATGACAAAGAAGAGGACGTGAAAATTATAAAAGAGACTCTTTTGAACGAATCTGTTTCACTGCAAGCCGGTTTTTCTATTATCTCGAGAAGTTTAGGGATCGCGGTTGCTACTAAAAATTACAACTGGAACAATGAGGAATACGCCAAAGGTGTAATCGAACCATATGAAAAAGTAGCTGCCATACAGGCTGAACTTGAAACATCAGGTCGTCAGCCGTCAAGAGAACAAATGCATATGGCAGTAGAAATGCTGAAGTCAGTGTTTCGAACCAAAAAAACCCCTATAGATGAACAGAAAAAAAGATTTAATCAATTATTTTCTGAAACAAACACAAAAAAACACTTTGAAGACTTTGAAGTTTGACAGGTATGATTACCTATCTAGTGATTCTCAGCGAGGTAAAAAAATGAAAACAGACTTTATAAGTTTAAGTAATTTAAAAGCGGCCGCTTTTACAAATCAAACTCTGAATGTAAAGAAACAAAAAAACGAGGTAGGGGCCAAAGACATTTCCGGAGATGACATTGCCATTGTCGGTTTATCATGCAGAATCGGCGAAGCCAATCACGTAAATGAATATTGGGATTTACTTTTACGAGGAAAAGAGTTCATCAGAGACATTCCGCTGAACAGAAAAAAAGATGCTGACCAGTCATTAAAAAACAGCGGAACCAAGTACAGTAAAGATGCAGCCTATACAAAAATAGCCTATATGGATGAGATTGATAAATTTGATTGTGACTTTTTCAGTATCCTTCCAAATGAAGCAAAGTTGATTGATCCCAGACAAAGATTATTTATTGAAACGGCCTGGAACGCATTGGAAGACGGGGGTTACGGCGGCGGAAAATTATGTGGGACAAATACGGGAGTATACATTGGACTCAGCAGTGACGGCTCAAATGAATACTTCAGATTGCTTGAAAAAGGAGATCAATCGTTACTCGGACTGGCTACCGCGGGTAACATTAAATCAGTTATCGCAAGCAGACTGTCATATATCTTGGATTTTAAAGGGCCAGCAATGGTAATCGATACTGCATGCTCTTCATCACTTGTCGCCCTCCATACGGCTTGTCAGGCAATAAGAAATAAGGATTGCGATATGGCATTAGCCGGCGGAGTGAATATAAAAGTATTCCCAAAGACAATAGAGGAGAGCAGGTTAAATATCGGGAATTCTTCATCTGATTTTGCTGTAAGGACTTTCGATGATTCAGCTGACGGCACGAATAGCGGCGAAGGAGTCGCTGCCGTATTGCTGAAGCCGCTGGCCCAAGCGATTCGTGATCATGACCAGATCTATGCAGTCATTAAGGGGAGCGCTGTTAACCAGGACGGCAGCTCAGTAGGAATTACCGCTCCTAACGCAGCAGCTCAAGAACAAGTAATAGTAGATGCGTGGAAAAATGCAAAAATAGATCCTAAAACAATTACATATATTGAAGCTCATGGGACAGGGACCAAATTAGGGGATCCGATTGAAATAAATGCGTTGCAACGGGCTTTCAGAAAATATACAGACCGAAAACAGTTCTGTGCCGTATCTTCAGTCAAAACAAACATCGGGCATCTTGATAGTTTGTCGGGAATAGCGGGTTTAATTAAAGCGGTAATGGCATTAAAGCATAAAAAAATTCCGCCAAGTTTACATTTTAAAGTGCCGAACCGAAATATCAATTTTCATGAATCGCCTGTTTACGTCAATGACTCCGTTTCAGCATGGGAGAGCAGCGGAGTATACAGGTGCGGCATCAGCAGTTTTGGGCTGAGCGGTACAAACTGTCATGTCATTTTAGAAGAGGCACCCGCAGTTGAAAAAGTCGATCAATCCGTTTTATCTGAACATATTTTTACTGTTTCAGCTAGGACTAAAACATCACTCGCGCACTTGCTTACAGATCATATTGATTATTTAAAGAGAGAAACAGATGTGAATCTGGGAGATATATGTTATACAGCAAACACTGGGAGATTGCCAAACAAATACAGAATCGCTATGGTAATAAGCTCTGTCGCGGAACTGCTGAAAAAGCTGGAGTTTTTATCATGCTCTGAATGGAAAACGTATCGGGAGAAAAATATATACTTTCAATCGATAACAAATCAAACAAAGTTTATAGGAAAAACGCATACAGACAGTGTGCAGAATACTCAAACAATAAAAAATGTGATTCAAAGAGTCAGACAAAACGTCTCTAATATTTCAACCTCTGACTCACATATTTTATGTGAAATGTATTGTGATGGGGCGAATATCAACTTTGAAGATCTTTATAGCGAGATGAATTTTCAAAAGGTCAGCTTGCCGACATACAAATTCAGCGGAAAAAGATTATGGGCTGAGCCGGCTGCAGACGGCCCTTCAGCCGATGAGAAAAAACAATCTTTATTGAGCAATCTTGCAGTGCAGTCACTGAATCTGGAAGTGTATATATCCCATTTGAATGTCACTGATTATTGGTTTTTAAATGAACATAAAGTGAATGATTCTTACGTTATCCCTGGAACGGTTTATATAGAAACAGCTAGAGAAGCGGGAAGAAAATACTTCGGCGCACCTTTCGGCATTCTGTTAAAAGACGTTACGTTTTCAAATCAGTTAAAGGTAAAAGCAAATGAAGTTAAAGAAGTTCATACGATCATAAAGAAAAAGGACAGCGTTTTAGAGTTTAGTGTGATAAGTAAGTCCGGCGATAAATGGATAAAGCACGCGGAAGCGGTCATTGCGAAAGAAGAACCGGTACGGGAAACATATGACATTGAGGATTTAAAGAAAAGCTTCAATGCTGTCTATGCCATTCAACGTAATAATCATCCATTGACAGAAATAAACACCGATGAATACAAGTCGGTTTATCATATAGAAGATACCAATAGACCGGAAAGCATCGTTCAAGTCGGAGGCAGATGGAAATGCACCAATGCAATCTACAGAGACGACGACAGGCTTCTATGTGAATTGGAATTGCCGAAAGAATATGAGAGTGATTTCGTTCAGTTTTCGCTTCATCCTGCGATGATGGATTGTGCCGTTAATGCCGGGACATTCACGATAGATAACGAAACCTATCTCCCTTATTTTTATAAAGAATTTAAGATTTATGGCTCCGCTTCTAAAAAGTTTTACAGTTATATCAAGAAAAAGAGCCGAAGCAACGGAGAAACAGGAACGTTTCGCATCGTCCTGCTGAATGAGACTGGAGAAGTATTCGGTGAAATAAACAATTACATCGTAAAAAGGGTGCATAAAGCAGCTGAAAAGACTAAAAGGAACAATATATATCATAAGCTATCTTGGATAAGAGAAAGCGATCAATCACACGAGATGCGAGAAATTCATCATCCTATTTTATTATTTAAGAATAATGGCTGCAGTTTATCCGAGGAAATCATTCGAAGCTTAGAACTGGAAGGGAAAACTGTGATTGTCGCGGAACAGGGTGACTATTTCTCTAAAATCGGAAGCCATCATTATACAGTCAGTGATTCTCAAGAAGATTATGACTGTCTTGTAAAAACTCTTCAAAGTGAAAAGGTTTCTCAGATTGTCCATTTGATGTCTATCAGCGATGAGAAAGACAAAAACATATATCAGCTTCAGAAAAAAATATCCTCAGGGGTAGACAGTTTATTTTATTTAACAAAATCACTTGTAGAAAATACAAAAAATAACATAGAACTGATGCTGTTTGCAGACCTTGCACATCAAGTAAGCGGTGAAGAACCAGACATTAACCCGCATAACGCGGCATTTTTCGGTTTTGGAAAAGTAATTGAAAAGGAATATTCGCGTGTAAGTGTCAGATGCATAGATTTGGATCAAAATCTTATGGCGGAAAACATCATGTTTGAAATCAACTCAAAAAAACAGTCAGAGCTTGTCGCTTACAGAGACCGGCATAAATACGTTCAAGAGCTCCAGACTGAAGACTTATCCGTAATTCGGGAAGGGAAAATAAGCATCAGAAAGAACGGTGTATATGTTATTACCGGCGGTATGGGCGGACTGGGATTAGAAATGGCCAAGTATTTATCATCAAAAGAAAATGTCCAATTAATCCTCATTGGACGCTCCGAGCAGCAGATCAACATGGAGAAGGGAAACAAAAAGAAAATCGATGCTCTAAAAGAAATAAAAGAAAGCGGTTCTAAGGTAGATTACTATAAGGCCGATGTCGCAAATGAAAGTGAAATGATTCATGTATTCGAGGAAATAAAGAGTAAATACAATACAATCCACGGTGTCATACATAGTGCTGGTGTTTCTGGAGATGGGTTTATTTTCAGAAAGGAAAAAAAAGTGTTTGATAACGTGCTCAGACCGAAAGTTAATGGAACATGGATATTAAACGAGCTGACAAAGCATGAGCATCTGGATTTCTTCATAATGTTTTCTTCTATCACAGCACTTGCGGGGAGTATGGGGCAGGCTGATTATACTGCGGCTAATGCCTACCTGGATTCCTTCGCAGAACGCAGACAGCGAAGAAGACCGGATGAAAAAACAGTTACGATTAATTGGTGCGGCTGGTCTGATGTGGGTATGCTTGCCGAATATATTGAAGAGCGTCAAAAGGCCGGAAACGAACATAAAGATGAAAACGGCTTTAAGACGATTACCTCAGCTGAAGCGATACGTGCCTTCGATGAAGTCATGCAAAAGGACATCCGGAATGTGATCATCGGGGAAATTGATCATCGGGTACTGGAATTAAATCAAGATCAAATTCAGTTCCGATTATCCCCGGATATTTTGACTTTTAAGGAGCAGGCGATTGTAAAAAAATCTGTTGAGTCGAAAACTGATCAGACATTTTGCTTCAGCGATATTGAAAATAAACTAATGAAAGCTTGGATAAAAGTTTTAGGCTTAGAACAAATCAGTATAACTGATAAATTTTATGATTTGGGCGGAGATTCAATATCCGCGATATATCTGGTAAAAGAAATAGAGAAAGAATGGCCTTCTCTCATTGATGTTTCTGATATTTTTACGTATCCCTCCATTAAGGAGATGTCAACCTACCTTGAATCCCACTTCAGTGATCAGAAGTCTTCTGACCGAATCCCTGAAGAAGACAATGAAGATGACCTGGATGCAATTTTGAATAAGCTGGCATCCGGAGAGATGGAAGTCAGCGAAGCAAATCAAATATTTCATCCAGACCGAAAATAACTGAATTGGGCCTGTAAAAATATATTCGCAAAATGAAATATTGGCAGGCTGCGAATGGAATGAAGAAAAAGCAGCCTGCCTATCACATTATTATGGGAACTGAATTCCATTTTAAGGTAAAATTGTAGATCTTATTACCCTTCCTATCAAAAATTTTCTTAGAAAGAAAGCGGGAGTGATCCGTAATGAATAGCGTTCAATCTTATATATTTGAACAAGTGAAACAGCATAAGCTAAGCCAGAAAGAAGCAAAGCGAATGCTAAAAGAATTAAAGGCTGCAAGCAGCAATGAAGATATTGCTATCATTGGAATTTCCTGCAAACTGCCGAAAGCAAACAATACAGATGAATACTGGCAGAATCTGATGAATGGAGAAGACTGCAAAGCGGAATATCCAAAAGATATGATCAATTACATTAAACCGATCGTAAACAATAAAGGGTTTACTGATTTTCTCGGTTCAGGATATCTGACGGAAGAACAAGCAGATAACTGGAAACCTGGCGGATATTTAGAAGACGTAGACAAGTTCGATCCTGAATTTTTTAATATTTCTCCTAAAGAAGCAAAGGCCATTGACCCGTCTCATAGAGTATTGCTGGAGACGGTATGGACTGCGATTGAAGATGCAGGGTATGCAGGGGACAAAATTTATGGAAGCAACACATCGCTCTTTGTTGGAAAAGACCATGTCAATAATACGTTGTACCGCTACATTACAGAATCAGAATCGACAAGTATGACGGGCAACTGGCCGGGTTTGATGGCGGGGCGGATTAATTATTTATTAAATTTAAAAGGAAGTTCTATGGTTTTGGATTCTGCTTGCAGCTCGGGGCTGCTTGGTGTGCATCTTGCCTGTAATGCTTTGAAAAATAAAGAATGCGATATGTCTATTGTCAGCGGAATTTCATTAGGATTCTTTCCGCGCTTCAAAACGTCCAAAAAATCAATGATGGAATCAGTAAGTGATAAAGTACACTCATTTGATAAAGACGCAGACGGGACATTTTTCAGTGACGGAGTAGCGGCAGTCATCTTAAAACCTTTAAGTAAAGCCAAGCAGGACGGAGATCATATTTATGCTGTTATCAAAGGGAGTGCAGTTAATAATGACGGGGCCTCAAACGGATTGACAGCTCCAAATGCCATCGCCCAGGAAGAAGTACTGGTTCAGGCATGGGAAAATGCTCAAATTGATCCCGAAACCATTCAATATATCGAAGCGCACGGTACAGGCACAAAGCTTGGAGATCCAATTGAAATAAAGGGGATTTCCAATGCGTTTTCAAAATATACGGACAAGCTGCAGTTTTGCGGGATCGGATCTGTTAAATCTAATATTGGCCATACCGTTGCCGTTTCGGGTTTGGCGTCACTTATCAAGATCGTTCTGTCTATGAAGCATCAAGTCATCCCTCCGAGTATTAATTTTAAAGAACCGAATTCATTGATTAACTTTGTGAAGTCACCTGTATTTGTTACAGACAAAGCCCATGAATGGCCTAAAAATAACTCACCGAGGAGAGCGGGAATCAGTTCTTTCGGCTTTGTGGGGACCAATTCACATGTAGTGATTGAAGATGCTGGAGATGAGGTTGAAGAGGTCATTCCTGCAAATGAAACATTTGAGATATTTACTTTATCAGCTAAAACAGAGAATTCTTTAATGAAACTCATCAAGGAATATAATGAATTCTTTAAAAAAGGAACTCAAAAAAACGTAAAACACATTTGCTATACGGCAAACACAGGGCGGGGCCATTACGGCTACCGATTGGCTCTGATTGTAAAAAGTTACGAAGAATTAAAGAGAAAAATCGGCAGGCTTGCAGGACAAAACCTGAATGAAATATCAGAAAAAGGCGTATATTTTTCTTTCCATAAAGTTGGTTCTGATAGAAAACAGATTATGGATGAAGGAGAAATTTCCTTATCTGAACATCGAAAAATGAATGCTCAATCTGACAATTTGATACATGACATTCTTACTGAAGGGGATGAATATTTACTGCTAAACCTTACGGAAATTTGCAACCTGTATATCAGAGGAGCAAAAGTAGAATGGACAAAAATGTACAAGGATGAGCACAGAAAGATTGTCAGTCTTCCGACATACCAATTTGAAAGAACATTATGCTGGGGAGAAGTAAAGGACAGAAGAGGTGAAGCGCCGCATCAGAAAAATATCAGTCACCCGCTGATTGACCAGTGTTTGGCTGATTCAATGAATGAGACGATTTATTCAACGACATTTAATGTGAATAAGGATTGGGTTTTAAGTGACCATAAAATCATGGGGGCTTGTGTTATTCCGGGGACGACTTATATCGAAATGGGAAGAAGAGCAAGTGCCGCTTACTATAAAAGCAATCAATTAGAATTACGAGATATTATCTTCTTCACTCCGTTAACGGTAAATGAGGATGAGAATAAGGTTGTACACACAATCATTAAGAAAAAGAAAGAATGTATTCAATTTATAATAGCCAGTCAGGAAGGAGAAACCTGGATTACACATGCAGAAGGAAAAGCGTTTCCATTAACAGACTCTGTATCAATGTTTGATTTACACTCTGTTAGGAATGACAGTAACAGAGAGAAGATAAAAGTCAATTATGAAAATAAAAATGGTTTAATCAGCAAAGTCTTTACTTTCGGACCGAGGTGGCTGAACTTCAAAGAAGTCATACTGGGCCCTGATGAACAGTTGGCCGAATTAAAATTGGCTGATGAATTTACAGCAGATTTAAAAGACGTCTTTTTACATCCCGCTTTGCTAGATAATGCGGTGAACGTGTTTATTGGAGAAGATGATGACGATAGTACATTCCTTCCTTTTTCATATAAAAGTGTGAAGATTTACTCAAGAATGCCGCAGCATTTTTATGCATTTGTCAAAAAGAACGCAAGCAGCAAAGAGACAAAGCTGTGTGATATTCAGTTAATAGATACAGAAGGACATGTTTTTGCAGAAATCACCGATTATGTATTAAAAAAAGTAAATCGGATTAATGCCCTTTTTGAAGAAAGTTCTGAATCACTTTATCAATTAAAATGGGTGGCGCAAGAAGCTTTTGAAGAAGAAAAAACAGAGGTAACAGGTCCTGTACTGTTATTTAAAGACAACATGGAAATTTATAAATCTATACTGGAACAGTTGAAAATTCGTGACGATGATGTTATTGAAGTGGAGTTTGGGGATGAATTTCAGAAGATAAATGGGCGGAAATTTCTAATTAGCGGATCAGAAGAAGACTATGTTCAATTATTGCATAGCATAAACGATCAAAATATCAGCAGCATTATACATATGTCTTCTATCAGCCGCCAAGGAACGGAATCATTAACAGATTTAGAAGACATGCAGAATAAAGGCGTATACAGCCTGTTCCGCTTAGTCCGGGGGTTAAGTAAGAATAAGATGAAAAGCAATATTAATTTGCATCTTATTTCTGATCTTGTGACAGAAGTGTCAGGAGAAGAAAATACAATCAATCCATTGGGCGCCGCGCTGTTTGGTCTGGGACGTGTTATTTCGCAGGAGTTCCAAAATGTTTCATGTAAAGCAATTGATATTGATGAACATACTTCACCGGAAATTATTAGTGAGGAGTTAAGAACAAAAGGGAAACACTATCAAGTCGCCTTTAGGGATGGTAAGCGGTATATCAGTCGGTTGGATACGGTTGAACGAATAAAGAATAAGAAACACGGCGGTTTGGAAATTAAAGAAAACGGTGTCTATATGATTACCGGCGGCACCGGCGGAATCGGTTTGGAGATCGCAAAGCACCTGGCTGGAAAACATAACGTCAATGCTGTATTGCTCAATCGCTCTAAACTGCCTGATCAAAGCCGATGGGACGACATCATTGCTGATGGAACGGATTTAAAGCTTTGCAGAAAACTGAAGTCCATCAGAGCTATCGAGTCAATGGGTTCTAAAGTTGATTGCTACAGCTGTGAAGTTTCTGACTTAAACAGCATGGGGCCGGTAATTGAAGAAATAAAACAGAAATACGGTACGATCAATGGCGTGTTCCATTGTGCCGGAGTTGCCGGGGACGGTTTCCTCTTTAGAAAAGAAGCTGATATTTTTAAAGAAGTGCTCGCTCCTAAAATTAATGGAACATGGGTTATCAATCATTTAACGAGAGACGTAGATTTAGATTTCACGATTTTGTTCTCCTCAATTAATTCTATTTTCGGAGGTGCCGGACAGGGAGATTATACAGCTGCAAATGCTTATTTAGATTCCTTTGCTTATATGCAAAACAAACAGGGAAAAAACACGCTGTCAATTAACTGGCCGGCTTGGGATGAGGTCGGCATAGCTGTCGATTATGGAATTACTGATGAGAGTTCTATTTTCAGATTATTGACGGTAGAAAGGGCTATTTCCGTTTTAGAAGAAATAGCATCGAATAAGCTTACTAATATCATTCCAGGTACATTAAATATGAAGCTCCTCGCTTTTGCAAAGGATGAATTGTCTTTTGAATTATCTGAGCAAATCAAAAACAAATTAATAGATAAAAACAGGACAAAAAACGAAGCAGAAAAACGTCGAAGAACAGATACTGAAGATATAGTGCTCAAAGGAAAGGGAGAACTTTACTCCGATACCGAAAAAAGTATTGCGCAAATGTACTCTATGGTTTTGGATATGCAAGAGCTAGATTTATATGAAAGCTTTAGTGCCATGGGCGGCGATTCTATTATGGCAACCCAACTGTTAAAACTGATTAATCAACAATATCCTGACATTGTGGATATATCCGATATATTTACATATTCCTCTGTAGTGGAGCTATCAGAGTATATTGACAAGCAGCTGAATAAAGATCCACAGCAAGAAACGGAAGAAGATACTGCTGAAAATCGGCTTGAGCAAGAACTCAACAATCTATTTGACGACCTGGAGAACGGCAAAATCAATATACAAGAAGGATTGAAAATTTTAGAAAACTAGTTTCGGAAAAGGGGAAAATTAATGAAGAATACAGAAGAAAACAAGACTGCAATCATAATCGGAGGCGGTATTGCAGGAATGGCCGCGGGCTGTTACTTGCAAATGAACGGATACAGCACGAAAATTTTTGAAATGGGCTTGCTGCCGGGTGGTTTATGTACCGGCTGGAAGAGAAAAGGGTACTTTTTTGACGGTTGTATCAGCTGGCTGGTCGGTTCAGGACCTAACAACACGTTCCATAAATTTTGGAAAGAGCTGAACGTGATACAAAGTATGGAATTCATTAATGATGAAGAATTTGCGGTTGTTAACTTTAGAAATGGTGATACATTTACGCTGTATGCTGATGTAGATAAATTAGAACAGGAGTTTTTAAAAGTTGCACCTGAAGATGCGGAAACAATTAAGCTTTTAACTGATGGCATTCGAGTTGTTTCTGATGTAGATCTGGATTTGGATAAAGCGCCCGAACTGTTCGATTTAGCAGACTTTGAGGCCTTCAAAGCAAAGGCTGGCCCTTACATGAAAGTAATGGGGCAATGGGGAAAAGTGACGATCAAAGAATTCGCCCAGCGCTTTAAAAGCAGTTTTGTAAGAGAAAATGTAAATCGTCTGTTTTGGTTTAATGTAGATACCCCTATATCTTACTTTATGGCTACTTTAGGCTGGGCTAATAGCAAATCTTCAGGACATCCTGTAGAAGGTTCTCTGCAATTCGCAAAAATTATTGAAGCCAGATATGTTGAATTAGGCGGTGAGATTCAATATAAATCACCTGTTTCTAAGGTTTTAGTAGAAAATGATAAAGCGATCGGAATAGAGTTGAAAAACGGACAGTGTCATTATGGAGATATCGTCATTTCAGCAGCGGATGGCTATAAAACTATTTTTGAAATGCTGGATGGAAAATATACAGATGATGAACTGACATTTTGTTATGACAACCTTAAAACAAGTGCGCCGCAAATTTATGTCGGATTGGGCGTATCAAAAACGTTTGAAAAATATCCTCATTATTTGAGCCTGGAATTAGAACAGCCTCTTAATGCCTATGGCTGTGACAACGTTAAAAACATATTTGTGAAAATATATAACGAAAATCCTTCATTCGCACCTGATGGCAAAACGAGTATTATCGTGTATGCGAAAACTTCTGCTGAATACTGGGAGACTTTGCAAAAAAACAACCGCGAAAAATATGAAGAAGAGAAAAAAGCAATTGCGAATGTAATGATTGATGAATTAGACAAATGGTTTGGTGAAATTAAATCAAATATTGACGTGACTGATGTATCCACCCCATATACGATCAGAAGATACACAAATAATAGAAATGGAAGCTGGCAGGGCTGGGAAAAACAGATGGAAGGCATCATACACGAGAAAAAACTGAAACGTTCACTTCCCGGACTTAAAGACTTTTATATGGTTGGGCATTGGAGTCAAGTGGGAGGAGGTCTTCCGAGTGTTGTCTTACAGGCAAGAAATCTAGTGCAGGTGTTATGTAAAGAAGATGGAAAGGTTTTTGAGACAAAAATTAACTAATTCAATAAGCTGCTTCTTCAATTGAAGCAGCTATTCTATATATCCATGATGCTTCTCATATTTTATATAGAATCAAAATCGATAGGGGTGATTAATCGTGGATGATATTTCGATTATAAAACAATATGTATTGGAGCAAGTAAAAGAGCAAAAAATGAACAGGGAAATGGCTTTGCGCATTTTGAAAGGATTATCAGATAAGTCTAAGAAAAATCAATGTGATATTGCCATTATCGGCATATCCTGCCGTTTCTCAAAAGCCAATAATGCAAAAGAATACTGGCAAAACATTATGAACCGTGCCTCATGCATCCGGGACTTACCGAAGAAGCGGCGGAAAGATATTGATCCATTGCTGCCCAGTGCGAATGAGAATTCTTATTTTAAAGCGGGTTTCTTAGATGAAATTGATAAGTTTGATTCATCATTTTTCAGAATTTCGCCAAGAGAAGCCATGCTTATGGATCCGAAACAAAGATTGTTTTTGGAGACAGTTTATCACGCTATTGAGGACTCCGGTTATGCTGGGAACAAGTTACAAGGTTCGAATACAGGTATTTTCGTTGGACATGATCATAGCGGTGACTTGAAGTTTTCCTATGCTTCCCTAGTAAATGATGCGGATATGATTGCAATGACAGGTACTTATCCCGGCATATTGGCAAGCAGGACCTCCTACATTTTTAATCTGAAAGGGCCAAGCTTGGTTGTTGATACAGCCTGCTCTTCCGGACTCGTTTCGGTTCATCTTGCTTGTGAGGCACTTAAAAATGAAGAATGCAGCATGGCTATTGCGGGAGGCGTTAATTTATTTCTGAGACCTGAAAATATAGGTACGATGAGCGAAATAGAAGCGGAAAACGCTAAAATCAGCATTTTTGATAAAAATGCAAAGGGGACAGCATGGGGTGAGGGGATTTCTGCTATTGTATTAAAACCTTTACATAGGGCTATAGAAGACAGAGACCACATATATGCTGTCATTAAAGGGAGCGCTACGAATAATGACGGGGCTTCTAACGGAATCACCGCTCCTAATGCTGAATCACAAGAGAAATTGATTACGCGTGCCTGGAAGAATGCGAATATTAGTCCGGAAACTATTTCTTATATTGAAACGCATGGAACAGGCACGATTTTGGGAGACCCGATTGAGATCAAAGGGATAACGAATGCGTTTAAGAAATATACCGATAAAAAGCAGTTTTGCGGTATAGGTTCAGTCAAACCCAATATCGGCCATACAGTCGGGGCATCAGGCATGGCGTCTCTCATTAAAGCATGCATGGCTTTAAAAGAGAAGGTCATCCCCCCAAGTATCAACTTTAATGAACCGAATCCTTTAATTAATTTTTCGAATTCACCTGTTTATGTGAATGACATGATAAGAAATTGGGAAAAAGGAGAGACGCCAAGAAGAGCCGGTGTAAGTTCGTTTGGCTTCAGCGGAACCAACTGTCATATTGTATTGGAAGAAGCACCTGGAATAATAGGTGAGACTGAACAGAGACAGGTAAAAGAGGTATTCACTCTGTCTGCAAAAAATAAGTCCGTCCTGAATGATATTGCATCAAAGTATCTTCATTTTATCTCGGAAGAAAACAATTTGAATCTCTCTGATCTTTGTTATACAGCGAATACGGGAAGAAAACATCTGGAGAATAGAGTGTGTTTTCTCGTAAAAGACATCGAAGATCTGAAGGAAAAACTTGAAAGTCTGCTCGAAGCGCCGGTTCAGCAAGAAGAAGCTGCATTTTCTTTTAAGACCGATAGAGATCTAAGTACCGCTGCTGGAAAAAAACTTAAGGCTTATAATGCAGGCGGGAGAACAGATGAGAGTCTTCTGATTGATATAAGCAAGCTCTATGAAAAAGGTGCAGAGATCGATTGGGAAATGATATACGAAGGAGAAAAAAGAAGAAAAATCAGCTTGCCGGGTTACGCATTTTTGCGGGAGAGACATTGGGTGAAACTGCCTGAAAAATTACCGATAAGCAATGCACTAGATAACCCTTCAGTCAACAAGCCTCAAATAATAAGACTGAGTGGCAGGGAAGACGGCTGTTATTCAGAAACAGAGCTAATGGCAGGACAAATTTGGGGAAATGCCCTTGGAATCAATCCGATCGATGTTACATCCGATTTTTATGAAATGGGCGGAGATTCAATCATAGCAATAGAAATCATCAACTTTATCAATAAACAGCAAGGAACGGAGCTTTCAGTTTCAGACTTGCTAAAGCATTCGAATATAAAACTCTTCTCAGCTTATTTGGATGAATATTCTCTGAGGAAGACAAATGATGTGAATGTGATTCCCAAAGCGGGCGATTTTGAGTGGTATGAGGCATCATCTGCACAGAAAAGAATTTTTATTCTAGATCAATTAAATAAAAACAGCACTTCTTATAATATCCCGTTCTTTTTAATGATTGAAGGAGAGTTGGACGATAAACGTTTAGAAGATGCGTTTAAAAAATTAATAATCAGGCATGAGGTTTTAAGAACGTCCATAGTTTTAAGAGGCGGGCAGCTTGTGCAAAACATAGAAAAAGACGTTCGATTTAAAATGGATAGAATCAAGACCTCCGACGAAGAATTAGAGAGCCTTATGGCTAATTTTGTCCGCCCGTTTGATGTAGAAAAGGCTCCTTTACTGCGTGCAGGATTAGCCGAGATTAGTCATCAAAAACATCTTTTAATGATAGATTTACAGCATATTATAGCGGATGGGGCGTCTATCCCGATCCTCCAAAGGGAATTGATAAATTTATACGAAGGCAACGAACTGCCGCCATTGAACGTTCAATTTAAGGATTTTGCGAATTGGCAAAATGAATTATTTCATACTGAAGAAATGAAAAAACAAAAAGACTTTTGGTTAAATGAGTTTAAAGGAGAAATTCCCGCTCTCAATCTGCCCGCAGATTTTTCAAGAGAAGCCAAACGAGATGATCAAGGTGAACGAATCTATTTTTATGCAGGAAGAGAGCTGACCGCCAAGTTAAAAGAATTAAACGCAAAACAAAAAGTCACCCTTTTCATGACTTTAATGGCTTCATTTAATGTGCTGCTCCATAAACTTACTGGTCAAGAAGATATTGTTATCGGCACACCTGTAGCCGGAAGAAAGCATAAAGAATTAGAAAACATGATAGGAATGTTTGTAAATACGCTGGCACTGAGAAATAAACCATCTGCCGACAAAACATTCAAAGAACTGCTTGAAGCCGTTAGGGATAATGCGCTTCTGGCTTATGAAAATCAAGATTATCCTTTTGAAGAGCTTGTAGACCATTTGAACCTTGAGAGGGATATAAACCAGAATGCTCTTTTCAACGTTATGTTTGTCCTTCAGCTGATGGATAATCCGGCAATTGAAGTAAATGGGCTGAAATATAAGCCGTATCCTTACGAAAACAAAACAGCCAAATTTGATCTTTTGCTTCAAGCATTTCCTTCAAAAGAGGACATCAAGTTTGAGTTCACTTATTCATCAAACTTGTTTAAGCGCACAACTGTAGAAAAATTCTCACAGCGATTCTTAATGATTCTCAATCATATTGTTGAAAGTCAAAATGGACTAATCGGTGAGATTAACATTTTAGAAGAAAATGAACGACGCGATATGTTGAGTTACAGTGGAAAATCACTGAGAAGCAGAGGCACAGATGCATCTATCTGTGAGCTTTTTGAGAAGCAGGCGGAAGCAACGCCGAATCAAATAGCTGTGTCTGCACAAGACGGAAGCTTAACTTATAGTGAGCTGAACAAAAATGCAAACCGGCTTGGAAGAGCACTCATTCAAAAAGGTATCAAAAAGAATGAAGCAGTGGGCATAGCTGCAGACCGAACCACTGATTTTATCATCGGAGTAATGGGAATTTTAAAAGCGGGAGCAGCTTATCTGCCAATTGATCCATCATATCCGCAAGAAAGAGTTGAGTATATGCTCAAAGACAGCGGGGCCCGCTTGTTACTGACGGATCGTAACAATCATTGTCAAAGGTACGGAGTAGAAAGTGTTTGTCTGAATGAATTGGAAACAGTTCCAGACGACGGGAGAAATGTTAAAGGAGGAGCGGAACGGCACAGCCTTGCCTATATCATCTACACTTCTGGATCAACGGGACACCCAAAAGGTGTGATGATCGAACATAAAAGTATAGTGAATTTAACAGAAGCCCTGCATGAACGTATCTACTGCAAACATGGCGGGCGGCAGAATGTAGCGTTGTTGGCACCCTTTTCCTTTGACGCTTCTGTCAAACAGATTTTTTCTGCGCTGCTTTTGGGACACTCTCTTTACATCATCTCTGAAGAAGCCAGGCATGATATCACGAAACTTGCTGAGTTCTATATCCAAAATAAAATAAATATTTCTGATGGAACACCAGCCTATCTCAGCCTGCTCTCTGAGTCTCCGCAGTGTGGCCGTATAGGTGTAAAACATTTTATTATAGGCGGCGAAGTGCTTAAACCTGAAGAAGTAAAGCGTTTTTATAAAGTATTTAAGAAGAATGACCGTCCTTATATAACAAATGTATATGGACCGACGGAATGCTGTGTTGATGCTGCATCTTATACGATAAACCCAGATAATATTTCCAATATAAAGAGGATCCCTATCGGCACGCCGATAAAAAACTGTTCTATCTACATACTAGATAAACAGCAGAAGCCTGTGCCGCCGGGAGTTATCGGAGAGTTATACATCGGAGGGGAAGGAGTTGGACGGGGTTATTGCAATCGTGAAGAACTAACCGAGGCTAAGTTTATCCCGGATCTTGTTCATTCTGGTGAGAAAATGTATAAAACCGGAGATTTAGGCAAGTGGAATGAGGATGGGAATATAGAATTTGCCGGAAGAATCGATCGTCAAGTAAAAATCAGAGGATTTAGAATTGAACTGGATGAGATTGTAAACAGACTGCTGTCTCACCAAAATGTTCAAGAAGCGGTTGCGATTGCTCACAATGATCAGATATATGCCTATACAGTATGTAAAGATACGCAGCCGCCTTCTCAGCTAAAAGAATACTTATTGGAATATCTGCCGGAATATATGGTCCCGACAGTCATTATGGGCATAGATAAAATTCCGTTGACGAACAATGGGAAGACTGATGTAAAACGTTTGCCGCTACCAGCTGAAAATAATGCCGAGCTGCATCACTTTATTGCTCCGAGAAACGAGATTGAACGAATCGTCAGTGAGGTCTGGTCCGACATTCTTGAAGTTTCTAAAATCAGTATAAAAGATAATTTTTTCGTTTTAGGCGGAGACTCAATTAAAGCCATACAAGCAGCGGTCAGAATGGAAAAATTCAATCTTAGGCTGGAAGTGAAAGACATTTTTCATTACCAGACAATCGAAGGAGTTTCGAATAAAGTCAGTTATATAACAGCGGCATCTGATAACAGTGTGATAACGGGGGAAGCCGGTCTTGTGCCAATTCAATGCTGGCTGGCTGAACGCCATAATGATACTCTGCACCATCGGAATCTTTCTTTTATGCTATACAGGGAAGCCGGGTTTGGCGAAGATATTGTAAAAGACATTTTCACCCGGATTATTCAGCATCATGACAGTCTGAGAACAGTATTCAAACGTAAAGGCGATAGAATGGTACAGGTAATAAGAGGCCTGACGGACGGCGACTTGTTTGACTTTCATCTGATCAATGCAATAAACATGCCGCAATCAGTTTTAAAAATGAAAATAAATCAAATACAAGCCAGTATGGATCTGACTCACGGACCGCTTGTTAAATTGGCACTTATTAAGGAAGCAGATGGGGAACATCTGTTAATCGTCATTCACCAAATGATAATTGATCATATGTCTTGGAGAATACTGCTTGAAGATTTTAATACAGCATATCAGCAAGTTAAAAGTAACGAAGACATTGTATTACCAAATAAAACCGATTCGTATTTAAAATGGTCTGATTATCTCTATAAATATGCTGAAAGTGAACGGCTGTTGTTTGAGAAAGAGTATTGGACGAAACTCGAAAATGTTTATGCTCCGTCTATTCCGGTTGATATTCAGGAGCAAATTGCCAAAGTCAAAGATAACAGACAAGTGTACAGGCAGTTTAATGTTCGGGAAACTGAAAATATAATGAATGCGATTCAAGGACAAGATCATTTCACTATTGAGACTGTTTTGCTCACAGCGTTAGGTTTGACAATAAAACATCAAACAGGCAGTAATACATCTCTCGTGCACTTAGGCAACCATGGCCGCACTCATCAGAGTGAGAAGCTTAATATCTACAGAACAGTAGGCAGATTTTCTGCAATCTATCCAGTGGCTTTGGAGGTCTCCGATTCAGATCATATCGGTTCGAGTTTAGATAATGTTAACTCGACCTTAGCAAATATTCCTGATCAAGGGATAGGATATGGTATTTTAAGATATTTAAAACAAGATATAAAAGAGAAATCAAAACCAGACATTTCATTTAATTATATGGGCGAATTTGATAATGAACTGCACACAGAAAGCTTTACGGTATCTCCGCTTTCAACCGGGAATGATATAAGTGAAGATGAAATTTGGAATTACAAGTTTAAGTTTATTGTGTTGGTAAGAGAGAAAAAATTGAGCATTGGAATTGAATATAATCAAAATCAGTACCATAAGAGTACTGTAGAAAATCTGCTTAATCAGTATATGCATTATATCAAAAAAGCAGCAGAAACCATTTAATTAATCGGAGGTTAACGTAAATGACCAATTCAGTTCAGCAAGATAAACAAGTACCGAAGAAATATCCTCAGGCCGCAGTCATGCAAATGGTTTCAGGGCTGGGGTTTTCCCTGGCAGTTAAAACAGCGGTAGAATTAGATGTATTTTCCGCTTTTCAAAATGGACCAGCTTCAGCGGAAGCGATAGCTGAAGCCCTTGAATTGAACCCCTCTGCCTTATTCAGGCTCTTAAGAGCGCTGGAATCCGTCGGTTTGGTCGCCCAAGCTCAAAATGGCTATTATGATGTAACAGAGTATGGTGCCACTTTGATGCCTGGGAAAGCAAAATCCATTGAGCCTTTGGTAGAATATCTGCTGCATGAAACAGTAGTGCAGTCTATGTTTAAAATGGATTATAGTATCAAAACCGGCAAATCCGCTTTTGAAGCCATTTATGGCGATAAATGGTATGAGAATAATAGTCTTGATCAAGATTACTTAAAAACAATGGATAAGGCGATGGAGATTTATTCAAAAATGAGTCTGCCATCCATATTGAAAGCTTACTCATTTGAAAAGTTTGATGTTATCGTAGACGTCGCGGGAGGAATGGGCCAGTTAATAACAGGCATTTTAGGTGCTGCTCCTAAATCAAAGGGGATATTGTTTGATCTTCCAAAAACGATACAAAGTGCAAAAAAGCATTTAGCATCTTCAGAGATGAGCGAACGCTGTCAGTTTACGGAAGGGAGTATGTTTGAGGAAATTCCTTCCGGAGGAGACT
The DNA here is from genome assembly GCF_038630725.1 of Bacillus sp. FSL K6-2861. NCBI lineage: Bacteria > Bacillati > Bacillota > Bacilli > Caryophanales > Bacillaceae > Bacillus > Bacillus sp. FSL K6-2861. Next base: position 256,225 of record NZ_CP152037.1, read on the forward strand.
TGTATGTGATAAGCAAAGTGTTAAATGATTGGGATGATGAGCATGTGGTTGCTATTCTTGAAAATATAGCCGGTGCCATGTCTGATCATTCCAAGCTGATTATAGTTGAAAATGTGCCTGAAGCAGACAAGCTGTCCCCTGAAGAAGCTTTTCGTGATTTATTATTTTTAGTATGCTCTGCAGGCGGCAGAGTCAGAAAGAAAACCGAGTTTGAACAATTGATTGAGAAAGCCGGATTAACACTATTAAATGTAATTCAGACCCCGAGTAAATACACAATTTTGGAGTGTGGAAAGAAATAATGTTATATAAGCTATCTCTTTAGGAGATAGCTTTTTTTATATAAAAAGTTCACCAATTTGACTGATTGATTCTGTCTATCTATTGATTTCTCTGATAAAATAAAACTTATAATATTTAACATAATTATAAATTTGAACCATCAGGGAGGAAGAAACATGAAAAAGAGACTCGTTATGCTATTCGCGGCGGCCGCCGCTGTTTTGTTGCTTGTGAGCGGGTTGTGGGCTCCATCAGCGTCTGCGGCGCCGGCTCCTGCTTTAACACAAATCCGTATTATCGGTGTGACGTCTGACGGTCAGAATTACCAATGGGAAAATATCGGGCCGAACCAAATCAGCGCATCAAAACCGATGAAGGGGACAACGGGTTATTTAGCCGTATATTTCCAAGGGTATCCGAACAATAATACGATCCAGGCGTTTAACAACGGAACGAATATTACAAATCTTACGTCAAAAGCGCTGGAAGATGAATATACAAAAAACGGCAATATCGTTACAGGCTATATTAAATATTACAGCGTTCCTCTTTCTTATGTCAGTTCAGGAACGTTCTCTTTCTCCGCAACGGGGCTGAACGGGCCGTACACGCCGTTAAGCAGCGGATTTTTCTCCATTCAGGTACAGAGTTAAAACAGCCGCCCGGTGCTTTCATGTATAGTTTTTCTCTCTTTCCGGGAAGCTATTCCTAAAGAAAAGGGAGGGCTTACATGATGGACAGGACACTCGGATATTTGCGCGAGTCGCTTTCGAACCACTTGGAGCATGATGTGTGCCGAGGGATTTATAAAAAGCTTCAGGTGAAGCATTATGCAAATGAGGGCGAGTTTGTGAAAGATCTAAATGATTTGGAAATGGATGCGCTGAATCAGGTGCTTGAAAAGGAAATCAAATATGCTGAGAACGAGCAGGATGAGAAGCGCACGATGGAATTGAATGAAGTATATGAGCTCCTGTTTTAAAAAGCCTCCCGGCGGTCGGGAGGCTTTTTATTGTTTCAGAAACAGTTTACAGAATCATCCAACCCTTTGTATAATGGATAGTTGTGAAAAACACAGACGGAGGAGAAACATGAACGAATTAAAAAAACAGACGGTTCTTGAGTTGTCATCGGTTGAAAAAGCTTTGGTTTTTCTGGTGCCGCCATTATTGGGGCTGGTCATCGGATGGTTTCTGCCGGTCATTGCGAAGTGGGCCGTAACATTGGATTGGCTGCCTGTTATCGGGCCGCTGGAAATGATCGCTTCTTTTCACGGATGGAAGGCTGCGGCTGTCATCGCCGTTATCGGCTTAATCGGGGGAGTGTGGCTGACGCGGACTGTTTTTAAAGAATGTCTTACGGCGGTCGTGACGGACAGCGAGGTGTCCTTAACCATATATAATGAAGAAAGCGTGTTTTCGAAAGACAGCATTTCCGGTGTGTTTACGGATGAGAAGCATCTTGTCTTATTAGGCACTGAAGGACAGGAGCTTTTTCGGGAGAAGCTTGAGCCGGCGGTTGAAAAAGCGGCTGATGCGTTTCGCGCGCATGGGTATGTCTGGCTGGGGACGGAAGATCCTTTTAAAGAAGAATACAAACGGTGGGTGCCGGACACGCCGGATTTGGAGCCAGGGGCAAATGCTCTTTTAAAAGCGAGAGAAAAGGCGCTGAAAGAGGAGGAAAAGGCTGATGCGAAAGAACTGAAAGCGGAAATATCCAAACTGGGCATTACCGTGCGGGATAAAGGCTCGCGCCAATATTGGCGGTTCTATCAAACGCCGTCTGCATAAAAAAGCTGCCGCCGTTTGATACGGCCGGGCAGCCCGGGAACAGATTATTTCTTCTTGTCATCATAATATTGAACCGGGTACATGGAGCCTTCGGATACCATTTTGTTATCTTCAATATCTTCGGGATGCGGGTTGCCTGCTTTGTTGACGGGGAATGATTCAATATCCTGCTTCCCGGAGAGCGATGTTTTCATATTGCGGATAAAGTTCATCACCTTTTGGCGGTTTGATTTATCTTTGAGCAGGTAGGAAGTCACTCCGACAGTCGACACGGCAAGTCCTGAAATGAGCAGTTTTTGTTTCACGATAAAAACTCCTTTCTATTTCTGGCTTGCAGTAGTTATTCCCGCTTAACGGCTGTTTAAACATCGGAAGGGTAATTTTGGCTTTCTGCTTTAATGCGATAAAGATTGACAAAACTATTTTCAGAATAATATTATAAATATATGATAGCGCTGGAGTCATATTTTAATTGAAAGGTGTTAACTTTATGAATCAATTACATCGCAGAATGGGAACGTTTGCACTCATGATGGTCGGACTTGGGTCGATGATTGGCTCCGGCTGGTTATTCGGGGCGTGGCGGGCGGCTCAGATTGCGGGACCTGCCGCAATTATTTCCTGGATTATCGGTATGATCGTTATTTTGTTTATCGCACTTTCTTACAGTGAATTGGGTTCAATGTTCCCGGAAGCCGGGGGAATGGTAAAATATACTCAATATTCTCATGGATCATTTATTGGATTTATCGCAGGATGGGCAAACTGGATTGCGATTGTTTCCGTTATTCCGGTGGAAGCGGTTGCGTCTGTTCAATACATGAGCTCATGGCCGTGGGAATGGGCAAAATGGACAAGCAATCTCGTTCACAACGGCACTCTTACGGGAGAGGGGCTCGGCTTCGCATCCGTATTACTGATTATTTACTTTTTACTGAATTATTGGACAGTTAACTTATTTTCAAAAGCGAATTCATTGATTACCATCTTTAAAATTATTATTCCGGGGCTGACAATCGGAGCGCTGCTGTTTACCGGTTTTCACGGCGGAAACTTCACATCCGGTTCAAGCATTGCGCCGAACGGCTGGGCGAGCGTGCTGACGGCGGTGGCCACATCAGGTATCGTATTTGCGTTTAACGGGTTTCAAAGCCCGATTAACATGGCCGGAGAAGCAAAAAATCCCGGCAAATCGATTCCGATTGCGGTTGTCGGTTCGCTGCTGGTCGCAACCGTCATTTACGTCCTATTGCAAATCGCATTTATCGGTGCGGTTGAACCTTCCATGATTGTTCACGGCTGGAGTCACCTGAACTTCAACTCTCCATTTGCCGATTTGGCGATCGCATTGAATATCAACTGGCTTGTCATTATTCTTTATGCGGATGCGTTCGTATCTCCGTCAGGAACGGGTATCACATATACCGCCACGACGTCACGCATGATTTACGGCATGGAAAAAAATAAATATATGCCGAGCATTTTCGGAAAGCTTCATCCGCTGTACGGCGTGCCGCGCCAAGCGATGATTTTCAACCTGATCGTATCGTTTATCTTTCTGTTTTTATTCAGAGGATGGGGCGTGCTTGCTGAAATCATTTCCGTTGCGACGCTGATTTCTTATATCACGGGTCCCGTGACGGTGATGACGCTGCGGCGGACGGCGGCGGATTTGTACAGGCCTCTCCGTCTGAAAGGTCTCAGCGTGGTGGCACCGCTCGGCTTCGTGTTCGCGTCTCTCGTGCTGTATTGGGCGCGCTGGCCGTTAACAGGGCAGGTGCTGTTTATCATTTTGATCGGCCTTCCGATTTATTTCTACTACCAAGCGAAAGCGAAGTGGAAAGGATTCCGCAGAAACTTTAAAGGCGGCGTCTGGATGGTTGTCTATCTGCTCAGCATGATGGTCATTTCATGGCTCGGAAGTGAAAAATTCGGCGGTCTGAACATCATTCCGTACGGCTGGGATATGGGGCTGATCGCAATCGTTGCCCTTGCCTTCTATGCGTGGGCCCTGAAGAGCGGATTCAAGACTGAGTATTTGAAAGACGCCAAAGCAATCAACGATCAATTAAAAGGCGGACAGGCGGAAGCCGCTGCCGGAAAAGAATAATGATTGATAAAAACCTTGCGGTAACGTTCCCGCAAGGTTTTTTGATCGGGCAAAAAAACATGGGTTCGATACAGACGTGACGATGAATGAGAAAGCCTAACGACAGGCAACCACGGACAGTATTCTTTTTTTCTCATGATTTCTCCGCCTTATCAATAACTGTCTTCCATATTAAACAATGAATGTAAAAGATATGTTGGGCAACTTCTTTCTTCTCCGTAACTTCATCCGTTTTCCTGTACTTCAAGTCAAAGTTTTAGCGACAAAACAAATAATTAATCATAGAGAAAATACAGTACGTAAGTTGCGTTTGAAATAATTGTATAATAAATTAAAATATGGGAAAGTAAATAGTTGGGGATAATAAGTATGAAAATGCGAAGATTTTTTTGCAACATTATGCATCGTTACTCCCTTAGTATTTGGAGGTTTTACGAGTGTTAAGGCTGTGGACTCGTATAATTCAGAAACAGTAAACTACATATTGAAAATGAATCCGAATCTGTCGAAAAAAGAATTAATTGAATCCGTTAATAATTTAGTTAAACAAGATAATAAAACATCTAATGAGATCTTAGAGGAAATTAAAACTGAATTAAAGAAGCAAGAAAAGCTAGATAAAGAAGATAAAAGTAATAGAATGAGCACAATGGGCAAGAGTAGCGGGCCGAAAATTATAGGATCAAGCTCTAAAGGTAATGTTTACTATACACCTGCATCTACTTTTGGGCTTCCGCATGGACATGTCGGTATGTACTATAAGGGAAATCAAATTGTCGAATCGGTCCCTAAAAAAGGTGTTCGTGCAATAGCTTCATCGAAACATAAGGTCGAAAAAAACGCTGTAATTCAAAATGTGAAAGTTTCTAGTTCTAAAAAAAATAATTCAGTAAATTGGGGTTACAGCAGGGTTGGGAAGGATGGTTATTCATATAATTTTGCAACAAATAGAAAATCGAGTCATTATGGTGATAAAAACTGTTCAAAACTATTATGGTCAGCTTTTAAGCTAAAGGCTGGTATAGATATGGATAAAGATAAAGGTATGGGCGTCTATCCAAGAGACATCAGAGATTCCAGTTATACAAAAACTATTAAAACATTTAGATGAATTATTTTCACTCCCTAAGTTTATTTAGGAAGTCATATTATTTTAAGGAGAGAGATTATATTTGAACAAGATTAAGTGGCTTATTATAATTGCGGTCATAGTATTAATAGGTATATTTATATGTATTGGAACTTTTAAATATACTAATTCAGTTTCTGACGTTAAACAAACTGAAAAAGAAAAGGAAAAGTATTTCTTGAATGATAAAATTGCAGCTATATATTATTCAGCTACAATAGATTATCCTAAAGATGGGAGTTATACTGTATACATTGATGAAAAAGGAGCAGCAACAGCTGTAAAAGGAGATGCTATTGAGGTTGGAACCATTGCACAAGATGAAAAAAACATAGTTAGACAGGACAAAAAAGAAGTTTATATGATAGGCGATAACTTTAAAAAATTCCCGATGCAGCATCAAGTACATACAAGTTATGGGCAATCATCAGGCCATTTAATAAAAGAAAATATCTTTTATTTTTTGAATAATCAAGGAGTCGGTGAAAACCATTATAATAGTTTAATTAGATGGGGTAACGGCAGTGGATTTCATGAAAAGATTATTCCGGGTTTCTATACAAGTACTGGTAATGACGGTGAATATATTTACGTGATAAATGAAGATTCTTCAATAAAAAATCCGACTTTTCAGGGTATTAAAATAGATAAAGATAAAGTTACAGTAGGGAAAGGAACAACAATTCCTATATTAAATGAAGAAAATTGGAGTGTTTATTCACAAATAATAGTTAAAAAAAGCTCAGCCTTTTTTATACTATATAACCAAACGGATAAATCAAACAAAGTACAATTCAAAGTAGCAGAAATTGATTTAGAGCATAAAAAGTTTAAAGGGGCATATCCTTTAGGCAGTTATAATATCCCTGATGAAATTTCTCAACTGGCAATTCCTCTTTCCACTAATAACTTTTTTGTGAAAAATGACACTTTATATCATTTGGCAGCTAATTCAATACTTTATACTTTCGATTTGAAAAGTATGAAGCCGGGAAAAAAAATTCCGTTAAATAGGTCGACAAAATTTGAAAACCAAGCAAAATTCACTTATTTTGACGAATCTAAAATTTTCTTGTTAGAAATAAGCAAGGGTGGGAAATATGTGATTAATTCTTACTCTTATAAAAACGGAAAAAAATTAAAATCTACTCCTATCAGAGGACTTGAAAAAATTATTAACAATACCCATGTTTCTGAATATGACTTTTTTATGATTAAGAAAAACAAAGAAGTATGGAGTGGATAGATACATTTTTTAAATCGCTAGATAGCTGAGTGAGTATATTTAAAGGGAAAAATTAAATTCACAAAGGAGAATAATAATGGATGAGCTAGATCTTGCTTTTGGTATTTTACCACTTTCTATTATCGTCTTATCGATTATATTCACTTATATTTTCAAAAAAGTGTATATAATGCCGCTTGTCAGTATAGTTGTTTCAGTCATATTAATGTTCACTGTTTTTAATCTATCCTTCTGGGGATGGGTGGTTGTCTATGGTTTAGTATCACTTGTATTATCGTCTATTACAAATAGTATAAGAAAGAAAATAGATAATAGAAATAAATAATTATATCCTTTTGTTTGTAAGGTATCATAGGTAATTCACAATTACAGTGATACCTTTAATTAATATAAAGGTGAATGTAAGCTTTAATAATATGCTCCGCCCGCTACATAACCCATGACGGCGTTTGCATGATCGGGCAAAAAAATGGGTTCGGCATCATCTCCGAACCCATGTGGCTTTATGATTTGTATTCTTTTTTAACCTTTTGGAATATATCCGCATAGTTGGTAAACACACCGGTTACGCCCCAATTCAGCAGACGGCGCATGTCCGCCTCGCTGTTTACGGTGTAAGGATGAAGCAGAAGGCCGTGGCTGCGAATGTTTCGGACATTTTGAGCGTTCAGCGCTTTGTAATCCGGTCCGATTCCGACGGCATATGTTTTAATGTCCGTTAAATCTGCGTCAGTCATTGACGTCATCTGTTCCGCTTCAAGCAATTGGACAGCGGGAAGTTTCGGATCGAGCTGTTTGATTTTCAGAAGGCTGTCCCTGCTGAAAGACTGAATGATAACTTGTCCAAGTTTCGCATGCTTACCTGCCAATTTGTATTTTTTCAGTGAAGCGATCAGTTTTTCTTCCATACCCGGATATGTTTCGGGCGCCTTTGTTTCAATATAATAGTTTGCATGTCTGCCGAACCGTTTTAACACGTCATCAAGTGTGGGAACGCGAAGTCCGACGTAATTCGGTTTTGCTTTTTCCGGATAGGCCTTATTGAACCAAGAGCCGGCGTCGAGCTTTTGAATCTCGGCTAATGTATGATCCTTCACCCAGCCTTGTCCGTTTGTGGTACGGTCCAGTTTTTCATCATGCATGACGATCAGCTTGCCGTCTTTTGTCATTTGTAAATCCAGCTCAATATAGTCAGCCTTCATTTTTTGCGCAGTTTCATAAGAAAGGATCGTGTGCTCCGGGACATATCCCGAAGCACCGCGGTGGGCAATGGTCAAAATTCTGTCAGGAGACAAGAGGTTTCCTTTTCCCGCCGCCGATACAGGCGTGACGATGAATGACAATAAACCGAATGAAAGCAATACCAGAGCAAACAATTTATGTTTCCGCATGTTTTCTTCCCCCTTAAAAATCAATATCTGTCTCTAGCGTAGAAAATCGTTGTAAATGCTGTACTGCAAAAATATTAATCTTTTATGTTGTTTTCTTACACATGCTCCGCCCGCTTGCCCGTATTCCACGTCATAGCCAAGAAGACGATGGACAGCACGCATGAGGAGATAAGCATGATAAAGCCGCCGTTCCAGTCAAAGCGGTCTACGACATAACCCATGATGGCGTTGGCGAAAGCAGAGCCTCCGATGTAGCCGAAAAACCCGGTTAAGCCGGCTGCCGTTCCCGCCGCTTTTTTAGGCGCAAGGTCAATGGCCTGAAGCCCGATCAGCATGACAGGTCCATAGATTAAGAAGCCGATGCTGATCAGCGCGATATTATCGATGAGCGGATGACCGGCAGGGTTAAGCCAGTAGACCAATACAGCGATAAATACGCCGGCCATGAACAGTACGCCTGCCGGCGCGCGGCGGCTTTTGAAAAACCGGTCGCTGATCCAGCCGCACAAAATCGTTCCCGGAATTCCCGCATATTCATAAAGGAAATAAGACCATCTGGAATCTTCAGGAGAGAACCCTTTCGCTTCCGTCAAATAAGTCGGCGCCCAGTCAACGACACCGTACCGTACGAAATAAACAAAGACATTGGCAAATGCGATATACCACAGAAATTTATTATTCAGCACGTATTTGAAAAGAATTTCTTTGGTCGTCATCTCTTTTTCCTGGTCTTTGAACGCATGCTTCGGATAGTCATTCCGGTATTCTTCAATCGGCGGAAGCCCGCAGGATTGCGGCGTGTCCCGTACGAGAAGAACAATCACAAATGAAATGACGATGGCGATAATCGCCGGAAAGAAAAACACGCTTTTCCAAGTAACAAACATGGCGATGCCGAGAGTCACGAGCGGGGCGAGAATACCTCCGCCTATGTTATGGGCGACATTCCATATCGACATTTTCGTGCCGCGTTCACTGATGGAAAACCAATGAGCCATCGTCCGTCCGCAAGGCGGCCAGCCCATTCCTTGAAACCATCCGTTAATAAACATAAAAATAAACATAATCGTCACGCTTGACGTGACCCACGGCATGGAAACAAATAAAATGTTTACGACACCTGACAAAAACAGACCCGTCGCAAGGAAATACCTCGGGTTGCAGCGGTCAGACACCATCCCCATAATAAATTTACTGAAGCCGTAAGCGATTGATACGGCCGCAAGCACCAAGCCAAGTTCCCCTTTTGAAAACCCTTGTTCCTGAAAATAAGGAATAGCGAAGGCAAAGTTTTTGCGAAGCAAATAATACCCGGCATACCCGATGAAAATCCCCAAAAATACTTGCAGCCTGAGCCGTTTATAGGCCGCATCCGTCTTTGAATCATCCAATCTCTCAATATGCGGAGCCGGCTTAAACAATTGAAACATCATATCCTCCCCTTTGCTGAACGTCTATCATGATGTATGTATGACTCCTTTCCTTGAAAATGACAAAAAGAACCAGAAATCACCCTTGTGAAAGGGCGGGGTTTCCTGGTTCTCCTCATCTCCATCCAAAAATCATTAACTTGTGTATGATAGCGCTTTCTTAAATTATCACAGTCTGACGTGAATGTAAACGCTTTAAGGAAAGTTTTCATTTTTTTGAATAAATAACCGGAGGGAAAATCAGCCGGAGCGCGAAAGATTTGAAGTACTCGATTTTGTACTCAGGCATAAGATGTGTTAGGCCGGACTAAGAAAAGCGAAGGGAGTGCATCTGTTGATTGATGAATTGGATTTTGCGTTCGGTGTTCTGCCGCTTTGTATCATCATCTTGTCAGTCGCCGGAACGTACCTGTTTAAAAACGCGTTCATTATGCCGGCTGCCGCTTTGGCCGTTTGCCTTATATGCACCTTTACCGTATTGAATTTCTCGTTTATCGGGTGGGCCGTCGTGTATACGCTTGTCTCTTTCGCGTTATCGCATATTACGATGGTGGTGATCAGCCAAAATAAAAAATAGGATCGGCGGCAGCCGATCCAGCTATCATAAGCAGAGATGCGCTCTCTGCTTTGTTTTATTTATGAATGTGCAGGAATTCCTTGATGACCGCGGTCTGTTCTTCTTTTGGATAGCTTCTGTACAGATGGCTGGTTAAGCGGACGGGGTCACCGAAGAAGTACCGCTCATATTGTGTCTGTCTTGTTCCGAAGGGGCTCATGGTCAAATCCCATGCGAGGCGGAACACTTTTACCCGGTCCTCAGCGTTCAATTCGGCCGCCTGCAAATATTGGTCAAGGTCTCCTCTGATGTCAGAACGGAACGCTTTTTCAGTCGGCAAAGTCACCATTCCGCTTGCCCCGATCAGCTGAATGATTTCCGTGAAGCGCGGGTAGATGTCGGGAAAAATCGCGCTGACCACACGAAGCGGAGTGACACTCGGACGCATATAACCCCATTCATCTGTTTCCGCATCATTCTCCGACTTTTCCAAAAGGGCTTTCATCGTTTCCAGACCGGTGATGATTTCAGCCATCTTAGCCTGAATATGCTGATATTCGCCCACATCTATCGCTTCGACAAGCGTTTGGGCGAGGCCCAGGAGAAACTCCGTCTTTACAATTTGTCTCGTGATGACTTGATGAAATGCGAAGGCGTTAAAAGAGCTTTTCATATTAAAATCAAAAGCCGCCTCGTAATTATTATAAAAAAATACGCGTTCCCAAGGGACCAAAACGTGATCAAATACAACGATAGAATCCATTTCTTCATATCTTGAGCTGAGCGGATAATCAAACGATGATTTGCCGAGTACGAAAGATTCCCTGCAGATGAATTTTACTCCCTTTGTATTGGAAGGGATTGAAAAAGCGAACGCTTCATCCGATTCAAAATACATTTTAGGCAGAGAAACCACGAGCACTTCATCCGTCAGGCCGCCTTGTGTGGCTAAAATCCGGGCGCCGTGTATGATGAGGCCTTTTTCATTTTTATCGACGACTTTTGCCGAGATAGGTGTCGGCGATACGTTTACACCCATTTGTGAACGATTCACCTGAGGGGTGATAAACGTGTGCGTAAAAGAAAGATCCTGTGCAGCAGCGCGTTCGTACAGCGCTTGAACATGTTCCGGAAAACAATGCTCGCGGTCTTTCAAAAGCGCGGCGGAGGAGGCGAAGCTCATCAGCACGGTATTCATATAATCCGGGCTTCGTCCCATCATTCCGTGCGTGTGTCTGGCCCAATGTTCGAACATGTTTCTTCTTCTTTTTACGTCTTCTTTCGTTTTCGGCTGCAGGTATGAAAGCCCGGCCCGTTCTTTTTTACCGGGAAGACTGTAAGTCATTTGATCTTTCATATCCGGTTTCGTTTGCAAATCATAAAGAGAGCGCTTCGTTTCCAGAAGGCCCTTAAATGCGGGATGCTCAGAAATCTGTCCCTCGATCTTTTCACCATCAAGCCAAATCTCATTTCCAAGCTGATTTAATCGGTCAATGAACATTTTGCCATTAATGATACCCATCATGTCGCCCTTCTTTCTTTGCGGATCCACTACCTCATTATATTGAAAACGAAATTGGGTGTTCCGGTTATTTCCAAAGGAGAAGAGCCTTTTTTGATAAGGGGGGTGAAGGGATTGCATAATAAAAAAACCCCTTAAGCAGAGGGGTTTTTAACTGATCATGTCTTTGTATCGTTGTTCGAGGACGAAGTCTATCATTCCGGTGATACGGGTGTTTTCAGATTTTTGTCTGAAACGGTCAGACACTTGGATTTTTCTTGAAAACGGAAATACAGCAATAATCCAAACAAGGCCGGCCAGGCCGAAAACCATCTGCAGAGCCATTTCAATCAAATCATTAAAATGAGTGCTGAAAAAAAAGATATATAACGTGATGAATGTGACTGTACATACGATTTTGACAGTATGTTGGAAGGTGAGGGGCGGTTCAGTGAAACACATTTTCATTTGATTCAGTGTGAGCGAATCTTGTTTCATTAAGTATGTAAGCAGTTCTTTGTCATTTTGACTTCGCGGAATCAAATCGGTTTCTATTTTTTGAACGGTTTCCTTGTATGTCTGCATATCAATCTTCATGCGAATCCTCCTTTAGAAATAACTCCAAGAATACTCATTGAGCATTCCTGGAGCAAGGAGCTGCCTGTTCAATTATAGAAATAGTGATAAAACCGTGCTGAACAAGGCTGCAGCTCCTCCTAATTCAGGTGCTAAAACGACTAAAGCACCGATCCCTACAATAACAATAATTCCTGCGCCTGCAATAGCCATGGTATTCACGACAGAATTCCAATCCGGGGAGTACACCTCTTCGGAATCCGGCAACCTGAAGCTCTTTTGTTTTATTTTAAATGTAATGGTAGTTGTTAGTCCAGTTGTAGCACTGTCACCGACCGGAATATCAGGTGTATAAATTTTAAATTGAATATTCAGCGATCCTGCAGCCGGATTGACATACACTTCTAAATAACCGTTGCGGACTGACAAGCTCAGACTGTTAAGCAGGTTTTGATAGGAATCAATTTGTGATGCTGTAAAAGAGACTTGTGAATCTCCCATCAGACCGGTAATATAAGCTCCCGGTTTGCCATTTGTAATGGTAACTGTGTTGGGAGAACCTTCGCTTGGCACTGTTGCCAAAAGTGAAGTAGATAAAAGAATATCCATTTCAGGTGATGCATAAATGGTTTCTGTCTTGTCGAATTCAAACATGGCATTCGCAAGATTCGATATATTTTCTAAAGCAGGAATGGTTGTTAAAATATCCGTCAGTGTGCGCAGTCTTGCATCATACACGGGATCAGAAGGCGGATGGACGCTGCTTGCACCCGAGTCTTTTCCGGAGTATCCGTCTTTGTCAATGGCGACTTTTCCCGCTCCGCTTCCGATCGTGCCTTCATAAAATTGATCAAAAGCCCAGTTTTTCGGCATCGGGTATCCGAGGTTGCCGCTGAATCCGGTCGACATGTTAGCCGTAAAGCTATATTTGGTCAGACCTGCTTTTGACGTCCGGATACAAATGTTTCTCGGTCCGTATACGCCGATTTCATATTTCGGCGCAGTTGAGAACGCCTGCATTTTCATAAAAGCTGACTTGATTTCTTGAAAGTAAGGGATGATTTTATCTGTGACTTCATAATCATACGCATCGAAATCGACCGCAAAGTAAATGGTCGTTCCTGACGGAAAACCTAATCTTCGGGCGGCTGATGCAGCGCTGTACGCATCTCTCGTTCCTTGGTCTTTTACAAAATAAGAAGATTTATAGCCGCCGTCCTGATAAATCGGAAACACGCTTAAGCCGGCATTGAAAATCGTGGAAAGTTCTTTTGACGTTAACGCTTTCGATGTCAGTCCGCTGCTTGTCCGCACATTCCCGGTCAGATATCTTCCCACGATCTTATAGCCATTCTCACGCAAAGTTTTGGCCGTATCTGCCGTCAAAATGGCAGCGGTGTCACAAGCTGAAGCAGCCCGTGTTGTGTCGCCTGAGCTTGATAATAAAGCTTTAATCGTCGGCATGTCCGCATAACCAGTCTGCGGCAGGCACATAAACTTTTGGAAAGCTTTCACTGCCGATACAACTCCGACGCCGTATTTTCCGTCGAATTCACCGGGATCAAACGCTTCCCCATTACAGTAAAGCGCGTATTGGACAATCAAGACAAAGCCTGTCCGTGAATCGCCGGGAGTCAAGGTAGGGCATAAGCTGGTCGTTCCGTTTCCGAAAAATCCATTGGCGACGCTTGTGCTCATGCCTTCTTCTTTTTGCAGGGCATAAATGAGAGCCTTGTTTGTATCGCGGGCATATAAGCCGTCACAAGGCATCAAGCCGATGTAGTCATTGTAATCCCGGTTCAGGTTCTGCTGGATTTGGCGGATTTTTTTGTCGCCTCCCGCTACTAATCGAAAAGCGCTCATATCCAGCAAGGCTTTCATAATGAGTGCCGTGACGATGCCGTCTTGCTTAGTGAGCCCGGCCGCTTTTTGAAACTCTTTTACAGCGCTTTCGGTATTTTCATAGAAAACGCCTGAAAATCCGCCGGGGTTAAAACCTTTACACCACAGCGCCCCTTGCAGAATGTAATTCATGTTTGTCGGCTTAGAATCGGGAGCCTGCTTTTTCAACGGCTTAAACAATCTTTGTGTCGTCGGTCCGAAGTTATCGGCAGGTTCTGAAATACCAAGCTCAATTTGAAGCGCCCGTGTCAGACCGTAAATGGTATCCCAGCCCGTTTTTCCGTTTTCCGGCACTTTGTTGTACCCGTGTCTGCCTTTGTACGTCTCATTCAGCCATTGTTGTGTTTCCAGGACCATTTCGTCCATTGTAATCCCTCCATTGCGTGTAGTGTGCGTTCATTCATAGGTGGCAAACGTATGACAGTTTGTCATGGGTGCAGGAGTTTATCCAAGGAGAGCCCCATCATACAGCCGCAGAACAAACGCCGAAAGAGAGGCATTGATAGGAAAAGACCTCGCTATGACAATTGATATAAAAACAACAAAATGAATAGCGGTTTAAAGTAACTTTATCACTTAATCAAAAATAACAAGAATCATAAGTAGTAGTCATATAGTCATTTTAAGGGCTGTTCACATCTCTTCCTGCGGTCAAAATGGTTAGTTGGACGGATTTATGATTGGCTATATTGTCATTAACATAAATAGGGTAAATAGTTACAGGAAGGAAGGATTTTCTCGATGAAAAGCAAAAAGATTTTTAAGTCGCTCATCATTATTTTTACTCTTTTAATCAGCGGAATTGGTTTTATGGGTTTTTCTTCTCCGCAAAAAGCAGAGGCTAAAGACTGGCTTCATACTTATAAAAGCGGGTATTTCACTAACTATGTGATCAATACATATCACCCTAAATTCACTAAAACGACAAAAAAGTACACCTTGAGAGCCGTGACTTTTAAATCCAACAGTAAAGGGAAGGGCACGTATAAAATATACGTCCAAAAGCAAGTCAACGGCAAAGGTGCCTGGAAAACAATCAAAACCGCCAATGCAAAGAAAAATGGAACGACTTATTTTGAAACACCTTCGTTAAAAAAAGGAGATTCATACAGATTTAAAATGGTCAATCAGGGTTCGAAAAAACGTGTCAATTATAGTGCAAGATGGATTGTGTTCGCTTCATAATGCTGATTTTCCGATCTATAAAGTTTTAGCTGCTGCAACTGCGGCAGCTTTTTATTTTGTCCGGAGCTCAACCGCCAGGGAGCCCGCACCTGTCTCTTCGGGCGTACGTTTGTATTTCACCGCATCATTCTGGATTATGCGGAAAGGTACATCGCTTCAATGATAAGCCAATCCCGGGTTCTTTTGCTTCGTTTGAAAATGTTCTGATATAAAAAAGGCGTGCCGCGGTGTAAAATGGCTATATTGATAAATATGGAGGTTGAGATGGATCAAGATTATATGACTGAGCTTGTCTCAGTCCAGCTGAAGAAAATCCGGTCGGAGAGAGGCTACACACAGGAGAAAATGGCGGATGTGATCGGCCTTTCTAAAAAGTCGCTGGTGCAGATTGAGAAAGGGCGGGCGCTTGCGGAATGGCCGCATGTTGTGGCGGTTTGCGCGCTTTTCAGATCAAGTGAAACACTGCAATCCGTATTAGGAGATGATCCGCTGGAGGTCATTGAAACGGTTGCTCACCGCACAATTGACAGGCCGAAGGGGAAGACGATGGGCGGCAAGGTGTGGTGGAAAGCCATCGAGAAAAAAGGCGAGTTCCGCTTGCAGCAGCATTTGATTTCCCACCATTACCGCATCCTTGATTCTTATGATGATCTGTGGTTCAGCAGTTTTGAAAAGGCAGAGGCTTTGGAGCGGCTTGATGAGCTGTTTTTGGAGGCGGAAGAAGCGAAGCGCTAAGCACCTCCGGTTGATGTATTTTCTGACAAGTGGGAAAATATATATAAATTCCAGCCAAAGGAGAGATTCGAATGAAGCCTGAAGATATCGTCCGAAGCGGCCCGAATCAGTACATATGCAAGGAAGGAATCGCAAAAGAACTTCCGGGGCTGCTGGAGACATTCAGAAAACCCGTTATTGTGACCGGAATCAAATCCTATCAGGCGTTCTCCGATTACGGCGGCGGTTCTTCCTGGGATGTGATTCAGCATAAAGGATACTGTTCACCTGAGGCGGTGCGTAAGGTCTGTGAGCAGGCGGAAGACGCGGATGTGATCATCGGTATCGGAGGCGGCACGATTTTGGATTTGGCAAAAGCGGCGGCAGACCGGCTTGATATAGAAGCTGTGATGGTTCCTTCCATTGCGGGGACGTGTGCGGCAAGTACGCCGTTGAGTGTCATATATGATGAGAGCGGCAATTTTATCAGAGTTGATTATCATAAGCGTTCAAGCTATTTGACGCTTGTTGATCCGCTGTTTTTGCTTTCCTCTCCCATTGAATATATGAAAAGCGGGATCGGTGATACGCTGGCGAAATGGTATGAGGCTGAGGCGGTCATCAGAAATACGGAGGAGGCGGCGCCGCTGATGGCGCAGGCGGGGCTGAGACAGGCGGAATATATCCGTAATCTGTTATTGCGTTACAGTGAAGCGGCCGTCGGAAGCATGGAGAAAGGCGAGCTGTCCGTGCCGTTCATCCATACGGCGGAAACGATCATTATGCTTGCGGGAACGGTCGGCGGGTATGGCGGCCGTTTGTGCAGGATGGCAGGGGCGCATGCGGTCCACAACGGACTCAGTTTTCTTCAGGAGACACATCAGGTGCTGCATGGCCAGAAGGTTGCTTACGGCATATTGGTGCAGCTCGCGCTTGAGAATCGGAGACCTGAGATTGAAGAGCTGCTTCCGTTTTACCGCCGGCTCGGTTTCCCCGTCAGCCTCTGTGATCTCGGCATCCTTGACAACCATGAGGAAGCCAAGCGCCGCATTGCTTCTCACGCCTGCCGGGCGGAAGAATCGTTATGTTTAATGGGGCAATATTGCGAGAAGGACGTGTCAGCGGCGATTGAATCGCTCGAATCAGCGCAAAAGACAGGATAGAGCTTGTCATCTATCTTGTCTTTATTTTTTGAATATTTCCGTTATAATGAGTGGGGTATAGAAAGGGAGGGGCCAAAGGACATGTATCAGGCGAAGAAGATGTTGTTATTAGGATCAGGCGAGCTGGGGAAAGAAGTCGTCATTGAAGCGCAGCGGCTCGGGGTTGTCACTGTAGCCGTTGACAGCTATGAGCATGCTCCCGCCATGCAGGCCGCGCACAAAAGCTATGTGATTGATATGCTTGATAAAGCGCAGGTCAGAGAAGTCATTGAGAAAGAAAAACCGGACTTGATCGTGCCGGAAGTGGAAGCCATTGCGACGGATGAGCTGCTGAAGCTTGAGGAAGAAGGTTTTCACGTCATTCCGAATGCGCGTGCGGCAAAGCTGACGATGGACCGTGAAGGCATCAGACGGCTTGCGGCAGAGACGCTTCATCTTCCGACTGCCGGCTATGAATTCGCGAATACATATGAAGAATTTAAAGAAGCGGCGGAAACAATCGGCTTTCCGTGCGTGGTAAAACCGCTGATGAGCTCTTCCGGAAAAGGGCAAAGCGTGTGCCGCTCGGCTTCCGGGCTGAAAAGCTGCTGGGACATGGCGATGGAAGGCGGCCGGGTGAAAAACGGCCGGGTCATCGTTGAGGAATTCATTCCGTTTGAATCAGAAATCACTCTTCTGACAGTGCGCGCGGCGAACGGTACGTCCTTTTGCGCGCCGATCGGACATGAACAAAAAGACGGTGACTATATTGAATCATGGCAGCCTCATCATATGACGGAACAGCAGATCAAAGAGGCGAAACACATTGCGAAAAGCATAACGGACGAGCTCGGCGGATACGGTTTGTTCGGGGTGGAGCTTTTCCTTACTGAAGATAAAGTATATTTCAGCGAGGTGTCTCCCCGTCCGCATGATACGGGGCTCGTTACGCTTGTAACGCAGAATTTGTCGGAGTTTGCGCTTCATGTCCGCGCGGTATTGGGATTCCCGATTCCCGAAATCACTCAGCTGTCGCCGGGGGCAAGCCGTCCGCTGAAGGCGCCAAAAGAGCTTGCTGATTATGCGGTTGAAGGTTTGGAGAAGGCTTTGGCAGTAAAAAGCACTCAGGTCCGCGTATTCGGTAAACCCGTCACGAAAGTAGGACGCCGTATGGCGGTTGCGCTTTCTGCAGCTGAGACCGTTGAAGAAGCCAGAGAAATAGCGGCCGAAGCACTCAGTCATTTATCAATTACATAAAATGATCTTAAAAGGCGTTTTTACCGTAATGGTAAGGCGCCTTTTTTGTTTGGCAGACTATATACTGGAAAACGGGGTTGTGAGATAATGTATGAGGCCGTTTTGTGCCGGCTTTTTAATTCATGAAACTTTTTATGTCCGCAATCGTTATATGTAATGTTCTCATTTCACGGAGAAGGAAATAACAATACATCATACGGCTTTTCATTCATCAAGAACGGACAATCCGGATCGCGGCATGGAATATTGAAGCAGGGTAATCCGGAATAAAGGCATCCATGATTGCTTACCTTAATATGAACGGCGAAAAAACAAAAATCACCAGATTAGATTGTTCAAATAACACCAAATGCTGTATAATAAAAGAATTTGAATGATAGCATTGAAAGAATTTCATTTTATGTTTCCGTAAAATGGAGCCTTTATGCATACGCAGTCCGATTTGATATGGTTTTAATTGGGGGTTTGTGTAAACTGTGAATTATATACCTAGTATGATTACAATTGGAAATTTTATTTGCGGGCTCTTATCGATTCATTCCCTTTTGTATCATAATATACACTCTGCGGTGATCTTTATTTTCACCGGGATGTTTCTTGATTTCTTTGACGGTTTGGCCGCCCGTAAGCTGAACGCGGTATCGGAGATGGGAAGGGAGCTTGACTCTTTTGCTGATCTCGTGACGTTCGGCGTAGCGCCGTCCATGCTCGCTTACAGTGTTTCACTATATACGCTTCCGTTCATCGGAATTTTAATCGCGCTTTCCTACAGCATCTGCGGGATGATCCGTCTTTCCAGATTTAATATTGAACAAAGCAAGCTGCCGACGTTTATCGGGATGCCGATTCCGTTTGCGGGTATGTGTCTTGTCATTTTGAGCTTTATCAATAACGCTTTTCTTCTGGGGGCAGGAACGATCGCGCTCGGTTATTTAATGGTCAGCAACATTAAATTTCCGCACTTTAAAAAACAGGCGCCTGAAAACCTGGAGAGCAGAAGATGGAATTAGTTCAGCAATTAATATCCGATTACGGATATATCGCGATTTTTCTTATGCTGACACTCGGTATTATCGGATTGCCTATTCCGGATGAAGTCATGATGACGCTTGTGGGCTACTTCGCTCATTTAAACGTGCTGAATTACGGGCTCTCCATTCTGATCAGCTTTATCGGAGCGCTCCTGGGGATGATTATCAGCTACTTCATCGGCAGAAAAGCCGGCCGGCCGTTTATTAATAAGTTCGGGAAATGGGTCGGCCTGAAGGAAAAGAGGATGGAGAAAGTAGACAGGTGGATGAAGAAGTACGGGCCGTACACCATTATTTTAGGTTATTTCATCCCCGGCATCAGACACGTGACCTGCTACTTTTCCGGAATCGGCAGAATGGAATTCAAAACCTACTTATGCTTCGCCGCCATCGGAGCGTTTTTATGGTGTTTTATTTTTATTACTATAGGAAAATTCATAGGAGTAATCAATGTTTAATACTGCCGCTAAAGTTCTTTACCGTTCATTGATTGAACTGACTAATAATCGATTGACGTCTTATCTCATTAAAAACTTCTGTGAATCGAAACTGAGCAAGCCGATGATTCCGCTGTTTTCCAAACACTATCGCATCAACTGGAATGAAACGGAACGCACGGCTTCTGACTTTGATTCATTGGCGTCATTTTTCATTCGTGATATTAATTTGAATCTCCGCCCCGTGGCAAAAGAGAAGAACGCCATCGTCAGCCCGGTGGACGGTGTCGTTCAGACGGTTGGCATGATTAAACCCAATCAAACTTTCATGGTAAAAGGGAAGGATTATTCGTTCGCCGAACTGACGGGGTTTAAAAGCGCCGATCACAAGTATAACGGCGGGTGTTTTGCCGTGCTTTATCTGAGCCCGAGACATTACCACCGCTTCCATTCTCCCGTCAGCTGCACGTATCAGAAGCTGGCCGAGTTGGGGAAACGCTCCTATCCTGTTAATACGATGGGGTTAAAGTACGGGAAAGATGTGCTCTCAAAAAATTACCGTTATGTGTACGAGCTGACCCGTGCTGATCAGCAGATGCTCATGATTCCGGTAGGTGCGATGAATATTAACTCGATCGTTCAGACAAACACCGGAAACAGGCTTGAGACGGGGGAAGAGCTGGGCTATTTTTCATTTGGATCGACCGTTATTTTAGTATTCGAGAAAGATATGTTTACCCCTTCGGATAACCTGACTGAAGGCCGTGAATTACAGGTCGGCCAGATCATCGGTTATGCGGAGTCACAGGAGGAGGCGTCCGCTTTATAAAAGCTGCTCCTCTTTTTTATATGGTGTAAGGAAGTGAACATTATGGAAGAAAAGGACTTGGCAAAGCTGATAGAGCAGTACCAGCATACAGGGGATCAGCAAATTCTTGAAGCCGTGCGGGACGCATGCCGGCCTGTCGTTGAGGCGCTCATCTCAGAACTGGCTGAAGACAGCGCCGATCTTCTGCGGGCAAAAGGCCGTGACCGTTTTCCGTTTATTATCGGCAAGTATCAGACCGCAGCCGGCCTTTCGCTTGAGACCTTTTTGCGCAACACGTATCGGTTTTATTTTCAGCAGGTTTTAAAAGGCGAAGCGTGACTGGAAGAAAGAGTGCGGACGGAAATGTTCATCTTTCGCCCGTTTTCCTGTATGATATAGTAGAGTGTGCGATCATTAATATAATTGAACAGGGTGTATAAATCATGGAAAAACAATATAGAGTTTTACTTTATTATAAATATGTAAAGATTGATGAGCCTGAGGAGTTCACGGCTCAGCATTTGAAGTTTTGTAAGGAGCTCGGTCTGTTAGGCCGTATTTTGATTTCTGAGGAAGGTATTAACGGTACGGTGTCCGGAACGGTTGAACAGACGGAACAATACATGAATGCGCTGAAAGCTGATCCGCGCTTTGCCGACATGCCGATCAAAATTGACGAGGCTGACGGACATGCATTCCGCAAAATGTTTGTGCGCCATAAAAAAGAATTGGTGACGCTTCGTCTCGAAGATGATGTTGATCCGAATGTCACGACGGGCAAGCATTTGAAACCGAAAGACTTTTATGAGCAAATGCAGGATCCTGACACGATCGTGATCGACGCCAGAAACGACTATGAGTATGACCTCGGTCATTTCCGCGGAGCGGTCAGACCTGATATTGAGGCGTTCCGTGAGCTGCCGGACTGGATTGAAGAGCACAAAGACATGCTTGAAGGCAAAAAAATCCTCACGTACTGCACAGGCGGCGTACGCTGTGAAAAATTTTCCGGCTGGCTGCTGAAGAAGGGCTTTGAAGACGTGTCCCAGCTTGACGGCGGTATCGTCACTTACGGTAAAGATCCTGAAGTGAAAGGGCAACTGTGGGACGGACAGTGCTACGTGTTTGACGAAAGAATCAGCGTACCGGTCAACCGCGTAGAGCACGTTATCATCGGAAAAGACTATTTCACGGGCGAGCCGTGCGAGCGTTATGTGAACTGCGCAAATCCGGCATGTAATAAAAAAATGATCTGCACACCTGAGAATGAATACAAATACATGCGCAGCTGCAGTCACGAATGCCGTACGAACGAACGCAACATGTATGTGAAAGAGCACGAAATGACTCAGGAAGAAATCAATGAACGCCTTGCTTTGATTGAGAAAGAGGATCATGCGGCGATTGATTAATAGAAAAGACCACCAATAAGGTGGTCTTTTTTGTGTTTACATACTTTCTGTCCGGGCGGTCTGGTCTGCCGTGACGGGTCCTTTATATTTGAATGCTTTTTCCCACTTGGACACGACGATGCAGGCGACCGCATGGCCGGGCACGTTGACGCCGGTTCTCGCCATGTCCATGACGCGGTCGACACCGGCAATGATGGCGACGCCTTCCGCGGGGAGACCGACGGCATTCGCTGTCGCCAGAAGCACGACGAGTGAGCCTGACGGGACGGCGGCAATACCTTTGCTTGTCATGACGAGGACAAGCATCATCAGAAGCTGCTGAGAAAGCGGCATCTCCACATGAAACGCCTGCGCCAGAAAAATACAGGACACCGATAAATAGAGGCTTGAGCCGTCACAGTTCAGCGATAAACCTGACGGAACCACAAAGGAGACGACCCGCTTCGGACAGCCGTATTTCTCCATCCGATCCATCAGCTGAGGCAGAATGGTTTCTGTGCTTGTCGTGGAGAAAGCGATCAAAAACAGATCCCAAATCATTTTCAGCACTTCAAAGTACTTGATTTTAAAGATAAGCCCCACGATCGGAAACAGAACGAAGAGTATCAGGAACAGCCCGAGGAACACAGTGCCGATCAGCTTCAGCATCGGAAGCAAAAGCGCGATTCCGAATTGCCCGACAGAGGCGGCCATCAGGGCGAGAACGCCGATCGGAGCGGTGACCATTACCATTTGCGTCAGCTTGAACATAATATTTGCCGTGGATTCGAAGAAACTCATGACAGGTGCGGAGGCTTTGCCGATGCCGGCTGCGGCAACACCGAATAAAATCGCGAAAAAAATGACGGCGAGAAGATCGTTTTTCGCCATGACGTCAATGATGTTAACGGGGATAATATCAAGAAGCATTTGTTTCAGGTCGACTACTTTTTCCGTATAGCCGGAAAGCTCGTGAATATCTTTTTTAGCAAGATGAGAGAGGTTAAGGCCGACTCCCGGCTTCAGCACGTTCGCCAACAACAGACCGAGCGCCAGAACAAGCGTCGTAATCACTTCAAACCAAATAATCGTTTTGATGCCGAGACTGCCCATCTTTTTCATACTGCCGCTGCCGGCGGCTCCGATAACAATGGTCGAAAACACGATCGGCACGACAATCATTTTAATCAGGCGGATAAATCCGTCTCCGACGGGCCGCAGCGCCATCCCGAAATCCGGGAAGAAATGGCCGATCAATGCTCCGATGGCTAAAGCGATCAAAATCTGGAATGCGATAAATTTTTTCAAGCGAATCCCCCTTTTACTTGCGCATTTCATACGTAATTCGTGAAGCAGGCGGCAACCACCTTCCTATCCGCCATAAATTTGTCACATTATTGACTGTGCGAAAGAAAGGATTGCTTTACATTATGTAAGCGCAATCATTTAATATGACAGAAAGTCCTCATTGAAAAAAATCAAGCAGAATAAAATAAAGTTAGATTTTCGCTTGAAAATATCAAAAATTTTGATAATTATCCTCTTATAAGTGGTATATTTGATATGATACGGTCAACTGCATCCTCATATATCTGTGCATACACGATTCAGGCAGAGAAAACAGGCAGCTTATAAAAGACTGAAAATTTTAACAATTACAAGAAAGGTGTGCTTTTGTTGAATCAACTGATTGAAAGACGTAAGGTCACAGCAAGAAAAGAAAAACCGGACTCCGCTTCATTGGGGTTTGGCAAGTACTTCACAGATTACATGTTTGTCATGGATTACGAAGAGGAGAGAGGGTGGCATGATCCGAGAATCACCCCTTATGAACCGGTCCATCTGGATCCTTCCGCATCGGTTTTCCATTACGGGCAGGCCGTATTTGAAGGGCTGAAGGCTTACAGGTCAGAAGACGGACGGGTGTTGATGTTCCGTCCTGACCAAAATATAAAACGGCTGAATAAATCGTTACGGCGGATGAGCATGCCGCCTCTTGATGAGAAGCTGGCGCTGGAGGCATTGATACAATTGGTGGAGCTGGAACAGGAATGGATACCGATAGAAAAAGGAACCTCTTTATATATCCGTCCGTTTGTAATTGCGACTGAGCCTTCTTTAGGCGTCCGGCCGTCAAAGCGTTACAAGTTCATGGTTGTTCTGACGCCTGTCGGTTCGTATTACGGCGATCAGCTGAAACCGATCCGAATTTATGTGGAGGATGAGTATGTGCGTGCCGTCACCGGCGGAGTGGGCGACGTCAAAACGTCCGGAAATTATGCGGCCAGCTTACAGGCTCAGCGGAAAGCCGAAGAACTGGGGTATGATCAGGTGCTTTGGCTCGACGGGGTGGAAAAGAAATATGCCGAAGAGGTAGGGAGTATGAATATCTTTTTCATCATAAACGGAGAGGCCGTAACGCCGGCGTTAAACGGAAGCATTCTCGGGGGCATCACACGCGCATCTGTGATAGAGCTGTTAAAAAGCTGGGGCATCCGCGTCAGGGAAGAACAGGTCGCCATTGAAGACATCTATGAGGCTGCGATGAGAGGCGAGGTGTCAGAGGTATTCGGTACGGGAACCGCGGCCGTCATCTCGCCGGTCGGCGCGCTGCACATTCACGGAGCAACGATTGAACTGAATAACGGTTTGATCGGTGAAGTGTCAGAAAGGCTCTATGAAACGATTGCCGGCATCCAAGTCGGGAAGGTGCGGGATTCGTTCAGGTGGGTGGTTGAAGTATAAATGAAAAAAGAACCCTTGCGCTGCAGGGTTCTTTTTTTGGTTATTGGGATTTTACGGCTTGCACGCGGGCTCTGCTTTTCCGGTTTTTCAAGTAATAAGCGGTGTAGCAAACGGCCATAAATGCAATTCCGCAATAAAGGGCGATGGCCTGGTTCGGATCAAAAGCGATGCCGATACAGGAGGCGAGGCATAGGAGAAAGGCCGCTATCGGTACGGCCGGATATCCCGGCGTCCTGTATTTCAAGTCTGAAAGCTGGTGCCCTTCTGTAAGAAACCGTCTTCGGAACAAAAATTGCGATGCGGCGATGCTCATCCACACAGCCACTACCGCAAATCCTGAGACGGAGACGAGAACAAGATAGACTGTATCCGCTGCAAATACGCTTGACAACAACGACAGAATGCCGCCGATCATACTGAAGATCAGAGCGTTAAAAGGAATGCCTTTAGAGGTCAGCCTGGCAAAGGCGGGATGAAGCTCCCCTTCTTTAGACAGGGACCACAGCATGCGTGATGACGCGTACAGCCCTGAATTGGCCGCAGACAGTAGCGCCGTTAAAATGACGAAATTCATCAGATCGGCCGCATAAGGCACGCCGACTCTGTCAAATACCGTGACGAACGGGCTTTCAATCACACCGGCTTCCTTGCTGGAGATCATCCCTGACAGCACAAAAATCGTTCCGATAAAGAAAAGCGCCAGCCGCCAGACTGTAGTCTTAATGGCGCGCGGAACGGTTTTTTCCGGATCGGCGCTTTCCCCTGCGGCGATTCCGATCAATTCCGTCCCTGAAAAAGCGAAGTTTACTGAAAGCATCGTCATCAGTATCGGGAAAAAGCCATTTGGAAAAAGGCTGCCGCCATCCGTAAAGTTCGACAGCATAGGTGCGGCCTCACCGCTTTTCATCGGGACGATGCCGAACATCGCCGCTCCGCCCAATAAAATAAACAGTAAGATGGCTAAGACTTTAATGCTTGAGAACCAAAACTCCGATTCAGCAAAAAATTTCACGGAGAAGGCGTTTAATAAAAAGATGAAAAGAGCGAATACCGCACTCCACATCCAAACCGAAGTATGCGGGAACCAGCGCTGCATGAAAAGCCCGGCCGCCGTGAATTCAGAGCCCAGCGCCACCGCCCACGTCAGCCAGTACAGCCATGCGACCGTAAAGCCCGTCGCGGGCCCGATATAGGTCTTCGCATAGGTGTGGAATGCGCCCGTCACCGGCATGGCCACTGACAGTTCACCGAGGCAAAGCATGACAAGATAGACGATGCCCGCGCCCAAAAGGTAAGCGAAAATGGTGCCCGCCGGACCCGCCTGATGAATGGTATACCCAGAGCTTAAAAACAGCCCCGTTCCGATCACACCTCCGAGTGATAGCATAAAGAGGTGTCTGCTTTTCATACTTCTCTGAAAATTCGTCTCGTTCTTGTTGTTCATTGTTTTCCAACTTTCTGCGAGGGCCGTTCTAATAAAAAATCTCATGCCGACGAACGGCACGAGATTCCGGCGAACCGGCTTTTTGAATAGAATATACAAACTATTCCGATTAGTCAAGTTGTTTTTAAGGTCTTGGCCCAATCGGCAATGGCCTGAATGTCCGCAGGTTTCGTCCGGCAGCAGCCTCCGATCATGCTCACGCCGTTTTCGTACCAGCCTTGCGCGCTTTTTCCGAAATGGTTTTCGCACGCTGCGCCTTTCCAGGTTTTTGTCACTGGGTCATATTGTTCGCCGGAGTTCGGATAGGCGATAATCGGTTTGGATGCTGACCGTTTGATTTCTTCTATCAACGGCGGAATATGTTCAATCGGTGTGCAGTTGATGCCGATCGCTGCGATTTGACTGCAGGAGTCAAGCAGGGCCGCGCATTTGGAAATTGGCGTGCCTTCGCTGATATGCCGTCCGTCTTTGGCGCTGAAGCTGATCCATGCATAAGTGCCGGGGAATTCCTCCAGCAGCCTTGTGATCGCTTTTGCTTCTGACAGACACGGAATGGTCTCACAGGCCAAAAGATCGGCGCCGGATTCTATGAGGGCTTTCATCCGGGTGCGGTGAAAGCTGATCAGCTCATCCTCCGTCAGTCCGTAATGCCCGCGATATTCTGAGCCGTCAGCGAGGCTCGCGCCGTAAGGCCCGATAGAAGCGGCGACCAAAGGTTTGGGCCGGTGTAAACGGTTTTCTTCATGCGCCCAAAATTCATCGCGTGCTTGTGCGGCAAGTTCAACAGATGTCTGAATGAGACGTATCGCATCGGTTTCCGGGATGCCGCGCGCTGCAAATCCTTCGATTGTCGATTGATAACTGGCGGTGATCGCGCAATCAGCGCCGGCGGCAAAATATTCTGCATGCACCTGTTTGATCAGTTCTGGTCTCTCCAAAAGAATTTTGGCCGACCACAGATCATCATGTAAATCACAGCCCATCCGCTCAAGCTCGGTTGCCATCGCGCCGTCTATGATCATAACCGGGTATTCATTTAATATTTGTGTAATGGGATTCATAGGCCTTCCTTTCTGACTTTACTGAAAATATATAAAAAGGGTAATGGACGCTATTCTCTTTGTCAATGAACCGGCAGAAAAAAGGTGTTCAGGACGCTGCCCGAACACCTTTTGTTTAGGAAATGTGTTTGCCTTTCGCACTTTTCGCGATGTCTGAATACTCCCAGCAGTCGATCCCGTCATCATCAGGGAGTACATCTCTGTAAAAGACGGGGTCCTTTCCGGCTTTCTTTTGCCGGGCATAATCGCTCAAAGCGGCAAACGCTTTTTTCGACAGAAGGAAAATCGCGATTAAGTTCACGACCACCATTAAGCCCATGAATAAGTCAGCCATATCCCACACAAGCTGGACTTTGGAAATACAGCCGAACAGTACCATTCCGAGCACGCAGATGCGGTAAATGAACAGCCATTTTTTGTTCTGGCTTAAAAATCCGATATTGGTTTCTCCGTAATAATAGTTGCCCATCAGAGCGCTGAAGCCGAACAAAAGCATTAAGACGGCAAGGAAACCTGACGCCCACGCGCCGACATGGTCGCTCAAGGCGGCCTGAGAAAGCGCGATGCCGCTCAGTCCCGGCTGGTGATAAGCGTCTGAAAATAAAATGATAAGCGCCGTGCTTGTACAAATGACGAGCGTATCCGTCAGGACGCCGAATGCCTGAATGAGCCCCTGTTTCACCGGGTGGCTCGTCGTAGCTGTCGCCGCCGCGTTCGGAGCGCTTCCCATACCCGCTTCATTTGAGAAAATCCCGCGCCTTACACCTTGCATCAAGGCCGCACCTAAAGCGCCGCCCGCTGCCTGATCAATGCCGAACGCATTTTTTACGATTAGCGACAGAACGCCGGGCAATTGGGTGATGTTCGTCAGAATGACAAAGAAAGCGACACCGATATATAAAACGGCCAAGACGACTACGATGTATTCCGCCATTTTCGCAATTCGTTTGACGCCGCCGAAGATTACGCCGCCGAAAACCACGATTAAAATAATGCCCAATGTAAGCCGGCTGGTGCCGAATGCGTTTTGAAAGGCGACGCTGATCGTATTGGATTGAACGGAATTAAAAACTACCCCGAATGACAGTGTGATTAATACGGCGAACAGCGCGCCCATCCAGCGTTTCTTCAGGCCCTTTTCCATGTAATAGGCCGGGCCTCCGCGAAATCCGTTTTGATCTTTTACTTTATAGATTTGGGCCAGCGTGCTTTCAACAAAGCTTGAAGCCGAACCGATGACTGCGATAATCCACATCCAGAAAATAGCGCCCGGACCGCCGAGTGCGATCGCAATGGCGATTCCGGTAATATTCCCGGTTCCGACACGCGCCGCCATACTGATGCAAAATGCCTGAAACGGGGAAATGGTGTTTTTTGTCCGGGCGGCCGCGCCTTCCTTCAAAACCCGGATCATTTCCTTCAGCATGCGGACTTGCAGACCCTTTGATCTGAACGTAAAAAACAGTCCCAGAGAAAGAAGCAGTACGATTAACAGTTTTGACCATAAAAAATCATTTGCCGAGCCGATTACATTTTCAAGGAATTCCTGCATCCAATCACCTCTTGGTTCGTTTGATTAAAAAATACTGAGCTCCCACTCCTGTGCGATATGTTTCAGCAGCATGCCGCCGGTCAGGCTGTTGCCGTATTCATCAATGGCCGGACCGTAAATGCCGATGCCGCAGCCGTTATGAAAAGGCTGTTCTCTTCTGGCGCTTGGGGGAACCAATGCCATAATGCCGCCGGATACCCCGCTTTTGGCCGGGACGCCGACGAAAGCCGCATATTTGCCTGACGCATTGTACATTCCGCACGTCAGCATCAGGGCTTTGGCGAGTTTCGCGACATCTTTCGGAATGACCTGTTCCCGTCGGATCGGATGGTAGCCGTCATGCGCAAGTATCAATCCGATTAAAGCGATGTCCTCGGTTGTACCCTCCATGGCGCACTGCTTTAAATACACTTCAAGCGTTTCTTCCACATCCGCCTCTAGAAAGTTCGTTTCTTTTAAATAGTAGGCGAGCGCTCTGTTCCGATGCGCGGTCTGCCATTCAGAACGGAAGACCTCCTCGTGAATGTGAGGGCGTTTTCCTATTAATTTTTCAAAAACGGAAAAGAGATATTCTAATTTATCATGCGCCGTTTCACCCGGAAGCAGCGAGGCGACGGTAATGGCGCCGGCATTGATCATCGGGTTGAAGGGCTTCCCGGGTTTATGGATTTCAAGCCGGATGATAGAATTAAACGCATCACCCGTCGGTTCCACGTCCACACGATCCAGCACGTAAGAAATGCCTCTGTTCATGCAGGCGGCAATAAAGCTGATGACTTTTGAGATGCTCTGCAATGTGAACGGGACATTCCATTCACCGGCATGAATCATTGAGCCATCCGGCTCTAATATGCAAATGCCCAGCTGAGAGTCGTTGATTTCTCCGAGGGCGGGTATATAATTTGCGCTTTTTCCATTGACGGAAAACGGTCGGTAATGCTCGACCCAATCTTGTAAAAGTGAAGCCAGTTCCTCTTTTTCAAGGCGCTCTCTGACCATATCTTTCATAACATTCCTCCTCTATTGCAAGCCTGTCCGAAGCGGAAACCGGTCTTGGAAAACGTTTTCAAAAATAGCGTGTTCCATGTTAATGTATAATGACATCTACAGAATCATACAAAATACGACAAAATCATTCTTAAAATAAGCCGATAGATTTATAAATCAGCCGGAGTGTCCCGCCATTCGGGTCTAAAGAAATTTGCGGACTGTATCGGTCTTGTTCAAAATAGACAGAAGAAGGAAGTGATTATGATCAGGCTCGACTATTTACTGAAAAAAGACGGCTATCTTTTCGCCCTTATGCTGATCACCGTGCCGTTGGCGGGGGAACTGAAATTTTACCCCCTGAATGAGGTATATCGGATCAGCTTCGGCGCCCCGGCTTTTTTCTTTTTTCTGCTGCTGCTTCGGCATGTGCCGGCAGTATTGTCAGGGCTGTTGACAGGTGCAGCCGTTGTGGCATTCCGGATCGGCCTGGCGTGCTGGGGAGGAGAGCATGCCGGCTTTACGGAGGTTTTTTTCAGCCAATATCCCAGTTTCTTTTTTTACTTTACATATGCCTGCTTGTTTTATGTGCTGAAGGTCAGGCTTTTTTGGGATCGGCCGCTGATGATCGGGTTTCTCGGTTTTCTCATTGAAATTGCGTCTGATGCCGTTGAAATGACGGTTCAGTTTTCCGGCGGCCGGCAGATTATGATGCCGGACAAGCTGGCGGATATTGCGGTTATCGCTGTTTCTCACACATTTATTGTGCTGAGTTTTTTCAACGTGATGAAGCTGCACGAATCTCAGGTCAGGGAAAAACAAACGAGAAAGCAGCATGAGCACATGCTGATGATTGTGTCCAACTTATATGAAGAAACGATTCATTTGAAAAAAACGCTGAAAACGACGGAGCATGTGACGAAAGAATCCTATCAGCTATATCGGGAAATGAGCGGGAACGACCGGGAGCTCGGGAGCCGAATGCTGCGCCTTGCGGGAGAGATTCATGAAGTGAAAAAAGACAATCAGCGAATATTCGCCGGCCTGTCGAAGCTGATTTCCAATGAGAGATTCCGGGATTACATGAATGCCGCCGCTCTGGTCGGCATCGTCATCCGAATCAATGAAAAATACGCCGAATCTTTAGGAAAGGACATTCAATTCCGGAGCGTGATTGAAGGAGAGCATCCCGATTATCACGTCTTTACCGTCTTGTCGATCTTAAATAACCTGACCGCCAATGCCGTCGAAGCCATGGGAGACAGGGGTGAGATCCGCCTCGCGCTGCGCAGGACGGAAGGAGAAAAGGCTGAATTTCAGGCGGAAGATGACGGTCCCGGCATTCCGGAAAAAATCGGAGAGGTCGTTTATGATCCCGGGTTTACGTCCAAATACGATGAATTCGGCACACCTTCAACGGGCATCGGGCTTACTTACGTGAAGGAAATCGTAACTGAACTTGACGGAGACATTTCCTTTCATAACAAGCCAAAAGGCGTCATATTTACGATTAAACTGCCGGTGAAGCATTTGATTGCAGAAAGGATGAACTCATAATATGCGTTTTTTTATAGCTGATGATGACCGGGCGATCCGTTCCATTTTAAAACAGATGATCGAGGACGAGGACTTAGGAGAAGTCGTCGGTGAGGCAGAGGACGGAAGCCAGATTGAAGGGCATTATCTCCATTTTAAACAAGTCGATATTTTATTAATTGATCTGCTGATGCCGGGTCGGGACGGGATTGAGACGATCCGGCATCTTCAGGGATCGTACAACGGAAAAGCGGTGATGATATCGCAGGTGGAGGCAAAGGAAATGGTGGGAGAAGCTTATTCTCTCGGCATCGAATACTTTATCCACAAACCGATCAACAAAATCGAGATCGTCACCGTTTTGGGAAAAGTAAAAGAGCGGATTGAACTGGAAACCTCGATCGGCGACATCCAACACTCGTTAAGCCGTCTTATTCAGCGGAATGAGCCGAAAAAAAGCGGGCCGGGGGGGATGCACGAGAAATCAATCAAAGAAACAGGAAAATTTCTTTTATCGGAATTAGGCATCGTGGGAGAAAGCGGGGCGCATGACCTCATGGCCGTCCTTCACTATTTATTTGAGGATGAACAGGCGGAAAGAAACATCCCGTCTTTAAAGCAGATGTTTACAAACGTCGCCATCCGGAAGCTGGGGCCTGCGGCGGCACAAGCCGAGGTTAACAGGGAAATCAAAGCCTCGGAACAGCGGATCAGAAGGGCCGTCATTCATTCGTTAAACCATTTCGCTTCATTGGGCACAACTGATTTTTCAAACCCCAAATTTGAATATTACGCCTCGAAATTCTTTGATTTCCCCGCTGTCAGCAAGAGAATGAAAGAAATGCAGGCTAAGGAAACCGTGCCGCTTTCTCCGGTTAAAGTGAATATGAAAAAATTCATTCACGTCTTCTTTTTGGAGGCGAAAGATTTACGCGAAGGATCAAAATTTGTCAGCGGAGGCAGCCGGTAAGCTGGCTTTGGAAAAGATGGCAAACGTGGATAAATGACAGTTCGTACTGGCCTGATTTTTCCGTGCTGATCCATGGCGACTTGCATCCTCCGCATATTTTTGTAAACGAAAATCAGCATGTGACAGAATGGCAGGCCGCTTACCCTGTGGAAACGGCGAAGTTCGCGCTTCAGACGGGGCAAGAGGAGCATATGCAAATGGCGCGGGACATGCTCGGCCTGACCGATCCGAAAGGTTATTGACTTCCGCCGGATGACAGCGTATGATACATTTTAAAATAAAAGAACGGATGAACAATGCTGAGGAAGAGTAAGTACGCATCAGCGCGCGGGGTTCAGAGAGTCGGTGGCCGCTGTGAACCGATCCCCGTCCGGTGCCGAATGGGCTTCTGAATTGCTGCGCTGAAATGACAGTAGGCGGTGCCGGGATTCTTCCCCGTTATCAAGAAAGGAGTATTGAAACCGTGTGTTTCTGTACTTTTTGAGAGAATGGCTTATCAGCCGTTAATAAAGGTGGCACCGCGAAAACCTCGTCCTTTGATGGACGGGGTTTTTTTGTATTGTTAAGGAGGTGATGGCCATGGAAAGTGACTGGAGACGGACAGACAATCAAAAAAGGAGGGATATTCATGGTGATCGCAACCGACGATCTTGAGCTCACGTGTCCGCATTGTGAAGGAACCGGCGAGGAGAAGGAAGGGACGCCCTGTCCGAAGTGCGGCGCGAAGGGCGTCATATTGACCGCTCAAGGAAACACGCTGCTGCATTTTATCAGAAAGCATATTGATCAGTGAAATCAAACGAAAAAGGCCGTTATCCGGCCTTCAGGCTGTCGAGAAAACCTCGACAGCCTTTATGTTTCCCTTGTCATAAAATAAAAGAAAGACTGAAAAAAACGGTTTCTTTCTCATGTTCCACACAAGAAATTTTTCTCGAAACACAGCCGAATTCGTTCTGTTTAACCAACTCGTCGAAGAGGATCACCTTCTTCGAAAAATTGATAAATACATAGACTTCTCTTTCATTGTTGAAAAGGTCAAACCTTACTGCAGCGAACACTTGATCCGCTGATCTTATTCAAAATGATGTTGAAGATTGCCACATACCCAGCCAAGCAAAGCTAGGCATGTGGGAGTGCTTTTTCTGCACCTGAAATCAAATGAATATGTAAAGAAACAGCACAAAACAAAAAAGCTTGTAGAAAAACATCATTTTCTCTACAAGCTGCTTTTTCATTCTTCAAAATAAGGATTCACATGGATGAGCACTTCTTCAACATCTGAAAAGTGTCTTTGGATTTCATTTCGGATTTCGCGGGCAATATCGTGTCCCTGCTTAATCGTCAAATCATGATCCAAAGATAACCGGACATCAAGCAATTTATAGTGGCCGTGTTCTCTTGCTCGGATTTTATCGAGCCGTTTGACTTGAGGGCAATGCAAAATAACGGCTTTATATTCCTCTATCAGTTCGGGATCAACACTTTTTTCCATGAGAACGTCAACAGACGGCCTGATTAATTCCATTGAAATCTTAAAAATGAGGTACGCCACGATGACACTGGCAATTGCATCGGCGTACAACAGATAGGACCACCCGCGTGTGTTCCCGATAATCGCCAATAGGACGCCGATAAAAGCGGCAAGAGAGGCAACGATATCGCCTTTATGATCGTATGCAATCGCTATAATCGCTTTACTGTTCCATTTTTCCCCTTGTTTGATCGAATAACGATATAAGATCTGCTTAGCCGCGTAGGATATCAGAGCCGCAAACAATGCGCTGTATTGCGGGATGCTTGGACCTTCAACAAAGGACGAAATCGCTTCTATCAGAATATACACGGAAACGAGCACTAATATGATTCCTACAATCGCTTCGCTGATGACCTCAGCTTTGCCATGCCCGAAAGGATGGTCTTGATCGGGCGGCTTATTAGAAATGCCGATGACGGCCAGGACAGCAATTGAAGCCGCGACATCTGCTGCAGAATGTATACCGTCGGCAAAAACTGCTTCACTATCGCCTATCAGTCCAAAAAAGATCTTTCCTGCCATTAAGATCAGATTGGCTATCAATGCAATCAAAGCAACTTTTTTGCTTATTTGTTCTCTTTCACTTGTCATTTTTTCCTCCTATAAAACTGCACAAAAAAATAGAGGCGCTTTTGATTCGCTCTCCGTATCCTTTCTTGTGTAATCACTTTGCTTATCGTACCAATTCAGTTTCGAGTGGGTCTATAGCAAGGTTGTTTCCTGTTTACTAATAAATAAGGTGACAGAAAAAAAGTTGGAGCAGGGCTAAACAGTACACAGACAAAATGACGCTGAATTTAAAAATGAACTGTTGACATTTGAGTGTTTATCTTTTATTATTATCTCGAATTCAAGATTTTTTAATTCAAGATAATTTAATTAGAGTGCAGGATAAGAACCTGCCGATCGTTTGAATCACGAAAAGATCAGTGAAGAGAACGTTTCGTTTTTGATCATATGTTATTTGATTTTTTATACTATAATATCTCGAATTCGAGATAAAAGGGGTGCGAGGGAAATGGCTGAATTTGTACAGCTAGTGAATGAAAGAAGATCTGCAAGCAACTTTCTTCCAGAACATCCAATCACAAGAGATGAGCTCAATGAAATGTTTGAATTGGTTGCGTTGGCTCCATCAGCTTTTAATTTGCAGCATACAAAATATGTGACGGTTCTTGACCCGGATGTAAAAGAAAAGCTGAAGCAGGCCGCAAACGGACAATATAAAGTGTTTAGCTCATCAGCTGTTCTTTTGGTTTTAGGGGATAAGCAGGCATATCAGCAAGCGGCTGACATCTATGAAGGATTGAAGATGCTGGGGGTATTAAATAAACAAGAGTATGATCACATGGTTCAAGACACCGTTTCGTTTTATGAAAACAGGGGAGAACCATTTAAGAGAGATGAGGCGATAAGAAATGCTTCACTTTCTGCGATGATGTTTATGCTGAGTGCTAAGGAAAAAGGCTGGGACACCTGTCCGATGATAGGGTTTGATGCTGAAGCCGTGAAACAGATTTTGAAGATAGATGATCAATTTGAGGTCGTCATGATGATTACAATCGGGAAAGAAAAAATAGAAAGCAGAAGGCCGCGCGGCTACCGAAAGCCTGTGAATGAGTTTGTGGAGTATATTTAACTATTTGTAAAGGAGCAAATAAAAATGGCGAAAAAAACGATGGGCATCCATCATATTACAGCAATTGTCGGTCACCCTCAAGAGAATGCTGATTTCTACGCTGGAGTGCTGGGGCTGCGATTGGTCAAGCAAACGGTCAATTTTGATGATCCGGGTACGTATCACCTTTATTTTGGGGATGAAGGCGGGAAGCCGGGAACAATCATCACATTCTTTCCGTGGGCGGGCGCCCGCCAAGGCATCATTGGAGACGGACAGGTTGGCGTGACATCTTACGCCGTGCCGAAGGGTGCCATGGCGTTTTGGGAAAAGAGACTTGAAAAGTTCAACATTCCATACACAAAAATCGAGCGTTTTGGAGAACAATATATAGAATTTGATGACCCGCATGGCCTGCATTTAGCAATCGTGGAAAGAGAAGCAGGGGAGGCCAATACGTGGACTTTCGGAGATGTAACCCCGGATGTTGCCATTAAAGGCTTTGGCGGTGCAACCCTGTTATCAGCACAGCCTGAAAAAACAGGTGAATTGCTAGAAAACATCATGGGGCTTGAGCGAGTCGGTAAAGAAGGAGACTTCGTTCGTTATCGTTCTGCCGGTGATATCGGAAATGTGATTGACCTTAAGTTAACGCCTATCGGCCGCGGGCAAATGGGGGTCGGCACGGTCCATCACATCGCTTGGCGGGCTCAGGATGACGAAGATCAATTAGATTGGCAGAGGTTCATTGCTGCGCACGGATATGGTGTGACTCCTGTTCAGGATAGAAACTATTTTAATGCGGTTTACTTCAGAGAACACGGGGAAATCTTATTTGAGATCGCAACTGATCCGCCGGGCTTTGCCCATGATGAGTCACAAGAAACAATGGGCGGAAAACTGATGCTCCCTGAGCAGTATGAACCGCACCGGGCACAAATTGAACTAGGGCTGCTGCCGTTTGAAGTGAGAGAATTAGATTGATTGATAGATGAACGTGAAGCATGAAGAAAAATAACAAGACATACATTTAACAGATGTTTGCTGGAAGCGACTGTTGGTAAACAAGCTGCCTTGCAGCACATCATATAATATGAAAAATAAGGAGAGATAAAAATGGAAGATGCAGGACTATTACTTATTCGAATCATAATTGGTGTGGTGTTTCTGTTTTATGGATCACAAAAATTATTCGGCTGGTTTGGCGGATACGGAATTAAAGGAACCGGACAGTGGTTCGAGTCAATTGGAGTTAAACCGGGCAATGCCGCGGCCGCTTTATCAGGTCTCGGGGAACTCGCAAGCGGAATTCTATTTATTTTAGGTGTTTTCCTCCCGCTCGGAGCTGCTATTATAACGATTATTATGTTAGGTGCCATCGTAAAAGTCCATGGAGCGAAAGGATTTGCCAACGGTGCCGGCGGTTTTGAATATAACTTGGTGCTGATTGCAGTCTCCATCGGAGTTGCACTCATCGGTTCAGGGGCGTACGCTTTGCATTTTTAATATAAGTATCTAAGAACAGTTACTGAAAAGCGGTAACTGTTCTTTTATTTTTCAAGCACAACGTTCAGGTGCTCTGAATAGCAAAAAAGCGGATATGATCAATATAAATGTGTATAGTGAATGTACGCGTATTGATGAGCTTGGTCATGAAAGACGAGCCGATTTGGAGGAGGGTTTTGATGAAAGAGATGGCAGAATTACATTCATTAGATTCTATCGAGAATTTTATTAAACAGCATCAATTCAGTTTTATCTACATTTCAAGACCCGCCTGTACAGTATGTCACGCTGTTCTGCCGCAGCTCAGAAACGTATTGGATCAGTTTCCGAATATCAAATTGGGGCATATCAATGCTGACGAGGTAGAAGAGGTGGCCGGCAGATTTTCAGTCTTCACTGTTCCCGTGCTTCTTTTGTTCATTGATGGGACTGAGTTTCTGAGAGAAGCCCGCTTTGTTCGTTTTGAACAGCTCGAAGAAAGGCTGAAAAGGGTTTATCAGTTATATCAAGATGTATAAAGCGTTTATACTTTACAAATAAAAAGCCCCCTTTAAAGGGGCTTTTATCCGGCCTTTTTTACGTTATTCGGACCGGGGTTCTAAAAAACGGGACCCGCCCAAGTCTTTTCTCATCAGATAGATATGGAAAAAATATTCTCCGACGGCGATGATGACGGCGGAAATAAGAGCGGCAAACGCCAGTCTTCCTCCGGAAATGCCCATGGACAGCGGCATTCCCATCAGCCAGACAACAAGAAACGCGATTCCGAAATCAGCGGACGCCGCCGTGATGTTATTCCATCTCGGCAGCACGTACAGGTCGCCCGTAAAGTAAGAAACGGCTCCCAGCACAATGGTCATCAGCAGCACGTCGCCGAATGTAAAGCGAAAACCTAAGCCGAGTATCAGATACAGAATAATGATGGTCATAATGCCTTTGATGGCAAGCGCTTTAATGTGTTCCATGCGAATTCCTCCTTATGGAAATCATGTTAGTATGTTTCCTCATAACGTGAAATATAAACCCTTTTTTCGTGAACATTTGTTTTCTGGCTTTTGTCTGTCATCACTGGGCCGCGGCTGAATATGATGAAGGGAGAAAATACGGGAGGTGTCATGATGGCAGTCGTAAAAGCGTCGAGCGCCGATCTGGATCTAATGGCAAGGCTGCTCAGGGCGGAAGCGGAAGGCGAAGGGAAGCAGGGAATGCTTTTGGTCGGCAATGTGGGAATCAATCGGGTGCGGGCGAATTGTTCTGATTTTAAAGGCCTGCGCACCATCAGGCAGATGGTGTTTCAGCCGCACGCGTTTGAAGCGGTGACTCACGGATACTTTTACCAGAGACCGCGTGAATCCGAGCGGAGGCTTGCCCGCCGGACGATTAACGGAGAACGGTTTTGGCCGGCTAAGTTCAGTCTGTGGTATTTTAAGCCGCCGGGAAACTGCCCGCCGACTTGGTATAATCAGCCGTTTGTCGCGAGATTCAAATCCCACTGCTTCTATCAGCCGACAGGTGAAACGTGCGAAAACGTGTACAATACATTTTAATCCCGGGCGCACCGTTCTGAGAATGAACGGTGTTTTTTTAATTTCTTGTGAAGAAAAATAGGAAAAAAGTTCGCTTGACGGATGACAAGCCAAAAAGAAACAGAGGGGGTTTTCTCCCGGCGGGGCAAGGTTTGTCGAAACAATGTGAAAAATGTCTCCCGCCGTCCATTTTTCAGCCTTACAAACCCTTCACACTTCTTCATAGCGGTTTAACATTTCTTTTTTATAATAAGGGCGATCAATGAGACGAAAGGGGAACTGACATGACACATGACGGCCGTTTAGATGAATGGATCAAGGAATTGGAGAACAAAAGCTTTCAGAACAATACGTTTGACCGCCGCGCATTTATACAGGGCGCCGGGAAAATCGCCGGTCTTTCCCTCGGGTTAGCGATCGCGCAATCCATCGGCGCGTTTGAAGTGAATGCCGCTCCGAAATTTTCAAACTATCCGTTCACCCTCGGCGTAGCTTCCGGCGACCCGCTGTCTGACAGCGTCATTCTCTGGACGCGTCTTGCCCCTGACCCGCTGAATGGGGGCGGCATGCCGAAGCAGGCCGTGCCGGTAAAATGGGAAATCGCCGCTGATGAACATTTTCGTCACATCGTCAAACGCGGAACGGAAATGGCCAAGCCGAATCTCGGACACTCCGTCCATGTCGAGGCGGACGGGCTCAAGCCCAATAAAGTGTACTATTACCGGTTTAAAAGCGGGCATGAGCTCAGTCCCGTCGGCCGGACGAAAACGCTGCCCGCTCCCGGTGCTGACGTATCCGCCATGACGTTTGCATTTGCTTCATGCCAGCAGTATGAACACGGCTATTATACGGCGTATAAACATATGGCGAAGGAAAAGCTTGATCTCGTGTTCCATCTCGGAGATTACATTTATGAATACGGACCGAACGAATATGTGTCAAAAACGGGAAATGTCAGGACGCACAGCAGCGCTGAAGTGTATACACTGTCAGATTACCGCAACCGTCATGCCCAATACCGCTCTGATGCCAATCTGAAAGCCGCCCACGCCGCATTTCCGTGGGTCGTGACGTGGGACGATCATGAGGTGGAAAACAATTATGCCAATATTATCCCTGAAAAAGGCCAATCCGTTGAAGCGTTTGTGCTCAGGAGGGCCGCAGCTTATCAGGCTTATTATGAACACATGCCGCTCAGGCGCATGTCATTGCCGAACGGTCCTGATATGCGGCTGTACAGGCAATTTTCTTATGGCAATTTAGCATCGTTCAATGTGCTTGATACAAGACAGTACAGAGATGATCAGGCCAACGGCGACGGGAATAAGCCGCCTTCTGATGAGTGGAGAGATCCGAAGCGTACATTGATGGGGACAGAACAGGAGCAATGGCTCTTCGGAAATTTAGCCGCCTCGAAAGCGAAGTGGAATGTGCTGGCGCAGCAAATCTTTTTCGCGCAATGGAATTTCGGAACAACCGCCAATCCGATATACAGCATGGATTCATGGGACGGCTACCCGGCTCAGCGGGAGCGGGTCATCAATTTTATAAAAAGCAAAAACCTGAACAATGTCATCGTGCTGACGGGTGATGTTCACGCAAGCTGGGCGTCAAACCTGCATACCGATTTTAATCAAACGAATTCAAAGATTTTCGGAGCCGAATTCGTCGGAACTTCCATTACATCTGGAGGAAACGGAGCGGATAAACGGGCCGATACGGATCAGATCTTAAAACAAAACCCGCATATTAAGTTTTTCAACGATTACCGCGGCTATGTCCGCTGTACGGTGACCCCTGCCCAATGGAGAGCGGATTACAGAGTGGTGCCGTACGTGACGGAGCCGGGGGCTGAGGTATCCACGCGGGCTTCATTCATTTATCAGAAAGACCAGACGGGGATTCGGAAGGTCTCTCAAGCTGCGGTTGCAGGCGGTGTAAAGCAGTCAAATGAGGTGGAAGAGGATCGTTTCTTCGCCCATAACAATGCGCATGAAAAGCAAATGAGAAAGAAACGGGCCAAAATCTCACAATAAGGAGGCACACTCATGTTTTCTAATATCGGCATTCCCGGGTTGATCCTGATCTTCGTCATCGCTCTCATCATTTTCGGGCCTTCAAAGCTTCCGGAAATCGGCCGTGCCGCCGGCCGCACGCTGCTTGAATTTAAAAGTGCCGCAAAAACACTGGTCTCAAATGAAGAGCCGGACAAGCAGACGGCTGAGAAAGACAAAACGGCAGGCTGAATCCTGACATGGGGGCAGACGAATCCGCTTCTGCCTCTTTCTCTATAAGGAGGATGTACGATTGGATAAAAAAGAAACCCACTTGATCGGGCATTTAGAGGAAGTCCGGCAGCGTCTCATTAAAACCGTTATCGCCTTTCTCGTGTTTTTTATCGGCGCCTGCTGGTTTGTGCAGGATATTTATGACTGGCTGATCAAGGATTTGGATGGCAGGCTGGCCGTTTTAGGGCCGAGCGAGATTTTATGGGTGTATATGATGATTGCGGGAATATGCGCCCTTACGGCAACGATTCCGGTTGCCGCTTTTCAGCTCTGGCGTTTTACGGCGCCGGCTTTGACCCCGTTTGAACGCCGCGCCGCTTTGCTTTACATCCCGGGGCTTTCGGTTTTGTTTATTATCGGAATTTCCTTCGGGTATTTTGTGCTGTTTCCGATTGTGCTCGGATTTTTAACACAATTATCCGCCGGCCATTTTGACATGGTATTTACGGCGGACAAGTATTTTACCTTTATGCTGAATCTTACATTACCGTTCGGATTTTTGTTTGAAATGCCTCTGGCCGTCATGTTTTTGACACGGCTCGGAATCGTGAATCCAACCCGGCTGGCAAAGGCGCGGAAGCTTTCGTATTTTGTGCTGATCGTTGTCTCGGTGCTGATTACGCCTCCGGATTTTATGTCTGACTTTCTCGTCATGATTCCGCTGCTCGTCCTCTATGAAATCAGTGTGACGCTGTCCCGCATCGTTTACCGGAAGAAATGGGCCGAGGCGCCGTCTGCAGCTTAGTGAAGTTCGCCTCCGCCGGTCTCAATATCGTCCTCATGCGCCGCGGCGGTCACCGCGGCGATTTTGAGCGCTTTTGTCACGAGATCCAGGCTGAGGCTCGGCGCAGACTTTTGCAAGGTTTGCTCCGGAATGTACGGGATGTGTATAAACCCGCCGCGGATGTGCGGATGATGGCGGCTGATTTCATCCATCAGCCCGTAAAAGAGGTGATTGCATACAAATGTCCCCGCCGTGTAGGATACAGCCGCGGGAATGCCTTCCTTTTTGATTTCCTCAACGATCCGTTTGATCGGAAGGCCGGTCCAATAAGCCGCGGGACCGTCTTGAGAAATGTTTTCCCCGACAGGCTGGTTTCCTTCGTTATCCGGTATGCGCGCCTCATTGAGATTGATCGCGACCCGTTCCGGCGTGATCTGCATTCTGCCGCCTGCCTGTCCGACACAGATGATAATGTCAGGCTGATGCTTTTTGATCGCCTCGCGCAGCACGGCAAGAGACTTATAAAAAACGGTCGGCACTTGTTCAGATACGATAGAGGCGGGGCCCTCAGCGGCACCATTCAGCCGTTTGACCGCTTCCCATGAAGGATTGACCGTTTCCCCGCCGAAGGGGTCAAAGCCTGTCAGCAATACTTTTTTCTCCATATAAAACCCTCCTTTTCTTTTTACCATACTCTATAATGGACATATATTCCTGCCGAAGGGGGAAACATGTCTTGAATTCGCCTCTGGTGCAATACCGATCTTTATTTCCGGCGCTCCGCACACATACGATGCTCGCCAGCTGCTCTCAAAGCGCTCTTGCCCTGCCGGTTTCAAAAGCGATCAATGACTATCAGGAAAGCCTGCTTCAGCATGGCGGAAACTGGGAAGAAGCCATTGGACGAACGGAGCAGGCAAGGTGTGAATTTGCGAAATTGATCGGCGCCCATCCTGAAGAAATCGCCGTTTTACCTTCAGTAACGGCTGCTGTCTCTGCCGTCGTTTCTGCTTTGCCGGATTGCCGAAAGAAACAGGCGGTGTATACGGAATTGGATTTTCCGGCGATCGCCCACATTTTGAAGGCACAGACTGAGATGGAGCTTTCAGTCGTGCCGTCTGAAGACGGAATGATCCCGTTAGAACGGTATGAGACGTACATATCGGAACAGACGCTTTTCACCTGTGTGCCCCATGTGTCATATACGTCCGGTTTTGTCCAGGATATGAAGCGCATTGCCGAGATATCCGCAAAGAAGGGATCGCTTCTTTTTGTCGATGCTTATCAATCAGCGGGGCACATCCCGATTGATGTAAAAGAATGGGGAGTTGATATGCTGGCCGCGGGTGCGAGAAAGTATATGCTCGGCATACCGGGAACGGCGTTTCTTTATGTCAGAAAGGAACTCGCCGAACGGCTGAAGCCGAAAGTCACCGGGTGGTTCGGGCAGCAGCGGGCGTCGATGCTGGATTTAACCCGTTTTTCT
Source organism: Bacillus sp. FSL K6-2861 (assembly GCF_038630725.1). Taxonomy (NCBI): domain Bacteria; kingdom Bacillati; phylum Bacillota; class Bacilli; order Caryophanales; family Bacillaceae; genus Bacillus; species Bacillus sp. FSL K6-2861. The sequence goes on from NZ_CP152037.1 coordinate 299,080, forward strand.
TATGCGGACGGAGCCAAACGCTTTGAGACCGGAACCCCGGCTTTTATCAGCATATATGCGGCACAGGCGGCTTTATCTCTAGTAAACGATGCCGACACAGACCGCATTCACCGGGAAGTAAAAAAACTCAGCACATTTGCGTATGAATACGCTTTTGAAAAAGGGTTGCACCTCACAGGGCCGCCGTCTGCCGATGACAGACCCGGCATGATTTCCATACGGGATGAAAAAGCGGCGGAAACGGCTGCGCTGTTGAGGCGGAAAAACATCGTATGCGCACCCAGCGGACATATCATCCGGCTGGCGCCTCATTTCTATAACACGGCCGATGATCTGATGTATGCGATTGATGAACTGGCTGAAGCGCGCGGTATATAAAAAAACAGCAGACTCACGGGGAGCCTGCTGTTTTCTTATGAGTGATTCACTTTGACCCGTTTCATAAAGAAGGCGCTGATCAAGCCGATAACAGCGACAATCATCGCGAAGATAAAGGCGTGCTGGACGCCCGCAATCAGCGCGTGAGAGTATGCGGAAGGATCATTCGGGTTTTTCACGGTGCTCATATAATTCTTCTGCCCGGCTGCCATGATGCTGACCGCCACCGCAGTGCCGATTGCGCCGGCCATCTGCTGGAGCGTATTCATAATGGCCGTTCCGTCCGGATAAAATTCCGGCGGCAGCTGGTTTAAGCCGTTCGTTTGCGCCGGCATCATGATCATGGAAATGCCGATCATCAGGCATGTGTGGAGCACGACGATGAGAATGGCCGTTGAAGTGCCGGTAATGTTTGAGAAAAACCAAAGTACGGCGGCCGTGATGACAAACCCGGGAATGACAAGCCACTTCGGTCCGTATTTGTCAAACAGGCGCCCCGTCACCGGAGACATAAAGCCGTTTAAAATACCGCCCGGCAGCAGGATGAGTCCGGACGTAAACGCCGTCAGCATCAGTCCGCTTTGTAAATACATAGGCAATAGAAGCATTGTTGATAAGATAACCATCATACAGATAAATACAATCACGACACCGAGAACAAACATCGGATAGCGGAAAGCGCGCAGATTCATCATCGGCTGCTTCATTGTCAGCTGCCTGATGGAAAATAAGATGAGCGCGATCGCACCGACAGTGAGCGAACCGATAACCGTCGGGCTTGACCAGCCGTCTGATCCTTCGCCCGCATTGCTGAATCCGAATACGATGCCGCCAAACCCGATCGTAGACAGAATAATGGAAAGCACGTCAATTTTCGGTTTTGTAATGTCAGACACGTTCTGCATGTAGGCGATGCCGAATAAAAGAGCCAACACAAGAAACGGCAGAGAAATCCAGAAAATCCAATGCCAGTTCAAATGCTCTAACACAAGCCCTGAAAATGTCGGACCGATCGCAGGAGCGAACATGATGACAAGCCCGATCGTCCCCATCGCCGCTCCGCGCTTATGCGGCGGAAAGATGACGAGGATTGTATTAAACATCAGCGGCAGCAGCAGCCCGGTTCCTAAAGCCTGCACGATTCTCGCCGCCAAAAGAAACGGAAAGCTCGGCGCAAGCGCTGCAATCAGCGTGCCGATAATGGAAAAAGCGAGTGAAACGATAAACAGCTGTCTCGTCGTAAACCATTGCAAAAGCAGACCCGATACCGGGACAAGAATACCGAGAACGAGCAGATAGCCCGTCGTCAGCCACTGGACGGTCGCAGGAGTGATATGTAACTCCTTCATCAGGTCAGTCAGGGCGATATTCAGCGCCGTTTCACTGAACATGCCGATAAACCCTGCCGTCAGTAAAGAAATCATGATCGGCATGACTTTATATTGTTTGGAAGGCTGAGCGTTTTCCAAAATCATTCTCCTCTCTTTCTATACGTACATGTCTCTCGTATTTTATGTCTTCAGCAGGTTCGGGATTTGTTTAGAAATATGGAGGATCGGCATTTTGTCTTTTTTGGCTAAGGACACAATGATGCCGCCTTCTATCATGGCATTTAAAACAGTGCTGATTTCCGCCGCTTTCTCATCAGAAAAACCGGCTGATCTCAATTTGCCCGCGAACAGATTCTCCCATTCCTGATAAGCGCTTTGACAGGCCTGCCGGAGCTTTTCGCTCTTTAAAGCAGTCTCGGCAGCCAGTAAACCGACAGGAAACCCTTCAAAGTTTTCCGGACATGTGAATTGGCTTGATAAGTCCTGTAAAAACGCTTGAATGCTTTCCGCAGGATCAGGATGGGCATCAAGGCTTTCTTTTATTTTCATACGGATATAATGGCTCATTTCATTGACAGCCTCAATGGCGAGCTGCTCTTTGCCGTCCGGAAAATGATAGTAAAGAGAACCTTTCGGCGCACCGCTTTCTTTAATAATCTGATTCAGCCCCGTGCCGTAATACCCCTGAAGCTGAAACAGCCTGGTTGCCGCGGCGAGGATTTTTTCACGAGAATCTCCATAGCTCATAATGTTCCCACCTTACTGATTTTTGACAAATTTAAAATATAGTGACTGGTCTATTATCTTGATTTCACATGACGGTGTCAAGGTTTTTTAACGGTTATTTTCTTCGGGAGGTTGCCTGACAAGCGCGTTGACCGGTGAGAGGAAAATCTTCATAAATAAAGAAAAGGAGAGAAAAGAATGAAAAAACAATTTATGCCCTTCATTACATTTATCACGGCTCTGCTCTTCATCGCGGCCGGCTGCTCCCAATCTCCTCAAGCGAAAGAAACACCGCCCCGGATGGCAGCCGCAGCCTCAGCGAAAAAAGACGGACTTCCGAATGTTAAAATTCTTGCCGCCGGCGGCACAATTGCAGGCGCTGCTCCTTCAAAGACGTCAGCTACGGAGTACACGGCGGGGGCAATCGGAGTTGACGCCCTGATTCAGGCCGTTCCGGAGATAAAAGAGGTCGCGCATGTGAGCGGAGAACAGGTTGTGAATATCGGCAGCCAGAATATGAATAACGAGACACTGCTGAAACTTGCAAAACGGGTAAACAAGCTGCTCAAGTCTGATGATACAGACGGCATTGTCATTACACATGGAACAGACACACTTGAGGAAACCGCCTACTTTCTCAATCTGACGGTCAAAAGTGACAAGCCCGTTGTTGTCGCCGGGTCAATGAGGCCGTCCACGGCGATCGGAGCAGACGGGCCGTCCAACTTATATAACGCTGTAAAAACAGCGGCTGCGCCTGATGCGAAAGGTAAGGGGACGCTTGTCGTATTAAATGACAGAATCGCTTCGGCGCGCTATGTGACAAAAACCAATACAACCGCGGCAGACACATTCAAATCGGAAGAGATGGGTTATATCGGAACAATTGCTGATGACATCTATTTTAATAACATCATGACCCGAAAGCATACGAAGGATACAGATTTCAAGATAGATAAACTTGATAAACTGCCGCAAGTCGATATTATATACGGCTATCAAAATGACGGAAGCTATCTCTTTGAAGCTGCCGTAAAATCAGGGGCGCAAGGCATTATTTTTGCAGGCTCGGGAAACGGCTCAATGTCTGATGCGGCGCAAAAAGGCGCCGTAAAGTCGGTCAAAAGCGGGCTGGCGGTCGTCCGCTCCACAAGGACGGGAAACGGAACGGTAACACCTAATCGAGAGTATGAAAAAGACCATTTGACAGCTTCAAACTCTCTCAACCCTCAAAAAGCGCGGATTCTGCTGATGCTCGCGCTGACAAAAACGCATGACCCTAAGCGGATTCAAACCTATTTCAATGAGTACTAGGAGAAGAGAACCGGGTGTTCTCTCCTTTTTTTGTTTGCCGTATTAAAGTATAAGTGTGCTTTCGGGAAAGGGGCGTCTTTCTCATTTTTCCGCCTCTTTTTCAATTGTTGAAAACAGTAAAAAATACTCTATTTTTTCCTTTTCTTCTCTAATAAAATGAAAATTGCAAAAAATTACATAACAGGAGGAAAGTTCATGAAACAAATCAAAAGCAAAATCCTAGCGATCCTTACAGTCTGCATGCTCTCCGTCATTTCCGTATTTGCCTTCCAGCCGACCGTATCGAAAGCCTCCTCAGAGCATAACCCGGTTGTCATGGTCCACGGAATCGGCGGGGCGTCCTTTAACTTCGCGGGAATCAAAACGTACTTGGCATCCCAAGGCTGGTCAAGAAATGAGATGTACGCCATTGATTTTCTGGACAAAACCGGAAACAACAGACACAATGCACCGAGACTGTCCAATTACGTGAAAAAAGTGCTCAGCGAAACAGGTGCGAAAAAAGTCGATATCGTCGCGCACAGCATGGGCGGCGCCAACACGCTCTATTACATTAAAAATCTTGACGGCGGAGACAAAATCGCAAACGTCGTCACACTGGGCGGAGCGAACGGCCTTGTGACCAACCGGGCGCTTCCGGGGACTGATCCGAACCAAAAGATTTTATATACATCGATTTACAGCTCAGCGGACTTAATCGTCCTGAACCCGCTGTCACGGCTGATCGGCGGGAAAAACGTGCAGATTCACGGTGTCGGACACATCGGACTTTTGATGAACAGCCAAGTAAACGGGCTGATTAAAGAAGGTCTGAACGGCGGCGGACAAAATACAAATTAACAGTTTCAAAGCCCCGGAGAATGAGAATATCCCGGGGTCTTTTTTTCTTCCATATTCTTTTTTCGCCGTAAACCAAGCCCTCTGAAGTTATTTTTGTTAAAATAATAAAGTTATATCAGAATTCGGAGGGTTTATTGTGGGAAAAGTGAAAAGAAATGCCCCTTGCCCATGCGGCAGCGGGAAGAAATATAAAAAATGCTGCGGAAGCAAAGAAGCTGCCATTCCGGCAGACATCGCGGCAAAAGAAGCGAAACAGATTCAGGAAAGCCTAATGGAGTACGCCTTTACAGCACATAGAGACGGCATATCATCATTTATTAACCAGCACGCGTTCATTACGGAGCTGGACAGACAGACAAAAGACATCGGAGTCTTCAACCTCGGCATCTGGGGAATTTTCTTCCGTCCGCTGGCAGGCGGCAAGACGATTTTTGAAGAATATCTTCAGAAAAAAGCCGGCGGCATCAACCGCCCGAAAACACGGGAAATCGTTGAATCATGGAAAAGCATGACACCTGCCGTTATGGTGCTTGAAGATGTGAAAGAAGGAATGATTCACTTTGAAGATGTGATGACGAAAAAACAATTCAAAGTGGAAATGGACGTCAGCCAGCAGGATCTTCCGCCGGCGGGAAGCCTGATTCTCGGCTATCCGATCCACGAAGCGGAAAAAGCGGAGTTCTTCATGCAATTTACGATCTTCCCTGTGAAGCGGACCGAAGCTCTAATCAGCAAAGTGAAAAAGGCGGCTGCCCCGGCTCTTGCGGAAGGAAAATCGCCTGAGCGCTTTATGCAGGACAACTTCGACATTGTGCTGGCCGCTCTTTTAGGAACGGCGGAAGAGCCTGAGCAGGCTGCTGAAGAAAAACAGACAGAGTGGGCCAACGACATGGAGAAGGAAACGGCAGACGCCATTGAAAAAGGCCTGAGCGGGGATGAATACCCGGCTGAGCTGGTTCCGGCCGTTATTGATCTGTGGAAAACGTTCTGTGTCAAAAAAACACCGACGATCAGAAAGCCTGAAGCTTTCGCGGCGGCGGTCGAATATTACGTAAACAGCATTTCTCTGAACGGCGCGTCCGTTTCTCAAGCGAAGCTGGCGAAGAAGTACGGCGTCAGCGCCTCAACGATTTCCAGCCGCTATAAGGAAATCGAGGGTGCTCTCACGGATGAAGCCGAACGCTTCGCCGCAGCTCTGACATCTTAATACACAGCCAAAAAAACCTTGAAGGGCAAACGCTTTTCAAGGTTTTTTCTGTAGATAGGCTCTCAGGCAGGATAATTCTTACCGTCTATCTAATACTAAACAGAGCGATAAAAAGAAGGGAGCCTGAGCCATGGATGAGACACGTACGCTGGGCAGGACGGATTTACGGGTAAAGCGTATCGGTTTTGGCGCAAATGCGGTCGGAGGACATAATCTGTTTCCGAATCTTAATGATGAAACGGGAAAAGAACTCATCCGCACAGCATTGGACGGCGGCGTCAATTTTATTGATACGGCGTTTATATACGGTTTGGGGCGTTCCGAAGAGTTAATCGGTGAAGTTGTCGCAGAGCGCGGCGTGCGGGACAGCCTCGTGATTGCGTCAAAAGGCGCGCATAAAGAAGTCAACGGACAAATCGAGCTGGACAACAGCCGTGAATTTCTCCGGAGTGAGGCGGAAAACAGCCTGAAGCGGCTGAAAACAGACGTGATTGATTTGTATTACGTCCACTTCCCTGACGGCAAAACACCGCTCTCCGAAGTGGCGGGCACGCTAAAAGAACTGAAGGACGAAGGGAAAATCAGAGCAATCGGCGCGTCCAATCTCAGCTTCCGGCAATTGCAGGAGTTTAACGCCGACGGCTATTTAGAGGTTTTTCAATCGGAATATTCACTGATTCAGCGTGAGGCGGAGCATGATCTGCTGCCTTATTGTGAAAAGAACGGCATTTCCTTTATTCCTTATTTTCCGCTTGCTTCCGGCTTGCTGACGGGAAAGTTTACAAAAGACACAGTCTTTGAGGACAGCCGAAAGAACAGGCCGCCGTTTCAGGGGGAAGCTTTTCGCCAAAACCTGGAGAGAGTGGATAAGCTTCGGGCCGTTGCGGAGGAAAAAGGGGCGCAGACAGCGCATATCGCACTCGCGTGGCTTCTGTCGCAGCCGGCAGTGGATGCGATCATTCCCGGAGCCAAACGCCCCGACCAGCTGAAACACAATCTGGACGCGCTTCATGTGCAGTTAACCGAGGATGAGGTTCAATATATCAGTGACATCTTTAAGTGAAAATAAAAAAAGGAAATAGCCTGGGCTATTTCCTTTCTTGTTGTCAGGACGTTTTCAAAAACGCTTCTGTCAATCCTTCCAGATCGGCGTCTGTATCCAGATACCACTGGCCGCGGGCGTTTTTCTTCATCTCGATTTCTCTTGTAACGGAAGAAGAAGCCGGTTTCAGGCGCATAAACTCTTCCGGATAGACAGAAAGCAGGTGGCTGACAATTTCGTTTTCATCAGCATCAGGGTGCTTTCCGGCATAGTCTTGCACGCGGTCTTGCAGCTGGCCCGCAAGCGGAGACATATCAAGCGGCGTCACTTTTGCTTCAAGGACGGCTTTTTTGCCTGACATGGATTTGGTATGCACCTTGAGCTCTGTGTTATCCCGAAGCGCTGATGACATGGCGTCAATAATAGCGGAAATGGCTTTTGAATCCGCCTGTTCTTGTGAAATGCCTGCAGAAGCGATAAAGCTGGCTTTCGCCGATTCCTGATATGCGGCGGCCGTCATTTTTTCATTTACACCGGTCAGGCGGGTGAAATCTTTATTGTGCTTGCCGTACAGCATCACATCAATGTATGCGGATAATGCGTCCGCCGGGTCAGGTTTTGCATTTGAGGCTGTGCCTTTGACTTTCAGTTTATAAGATAAAGGCTTCGCGTCTTTTGCCTGCGGCTGATATACCAATTCATAGGATTTGCCTTCGTCAGCCGTGAAGTACAGATTGCCCGTCACTGTCTTACCGGCATGAAGCGTGCCGCTCTGCATCAAGTCTTCCTTATCGGCCTTGGCTGTTTTCGCGTCATCCTGATAAAGTGAGAAGTCGCTGCTTTTGACGGTAAGCGGGTCTTTGCCCGTATTTTTGACGGTGACCGTTACTTTCAGCGCGGCCGGATGTTCAGTATCGTCTGAAGCGGCCCATGCCGTCTCTTTTATTTTCACTTTCGCCGTGCTGCTTTCCTGGCCGCCGCTCGTTTCGCTGCTGCATGCGGCGGTAAATGCCGTGAGAAGCAGAATGAAAAACACGGCGCTCATTTTTTTGATGGACATCTGGTTTACCCCCTGTTGTTAATGATTAATTCGATAGTCATGAAGACAGACAGGTTAATTATACTAGTTTTGTATAAAAGAGTCTTGGTAATCATCAATCTTTTTGGAAGAAAAGGAAGTGTTATGATGAATAAAGAAGAATTGAAACAGCTGGCTCTCCGAATCGGAAACGTACCTGCCCGCTACGAGAGTAATGTGGAAGAATACCAGGAAGATGAGGTTCTGTTTTGGTGGGAAGATAAGAATGATCCGGAAGCCGGCATCATGGTCGAATTAGACCGGGAAGGAAAACTGAAATACTTATCCCGTCCGGCTTTCCAGACTGATCTGCCGGCTCTTTCGGAATCGGACATAGAAGAACGGATGCGGGCGTTTTTAGAAACCCATCGTCCGGGGGCATTGGCTGAGTTTGAACCGGAAAAAAACGGACCCGCAAATGATGGCGATGTGAGATATTCCTATGTTCAGATGGCTGACGGTCTGCCGCTTCCGCTGACCGGGTTTTACATCGACCTGGCTGTGACAGGGGAAGTAACCGGCTTTTCTTACCATGGGAAGGCCGATGATCTGTTAAGACCGGAGACAATTGCGGACAAGCGGGAAGCATTGGCTCACTTTGTCAAACATATTGAAGCAGAGCTGTTGTTCACCGTCCTGCATCAGTCCGTCTATGTGCAGGGGGATGACAAGCCCCATCTCGTCTATGAAATCGTGTCTCCGACGCGGCCGATATCGGCCGACCTGAAGGAAGAGAATGCAGAATTAGACGAATATGAAGAGCTGGAAGACGGCACGCGGCCGTATGTCCCGATTTCACGCCCTGCACCTGAAGCGGAAAAGATGAGCATCAATGACATGATCGGGCTGCACGACGGTTTTTATAAAGAGAGGGAAAGCGATCTTGGAGAGGGCTGTATCGGCATTGCCTGGCGTCCTGAAAAAACAAAATCCGTGCGGGAAGATAAAAGCTTTGAAAGTCTGTTTAAAGAACGGAATGAACACGTATTGAAAACAAGATATGATAAAGAATCGGGCCGGCTCACCGGGGTGATGTCATTTATAAAAGTTGAAGGTGAATCGGTGTTTTCCGAGGAAGAATGCCATCACATGGCCATCCGCTTTTTATTCGCCATGTTTCCGGAAGCGGATCAGTATTTCCGGGTTCAATATGATGAACCGGATGATGAAGGAGAAAACGTGGGACTTACATATAAGGCTTGTTCGGGCGGCGTTGATTTGCGATTCGGAGAGGGAAGAATCTGTGTCAGCAAAAAGACGGGTCTTGTCACTTTTTATATGCCGCCGGAAATTGATCCGAAAGAGCTCGAGGAAATCGATCCCGTTCCTTCATTGACAATGGAAGAGGCGAAGGACGCGATCCGCCGGGCCATCAAAGCAGAGCTCGCTTGGGACCATTGTTACGATGACGGCAGCTGCGGAAAAGTGTACAGGCTCGTATACAAGCCGGTTTTCCCGCAGTTTATTGAGGCTCATACGGGAGAAGCGATCACGAGTTTAATAGGCTGAAGGTCATGGGCGTCCGTCCCGGGGCTTTCACGGGGAATGTGACATTTGTATGAAAAAGTGCCGCTCAGAATACGGCTCTTTTCCCTCTTTGCTAAAAATAGACACATAAAAGGCACTTTCTTCCCTTTAAAAGGATAAGGACGTTTTTATATAATAAAAAACAGTTCTTTTTTATACACTCTTCTGAAAGGATGACCCCATTGCTGAAAGAACATCTAAGAAAAAAAGCGCTGGATATCGGGAACATACCGCCGCACTATGAGCTTGAAATAGAAGATTATGATGAAAAACAAAAAATGAGAGCCTATTATATATGGAAAGATCGTAACCATCCGGATAAAACGGTCACGATTGAGCTGGGCGACGACGGATCTTTGCTTACCTATTCACGCAACGACTGCCCGGGTTCAGACATGAAGCTGTCAGACGCCGAATTAAAGCTGACGGCTCTTCGGTTTGCGGCGAGACACCGCCCGCTTACTTTTATGAATTTCATCTTTCAGGCGAGGGAAGAACGCAATGGGTGCATCCGATTTATCTATACAAAAAAAGTGCTCGGCCGGCCGCTTCCCGATTCAGGTTTTTTCGTTGATGTAACCAGGAGCGGCTTCGTCGTGCAGTTTATCTATTACGGGGATAAGGGTGAAGCGCCCGTCCCGGAAACATTCGTCGATCGGGAAAAAGTCGTCTCGCATTACATGAGTGTGCTGACATTCAGTCTCGTCTATGATGTGGTCAATTTTGAGAAAATACCGCGTCTCGTCTATGAACCGATTCTGCCGGCTTACAGCTATCCGGCCGGTGAAGATGATATCGTGCCGGATCAGCAGCTTTGCGAAGACAGGAATGAGCCGGCAAAACCGCTTCCCGCGTTTGAACATAAACGGGAAATCAGCCTGGATGAATTAATGGGGTTTACCTCGGATATGGTTCAGACGCGCCGGCGCGATCTCGGGGATGAGATCGGAACGACATGGCGGAAAGGGTCGGTTCCGGAACGGAAAGATTTGAGTATCGAAAGCTATTTTGAAAGCAGCAACAAAAATACAATGAAGATGAAAACGGACAAAAAGACAGGGAAAATGACAGCCTTTAAATCTTTTATTGAGCATCAGGGCCCGGCCTTTTATTCTGCGGAAGAGTGTGAGGCCGTCGCGCTTCAATTTTTATACAAACTTTATCCGAGAGCGGACGAGTTTTTTAAAATGAACCCGGTGAAAACGGACGGAAGGGGCAGGTTCCGCTTCCATTTTTCCATATGGCATCAGGATATTCCGCTGCGGTTCGGCGCTGCGAGAATACTTGTCAGTCCCGTAACGGGGCTTGTGGAAGCTTACATGGCGCCTGACATTGACCCGGAGCAGCTGGAGAAGATCAATCCGGTCCCGGCCGTTACTCCCGAAGAAGCAAAGGCCGCTTTTTTATCCGATTTCCATCTGCGGCTGGAGTGGCAGCGCGATTTTACGCCGTCCGGCAATGAAGGATATAAGCTTGTGTACAGGCCTGTCTATCCTCCGTACATTGATGCGCAAAAGCGAAAAAAGAAAAGGTTTTATTAGCCAGGGATCATTTGTAAATGAGGATAATCTTTAAAGCCTCTCCAATCGCCTCCCCAATCAAAACCGAGCGTTTTGGCAATCGATACGACCTCAAGCCAATCGGGCGTGCCGTTTCGGTTTCCGTCGTACGTCATATCCCAAATTAGGCTTCCATCCTTTTTTTGCAGGGCGAAGTCGATCGCAAGGCCGTAATTGTGGTAAGATTCCCCGCCTTTTGCGTAGGTGACGATATTTCCTTTTTTTGAACGTCCTTGACGGTACAATTCGTTTTGTTCCTCAATTGATCTGAAACCCTCTGTGATAACGACGGTGATGCCTTTTTTCAGAGCGGCCGTCTGCAATAGCTCCGCATTCTGTTTCACGAGCGGATGAAGAGCGCTTGGAATGGCTCTATCTTGTAATGCCGTCTGCGGCCTCAATTCTTTCTGCACATAGGAAAAACATAGGTCTGCGGAAAAGAAGAGGATCAAAAGCAGCGCAATTCTGACTGGTAGTTTCATGGTGAATTCTCTCTTTCTTTAATTGATTAAAATCTTTGTTTGCTCACTGCCATAAATTTGCTATGATAAAATATAACATAATTAGTAGCCGGAGGAAGGAGGCAAATCTATGAAATCCAAGATTCCATCTGAAGAAGTGGCCGTAAAGATGAATGAATGGTATAAGCTGATCCGCGCGTTTGAAGCCGATCAAGCTGAAGCGCTGAAGCGGGAGATTCAATATGAACTCGAAGATATGGAAGAGAACCAGGATTTATTGTTGTATTTTTCATTGATGGAATTTCGGCACCGCATCATGCTGGATAAATTAAAACCCATGAAAGACGGCGACTGCCAGCCTCCGTTCTCTGAAATGCTCACTGAGATTGAGATGAACCAGCAAAAGCTGACCGGCTTACTGGAATATTATTTTTACTATTTCAGGGGAATGTATGAATTTAAGCAGAAAAACTTCATCTCAGCGATTTCTCATTATAAGCGGGCTGAGGAAAAGCTTGAATATGTGGAAGATGACATAGAGAAAGCCGAGTTTCTGTATAAAATTTCTGAGGTGTACTATCATATCAAGCAGACTTTCTTTTCGATGAATTACGCGGGGCAGGCGCTTGATATTTACAAGAAATATGAATTATACGGAATGAGAAGGGTGCAGTGCAAATTTATCATTGCCGGAAATCTGATGGACGCCCAGCAGCATAAAAAAGCGCTGGAATACCTCAAATGCGCCTTGGAACACGCGGAGCGGCTTGATGATCAATATATGATTGCTGCGGCCTATTATAATATCGGGCACTGTATGTACAGTCTGGGTGATTTTTGCAAGGCGGCGGAGGATTTTGAACGGGCGGCTGCCGGATTTGAAGCACACAGCTTCCGGCAGGTCATCCAGGCTGTTTTTTCACTCACGCATATCTACTTTAAAACGGAAAAATACAGTGAAGCCGCCGCCAGCTGCGCGCGGGGCATGAGAAGCGCGGCGGAGTGGGAAGATGAGATCTATATGACGAAATTCCGTCTGATTAAAGAGCTTTATCAGGGGGAAGGCGGACAGGATTCGCTCAAAGAGTATTTTGACATTCTGGAATCAAAAGAGCTGTTGGCTGACACAGAGGAACTGCTTCAGGACGCGGCTCATTTCTTTCATCAACGGGAGAACTACAAAGCGGCATCTTATTTTTTCAGCAGGCTTGTCGGCGTGCAAAAAAGGCTGCAAATGAACAACTACGCATAATGAAAAAAAGAACGAGGGAGCTTCGGTTTCATCGTTCTTTTTATGATTCCTTTTGTTTTCAGCCGATTAAAACCGGGTACATGCTCTGTATTAACATCAGGGAGGAAATGAGACAATGTATCAGGATTTACAGGGAAAAACAGCGATCGTAACAGGTTCTTCGAAAGGAATCGGAAAAGCCATTGCCGAACGCTTCGGCAAGGAGCGGATGAATGTGGTTGTGAACTACCTCGGTGATTCCGCCGGAGCGGAAGAAGCGGCGGACATCATTGAGAAAGCGGGAGGCCGAGCCGTCACCGTAAAAGCCGATGTATCCTCAGAAGAAGGGATTCAGGCGCTGTTTGATGCCGCCCAGGAGCATTTCGGGGGTGTGGACGTGATGGTCAACAATTCCGGCTTTAACGGGGCCGAAGCGATGCCCCATGAAATGAGCTTGGAGGATTGGCAAAGGGTCATCGACGTCAACGTGACCGGCACCTTTTTGGGGGCGAAAGCGGCACTGAAACATATGCTCGATCGCGGCAAAAAAGGAACGGTCTTAAACATATCGAGCGTTCATCAGCAAATACCGCGTCCTGAAAACGTGCAGTACTCGGCATCCAAAGGCGGAATCAAAATGATGACGGAAACGATGGCGCTCAATTACGCAGACAAAGGCATCCGGGTGAATGCCATCGCTCCCGGCACGATCGCCACGGAGTCCAATAAGGATCTGGAAGATGAAACACATAAACAGGCCCAGCTGAAAAAAATTCCGATGAACGCCTTCGGAAAACCGGAAGAAGTCGCCGCGGCCGCCGCATGGATGGTGTCGGAAGAAGCGAGTTACGTAACCGGAACGACACTTTTCGTCGACGGAGGCATGACGCTTTATCCGTCTCAGCTGGAAAGTTAAAAGAGGAGGGGAAACCTTCTCTTTTTTGTTTAGGAAAGGATTATAAAGGAAATGGTTCTCTAAAAAACAGGAGGGGCCGCAAGATGGAGAATGACTGGTGGAAAGACGCCGTTGTCTATCAAATCTATCCGCGAAGCTTTCAAGATACGAACGGCGACGGCATTGGCGACCTGCGGGGGATTATCGCGCGTCTCGATTATATAAAAGAACTTGGCGCTGATGTGATATGGATCTGCCCGATTTACCCGTCGCCAAACGTCGATAACGGCTACGATGTGACGGATCATCAAGCGATTATGGAATCTTACGGAAGGATGGAGGACTTTCACGATCTGCTTACAGAATGCCACAGCCGCGGATTAAAGCTTGTGATGGACTTTGTCTTAAATCATACATCCACAGAGCATCCTTGGTTCAAAGAGGCGGAAATGAATCCGGACAGCAAATACCGCGATTATTATATTTGGCGGCCGGGCACCGCGGACGGCCCGCCGACCGATTGGGTGTCGGATTACGGACAATCCGTCTGGCAGTACGAAGAACATACGGGCGAATATTACCTGCATATGAACGCCGTCAAACAAGCCGATCTGAATTGGGAAAACCCCGAAGTTCGGCAATCAGTATACGAGATGATGAGATTTTGGCTCGATAAAGGCGTGGACGGATTGCGAATAGACCAGCTCCATCTTCTGTCAAAAAAAGAATACTTGCCGCCATATGAAGATTACATCGCCCGCCGGGCCGATCCGAAGCCTTTCCGGCCAAACGGAGCACGGATACATGATTACTTAAAAGAAATGACGAAAGAGGTATTTTCCAAATATGACGTGATGTCGGTCGGCGAGGCCGGATCAGTGACGCCTGAGGAAGGGCTGGTCTACACGGGAACCGATGAGCATGAACTGAATATGATTTTTCATTTTCAGCATATGGAGCTTGATCAAAAGCCGGGCCAAGAGCATTGGGATGTAAAACCGCTTGAGCTGTCCGATTTGAAGAAAGTGCTCACAGATTGGCAGGAAAAACTGGAACATCAAGGCTGGAATACGCTGTATTGGTGCAATCATGACCAGCCTCGGATCGTATCCCGTTTCGGAGACGAAGGCACATACCGCAAAGCATCCGCCAAAATGCTTGCCGCCCTGCTTTATTTCATGAAAGGCACGCCGTACATTTACCAGGGGGAAGAAATCGGCATGACAAACGCTCCGTTTGACAGAATAGAGGATTATCAAGATATTCAGACCGTCAATATGTATCATAAAAGGGTATTTGAAATGGGTCGGAACAGGGAAGAAGTCATGGCGTCCATTATGGCGAAAAGCCGGGACCATGCCCGTACACCGATGCAGTGGGACGGCAGCAAGAATGCCGGATTTACGGAGGGCGAACCGTGGCTCACGGTCAATCCCAATTACAAAACCGTCAATGCGGCCGAGGCTCAGGATGATCCCGATTCTATATTGAACTTTTACAAAAAACTGATCCGCCTGCGAAAACAGTATGCTGATATCATAAAAGGCAGCTACACGCTGCTGCTTCCTGATGACCCGCAGCTGTTTGTGTATGAAAGACAGGCAAACGGACAAAAACTCATGTCCATCAGCAACGTATCGAAAGAAGAAGCCGCCTTTTATTGGCCGGACGGCTCCGAACCTGAAAGCGCCGAGCTTCTTCTCAGCAACTATGAAAATGACGGCGGCACGGAATCCCGCATCGCATTCCGCCCTTACGAAACAAGAGTTTATCTGCTTGCCTGATATGTGATATGACGCCCCCGTCCATACATGACGGGGGCTTTTTAGGTAAATCGGACATCAATTTAGAAAAAAATATCTTGCAAAACGTAATTACTTCGTTTTATTATGGTATAGGTAACAAATGAACGAGAAAGTACGCTTTGGAAATCGTCATCATTCTGATTTACAGAACAGGGGGAAACGGCTTGTTAAAAAAATGGAGCGGAATCATTGTCATTGCGGCATGCTTTTTAATCGCGGCGGGCTGCGGCAATTCACCTTCAAAAGGTTCGTCAGGTTCTTCAAAAAGCGGCAAACTGCACGTCGTGACGACCTTTTATCCTATGTACGAATTCACGAAACAAATTGTCAAAGACAAAGGCGATGTAGACATTCTCATCCCGTCTTCGGTCGAACCCCATGATTGGGAGCCGACGCCGAAGGATATCGCCGGCATTCAAAACGCCGATCTTTTCGTATACAACAGCGAATATATGGAGACATGGGTTCCTTCAGCGGAAAAAAGCATGGGCTCTGATCATGCGAAGTTTGTAAAGGCGTCGAAAGGAATTGACTTACTCGAAGGTTCGGATGAAGAGGAAGAGGAACATGGACACGGCGGTCATGACCACAGCCACAGCATGGACCCTCACGTGTGGCTCAGCCCGGTTCTTGCGCAAAAAGAGGTCAAAACCATTACGGCGCAGATTGTAAAACAGGACCCGAAGAATAAAGCATACTATGAGAAAAATAGTAAAGAATATATTGCAAAACTGCAGGATCTTGATAAACTATACCGTACAACATTAAATAAAGCGGCGAAAAAAGAATTGATCACACAGCACGCGGCATTCAGCTATCTCGCCAAAGAATACGGCTTAAAACAAGTTGCGATTGCAGGCCTTTCTCCTGAAGAAGAGCCGAGTGCGGCCAAACTGGCGGATCTCAAAACGTTTGCCAAACAGCATGATGTGAAGATCATCTACTTTGAAGAAGTTGCATCGCCTAAAGTTGCAGATACGCTTGCCGGTGAAATCGGCGCGAAAACGGAAGTGCTCAATACACTGGAAGGTTTAAGCCAAAAAGAACGGGATAAAGGCATCGGTTATATCGACATTATGGAGAAAAACCTTGATGCACTGAAAGATTCGCTATTGGTTAAATAACATAGTGTGCGCCGCGGGGTGCACACTATTTCTATGCGGGAAAGGAAGGTCAGCATGAATCTCGTTACATTACAGGATATCGTTTTTGGTTATTCGCATACACCCGTGCTTGACGGCGTGTCGCTGGAAATCAAAAGCGGCGAATTCGTCGGCATTACAGGACCGAACGGCGCGTCAAAATCGACGCTGATGAAAGTCATGCTCGGCATGCTCAGACCTTGGGAAGGAACGGCCGAGATCAGTAAAAAAAACGCAGCCGGAAAACGCCTGACAATCGGCTATGTTCCGCAGCAGATTTCTTCATTTAACGCAGGATTCCCAAGCACGGTTCTGGAGCTTGTACAATCAGGCCGTTATACGAAAGGAAAATGGTTTAAACGATTGAACGAAACGGATCACCACGAGGTGGAAAACGCGCTGAAGATGGTGGAAATGTGGGATTTCCGCCACCGGAAAATCGGCGATTTATCCGGCGGACAGAAGCAGAAAATCTGCATTGCGAGAATGCTTGCGAGCAATCCGGATCTGCTGATGCTTGATGAGCCGACAACCGCGGTTGATTATGAAAGCAGGCAGGGTTTCTACGAATTTATGCACCATCAGGTGAAAAATCACAACCGCACCGTCGTCATGGTGACACACGAACAAAACGAAGTACAGCAGTATCTGGATAAAGTCATACGGCTTGAAAGGGGGGAAAAAGGCGGATGGAAATGTTTGACTTGGAATTCATGCGACGAGCTTTTCTAGCGGGAAGCATGATCGGAATTATGGCGCCGATATTAGGCGTATATCTCGTGCTGAGAAGACAGGCGCTGATGGCGGATACGCTGTCTCATATTTCATTGTCGGGCGTGGCCATCGGTTTTTTTCTCAGTACCAATATTACGGCGGCGAGCATCGTTGTCGTCACGATCGGAGCGATCGGCATTGAATACATGCGGCGGGCGTACCGTACATATTCAGAGGTATCTATCGCAATCTTAATGGCGGCCGGGCTGTCGTTTGCGATGTTTCTGATCAGCCTGTCAAAAGGCGGCGCGTCGATGAGCATCGATCAATATTTATTTGGATCGCTTGTCACGGTCAGCCAGCAGCAGGTCTATATTATCGGAGGCATTACCCTGCTGATTCTGCTTTATTTCATTATATTAAACAGACCGCTCTATCTGCTTACTTTTGACGAGGCGACGGCGAAGACATCAGGCATTAACACAAACCTGCTGTCAATGTCATTCAGCATCGTGACGGGGCTGGCGATTTCGGTCATTATTCCGATTATCGGCGTGCTGCTCGTTTCCGCGCTCCTCGTACTGCCCGCGGCTTTTGCAATCCGTATCGCCAAAGGGTTTAAATGGGTGTTTGCGGCAGCCATTATTATTTCTCTTTTCAGTGTGTTCATGGGGCTGACGTCTTCGTACCAGCTCGGAACGCCTCCGGGGCCGTCAATCACTTTACTGTTAATCATTCTGCTTCTGCTCGGGTTTACGCTGCAGGGGATTTGGAATGCGTTTAAAAAAGGAAAAGAACGAAAAAACCGCCGTTAAGCGGTGCAGCAGTCTCATCTGCTGCTCCGTTTGACGGCTTTTTTTCACAGAAATATATCAGCAAGACGCTCATATGACTCTTTTTTTGCTTCGAAATCAAAGACGTTGCACAGCACCATCATCTCTTTTGTCTGATACCGCTCGGAAAGTTCAAGCAGACGGCGTTTCACTGCGGCAGGAGAGCCGATCACCATCCGCTTCCTGTTTTCTTCTATCTGTTTACGATCCTCCGGCGAATACGGATAAGCCTTCGCTTCTTCCACACTCGGCACGCGGCTGTCGGCGCCTTTTCCGACACGAAGAAGCCATAAATCCTGGCTTAAGGCGAGTTCTTCCGCTTTCTCATCCGTAGCCGCGCATATGACGAAAATGGCACAGAGCGAGGCGGGAGCGGAAAAATGGGCGGAGGCCCGGAAATGGTCCCGATAGATCTGAAAAGCTTTTTCCCCGCGTTCCGGATTAATGAAATGGCCGAAGACATAGCCCGCACCTTGAAGAGCGGCGCGTCTGGCGCTGTTTTCCCCGAGGCCGAGCACCCAAAGCTGCGGGGCTGTTTCAATCAAAGGCGCTGTTTTTATTCCTGCATAAGCATGGTCCGAGGGAACCGAATCTGTCAGAAAGGATGATAAATCCTGAAGCTGCCTGTTGAACTCGGTCATGCTTTTCTTTACCCCGTCTGTGAGGGCGAGCCGGATTTTCGTCGTGCCGCCCGGTGAGCGTCCGACCCCAAGGTCAATCCGGTTCGGGTGCAGCGCCTCAAGCTGACGGAAAGTTTCCGCGACTTTATAGGGGCTGTACTGCGGCAGCAGCACGCCGCCTGATCCGACACGGATGGACGTTGTGGCTGCGGCGGTATGAGCGATCATAATTTCCGGCGAAACGCTTGCGAGCCCTCTTGTGCCGTGATGCTCGGCAAACCAGTACCGCTTATAGCCCCATCCTTCACTGAGACGGGCGAGCTCCGCTGAACGGCGGAGCGTCTCGTGCGGCCCGTTTCCTTTGGATACGGGCGCCTGATCAAGTATGCTTAAATCAATCACTCGTCTGCCCCTTTCCTGACATGTATTGATACAAGGATAGGAAAAATGTTCAGTCTTCGTCAATTTCTTTGTTTTCTCTATTCTCTCCGGAACGAAGGAGAATATAGGAAGTAATTTTTCGCCGTTTTTCGCCAAAAATTCTTATGTTTTATGAAACTTTGATATAATAAAAGACGTATATCTTAATAAACACCGGGATTCTTGTCCCGGAATTTAGTAAAAATGCGCACTTGCGGCGTGCTTAGCGGCACCCTTACAGAATAGGAGTGAATCATATGGCGATCTCTTTACAAAAAGGACAGCGGATTGATTTAACAAAAGGAAAAGCCGGCCTGTCAAAACTGCTGGTCGGACTCGGCTGGGACCCTGTATCATCCGGGGGCTTTTTCGGAAAGCTGTTCGGCGGAGGCGGTGCCAATATCGACTGTGACGCTTCCGTACTGATGCTTGAAAATGATAAAATGACAGACAGCAAAAACGTCATCTATTTCGGCAATCTGAAAAGCCGTTGCAGCGGTGTCGTACATACGGGTGACAACCTGACGGGTGAAGGCGACGGCGATGATGAACAAATTCTCATCGATTTGGCGAAAGTGCCCGCTCAGATTAATAAACTTGTGTTTGTCGTCAATATTTACGACTGCGTCAGACGAAAACAGGACTTCGGCATGATTCAAAACGCGTTCATCCGCGTCGTTGATCAGGCTAATCGCGAAGAACTGGTGACTTACAATTTAAGAGATAACTATTCAGGCAGAACGAGCCTGATCGCGGCTGAAATCTACCGCCAGGACGGCGAGTGGAAATTCGCCGCAGTAGGAGAAGGCACAAACGATACAAAAATCGGCGATATCGTTAACCGATACGCCTAAACGATAAAAAGGAGAGTGCACACATGGCAATTTCATTGGCAAAAGGACAAAAAGTAGATTTGACTAAAACAAATCCGGGTCTTTCTAAAGTCGTTGTCGGCCTTGGATGGGATACAAACAAATACGATGGCGGACATGATTTTGATTTAGATTCCAGCGTCTTTCTATTAAATGAAGCGGGAAGATGCGCGTCGCCTGATGATTTCATTTTCTATAATCAGCTTGAAGGAGGAAACGGCTCTGTCGCACATTCAGGCGACAACCTGACAGGCCAGGGCGAGGGCGATGACGAAAGCGTAAGAGTCAACCTGAGCGCGGTGCCCGCGGCTATTGACAAAATTTCATTCGTCATCACGATTCATGAAGCGGAAGCGCGCGGCCAAAACTTCGGACAAGTTTCCAACGCGTTCGTGCGCATTGTCAATGAAGAGACAAATGAAGAGCTGATCCGCTACGATCTGGCTGAAGATTTCTCAATTGAAACAGCCATTATCGCAGGGGAGCTTTACAGACATAACGGCGAATGGAAATTTTCCGCGATCGGTTCAGGCTACCAAGGCGGACTGGCCCGTATTGCGACAGATTACGGCCTGCAAATCGGCTGAACCATATCAAACACAGAAGGGAGAGACGGCACATGGCTATTCAATTGGCGAAAGGACAGCGTGTTGATCTGACAAAAACGAACCCCGGTCTTACAAAAGCGGTGATCGGTTTAGGCTGGGATACGAACAAGTACTCCGGAGGGCATGACTTTGACCTTGATGCGTCGGCTTTTCTTGTCGATGCCCATGACAACTGTGTAAATGATCTTGATTTTGTTTTCTACAATAACCTGGAACACCCGAGCGGGGGCGTCATCCATACGGGAGACAACCGGACGGGCGAGGGCGAGGGAGACGATGAACAAATTATCGTCGACTTCTCAAAAATACCCGCAAATATTGAAAAGATCGGCATCACCGTCACGATTCATGATGCGGAAGCGCGCGGCCAAAATTTCGGACAAGTTTCGAACGCGTTCGTGCGCGTCGTCGATGAAAACAGCCAGAATGAACTGCTTCGTTTCGATTTAGGGGAAGACTTCTCGATTGAAACGGCGGTTGTCGTTTGTGAGCTTTACCGCCATGGGGCTGAGTGGAAGTTTAACGCCATCGGCAGCGGGTTTTCCGGCGGTCTGGCATCACTTTGCCGGAATTACGGCTTGCAGGTGTAAGCAGGAAATTACCGTTTTACTAAATAGGAGGAAAAAACTTGGATTTTCTACATCATATTATGTCGACCTACGCTTCCTTTTTTGATTGGAAAATGTGGGGTGAGGTGCTGACTGACCCTGTATCATGGGGGCTGATCGGTTCCTTGGTTCTGCTGGAAGGGCTGCTGTCGGCCGACAATGCGTTAGTGCTTGCGGTGATGGTAAGGCATCTGCCTGAAAAACAGCGGAAGAAAGCATTAACATACGGATTGTTCGGGGCATATATTTTCCGTTTTATCTTTATCGGGATCGGAATGCTGCTCATTAAGTTCTGGTGGATTAAAGTGCTTGGCGCGCTGTACCTGGCTTGGCTCGTCATTAAGCATTTCTGGATCGGAGAAGGTGATGACGATACGGAAGGCATGAAGAAAAATTCATGGATGGTCCGTACGTTCGGAATTTTCTGGGCCACTGTCGTTTCAGTTGAGTTAATGGATCTGGCCTTCTCTGTTGACAGCATTCTGGCCGCGTTTGCGGTATCGGAAAAAGTGTGGGTGCTCTTGATCGGCGGTATGCTTGGCATTCTCATGATGCGTACAGTCGCAAAAGTATTCCTTGTTTTAATTGATAAAATCCCTGAGCTTGAAAATACGGCTTTTGTGCTGATCGGGATTATCGCCGTGAAAATGGCGGCGAGCGCCTTTGATTATGAAATGCCGCACGTGGTGTTCTTCGGAATCATCATCGCTGCGTTTGTGGTAACGTTTATTATCCACTATTTCAACAAACAAAAGCAGGTTCAGGAGCAAACGGCTGCATCTAAAGAAGAATAAAACAAAAAAGGAGGGAGAGTTCATTTCCTTCCTTTTTTGTACCGATCATCATGAAGAGAAAGGAGGAAAATGATGAGGCAGGAAGAATTGGTGATCCGAAAGGCCGAGCCGGAAAACGATGACTGGGAAACGTTTCTGATGCGGCCGCTGCCGGAACGTCCCGGTTACGAGCGGGAAAACGGGCTGGCGTTTACCCGTCTTGCCGTCCGGATTTTGGGCACTCCTTATGATGAGACGGAGTATTACAATAAGCTTTTCGAGCTGTCTTCTCACGAAAACATCCATGTGTTAAGCGAGACGCTGGATAAGACCATCGCGCCTGAAACGTTTCAGGCGCTGCAGCACATCCATTCGGTCAATCAAAAAGAGAAAGGGCTTTCGGTTTCCAGGTTTGTCGCGTTTCTCGATGGGGGCAGGCTGCTTGCCAAACACGCTGATCCGCTTATGCACCGCCGGCTGAGAACCGCGTTTATGACGCTTTTGGAAACCTTTGCGGACCGGCATGAAAACGGGCTGAATCATCCCGATTTCCGGCGTGTGCTCTTGGATGTGTCAAAGTTTTCGCTGAACCACCTGAATCCATGGCTCGAACAAGCCGATATAGAGCGTGAGATGCCGAAGGTGGTGTGGTATGGAGACGCTGCCAAAAGCCAGCTCTATTTTCTCTATTATCTCATGCTGATCGGCTGTGACGTCCTATTGTTTCATCCGGCTGCGGAAGATCCGTTCAGCTTGATTGATCCGGATGAGGAACTCAGCTTTGTGATAAAGCTCCCCGCAACAGGCGGCCTTGAGCCATTCCCGAAAGAAAAGCCGGACAGAACGTCCACGACGGCCTACCGGTCAACGAAAGAAATTGAGCATGTGCTGAACCATGAGGAATCTATGATGTATAAGCCTTGGCAGTTCAGGGATCATACCCCGCAGTCCGTGACCTTAAAAACGACGTATGATGAGTTATTTCTCATTGCGAAGGAGCGGGCGTTTATCCGGCCGCAATTTAAAGCGGACAGGGAGCGGGTGGCCGTTCCGAACCTTTTTGCGAAAGTGATGGGGGTTTCCAAAGATACGAAAGAATATTGGAACAGACTCCATACCGCTGCAGACTATCAGGAGACACACATGATCCGCAGTTTTCCGTTTACGGAAGAGCTGAAAGCCAACTACCAGTATCACTACAGTCAGGTTTTGAACGAAGAAGGAGCGATTGACGCGGACAGGCTGAAAAGAAGCAACATCTGGCAGTACAAGCATCTCCCGTCAGGCGTGCAGAACGCCATCGCCAATGTGATTTCTGACATGTGCAGAAACCCAGGGCTGAAGGCTTTGCCCGGGGAGCAGGCAAGGGATGCCGCAATCTATTTGTTCCGCCAGGCGACGAACCTGCCCGCTTCGCTGCTGCAATTGATTCAGACGTTTGATTACGCCCAAACCGTTCCGAAACTCGTTTTATATCATACGGAACAAAATGGTGAACTTACACGTTCTGACGCCGCCGCTCTGTTGTTTTTAAATAAATTCGGCGTCGATATCATCTTGTATAATCCGCCGGGCCATCAGGACATTGAGCATTATATTGAAGAAAGCCAATTTGATGTCCATTGGCTGGAGGACATGGTGTTTCGGCAGGAATATAAGGAGCCGTCACTCGTAAGAAAGCTGTTTAGAACCATTACGCAAAAGCAGGGAGAGTAAATAAACATGACAGAAAATCAAAATCCGCTTGTTCTTGATAAAAATGAAGAGATTTCTGAACAAAAAGCAGATGACATCAGGGTGCAGCTGCGCCAAGACCCTGAGGTGCAGCGCATTTCACAGCAGATTGACGTGAAAAACCAAATGGAGCTGCTTGAGTACGGAAAAGAACCGGCAGTTGAAATCTCGAAGTTCTCCGACCGCATCTTAAATATGATGAAAACAACAAGTGTCACGGATTCAGGCACAATGCTGACGCAGCTCGGAAAAATCATGGACCGTTTTGACAAAAATGATTTCGATGAACCAAAAGGATTTCTCGCTAAAATGTTCAAACGCGGCAACAGCATGATTGAAAAGATTTTTCAAAAGTACCGCACCCTGGGCGGAGAAATTGAAAAAATCCACGTCGAAATTTCAAAATACAAAGATGAAATGGCAAAGACGAACCATACGCTTGAAGAGATGTATGAAAACAACATTAACTACTACATGGAGCTTGAAAAGTATGTCGTTGCCGGGCAGATGAAGCTTGAGGAAATGCAGGCGCTCATTCCTTCTTATGAAGAAAAAGCGGCAGGCGGAAACCAGCTTGCGCAAATGCAGCTTGATACGCTGCGTGACGGGCTTCAGGCGCTTGAGGAACGTGTCTATGATTTAGATATGGCGCGGATGGTGGCGCTGCAAACGGCGCCGCAGATCCGCCTCCTTCAGCGCGGAAATACGAAGCTCATCGGGAAAATCAATTCCGCTTTCGTCATTACGATTCCGATTTTCAAAAACGGCATCATTCAGGCTGTCACAGTCAAACGGCAAAAGCTTGTGGCTGATTCAATGAGCGAGCTGGACCGCCGCACGAATGAAATGCTGAAGCGAAACGCTGAAAATATCTCAAACCAAAGCGTGGAGATTGCCCGTATGGCAGGCCGTCCGAGCATTGACATTGAGACGATTGAAACGTCTTGGAATACGATTGTCAGCGGTATGCAGGAAACGAAACAGATCGAGGAAGAGAACAGACGTATCAGAGAAGACGGCGCGAAACGGATTCAACAGCTTCAGGATAATATTAAAAACGCAGTCTTAAAGAATTAACACACACCCCGCTTGCTTACGGCAAGCGGGATTTTTTTGTGAAAAAGATAATGACAATGTGTAAAGACAGGTGTAAACTTATACGGTAATCATTTTCGATTTGAGGTGCTGCTTATGAACAAACAACCTGCCGTCACTCCGCGAAAACTTCTGGCGATTGCCGGAATGGGCTGGCTGTTTGATGCGATGGATGTCGGAATTTTATCGTTTATTATTGCCGCGCTTCACACTGATTGGAATTTAACACCTGATCAAATGAAATGGATCGGAAGCGTCAATTCCATCGGTATGGCAGCGGGCGCCTTTGTATTCGGAATGCTGGCCGACAGGATCGGCCGGAAAAAAGTGTTTATGATCACGCTGTTATTCTTTTCTGTCGGAAGCGGCATATCCGCTTTCGCAACGGGATTGACGGTTTTTCTCATATTGCGTTTTCTGATCGGAATGGGGCTTGGCGGGGAACTGCCTGTCGCCTCGACGCTCGTGTCAGAAGCGTCCGCTCCCGAAAAGCGGGGACGGATCATCGTGCTGCTTGAGAGCTTTTGGGCCGCGGGCTGGCTTCTTGCGGCGGTGATTTCCTACTTTGTCATACCGTCATTCGGCTGGCAGGCCGCGCTGCTCTTAACGGCGCTGGCCGCGTTTTATGCGCTGTACTTGCGGAAAAGCCTTCCGGAATCACCGGCGCATCAGGCATTGCCGCAGAAAAAAAGCATACGCGGGCAGGCGGGAAGTGTCTGGACGAAACCGTATATCCGGCCGACGGTGCTGCTGTCTGTCGTTTGGTTCTGCGTCGTCTTTTCTTATTACGGCATGTTTTTATGGCTGCCGAGCGTGATGCTGATGAAAGGCTACAGCATGATTGAGAGCTTCGAATACGTCCTTCTGATGACACTTGCCCAGCTTCCCGGATATTTCTCTGCGGCGTGGCTGATCGAAAAAGCGGGGCGGAAGACCATCTTAGTCATCTATTTGCTCGGAACGGCGGGCAGCGCTTATTTCTTCGGTGCCGCGGATTCATTGGCCATGCTGCTCACAGCGGGCATGCTGCTGTCCTTCTTCAATCTCGGCGCATGGGGCGTGCTTTACGCCTATACACCGGAGCAGTATCCTGCGGCGATCCGTGCGACCGGTTCCGGCACAACGGCGGCCGCCGGCAGAATCGGCGGCATTTTCGGTCCGCTTCTCGTCGGATCGCTTGCAGCCCGGAACGTTTCGTTTACAGTGATTTTCGCCGTCTTTTGTGCGGCCATCCTGATTGCCGTCATCACCATTATTATTCTCGGAAAAGAAACGAAACAGACAGAGCTTGCGCAATGAGCACCCTTTTGGGGTGCTTTTTTTAGTGAGCTGTCTGTTGACAGACCTATATTTTTCCTTAATATTCCTTTATTTTAGGAGGGGAAAACTTCTTTTTCCGGGACAATGTCGCGAAAAAATTCTTGTTTTTGTAAAAAAAGGATAGGAAATCAGTTTGCAGCACATTCGATGGAAGCGTTCTCAAGCCTGATAAAAGCCCGATTTCCTTTATAATTTATCCTCAATAAGGAGGATTAGAGAGTATTTAGAAGCATACCAGAGGAAAATAAGACACAGGGATGTTTTTAAAGTAATGATACAAAATAAACGGGATTATGATGTTTGTTTGACTTATTACAAACGTGTTACGGTATTAAAGATTGCTTATTATGGAGGGAAAATATGAATTTGGATGAGAAACCAATTAAGATAAAAGTCGAAAATGTATCTAAGGTTTTCGGAAAACAGACAAAAAAAGCCATTCAGATGCTGTCCAGCGGAAAAAACAAAAAAGAGATCCTGAAAGCGACCGGATCAACCGTTGGTGTCAATCAAGCAAACTTTGATGTATATGATGGGGAGATATTTGTCATCATGGGTCTATCGGGGAGCGGTAAATCAACTTTAGTTCGGCTGTTAAACCGGCTTATTGAACCGACTGCCGGGAATATTTATATTGATGGTGACATGATAACAAATATGTCAAAAGACCAGCTCCGGGAAGTGCGCCGGAAAAAAATCAGCATGGTCTTTCAAAAATTTGCACTGTTTCCGCACAGAACGATTCTTGAAAATACGGAATACGGCCTGGAGCTTCAAGGCGTCGACAAAAAAGAGCGTGAGCAAAAAGCGCTTGATTCGCTTAAACTTGTCGGTCTTGAAGGCTTTGAACACCAATTTCCTGATCAGCTCAGCGGTGGAATGCAGCAGCGTGTCGGACTTGCCCGCGCATTGACGAATGATCCTGACATTCTTCTGATGGATGAAGCTTTCAGTGCGCTTGATCCGCTGATCCGCAAAGACATGCAGGATGAGCTTTTAGACCTTCATGACTCTGTCGGCAAGACGATCATCTTCATCACGCATGATCTTGATGAAGCATTGCGCATCGGCGACAGAATCGTGCTGATGAAAGACGGTAACATCGTTCAGATCGGGACGCCTGAAGAAATTCTGATGAGCCCGTCCAATGAATACGTTGAGAAATTCGTTGAGGACGTTGATTTATCCAAAGTTCTGACAGCGGGCCACATCATGAAGCGCGCTGAAACCGTGCGGATTGACAAAGGGCCTCGTGTAGCGCTGCAGCTCATGAAGAATCTCGGTATTTCTTCTATTTACGCCGTTGATAAACAGAAACAGCTTCTCGGCGTCATTCACGCGGCGGATGCGAAAAAAGCGGTGGAATCCGACTTATCGCTTCAGGATATTCTAAATACTGAATTTACGACTGTAAACGAAAGCACGTACTTGACGGAAATTTTCGATGTCGTGTCTGATGCGAATATTCCGATCGCCGTCACGGACGATAAGGACCGCATGAAAGGCATTGTCGTAAAAGGCGCATTAATCGGCGCGCTTTCAGGAAATAACGATTATATAAATGTTGAAGATTCTGCTGAACAAGCTCAGGATTCTTCTGTTCAGGGGGTGAAGTAAATGGACAGATTGCCTAGAATTCCGTTAGCAGATATCGTTGACCGGTTTGTTGACTGGCTTACCATGACGTTCGGAGGTTTCTTTGACGGAATCTCAAACGGTTTGGCCGCTTTCGTAAACGCGATTGTGAGCGGTTTGGGTTTCATCCCGTCTATTTTATTGACTGTTATTTTTGCAGCTCTCGCTTGGTGGATCAGTACGAGAGGAATTGCACTCTTTACGTTAATCGGATTCCTTGTTATTGATTATTTGGGCTATTGGTCGCCGATGCTGCAAACGTTGGCGCTTGTCGTCACATCTGTTTTGATTTCCATTATTATCGGGGTTCCGATCGGCATATGGGCGTCTCAGAAAGAAACGGTCCGCCGCATTGTTACACCGATTCTGGATTTAATGCAGACCATGCCGGCTTTCGTATATCTGCTGCCTGCAATTTTCTTCTTTAATATCGGGGTTGTGCCAGGCGTCGTGGCATCTGTTATTTTCGCGATGCCTCCGACGATTCGCATGACGGTTCTCGGTATTAAACAGGTTCCGGCTGATCTGATTGAAGCGACGGAAGCATTCGGTTCAACGACGTCTCAGCGTCTGTTCAAGGTTCAGCTTCCGCTTGCCACAAAAACAATTCTTGCCGGTATTAACCAAAGCATCATGCTTGCTTTGTCAATGGTCGTTATCGCGGCCATGGTCGGTGCGCCGGGTCTCGGTTCTGAAGTATACAGCGCCGTGACACAGTTGAAAACCGGTGTCGGAGTGGAAGCGGGTATCGCGATCGTCATCGTAGCGATTACACTCGACCGTATCACGCAAAACATTAAAGTGAAGAAGAAGAGCAGGGGGAATGCCTGATGCTTAAGAAAATCATCGGTGTCGGCGTTACCGCTGCGCTGGCTCTTTCTTTGGCTGCCTGCGGTTCGCAGACTGATGGTAAGGCAACGGCTGCGGACCAGGTGAACAAAACCATTATCGGTATTGATCCGGGATCGGGGATCATGGCCCTGACGGATGAGGCTGTGAAGGATTACGGATTGAAAGACTGGAATGTCGTCACGGCGTCAAGTGCTGCCATGACGGCGACATTGAAGAAATCATATGACAGGAAAAAGCCGATCATCGTAACGGGCTGGACGCCGCACTGGATGTTCTCCAGATACAAGCTGAAGTTCCTTGATGATCCGAAAAAAACGTATGGAACTGCCGAGCAAATTCATACAATTACAAGAACCGGCTTCAGTAAGGAACAGCCTAACGCGGCCAAAGTTCTCAGCCAGTTCAAATGGACGCAGGACGATATGGGAGAAGTCATGATTGCCGTTGAGGAAGGCGAAAAGCCGGCCAAAGCCGCAGCTGAATATGTGAAAAAACACAAAGACCAAGTGGCTCAATGGACAAAAGGCGCCCATAAAGTCAAAGGTGATAAAATCAACCTGGCTTATGTGGCATGGGACAGTGAAATCGCAAGTACGAATGTAATCGGAAAAGTATTTCAAGACCTCGGCTATGACGTGAAGCTGACGCAAGTGGAGGCAGGACCGATGTGGACTGCGATTGCGACAGGCAGCGCGGATGCGTCATTGTCTGCTTGGCTTCCGAATACCCATAAGGCATATGCGTCTAAATATAAAGGCAAATATGAAGATGTAGGAACGAGTCTGACAGGCGTCAAGATGGGTCTGGTCGTTCCTCAGTATATGAAAAACGTCAATTCAATTGAAGATTTGAAGAAATAACGAAGAAAAGCAGCCCTGTAACGGGCTGCTTTTTTTATGCTTCAAACGATTTGAGGACGGCAGCCGTTAATATCTCAACGCCTGTAAAGATGGCGCTTCGGTCAAATGTCATTTGGGGATGGTGAAGCCCCGGCTGCAGACCGCATCCTAGGCCGAGCATCGTCGTTTTTAAGTTCGGCACCTTTAACCCGTAAAAGTGAAAATCCTCTCCTCCGGTTGTCACAAGAGGTTCATCCACATGTTCTTCTCCGAGAATGCCGCTTATCGCAGATGCCATGATGGCTTCCGCCTCCTTGTTTCGCTCGGCTGCCGGGAGGCTGTGTTCTTTTTGCAGTTCGATTTTTGCGCCGAATGCGGCAGCCGCCGCCTCACAGGCTCTTTCGGTTTCGGCGGTTAATTTCTCCATGGCGGCATTGGTTTGTGCGCGGAGATCAAGGCTGAACGATGCTTTTCCCGGAATGATATTGGAACTCTCACCGCCTGCCTGAAGCTTTGTCATCTTCACGGAATGCGGGATGCCGGGATCAAGATGAATGAAGCTGAGTTTTTGGACGAGAAGGGCGGCGATTTCGATACTGTTAAGGCCGAGATGCGGTCTCGCGCCGTGGGCTTCTTCTCCGATAATCAGGCCTTCTATATGCTGGCTTGAGCCATGCAGAATGGACGGTGCGCATCGGCCGTTTGCCGTTTCCTGTACGGGGCGCACGTGCACGCCGTATAAGAAATCAACATCATCCAGTACGCCTTTTTCAATCATTTTCAGCGCTCCGCCGCCTTTTTCTTCCGCCGGCTGAAAAATTAAGCGGATGGTGCCCTTCGGAAGTTTCGGCTGACTCTTTAAAAGCATCATCGTGCCGAGCGCCATCGTCATATGTGAATCATGTCCGCATGAATGGTTCGCCTGAAAGACACCGTCCACTTCCTGCCACAGCGCGTCAATATCCGCCCGGACAGCCACAACGGGCGAGCCTTCTCCGATTTCGCCGACAACACCGGTACAATCATCAAACGTGCGGGTTCGGCAGCCGGCCTCTTTCAGTTTTTCAGTCAGATATTCAGTTGTTTGATATTCTTTCCAGCTTACTTCGGGATTGGCGTGCAGGTGGTCAAAAATATCCATAATGACTTGCTTTTCATGCGCTGTGAGTCTGTTCATGCCGTAAGTCCTCCTTCAAAAGCTGTCTGTTTTTTATTTTTGATATTGAAAACAGGCAATCGGTCTGTATATAATATAGCACATATCTGTATTTTCTGAATAGTTTATAAATTTAAAGCGGGATGGTGATGTTATGGCTGTGCCGAAGGCCGAACCTGTATTGAAAAAGAAGAAATTGTTTGTGATGCCTGATGCTTATGTGCTGCTGTTCATTGTCGCTTTACTATGCGCGATAGCGTCGTACATCGTTCCCGCGGGGGAATTTGACAGGGTGACAAAGGGCAGTGTGACGTCCGCCGTCCCGGGGAGTTATCATTCTTTAGACCGGTCTCCTGTCAGCCCGATCGCTTTTTTTACCGCGATTCAGGAAGGGATGACAAGTTCCGCGCCGATTATTTTTTTAATCCTGTTTACGGGCGGCACCATTGCGATTTTGGAGAAAACGGGCGCCATCAATGGATTGATCAGTAATGTCATCAGTACGTTCCGCACAAAACAGCTGCTGTTTATTGCGATTGTCGGATCTCTATTTTCGATCCTCGGCACAACCGGCATCGTCGTTAATTCCGTGATCGGTTTTATTCCGATCGGCCTGATCGTCGCCCGCTCGCTGAAATGGGACGCCGTGGCCGGAGCGGCCGTCATTTATATCGGCTGCTATGCCGGGTTTAACGCGACGATTTTATCACCTTCACCGCTCGGATTATCACAAAGCATCGCGGAGCTGCCGCTGTTTTCCGGTATCGGCCTGCGGATTGCCGTCTACATTTGTTTTCTGTTATCATCTATTTTATATATTTATCGGTATACGAGAAAACTCAGAAAAGCAAAGGATGCCAGTCTGCTGGGGAACGATTGGTTTCCGGCGGCAGGTTCAGTCCCGCAGGTTTCTGAGCCGGAGGACAAGCATGTCCCGTTTACCGTCCGCCATAAATTGATTCTGGCTGTTGCGGCTTTGTCGCTTGCCGGCTTTTTATACGGCGCGCTTACTCTTGGCTGGTCTGATTCAGAGATGGCCGCCGTGTTCATTTTTATCTCAATCGTGTCCGGCCTGATTGCAGGAATGGCGGCAAATGATATCGCAAAAACGTTTATTACAGGCTGTCAGGGGCTCGTTTACGGTGCGCTGATCGTCGGAATGGCGAGAAGCATTTCCGTTATCCTGGAACATGGAAAGCTGCTTGATACGGTAGTCAATGGACTTGCGTCACTGCTGCACGGTTTCAGCCCGATGGCAGGCGCCATCGGAATGTATATTTCCAGCGCCCTGCTTCATTTTCTGATTTCATCGGGCTCAGGGGAGGCGGTCGTATTTATTCCGATCTTGGCGCCGCTTGCCGATCTGATGGGCATCACGAGACAGGTCGCGGTTGAAGCGGTCATGCTCGGAGAAGGCGTCGTAAACTGTGTCAATCCGACTTCCGGCGTGCTGATGGCCGTACTGGCTGCCAGCGGCATTCCGTACGTAAAGTGGCTTCGCTTCATGATTCCGCTGGCGCTGATTTGGTTTGTCATCGGTCTCGTGTTTATCTGCATAGGCGTCCTGATCAATTGGGGCCCTTATTAACATTTTTGTCAATGATATTTCGGTTTATCATTATGAATCGGCAAGATATAATGGGAGTTGTAAGCCATTCTTAATAGTACGGGAGGAAGTCATGAATCAGCGTCGGAACAGACTTTCAAACGTGAATGGAAAGAGTGAGAGTGTGAAAGAGAAAGAACGAATGATTTGGTCAGAAGTCGGAATGCTTGTGGGCACACTGTCTTTGCTTGACATCATCGTACGCGGACTTGTTCTGAACTGTCCGTTTAGGGAATGGGCCGGAAGCTTGGCGGTTTTCTTCATTATAATTGTTTATTATTGCATCAGGGCGGGGGCGTCGGGAATGCTCATGCCGAGAATAGACACCAAAGAAGAACTGCAAAAGCGGGTGAAGCAGCAGCGGATAGATTCAATTGCGGTCACTTTTGCGGTAGCGGCGATTACGATGTACGACAGGGGGTTTCCCCATACATTCTTTGCTTGGCTGAAAATGATCTTTCTTTTTATCGTCTGCGGAGGCATTCTGTTTCTGCTTCGGTATGTCATTGTGAAGCTGTCTTACAGAAGAGCGATAAAAGAAATAAAAAAGAAATCATCTTGACAGGTGGTTTCTTTTTTTGTTTGAAAGCGGGAAGTCTTTTTAATTGATAGGAATATAGATTTGAATTCACTCTGCCACGTTGCTTTGATAGAGAGAGTGTGATAAGTTGAAATGTAAGCGTTAACAAAATTATCCAGTCTTCACAACAGTTGAAAGGAGCTGAAGAAAGAGTAAGAGGAATTTTTGACTCCGCAGTCAGTCTTCAAATATGAAATAAGGAGTGTCAAAAATGTTTGAAAAACGATTCAAAACCTCTTTACTGCCGTTATTCGCCGGATTTTTATTGCTGTTTCATTTGGTTTTGTCAGGCCCGGCGGCTGCAAACGCTGAAACTGCAAACAAATCGAATAAGGTGACCGCGTCATCGGTCAAAAACGGGACCATCCTTCATGCATGGAATTGGTCGTTCAATACGTTAACACAAAATATGAAAGATATTCGTGATGCGGGCTATGCAGCCATTCAGACGTCTCCGATTAACCAAGTAAAGGAAGGGAACCAAGGAGATAAAAGCATGAGGAACTGGTACTGGCTGTATCAGCCGACATCGTACCAAATCGGCAACCGTTACTTAGGCACTGAACAAGAATTTAAGGACATGTGTGCAGCCGCGGAAAAATATGGTGTAAAAGTCATTGTCGATGCGGTTATCAATCATACTACCAGCGATTATGGCGCGATTTCTGACGAGATTAAGCGTATTCCAAACTGGACCCATGGAAACACACAAATTAAAAATTGGTCGGATCGATGGGACGTCACTCAAAATTCATTGCTTGGGCTGTATGATTGGAATACACAGAATACTGAGGTGCAGGCCTATCTGAAACGTTTCTTGGAAAGAGCATTGAATGACGGAGCAGACGGGTTCCGATATGATGCCGCCAAGCATATAGAGCTTCCGGATGATGGGAATTACGGCAGCCAATTTTGGCCGAATATCACAAATATATCGGCAGAGTTCCAATACGGAGAAATCCTGCAAGACAGCGCGTCCAGAGATACTGCTTATGCGAATTATATGAATGTGACGGCTTCTAACTATGGGCATTCCATCAGATCCGCTTTAAAGAACCGTAATCTGAGTGTGTCGAATATCTCCCATTATGCATCTGACGTGTCTGCGGACAAGTTAGTCACATGGGTGGAATCACATGATACGTATGCCAATGATGATGAAGAGTCCACATGGATGAGTGATGACGATATTCGTTTAGGCTGGGCAGTGATTGGTTCCCGCTCAGGAAGCACGCCTCTTTTCTTTTCCAGACCTGAGGGCGGAGGAAATGGTGTAAGATTTCCTGGAAAAAGTCAAATAGGAGATCGCGGGAGCGCCTTATTTAAAGATCAGGCGATCACTGCGGTCAATCAATTTCACAATGTAATGGCCGGGCAGCCTGAGGAACTCTCGAATCCGAATGGGAACAACCAAATCTTTATGAATCAGCGCGGCTCAAAAGGCGTTGTGCTGGCAAATGCAGGATCGTCTTCTGTCACCATCAATACTTCAGCGAAATTACCTGACGGCAGGTATGATAATAGGGCCGGCGCCGGTTCATTTCAAGTAGCGAACGGCAAACTGACAGGTACGATCAATGCCAGATCCGCGGCTGTTCTTTATCCTGATGATATTGGAAATGCGCCTCAGGTCTTTCTTGAGAATTACCAAACGGGGGCAGTCCATTCTTTCAATGATCAGCTGACGGTCACCCTGCGTGCAAATGCGAAAACAGCAAAAGCCGTTTACCAAATCAATAATGGGCAGCAGACAGCATTTAAGGATGGAGACCGACTAACGATCGGGAAAGGAGATCCAATCGGCACGACATACAACATCAAGTTAACCGGAACGAACGTCGAGGGTGCAGCGAGAACCCAAGAATACACGTTTGTCAAAAAAGACCCGGCCCAAACCAACATCATTGGCTATCAAAATCCGGATCATTGGGGCCAGGTAAATGTATATATTTACAAACATGATGGAGGCAGGGCCATAGAATTAACCGGATCGTGGCCCGGGAAAGCAATGACTAAGAATGCAAATGGAATGTACACGCTGACGCTGCCTGCGAATGCGGATACGGCCAATGCCAAAGTGATTTTTAACAATGGCAGCGCCCAAGTGCCCGGACAGAACCAGCCCGGCTTTGATTATGTGCAGAATGGTTTGTATAACAACTCCGGTTTAAACGGTTATCTTCCGCATTAATGGATAGGGCCATCATCACATCAGCGTGCGGGCAAACCCCCGCTTCTGGGAAAGGGACAGCGCGTCTTCAATCACGCTGAAAAGATGACAGCATCCTAAAACGGAACCGTTTTAGGATGTTGTCAAAAATCTGGAAACCATCACCGATATTTTTTTGTTCAAAAATCAAACTTTTCTCTTGCAAAAGTTTGTGAAGTGTTGCACAATATAAATGTGAAATACTTCACAAGATAAAAACAGACACCACGAAACACTGGAGGATGAGCATACATGATGAACGAACGAGTGAACAAAGTAGCATTAATCGGAGCAGGTTTTGTTGGAAGCAGTTATGCATTTGCGTTAATTAACCAAGGGATCACAGATGAGCTTGTGATCATTGATGTAAATAGAGAAAAAGCCATGGGAGATGTCATGGATTTAAATCACGGAAAGGCATTTGCGCCTCATCCGGTCAAAACGTCTTACGGCACATATGAGGATTGCAAGGATGCCGATATCGTGTGCATCTGTGCCGGAGCCAATCAAAAACCGGGCGAAACGAGACTTGAGCTGGTCGAAAAAAATCTCGCCATTTTTAAAAGCATTGTCGGTGAAGTAATGGCAAGCGGATTTGACGGCATCTTCCTCGTTGCCACAAACCCGGTCGACATTCTCACTTATGCGACTTGGACATTCAGCGGGCTGCCGAAAGAACGCGTCATCGGCAGCGGCACGACACTGGATTCTGCGCGATTCCGTTATATGCTGAGTGAATACTTCGGAGCCGCTCCGCAAAACGTACACGCCCACATTATCGGCGAGCACGGCGATACCGAGCTTCCTGTATGGAGTCACGCCAATATCGGCGGAGTGCCGGTGCAGCAATTGCTGGAGAAAAATGCAGCTTACAAACAGGACGAGCTGGATCAGATCGTTGACGATGTGAAAAACGCGGCCTACCATATTATCGAGAAAAAAGGCGCGACATATTACGGAGTGGCGATGAGCCTTGCCCGTATCACAAAAGCGATTTTGCGTAATGAAAACAGCATTTTAACCGTCAGCACATATCTGGACGGCCAATACGGTGTAAACGACGTCTTTATCGGCGTTCCGGCCGTCGTCAATCGGAACGGCATCGCAGGTGTGACGGAACTTGAGCTGAATGAAACGGAACAGGCTCAATTCAGCCGCAGCGCAAACGTGCTGAAAGATATTCTCGCTCCGCATTTCGCAGAGTAAACAAAAAAGCAGTACATGACAAACGCCATGTACTGCTTTTTTTAATTCGCTTTTTTCGCCATTTCCTGAGAGGTTTTTACTCTCGCTTTTCCCATAAACAAAATGGTAACGGCCGCAATGACGATCGGCGCCAGCGCAAGCGTAAATACATATGTGATGCTTTGCGACATGGCGTCAATAATGCGATCCAGAATGTGCGGCGGAATATGAGCGCGCGTGCCGGCCTGGAAAATCTCCTGCGGATTTCCGATGTTCTGCATCGCGCCGCCCGCTCCTTTCATGCCGCTGAATGAATCTGTGAGCTTATTGGTAAACACATTCGTCTGGATGGTTCCGAAAATCGTCACACCGAGCGTCATACCGAATGATCTCAAAAACG
Source organism: Bacillus sp. FSL K6-2861 (assembly GCF_038630725.1). Taxonomy (NCBI): domain Bacteria; kingdom Bacillati; phylum Bacillota; class Bacilli; order Caryophanales; family Bacillaceae; genus Bacillus; species Bacillus sp. FSL K6-2861. The sequence goes on from NZ_CP152037.1 coordinate 335,675, forward strand.
AGTTTGTTGAGTTGGCGCTTCCGCGGTAACGCGGCTCCAGATCGTTCATGGACGCGGCCGGCAGCAGTGAGAAGTTGAAGCCGACGCCGAATCCTGAGATCAGCATGAATACCGTCAGCATCGTACGCGCCGTATCCGGTGTCATATTGGAAAGCAGCAGCATTCCGATAAAGAAAGCGACCACGGAAATCAGCATTAAATTGCGGAACCGCACTTTCGTCTGGAAAATTCCGCCGATCATACTTCCGATAACAGAACCGATCATCATCGGCGTCAAAATAAAGCCCGCGCTTGTCGCTGTGCTTCCGTACACAGCCTGAACGAAGATCGGGATAAACACCGCTAAAATGACGAACGTGGCTCCGTAAAGGAACGCCAGAATCTGTGCCGTGGCAAATAAACGGTTTTTAAACATCCAAAATGAGATAATCGGTTCTTCCGCTTTTCTTTCCACAATAAAAAAGGCGATAAAGAACACGGCGAACACAGCGAACAGACCGATGATCTGCACGGAGTTCCAATCATACGTTTTTCCGCCGAGCTCAAGAGCGAACATCAGACCGACAATGGAAACCACCAGCGTGATTGCGCCGGCCCAGTCGATTTTCTGTTTCTTGTGTTCAAGGGATTCTTTATAATAACGAAGAATGAAAAACAATGATAAAATACCGATCGGCACGTTGATGTAAAACACCCAGTGCCAGCTGATGGAGTCGGTAATGAGCGCGCCTAAAAGCGGCCCGAGAACGCTGGACAGGCCGAAAACGGCACCGAACATGCCCGACATTTTTCCGCGTTTTTCGGGCGGAAATAAATCAAAAATGATCGTGAAGGCGATCGGCATCAGCGCGCCTCCGCCGATTCCCTGAATGACGCGGTAAATAATGAGCTGATCCATTGTTTGGGCGATTCCGCATAATGCAGATCCGATTAAGAAAAGAATAAGACCGAATAAAAAGAAACGCTTGCGTCCGTACATATCGGACAGTTTTCCGTAAATCGGCATACCGGCCATAACGGCTACCATGTATGATGCCGTCACCCACGCGAACTTGTCGAAACTTCCGAGGTCCGCCACGATATTTCCCATCGCAGTGGCAACGATTGTATTATCCATAGCCGACATTAAAATGCCCAGTAAAAGACCGATGACGACAAACTTCGTCGAGGCGTCCTTAGCGGCTGTTTGTTCCATGCTTTTTCCTCCCATACTTACTTTTGATCATTAAATTTGCTATGATCATATTAGATTTGCCGAAAATTATCTTGATCGTCAAGATAAATTGATTTTATAGGGAGGCCTGTCAGTTGTCAACAAGAAATACCAGAAGCGAGACGGAGGAAACCGCGATACAGTTATTCCGGAAGATGGCCACAAGGACGATCCTTTTTCATCAGGCGGCCGCTCAATCTCTCGGTCTGTTTCCGACCGATTTAAAATCAGCTGATATCTTAAATGAAGCAGGCCCGATGACCGCAGGCGAGCTTGGGAAAAAAACCGGCCTCAGCACAGGTTCGGTAACGGCGCTCATTGACCGGCTCGAAAAAGCGGGATATGTCATGAGGAAAAAAGACCCCGAAGACAAACGTCGGGTGATCATCGTGCCCCTGACGGCCGGAAAAGCGAATGTGAAGAAATTGTTCAGCTCCTTATCCCAGTCCACGATCAGCCTTTGCCGGCAATATAAAGAAGAAGAACTGCAGCTGATATTCGATTTTTTAGGAAAGGCGACGGACATGATGGAAGACGAGCTTGAGAAATTAAAATAATGTATCATATCACGGCCCATTCATGAATAACTTGTACAAGTTGCATGAATGAGGGGGAAGCCAATGAACATCTTTTTAAGCTACATCGTTCTCGGGCTGTCATTGTCAGCACCTGTCGGACCGGTCAATGCGGCGCAAATTGACAAAGGCATCAAAAACGGCTTTTGGCATGCATGGATTTTCGGTCTTGGCGCCATGGCCGCGGACGGGCTGTATATGATTCTGATCTATTTCGGGCTGTCTCAATTTTTGACCGCTCCTTTTGTAAAAACGTTTTTGTGGCTCTTCGGTTTTTTCGTGCTGACCTATACGGGAGTCGAAACGCTAAAAAATATCAGGGAAGCCATGAATGTCAGAAGCGGAAAAGGAAAACCGGCTTTTTACAAAACATTCGGCGCGGGATTTTTTATTTCTCTTTCCAATCCGCTGAGCATTTTATTCTGGCTCGGCATATACGGCAGCATCCTCGCTAAAACCGCTGAATCCTTCGATGCAAATCAGCTTTTGATTTACAGCTCCGGCATTCTTCTCGGCATTTTGATCTGGGATTTCTGCATGGCGATCGCTGCGAGCACTTTCAGAAATCTTCTTCATGAAACAGCGCTTCGCTGGCTGACGGGAGCGGCGGGTGTGTCTTTGATCGTTTTCGGATTTTATTTCGGCTGGCAGGGGATTCAAATGCTCATCTCATAAATAGAAGGACTGTCACCCATCGCCTGTCTCCATCATAACGTATCCTGACGATACTGGAGGTGGGCTGATGGCAAGCGAGCTGTACACAAAAAGTTGCCTTGAGGAAAAGTTATTGGATCTGCCAAATTGGCAGAGAGTCGCTTTTGAGCTTCTATCAGAAAAAGTAGGCGATAAAGCGGACGCGTTTCCGTGCATTCCGGGACGTCAGGGATTTTTGACAGATCAGCTCCGGATATCCTTTGCGGGTGATCCCCGCGAAGAGGGAACCCCGGAGGAAGTGGGACTACTGCTGTCCGAGTACGGAAAGATCTCAAGGAATACCGGAAAATACGCGTCGCTGCTTGTGATTTTTGATACGCCTGAGGATTTAGCTGAGCATTATTCCGTTGAGGCGTATGAAGAGCTGTTCTGGTCTTTTTTAAACCGGCTGAGCGGCTGCGACCCGAAAGACTGGCCGGAAGACATACCGGAAGACCCTGAACATTATAAATGGGAGTTCTGCTTTGACGGCGAGCCGTATTTTATTCTGTGCGCGACGCCTGCGCATGAAGCGAGACAAAGCAGAAGCTTCCCGTTTTTTATGCTGGCGTTTCAGCCGAGATGGGTTTTCGAAGGATTAAATGATTCAACCGCGTTCGGACGAAACATGAGCCGGCTGATCAGAAAACGCTTAGAGGCGTATGATGAAGCCCCTCTTCATCCCCGATTGGGGTGGTACGGAGGAAAAGACAATTTAGAATGGAAGCAATATTTCCTCCGTGATGATGAGACGCAAGTGTCAAAGTGTCCCTTTTCTTATTTGAAGAGACTGTTTAAACCGACGAAATAAGCTATGATCCGGCAGGGCTGTGTCCCTGCTTTTTTTGTACGATCCATGTCACGATCGCAATGACGGCGAGAAAACAAAGGCTGACCAGAAAACCGGGCCGGCTCGATTTCTCAAACAGCGTCCCGGAGACGGCCGCGACAATCAGCACAAGGGCGATAACAATCTGTACGGTTCCCATCTTTGTCGTTTCGAGCAGTTTCTTGCCCGAGAACAAAATGAACAGCCACGTATAAAGAAGCATCAGTCCCGCCGCGGTTGTCATGTGTTCATATATATTTTTCGGCAGCACCAATGACAGGATGATGGAGACGATGAGTCCGGCAAACGTCAATCCGAGCGCAGGCCAGCAGATTTTTTTGTTTTCCTTTAATCTGAAGCATTTCGGCGCATCTCCGTCATCTGCCATCGTACAAAGCAATGTCGTCACGGCAAACAGCGAGGCGACGAGCGTGGAAAATCCCGCAATAATAAAAATCCCGTTAAAAATATCAAGAATGATATCTAAATGAAAACCCTTCAGCGATGTAATAAACGGGCTGTCCTGTTCGGTGAATTTGCCCAGCGGCACTAACAGCAGCGCCAGGCCGAGAGAAATGACGTAAATCACCGCAAGAACGGCAAGCATCAGCCGGCCTGATTTTGAGGCTTCCTCCGGATTTTTCAAATGCACGGTCATCAGCCCCAAGACTTCAATTCCTCCGAAGGCGTAAAACGCATAAATCAATCCGGTCCATAACCCCATCGCTCCGTGCGGGAACAAATCCTTTGATTCGTTCGGCACCTGTACATCCGGTTTATGAGAAAATATACCGCACAGCGCCAATATGGCGATGACGATAAACATAACAATCGCCGCCGTCTTGACAACAGCGAGCACATTTTCCGTTTTTTGAAAAACGGACAGCCCCGTAAATATAATCAAGAGACCGAGCACCGCATAGATGGAGGCGAAAATCCACAGCGGCACATTCGGAAACCAATGCTTCGTAAAAAGCGAGATCGCTGTCAGCTGGCTTCCAGTGATCAGCATCTCGGACGACCAGTACACCCATCCGTTGCTGAAACCGGCCCAAGTGCCGAAAGCCTTTCTCGCATAAGCGCAAAAAGACCCCTTTTCGGGCTGTTTAGCCGAAAGCTTCGCGAGCTGCTCAAAGACAAAATAGGTGCCAAGCCCGGCAATAAGAAATGAGATCAGCGCGGAATATCCGCTTTTGACAATAGCGATGCTGGACCCGAGAAAAAAGCCCGTCCCGATTGTGCAGCCGACGCCGATTAAGGAGAGCTGCCACCAAGCGAGATTTCCTTTAGGCTGGTCCTGTGATTTACCCATGAAGTTCAACCCCTTTATCAAAGCTTAGATTGCAGCCGTCAGAAGGGGAATATACATCCAATAAATTGCTTTACATGAAACAAACGGCCGGAGTTCATAATAGAAGAAAAAAAGGAGCAGTCTGATGACACAGCAATTTATCGTACCGCCGAAAAAAGGGCTCGGCCTGAAGGTTCACAAAGGGCAGATTATAAAAGTAGTCGATGTGGAAGGGCAGCAGGTGGCTGACTTCACGGCGTATCATGCCAAGGACTTTTATGAACATCTTGATCAGGGCGCGACGATTGATGCCAACCAGTCCATTCATGTAAAAACGGGTGATCATATTTATTCGAATTTATACAAGCCGATGCTGACGCTGATTGAGGATACAGTCGGCAAGCATGACCTGCTGCTTCCCGCCTGCCGTCCGGATATGAACAGGCTTTTATACGGAAAGCATAAAGACGAGCTCCAGGATACGTGCTATGACAATATGAGCGGGGCGCTTGAACCGTTCGGGGTGCCGCGGCCGCATATGCATTACCCATTTGCCATCTTTATGAACACGGTGCTCGATGAGAAGGGGAACTTATCAGTCGAAACGCCTCTTTCTGACGCGGGTGATTATGTACGGCTCCGTGCGGAAATGGATCTCGTCGTCGCGTTTTCATCCTGTCCGATTGAAAAAGGAAAATGCAACGGAGACAGCATCACGGCGCTGCGGGTGGAAATCAGCTGATCCCGGTGTATTTGATTCACTTAAAATCTGCACCTGTGCTATATTTAACAGAGAGTCGTACATAGTGGCATGATTCATTTTCAGCATGAACGGGAAATGGATCATAAAGAAACAATGCAGGAGGAGTGATTGGGATGAGCATCCAGAAACAAATTATGAATGATCTCCATGTAAAGCCCTCAATTGATCCGAAACAAGAAATTGAGGACAGAGTGAACTTTCTGAAACAATATTTGAAAAAAACAGGTGCCAAAGGCTTTGTGCTCGGCATCAGCGGGGGGCAGGATTCCACGCTTGCGGGACGCCTCGCCCAGTTGGCGGCTGAAAGCATCAGAGAAGAAGGCGGAAACGCTGAATTTATCGCCGTCCGCCTTCCGCACGGCACACAGCAAGATGAGGATGACGCCCAATTGGCGCTCAAATTCATTAAACCTGATAAATCATGGACATTTGATATTAAGTCCGCTGTCAGCGCGTTCGCTGATCAGTATAAAAAAGACACGGGCGATCAGCTGTCTGACTTTAACAAAGGAAATGTAAAAGCCAGAATGAGAATGATCGCTCAATATGCCATCGGCGGACAAGAGGGGCTGCTTGTCATCGGAACCGACCATGCGGCCGAGGCGGTGACCGGTTTCTTCACGAAATACGGTGACGGCGGAGCTGATCTGCTGCCGCTGACCGGATTAACGAAACGCCAGGGCAGACGTTTATTAGAAGAGCTCGGCGCGCCGGAACGCCTGTATTTGAAATTACCGACGGCCGATCTGCTTGATGAAAAACCGCAGCAGACTGATGAGACCGAACTCGGCATCACATACAATGACATTGATGATTATTTAGAAGGCAAGGATGTTTCTTCCGAAGTGATTGAAGCGCTGGAAAAACGCTACCTCAGTACGGAGCATAAGCGCCAGGTGCCGGCATCGATGTTTGATGATTGGTGGAAATAGAATGAAAAAAACCTCCCTTTTGAAAGGGAGGTTTTTTGTTTATTTCATTTTTATTTATCTACACTTTCATAAATCCCTACCCAATACCCTTTGCTGCTGTCATAGTATTTGCTTTTGAAAATCCATTTTGTTCCATCTAAAACGAAAGAAGCAGCGAAGTTGCCGTTAGGGCTTTGAACGAGTTTGATGGCATTAATGCCGGCATCTGCTTTCGTTGAGATTGGGCTATTTTCCGCGGATGCGGATGCTGTTGGTGATGCGGCAAAGGCAGGAGCGGCAGACATCAGTAAGGCAAGAGACAGCGCAGAACCGGTTAACACTTTTTTGAATTTCATTTCGAGCACTCCCTTTTCAAATGAAATGTGTTACAGTGTTAATAATTAGATGATTATCCATAAAATTCCTTCTTTATTTCTAAAATTTTTTTCTTAATTTGAAAAAACATCCCTTCAGAGGGGCTTTTTATTTATTGATCCATTTGCATGGATCAGGGACATGTTTTTCAAAACGTTTTTTTATTTGATACGGATATGATTCAGCTTCACCATCAATCTGTCGGTGAATCTTCGAAGGCTGCCTCTCGAATCAGGCTTAAGAGGCAGATTTGCTTGGGCAGCGATCGTTTCTGCGACCTGCTGAATAGACATTTGGTCTGTATGGAGATGTTCTGTGAAGAGGCTATCAGACAGGCTGTTGATGCAGCGGTCGATTTGTTTTGCAGCCCAGGAGTTTTTTCCTTCCGCTCTGGTGCGCAGGCGTTTCAGCAATGTTTCCTTTGAAGCCAGCAGGGTAAAGTGGTGAATGGTCCGGCCATCCTGTCTCAGCCTGCTGATAATGTCATGGAAGTATTGAACGTTCGTAATGGTCATGGGCACAATGATGATGCCCTGATATGTATCTGACAAATAGGAAAGCATGCTGTAATTGAATTCCCGCCACAGAGGGTAGCTTTGAAAGTCATCTTCAGCGATATCCGGCGGTATCATCGAACGCATCGCAAACCCCATCTTTTCAGGATCATATATGTAAGACGGTTTCAGTCTTCTGTGCAGTTCAAACGCTGTTTGTGTTTTTCCGGAACCGAAAGCCCCATTTATCCAAATGATCATCATGATATCCCCCTTTTTTTATATGATACAAAAAAAGACCCTTCGATCGAAGAGTCAGCGGGAAAAAACAGACGTATATTCGCGGAGCGATTCCTTTATATGCGTAAAGGCATGTTCTCCAAAATACTCAAGAGAAACAAAACCGTCATATTGTCTGTTCATCAGCTCTTTTAAAAATGCTTTTTGATCGAGATCTCCTTGAAAAATCGGAGTTGGCTTGCTGAGATACCAGTTGGCAAAATCCCAGTGATAGTTTTTCAGATGAATGTGGCTGACGGTATGATACAGTTTTTCCAAAGCGGACATTTGGTCAACGTGATTGACGTGTAGGTTGGAGCCGTCAAAAATGGTGCGGACCCGCGGATGTCCGACATCCTCCAAAAATGCCAGCGCCGCCTCCGGTGTATCCGCGTACGTATCGTAATGAATCTCAAGCCCGATATCGACTTCATAGTCATCTGCGAGCCGTGCCGCCTGCTGAAATTGATCAACCGCACGTTGCCACTTTTCCGGTGACGTCCGGTGCGAAGGAAGATTGCCGGCAAAGACTCTGATCAAGGGACTGTGCAGCTGTCGTGCCGCGCTTAATGCCCTTTGAACATCCTTTAACGCCTGCCTTTCATCCTGAGTGGCGAAGTCAGTGTACAAACTGACGGCAGGCACCCCGATGCCTTCCTCCTGAAGCTGTTGATAAAGCCTGTCGAGCGGGCCGATTTCCTCTATATATTGGTTTGCGTGTCCGTACCACAGTTCGATTCCGTCAAAGGAGTGCTCCTTCGCGAAAGAAATGATGTCGAAAATATGCTTTTTTTTAAATCCTGTCGTGCAAAAACTCAGTTTCATCGATAATCCTCCCGTAACTGTCTATCATATGTGTACTTTTTCCCCGGGTGCGATACGGATAAACAGATGAAAAGGGCAGACACTTTTATGAGCGGGGTGTGTCTGCATCAGGTCAGTGCGGCACACAAATTGTTTAGCGCTTTTTTGCGTCAAAGTATTAAATAATTGACCGAAGTGTTGTACAATTAATTTCATTCGAGTAAGGGGGGAGAAGCCATTGAAAAATGAAACAGAGCTGACGGACTTCAGTCCCGTCCGCAATAAACCGACTCGCGCTCGTTATGTGATATTGGTTCTTTTGTTTTTTATCACTGCGATTAATTATATAGACCGAGCCAGTGTATCTATTGTCGGCCCATCCATTCAACATTCGCTGAACATAAGCCCCGCGCTTTTGGGCATCGTTTTTTCTGCGTTCAGCTGGACCTATACGGGGATGCAGATTCCCGGCGGACTCATTTTGGATAAATTCGGGTCGAAACGGACATACGGAATTTCTTTATTTGTATGGTCGGTTTTTACCGGAGTACAAGCTTTTGCGACAAGTTTCGGGTTTCTATTCGGCTGCCGCCTGCTCATCGGCATAGCTGAATCGCCGGCGTTTCCGGCAAACAACCGGATTGTCACGACATGGTTTCCAAGGCGGGAACGCGCCTTTGCGACGGGTGTTTATACGGCGGGGGAATATGTCGGGCTGGCGTTTGCCACACCGGTTTTATTCTGGGTGTTAACGGCAATTGACTGGCGCGCCGTATTTATTTCCTCAGGGGTGCTCGGAATTGTTTTCTCCATTTTCTGGTTTAAAATGTATCACGAGCCGAACGGGTATCGGAAAGTGAATCGTGAGGAGCTTGATTATATTAAAGAAGGCGGCGGACTGACTGAGGTGTCTGATTCAGCCGGCAGGATATCGTGGGCGGATTTCGTCCAGCTTCTAAAATACCGCAAGCTTGTCGGCTTGTATATCGGCCAATTCGCCGTAGCCTCCACGCTGTTCTTCTTTTTGACATGGTTTCCGACTTATCTGGCGGAGGCAAAGCACATGGCTTTCTTAAAAGTCGGCTTCGCCGCATCAATCCCGTATATCGCCGCTTTTTTCGGCGTATTGTTCGGCGGATTTTGGTCTGACGGCATGATGAAACGGGGGGTGTCGGTGAACGTTGCCCGGAAAACGCCCGTCATCCTCGGTCTTCTGCTGACAGGCTCCATCGTGCTCGCGAATGTTACGGATTCTGCTCCTGCGGTTTTGACGATCTTATCCATTGCTTCTTTTGCGCAGGGCATGTCCAATATATCCTGGACGATGCTGAGTGAGGTCGCGCCAAGCGAAACAATCGGATTGGCAGGGGGCGTCTTTAGCTTTTTCGCCAATATGGCCGGCATTATCACCCCGCTTCTCATCGGGTTTATCGTTTCTGCGACCGGTTCATATAACGGAGCGATTCTGTTTGTCGGCGCTGTCGCATTTATCGGGGCATTTTCTTATATTTTCATTGTCGGAAAGGTGGAACGCATTACGCTCCGATAGAAAGAAAAACTCATCTCTTCTTATAAAGGATGGGTTTTCTTTCATTGCATTATCTCTATATTTCAATATTGAGTTATCATATAATAAACATAACTTTTTCATTTCTTAGGAGGATTTCGCCGAAGATGAACGCAAAACGTGCCATTCCCGTAAGAGAAAGAAATATCGTACTGATCGGATTCATGGGTGTCGGAAAGACAACAATCGGCCAGCTGGTCGCTAAGAAACTATACAGAGACTTCATTGATATTGATCTGCAGATTGAGAAAGATTTCAATATGTCCATCCCTGAAATGTTTGAGAAAAAAGGTGAAGCCTTTTTCCGTCAGACTGAAAAGGACTATATATTAGATATCTGCCGCAATACGAAATTCAAGATCGTGTCGCTTGGGGGCGGTTCGTTTAAACAAGAGGAAATCAGACAGTGCTGCCTTGAAAACTGCCTCGTGCTCCATCTTGATTTATCATGGGAGAATTGGAAGCAGCGGGCTGATCTGCTGATTGAAAGCCGTCCCGTTCTGCATAACCGTTCCATGGATGAAATGCAGCAGCTCTTTAACGAGCGCCAAAGCATCTATGATAAACATAATTCAAAAGTGGCGACGGATAATCTGGAACCAGAAGAAATCGCCGATTATATCGTAGAAACGTTAAAAATCGGCTGGGACTTGTATCAGCCGATGTAAAAAGAGCCGTGACGCTGTGAGCGCACGGCTTTTTTGTTTTTAAACAAACGTTTATTAAAATGTTTAGAAAATGAGTGTAAAATCGTGTTAAGATAGAGTCAGAAAATTAAAACATATAAAACAAAGGAGAATAATCGGATATGCAATTATACGACTTGCCGCTCGACCAACTGCAAACCTATAAACCAAATAAAACCGCTCCTCATGACTTTTCGGATTTTTGGGCATCATCATTACATGAGCTTGCAAAGGAAGAGGCAAAGCCTGAATTAAAGGCTGAAAGCTACCCGGCTGACGGCGTGAAAGTATTCCGGCTGACATACCGAAGCTTCGGCAAGGCGGAAATTGAGGGATGGTACGCCGTTCCCGACCGGCAAGGACCGCATCCGGCCATCGTGAAATATCACGGCTATAATGCGAGCTATGACGGGGATATACATGACATCGTAAATTGGGCGCTACACGGATATGCCGCATTCGGCATGCTTGTCCGCGGTCAGCACAGCAGCACAGATACAAGCGTCTCACCGCACGGACACGTTCCCGGCTGGATGACGAAAGGGATTTTAGATAAAGATACATATTATTACCGCGGCGTGTACTTAGACGCCGTCCGGGCTTTGGAAGTCATCAGCGGCTTTGATGAAGTGGATGAAACGAGGATCGCCGTCATCGGCGGGAGCCAGGGAGGCGGACTTTCAATCGCCGCGGCGGCACTATCTGACATTCCGAGAGCGGTTGCGGCCGATTATCCTTATTTAAGCAATTTTGAGCGGGCCATTGATGTCGCTCTTGATGAGCCGTATCTTGAGATTAACTCCTTTTTCAGAAAGAACGGCAGCCCTGAAACGGAGAAGGCCGCGATGAATACACTGGCCTATTTTGATATCATGAATCTGGCGGACCGCGTAAAAGTTCCGGTGCTCATGTCCATCGGCCTGATTGACCGCGTGACTCCGCCGTCGACGGTGTTTGCCGCTTACAATCATCTGGAAACGGAAAAAGAATTGAAGGTTTACCGGTATTTCGGACATGAATACATACCTTCTTTCCATACGGAAAAGCTGGCCTTTCTGAAAGCGCACCTGAAAGGCTGACAGCCGCGAAAAGCCCAAGTACTTGGGCTTTTTTCAGGAATCATCACGGAAAAGGACGGATACAGATGGAACAAAAGATCATCGAAGGATTAAAACGAATTGAAGCACAGCATGGCGTCAAGGTGCTTTACGCCGTAGAATCAGGGAGCCGCGCATGGGGGTTTCCGTCAAGAGACAGCGACTACGATGTACGGTTTCTCTATGTGCCGAAAAAAGAATGGTACTTTTCGATCGAACCGCATAGGGATGTCATAGAAGAGCCGATTCATGACATGCTTGACATCAGCGGCTGGGAACTGAGAAAAGCGCTTAGGCTTTTTAAAAAATCAAATCCGCCTCTTTTGGAATGGCTCTCTTCTGAGATGATCTATTATGAAGCTTTCTCAGCGGCTGAAAAGCTTCGAAAACTGAAAATCCGCGCCTTTTCGCCTGAAGCCGGCATCTATCATTATCTCAATATGGCAAAACGGAATGAAAAAACGGAATTGCGGGGCAGTGAAGTGAAGATTAAAAAGTATTTTTATGTTCTGCGTCCTCTCCTTGCCTGCAGATGGATCGAAACGTTCGGCTCCGTACCGCCGATGTCATTTCCCGTACTGGCCGATGCCTTATTGACGGATGAAGCGCTCATTTCTGAAATCAATACACTGCTTACAAGGAAAAAAAGCGGTCAGGAGCTGGCTCCGGAACCGAGAAATACGATTATTCATGCGTTTATAGAAGAAGAAATAGAACGCATCGGGCACTATGTCAAAACGATCAAAACGCCGAAACCTGACATAACGGAGGAACTGAATCAGCTATTGATTCAGACCGTCGAAGAGGCGTGGGAGGAAAAAGGCGGAAATTGACGATTGCCGTCATTTTCGTCCGCCTTTTTTCGGCATAATCCGCCTGCTATCTAAGAAGCTGATTGTGGTAAAACCACAAAAATATATCAGAATCTTTGTATTTTTAGAATATTGTGAGAGGATGTTTTGTCCATTTACAATAGACTCATACAAATACTTCTTAGATTGCGGGGTGTTAAGGTTGGAAGTGATTACAAGAGATTTTTTCTTATTTTTATCCAAGAGCAGTTTTCTCAATAAGATGGCGCGAAGCTGGGGAAGCCGTGTGGCAGCCGGCAAAATCATCGGAGGAATGGATTTCCGCAGTTCTATCCCGACAATCCGACATTTGAACAGCCAGGGGCTGTCAGTTACTGTCGATCATTTGGGGGAATTTGTCAACAGCGGTGATGTCGCGAAAGAACGCACCGAGGAGTGCATGCAGACCATCGCCTTAATCGCTGATGAACAGCTGAATTCCCAAGTGTCATTAAAAATGACGTCTTTAGGTCTTGATATAGATCTCGATCTCGTCTATGAAAATATGACGAAAATCCTCCAGACGGCTGAAAAACATAAAGTCATGGTGACGATTGACATGGAAGATGAAACGAGATGCCAGAAAACGCTGGATATCTTTAAAGACTTCCGGAGCCGGTATGAATATGTAAGCACCGTGGTGCAGGCCTATCTGTACAGAACGGAGAAGGATCTTGATGACCTCAGCCCGCTGAATCCGTTTCTGCGGCTTGTCAAAGGGGCCTATAAAGAATCGGAAAAGGTGGCCTATCCTGAAAAAAGCGACGTCGATGAAAATTATAAAAGACTCATCCGCAAACAGCTTTTAAAAGGACATTATACGGCAGTTGCCACGCATGATGACAAAATGATCGAGTTTACAAAACAGCTTGCCAAAGAGCACGGCATTCCAAACGACCGTTTTGAGTTTCAGATGCTGTACGGCATGCGCTCGCAAACCCAGCTCAGCCTGGTGGAAGAAGGATACCGCATGAGAGTCTACCTGCCTTACGGGGATGACTGGTACGGCTATTTCATGAGACGGCTCGCCGAACGCCCCTCAAACATCGCATTCGCCTTTAAAGGGATGACTAAGAAGTAAAAAAGGGAGAGATGACAATGACTACACCTTATAAACACGAACCATTCACGAATTTCCAAGATCAATCGAACGTTGAAGAATTTAAGAAAGCGCTTGCGACGGTAAATGAGTATCTGGGAAAAGATTATCCGCTCGTCATCAACGGTGAAAAGGTAGAGACGGAAGCGAAAATCGTTTCAATCAATCCGGCTGATAAAGAAGAAGTCGTCGGAAAAGTGTCAAAGGCGTCCCAGGAGCACGCTGAGCAAGCGATTGAAGCAGCTGCGAAAGCGTTCGAAGAGTGGAGATACACATCCCCTGAAGAAAGAGCGGCCGTTTTGTTCCGCGCAGCTGCCAAAGTCCGCCGCAGAAAGCACGAATTCTCCGCCCTGCTCGTCAAGGAAGCGGGAAAACCTTGGAACGAAGCTGATGCGGATACGGCGGAAGCCATCGACTTTATGGAATACTACGCGCGCCAAATGGTTGAATTGGCAAAAGGCAAGCCGGTCAACAGCCGCGAAGGCGAGAAAAACCAATATGTGTACACTCCGACTGGAGTGACAGTTGTTATTCCGCCGTGGAACTTCTTGTTTGCGATCATGGCAGGAACAACAGTGGCGCCGATCGTTACTGGAAACACAGTGGTTCTAAAACCTGCGAGTGCTACACCTGTTATTGCAGCAAAATTTGTTGAGGTGCTTGAAGAGTCCGGATTGCCAAAAGGCGTAGTCAACTTTGTGCCGGGAAGCGGAGCAGAAGTAGGCGATTATCTTGTTGACCATCCGAAAACAAGCCTTATCACATTTACAGGATCACGTGAAGTCGGTACGAGAATTTTCGAACGCGCGGCAAAAGTGCAGCCGGGCCAGCAGCATTTAAAACGTGTCATTGCAGAAATGGGCGGTAAAGATACGGTTGTCGTTGACGAAGATGCGGACATTGAATTGGCGGCTCAATCCATCTTTACATCAGCATTCGGCTTCGCGGGACAAAAATGTTCTGCAGGTTCACGTGCAGTTGTCCATGAAAAAGTGTATGATCAAGTATTAGAGCGTGTCATTGAAATTACGGAATCAAAAGTAACTGCTAAACCTGACAGTGCAGATGTTTATATGGGGCCTGTCATCGACCAAGGTTCTTACGACAAGATCATGAGCTACATTGAAATCGGAAAAGAAGAAGGCCGTTTAGTAAGCGGCGGCACCGGGGATGATTCAAAAGGCTACTTTATCAAGCCGACGATCTTCGCTGACCTTGATCCGAAAGCAAGACTCATGCAAGAAGAAATTTTCGGGCCTGTCGTGGCGTTTTCTAAAGTGTCAAACTTTGATGAAGCTTTAGAAGTGGCAAACAATACTGAATATGGTTTGACAGGCGCGGTCATTACAAATAACCGCAAACATATTGAACGGGCGAAACAGGAATTCCATGTCGGCAACTTGTACTTCAACCGCAATTGTACGGGAGCGATTGTCGGCTACCATCCGTTCGGAGGCTTCAAAATGTCCGGCACTGATTCAAAAGCGGGCGGCCCGGATTATTTGGCCCTCCACATGCAGGCGAAAACAATCAGTGAAACGTTTTAAGAGGGACTGAATGGGCATCCTCCTCGCGGGGGGTGTCCATTTCACCATAAACATATAAAGCGGAGGAGGAAATGCCATAGCAAACATTCAGTTGATTATTTCCATTTGTATTTATATGGCGGGTATGCTGTTTATCGGTTATTTCGCCTACAGACGGACGTCAAATCTGACGGATTACATGCTCGGGGGGCGTTCTTTAGGCCCTGCCGTCACAGCGCTCAGCGCGGGAGCGGCGGATATGAGCGGATGGCTCTTGATGGGGCTTCCGGGCGCTATGTTCTCGACAGGATTAAGCGGCGCTTGGATTGTGATCGGGCTTGTGCTCGGGGCGTGGGCGAACTGGCTTTTCGTGGCGCCGAGACTGAGAACGTATACCGAAAAAGCGGGGAATTCCATCACCATTCCGGGTTTCCTTGAAAACCGTTTCGGTGATCATACGAAGCTTCTCAGACTGTTTTCGGGTCTTGTCATACTCGTCTTTTTCACATTTTACGTTTCATCCGGCATGGTCTCAGGAGGTGTCTTATTCAACAGCATTTTAGGGTTGAATTACCACACGGGACTGTGGGTCGTGACAGGCGTCGTTGTCGCCTACACCTTGTTCGGGGGCTTTTTGGCGGTAAGCTGGACGGACTTTGTTCAAGGGATCATTATGTTTGCGGCGCTTATTCTTGTGCCGATTGTGACGATTTTCCATACGGGCGGCCCGGGAGAAACCGTTGCCGATATCCGTTCCGTCAACCCGGAACTGTTTAACATGTTCAAAGGGACGACCGTCCTTGGCATTATTTCTTTATTTGCGTGGGGGCTCGGCTATTTCGGGCAGCCGCATATTATTGTGCGCTTTATGGCAATCACATCTGTGAAAGAAATCAAACGCGCCAGACGGATCGGAATGGGATGGATGATTTTGTCTGCACTAGGCGCGCTGTTTACGGGTCTTGCGGGAATCGCGTATTACCACCAGCACGGACTGAAGCTGGCTGATCCGGAAACCATTTTTATTCAGCTCGGCAACATTCTGTTCCACCCGATTATTACGGGATTTCTCATTTCTGCGATTTTAGCGGCCATTATGAGTACGATTTCGTCTCAGCTGCTCGTTACGTCCAGTTCTTTAGTGGAGGACTTGTATAAGTCCATGTTCAGGCGTTCGGCTTCTGATAAGGAACTCGTATTTCTGGGGAGAATGGCAGTGCTTGCGGTGTCAATCATCGCTTTGGTGCTCGCCTGGGAGAAAAACAACACGATACTTGGTCTTGTCAGCTATGCATGGGCGGGATTCGGCGCTTCATTCGGGCCGGTCGTACTGCTCAGTTTATTTTGGAAACGGATGACGAAATGGGGGGCACTCGCCGGCATGATTGCGGGAGCGATTACCGTAATCATTTGGGCGAATGCCGGTCTTTCAGACTTTTTGTACGAAATCATTCCGGGCTTTGCTGTAAGCCTTGCCGCTGTATTTGTCGTCAGCTTATTGACACAGGCTCCGTCAAAAGATGTCACAGATCAGTTTCATGAGTACCGTGATACACTTTCTCAATAAAAGCAAGGAACGAGAGGAAGAAGGGACCGCCCTTTTTCCTCTTTTCACGATACAGGCTTTCGGATAATTCCGTTTTGGGAATATGTGAATTTTTTTCTATACAAAAAGTCACCCCGCAGAGTATGATAAAGATAAAAAGAGCATAGGAGAAATAGGTATGGAAGAGCTTTTAGAGAGAGTTTTTTCATTTACGGACATTGATAAATTAATTGATTTCATCAGTTATGAATTGCAGAAGCCCGTTATTCTGGAAAGCGCGGATTTCTTTTTGCTTGCCTATAATTCTTATTACATTAATCACTTCGACTCCGCCAACCAGCAGACGATATTTTCAAAAAAATGCCCCGTGCAGATTTTTGAAAGGTTTCTGAAGGACGGGGTGATCGAAAAGCTGAAAACCGTTCCTGAACCGTTCCGTGTCGAAAAAATAGACAGTATCGGACTGAATCAGAGAGTGGTTGTAAGCGCAAAACATAAAGGGGAAGTGATGGGCTACATCTGGATTCAGGAGCTCGACCGAAACTTGACGGACGAGGAGCTCGATTTTTTATATGAAACTTCATTCCATGTCGGAAAAATCATCTATAAAACGAACCGGCTGAAACAGGAAAAAGAAGAGAGAGCGGAAGACCTGGTGAAACGGGCGATCTTTCAGCAATTCTCCTCTGAAAAGGAGTTCAGGCGGGAAGCGGAAAAGATGAACGCCGTGCTGCCGTCGGTTTTTTCGGTAGTCGTCCTGCACGCCGCAAATGGGGATGGGGAGGCAGTCGAAGATGTGAAGGAAAACATCAAATCGTACTTGAATTTGCGGGATAAAGTCAGTCACGTCTTAACCATTGATTCCAATATTGTCATCGTCGTCGCAAGCTTCTCGCAAAAAAGCTCCGGCACTTCGGCAGCATCTGAATTCATCCACAAACTGCTGACTCATTTTCACTTTCAGAAGATCCCCACTCCCATCTATATCGGAATCGGCAATGAATACAGCAGCATCCTGAAGCTCGGCAAAAGTTATATAGAGGCCCTTGAAGTCATAAAGGCCGCCGAAATTACCGGAAACCAGGAAAATATCCCGTACGAATACAGTAAGCTCGGGATTTACCGCTATCTTGAAAGCATCGAAGAAAAAAACGCCTCACTGGAATATGTAAACGATGATTTAGCGTTATTAAAAGCCAAAGACAGAGAAAGCAGTACCGAACTGCTGAAAACGTTAGAAATCTATCTCCTCAATAACTGCAAAACAAAACCAGCCGCAGAACAGCTTTTTATTCATCAAAACACATTGAACTACCGTATCAAACAGATTCTTGACATGACATCAATTAATTTAAACGACTTCAGGACAAGGTGCCAGCTGTATCTCGATATCATGCTGATGAAAAAGAGATAAAAAAGAAACCAGTCGCCGTACTGGTTTCAGTTTTAATACCTTCCCGCTTATCAATCTCAGAACCTCACTTCTGAATCACTCCTTTCCCGCAAGAGAGAAATGAATAAACACTGCTGCTCGATGTGTGTTATACTTTTATTGATATTGATTCTCAATTAAAAATGTTGAAGTATAGATATAAACGGGAGGCAGAACGATGGCGGAAAATCATGAGGTGTATGACGTCACGATTATAGGCGGAGGCCCGATCGGCCTGTTTGCGGCTTTTTATTGCGGGATGCGCGAGCTGAAAACGAAAGTGATCGAGTTTTTGCCGCGGCTCGGAGGGAAAGTGTCTATGTTTTTCCCTGAAAAAATCATCCGTGATATCGGCGGAATACCCGGGATTGCCGGAGAACAGCTGATTAAGCAGCTGAAGGAACAGGCTGCGACATTTGAGCCGGATATCGTGTTGAATCAGCGGGTGACCGGATTTAAACGGCTGGAAGACGGAACCATTGTGCTGGAAAGTTCCGAAGGGGAAAAGCACTATACACGCACGGTGATTTTGGCCGTCGGCATGGGAACGCTTGAGGTCAATGAACTTGACAGCGCGGATGCGAGCCGTTATTCGGGAAAGAACCTTCATTATAAAGTGGAGAAGCTTGATGCGTTTCAGGGGAAGCATGTCGTGATTTCCGGAGGGGGAGATACCGCGGTTGACTGGGCGAATGAGCTGGAACCGATTGCGGCGTCTGTTACCGTCTTGCACCGCAGGGAGGAGTTCGGCGGTTTGGAAAGCAGCGTGGCGAAAATGAAGCGGTCTTCCGTGCGGGTGCTTGCGCCGTATCGTCTGAAGCATCTCAACGGCACCGGAGAACGGATCGAGAGCGTCACCGTTTGCCAAACTGAGTCCGGACTTTCTGAAGACATCAAGCTTGATGAGCTCATTATCAACCACGGATTTAAAATTGATCTCGGTCCGATGAAGGACTGGGGGCTTGAGATAGAAGAAGGCAGGATTAAAGCTGACAGACATATGCGGACGAATCTTCCGGGCGTGTTTGTCGCCGGTGACGCCGCCCATTATGAAAGTAAGCTCAGATTGATTGCAGGCGGTTTCACGGAGGGGCCGACCGCCGTGAACAGCGCCAAAGCCTATTTGGACCCGCAGGCGGATCAGATGGCGATGTATTCGACTCACCATAAAAAATTGGTGACACAATAAAAAAGGGCTGACCCCCGATGTTGAGCCTGGGGGGTCAGAAAAGCATTCCGGCGTATCAGCTGTGAACGAGCATGTCTTTCATTTCATTTCGTATAAACGCAAATAACTGTTCCTGATTTTTCACGGCGGTAAACCCGCAGCCGGCGGGGACGTCTTCGCCCATGCAGATGACGGGAGGGCGGTTTGCTGACGGATTCGGTGATATGCCGATTTGTTTTCCGGCGCTGATCAAATGCTGAGCGGATTCTTTGCCCGTACAGATAATCATTTGCAGAGGAGACTCACTGATCGTGCGTTCGATCATGGAAGTGAACCGCTCATCCGCGATATGTTCATGGGTGATATAAAAAGAGCATGATTTTGAGTCTGGCAAGTTTTCTGTCGCTTGACGGCTTCCCACAATAAGCGAATGCGGAGAATCATGTTGACATTCGGATAGGAGAAAGCCCCGTTTTGTCAGTTCCGTCTTTGCGGCCTCAGTCGCTGCATTCAGGCTTGCGGTCACCCGGCGGATGTCGATCTGCTTGAAAGCCAGTGTGTCAAAGAATTCGCATACCGCAAGGCGTGATGTAAAAAATAGTTGTTCAAAGGTGCTGATCTGTTTCAGGATGTTTTCGTTTGCGGGCATTTTTTTAACGATCCGCTTCGGCCACTCGATAACATCGGCGCCATACTCGCGCAGCTTGTCTGTCAATGTATGTTCTTCATCGCCATGAGTGACAACCATGATATGCCGCCCGATGAACGGTTTGCTTTCAAACCAGCTGTGTGTTTGAAAATTGACAATATCACCGATGACGATAATGGCGGGGTTGGTGATGTTTTGGCTTTGAACTTTTTCATGGATATCCTGAAGCGTTCCTTTAACGCTCCGCTGCCGCCCCCACGTCCCCCATTGAATGACGAGTACGGGAACGGAAGGGGATTTTCCGTACTCCGTAAGCTTACGGCATATAAATGACAGATTTTTAACGCCCATGTAAAACACAAGCGTTTGAACGCTTCGGGCAAGCCCTTCCCAGTCGAGATTCGGCCTGCCTTGCAATGATGTATCATGAGCGGTGATCATCGCGAAGGACGAAGCGAAATCACGATGGGTGACGGGGACTCCCGCATACAGCGGCGCTGCGATTCCCGAGGTGATGCCGGGCACCATTTCATAGCGGATGCTGTGCTGATGAAGCGCCTCTGCTTCTTCGCCGACTCTGCCGAACACACTTGGGTCTCCGCCTTTCAAGCGGACTACGGTGCAGCCCTCCGCCGCTTTTTCAATCAGCAGGGCATTTATCTCAGACTGTTTCATAAAATGGCGGTCGGGCAGCTTTCCGCAATAAATGAACCGGCAGTCCGGTGAGGCATATTCAAGAAACTTTGGGTTTGCGAGCCGGTCATACAAAATAATATCCGCTTTCTCCAGAGCCTGTTTTCCTTTTACGGTGATCAGCCCCGGGTCTCCTGGTCCGGCACCGACAAAATATACGATTCCGTTTTTCATGATGGCGTCATCCCTTCAGCAATTTAAAAAATGAAGGACCACTTGAAAAAGTGATCCGGTCTGATCAATACAGGAGGTATACATTCTCTCCTTCGATCAGTGTTTCGTATGTTTTGACACAGCCATGATCCGGCTCTTGGACTTTTCCGTCTTCTAAGGAGATTTTCCAGTCATGCATCGGGCAGAAGACGTATTCTCCGCTGACGATACCTTCAGCCAAGACGCCCCCTTTATGGGGACAGCGGTTTTCGACGGCGCGGACGCTCCCGTCAGAAAGCTTAAATACGGCAAGCTCTTTATCTTCTATATATACGGTTTTTCCTAACTCCTCGGGTAATTCGTTTACTTTGCCTATGCAAACCTTTGTCATATCTTTATTAACCATGTCCGTTCCCCCTTACTGTTTTATGAAGTCGTGACGACATTTTCGAATAGATCTTGAGATGCTTTTTTATCTTTAAGGAAGTATTGCCACGGATCTTTGTGGACAGAGAGTGTCTCATTCATTCTGTCGTTGAGCTCCTGCCGTTTTTCCGGATCGTTTAATACGGATTGGACATGAGATAAACCGACGCGCTCAAGCCATGCGGATGTCCGCTCCAGATAGTTTGCCGTTTCTCTGTAGTACTGAAGGTAAGCACCCGCATATTCTAAGACTTCTTCATTCGTTTTTACTTTCATCAGCAAATCACCGGCGCGCAAATGGGTTCCGCCGTTTCCGCCGACATAAAGCTCCCAGCCTCCGTCGATGCCGACAACGCCAAGGTCCTTAATGCCTGATTCCGCACAGTTCCGAGGGCAGGCGGACACGGCCATTTTGACCTTATGAGGCGTATTGAGCCCTTCGAATTTTTTCTCAAGCGCAATGCCCAGTGCCATGGAGTCTTGCGTGCCGAAGCGGCAGAATTGTTCGCCTACGCACGTTTTTACCGTGCGGAGTGTTTTTCCGTACGCGTAGCCTGACGGCATATCAAGCTCGGCCCATACTTTCGGCAGGTCTTCTTTTTTGACGCCGATGAGATCAATTCGCTGGCCGCCTGTCATTTTAACGAGCGGGATCTCATATTTGTCGACGACATCGGCGATCTTGCGGAGATCTTGAGAGTTGGTTACGCCCCCGTACATCCGGGGAACGACTGAGTATGTTCCGTCCTTTTGAATATTGGCGTGCATCCGTTCGTTCACAAAACGGGATGTTCTGTCATCCTCGTATGTAGCCGGATTAATCATGCCTAAGTAGTAGTTGAGGGCAGGCCGGCATTTGGAGCAGCCCTCCGGCGTTTTCCATCCGAGCACGTTCATGATTTCTCTTGTATGGGACAGCCCTTTGGCTTTGATTTCTTCTACGACTTCATCTCTCGACAGTGAGGTACAGCCGCAAATCGCTTCTTTTTGCGCGGACGCGTCAAATTCTGAGCCCAGTGTATATTGAAGAATGTCGTCCACGAGCGGTTTACAGCCTCCGCAGGAACGGGATGCCCCGGTGCATGCTTTGATTTCGTCCGTTGATGTGCAGCCTTTTTCCTGAATGGCTTGAATAATCGCGCCTTTTGAAACGCCGTTGCACCCGCAGATGATTTCATCGTCGCTCATCGCCGCGGTCATGCTTGCGCCTGCTTCCTGATCAAGAGGCTGTAAGATTGATATTTTGGAGGTTTCAGAGATATCGGCTTGTTTTTGAATCATTGAAAACAGGCGGCTGCCCTCGCTGCTGTCTCCGAACAAAACAGCGCCGACAATTTGATTGCCCCTCAGGACGATTTTTTTATAAATGCCGTCCTGCTCATCGAACACTTTAATCGCTTTTTTGTCCTCTGATTCGTTAAAGTCACCGGCAGAGAAGACTTCGACGCCTGATACCTTTAATTGAGTGGAGAGAACGGAGCCTTCATACGGTTTTGTTTCAATGCCGCAAATATGTTTGGCCAGCACTTTTGCCTGTTCATAGAGCGGCGCCACAAGACCGTATGCGATTCCGCGGTGCTCGGCACATTCACCGACCGCGTAAATGTGCGGAATGTCAGTCTGCATATAATCGTTGACAATGATTCCGCGGTTTACCGGAATGCCGCTTTCTGTGCCAAGCTGTGTATTCGGGCGGATGCCGACGGCCATGACGACCAGATCAGCTTCGATGCTTGTGCCGTCTTTAAAGCGTACGCCTTCGACACGGTCAGTACCGAGAATTTCTTCGGTTTGCTTTTCAAGGAAAAAGGTCATGCCTTGTTTCTCTAATTCGTTTTGCAGCAGGCGTCCCGCCGCTGCGTCAAGCTGGCGCTCCATCAGGAATGGGGCGAGGTGGATGACAGACACGTCCATGCCGAGGTTCAGCAGTCCGCGTGCGGCTTCCAAACCCAGCAGTCCTCCGCCGATGACGGCTGCTTTTTTATATTGTTTTGACGCGGCGAGCATCGTGTCTGTATCTTTTATATCCCGGAATGCCGTGACGCCTTTTTTGTCTGCGCCCGGAATCGGAAGGATAAAAGGGACAGAGCCTGTCGCCAGGATGAGTTCATCGTAAGGCTGGATTCTGTCTGCATCGGTGATGACGGTTTTGTTTTCCGTGTCGACTTTGATGACTGTTTCACCGGTATACAGCTGAATGTTGTTTTCTTTGTACCAGTTCCAATCGTTTAACGTAATGTCTTGAATGTCGGTATCGCCTTGCAGCACTTTTGACAGAAGGATTCGGTTATAGTTGGGATGAGGTTCGGCCCCGAATATTGTAATCTCGAATTCGTCTTTTGAAACACGCAGTATTTCTTCAATCGCTCTTACCCCGGCCATTCCATTTCCAACAAGAACTAGCTGTTTTTTTCCCATCAGATGATCCGCTCCTTATCTTTGTTTTTTTTAGCGTAGCACAGCAAAAACAAATATTTAAGATGCATGTTATGAAATGTAACAAAAAATACTAAAAAATCTAAAAATTTTATGAAAAATTATATAGGGCTGATTCGTACCGCGCACATCTTAAAACCGGGCATTTTACAGTCCGGGTCCAAGGCTTCACCAATTAAATCGTTGACGTTTTGCGTGTCAGACCAATGGATGGGAACAAACAACGTGTCTTTTCGTACTTTCTCCGACCATCTGCTCCGGACCGTGATGCTGCCCCGGGGGGATTCTACTTTCACGAGAACACGGTCTTCGATATGATAGTCGGCCGCCGTTTTTGGGTGGATTTCCACAAAGGATTCGAAATGTCTTGCAGCCAGGGCGGAGCTTTTTCTCGTTTGTACACCCGTTAAGTAATGAGACATCACCCTGCCCGTGGTTAAATAAAGCGGATAGCCGGCGCTCGGTTTCTCTTTCGGGACGGCCGGTTCATTTGGAATCACGCTTAATTCAGCTCTGTGATCGGGATGGGCAAATGAGTGCTCAAACAATCGCCCGGTTCCGGGGTGATCCGCTTCAGGACATGGCCACTGAATGCCGCCTTCCCGCCTGAGCCTGTCATAGGTGATGCCTGCGTAATCAGCAATTCCGCCGCGGCTTGCTTCTCTCAGTTCGTTAAAGATTTCCTCCGCCGACGTATAGGGAAAATAATGCCCTTTACCAAGAGCCGAGGCAATGTCACAGATGATCTGCCAATCATGTTTCGCTTCTCCGGGACAGGTGCGGCTCGCTTCTCTTAATGTCACGCGGCCTTCTACATTTGTCATCGTGCCTTCGTCTTCCAAATAAGAGGAGGCGGGTAAAATCACATCCGCGAATGCCGCGGTCTCAGAAATAAATAAGTCAACTGCGACAAAAAATCTCAGTTTCTTGATTGCCTGCTTGACGAAATTCGCATTTGGGCCGGAAACAGCCGGATTGGAACACATGAGAAACAGTCCTTTGATGTCGCCGCTATCTATTTTTTCTATCATTTCATAGGCTGAGACGCCTTTTTGCGGCAGCTCATCCTGATGAATCCCCCACATCTTCGCAATATACGCCCGGTGTTCTTCATTTTCGATAGAACGGTAGCCCGGAAGCTGATCCGCTTTTTGGCCGTGTTCTCTCGCGCCTTGTCCGTTGCCTTGACCGGTAATCGCCCCGTAACCTGAGAAGGGCTTGCCGATTTTTCCGGTGATCAGCACCATATTTAAGAAAGCTTTCACTGCCGCGGTACCGTCAGTCTGCTGTTCGATCCCCCGCGCTGTAAACAGCATGCCGGATGTTTCCTTGGCAAACTTCACGGCGGCCTTTCGCATATGCTCCAAAGGAACACTTGTCTGCTCGGAGATCTCTTTCAGATCCAAAGCGTCGGTATGCTGTTTGAGCTTATCGAATCCGTTTGTGCGTGTGCGGATAAAGTCTTTGTCTGTAAGCTGTTCGTCAATGCAGATTTTGACGAGTCCGTTTGCCAGGGCTGCGTCTGTGCCGGGCTTGATTTTCAGGTGAAGATCGGCTATTTTGGTCGTCGCCGTTTCCCGGGGATCAATGGCGATAATGTAAGCTCCGTTTTCTTTCGCTTTATCAAAATACGGCATGATCGTCGGCTGGCATTCGGCGATATTGGTGCCGGCCAGGATGATGACACGTGTATGCGGGATGTCCGATAATGGATTCGTCAGGCCCCTGTCCGCGCCGAATGTCTGGCCGGCCGCCGTTGCTGCGGCAGACATACAGAGCCGCCCGTTGTAATCGATGTATTTCGTCTGTAAGCCAACCCGTGCGAACTTTCCAAGCAGATAGGCTTCTTCATTTGTAATTGAGGCGCTCCCGTAGACGGCCATCGCATCATTGCCGTGTTCGGTTTGGATCAGATTGATTTGTTCCTTAATGCGATTCAGTGCTTCAGCCCAAGAGACAGGCACAAATTCACCGTTTTTTTTAAGCAGGGGGCGTGTAATGCGGGAAGAGTGCACGGCATGCTGATGGGCATTCATGCCTTTTGTACATATACGGCCATGTGTCGTCGGATTATCAATGCCGATTGCAGTGTATTTCTTCCGTGCCGCGAAGGTTTGTTCCGTAAGCTGCATTTTGCATTGCATGCTGCAGAACGGGCATTGCGTCTCATATGTTTTTTCCGATTGAATATCTTGCAGTTTGTCACGGAAATAACGGAGCATCGGTTCAGTCAAAAAGCTTCATCCTTTCGTATGGCGTTTTCCCGGCAGACAGGTTTTGCAGCAGGGATATGTCTGAACGGAGATTTTTCAGAAGCTGTGTCCGCATATCTTCTTCAAACAGCATTTCTCTGATATGGACGAGGCCGAGTCTGTCAACCCATTGATAAATCGCTTCGTTGTAGTGAGCCGTTTCGCGATAATATTGAATAAGGCCTTTCATCATAGCGGCGGTACTGTCTTCGTTATCCGTCACACAAAAAAGGCTGCCGGCGCGGGCTTGTTTTCCGCGGACGCCCCCGATATAAATCTCCCAGCAAGTTTGTGTCTGAAGCGCGCCGATATCCTGAATGTAAGCATCGGTGCAATTGTTTTCACATGACAAGCTGACGGATATATAAGCGGGGACGGCAAGCGTGTCGGTATCTCGTTCAATCTTGCTTGCCAGCTCTTGAAAGGAGCGATGCTGTCCGCACGTACATGCTCTGATTTGAATCGTCCTGCGGTGCCGGGGGGAGAAAACCGGCATGTTCAGTGCTTTTCTGATGCTTGCAAGGTCATTTGGCCTGATTCCGGAAAGCCTCAGCCGGTGACTGTCAGTCATCGAAACGCCGGGGATGCTGTATGCTTCGATGACGTCTGCGATGTTTTTGAGCTCTGCCGCACGTGTCAGTCCGCCGTACATTTGCGGAATCAGGGTGCATGTCTCTTCTGCCGATATTTCATTGAACTGCATAAAATCAGGCCGCGTCCTTTCCAAGTAATAGTGAAGCGCCGGAATACAAATGCGGCAGCCGTTTTCTGTTTTCCAGCCGATCTCTCTCATTACCTCGGCGGCATCAGTGAACGGACGGCGGCGAATTTCGGCGATGACTTCTTCTTCTGTCAAATCGGTGCAGCCGCAAAACGAAGGCTGGCGGGAGGATTTTGTGTAATCATCGCTCGCCATATATTTCAGCAAGTCTTCAACGAGCGGCCTGCATCCTCCGCAAGACCCGGACGCTTTTGTCATGTGCTTCACTTCCTCCGCGGTTTTTAAGCCATATTTGTTCACCGCTTCTTCAATGGAGCACTTGGTCACTGAGCTGCATTGGCAAATGGTTTCATGGGGAGGCATGGATTCAAAGGATATACCGCCTTGATCCGGTTCCATGAGCTGTTTTTTTACGATGGAAATGTCCCTTTGCTTCACAAGACTGTCGAGAAGCCGCTGTTTACCGCGCGTGTCCCCGAATAAAATAAAGCCGGCCGGTTTATCGTCCTCAAAGAGCGCTTTTTTGTAGATGCCTGCATGCTCATCATGGAACAATATGCCGGCTGTGTGCTCATCCTCGTGCACCTTTCCTGCCGACCATACATCAATACCGGCTATTTTTAAGGCCGCAGATTGTGCAAAGCCCTGAAACCCTTCGCACGGGACGCCGCATAGATGCTGCGCGAGCACTTTTCCCTGTTCATAAAGCGGCGCCGCCAATCCGTATACAATCCCGTCATGCTCCGCGCATTCACCGACGGTATACACATTCGGTTTGTTCGTCTGCATGAATTGATTGACGATGATTCCTCTGTTCACTGAAAGTCCGGCAGATGCAGCCAATCGGATATTGGGCTTCACACCGGCGGCCATGACAATCAGGTCTGCTTCTATGGAACAACCGTCTTTGAAACGGATGCCTTCCGCCCGTGAGTTCCCTGTAATGGATGCCGTGTCTTTCTCTAAAAGAAAGACTAAGCCTTTTCGTTCCAGCTCTTTCTGCAGCAGGCGGGATGCCGTTTGATCAAGCTGTTTTTGCATAATGGCGGAAGAGTGGTGAATGACGCTGACGTCCATGCCGAGCTGCCGTAAGCCGACGGCCGCTTCAAGACCTAATAAACCGGCGCCGATGACCGCCGCCTTTTGATACCGGCCGGCCGCATTGATAAGGGATTGGCAGTCTTCTATTGTCCGAAAGCCGTACACACCTTCTTT
This sequence comes from Bacillus sp. FSL K6-2861, assembly GCF_038630725.1. Lineage (NCBI taxonomy): Bacteria > Bacillati > Bacillota > Bacilli > Caryophanales > Bacillaceae > Bacillus > Bacillus sp. FSL K6-2861. Next base: position 363,419 of record NZ_CP152037.1, read on the forward strand.
ATCTGCTCCGGGTATGGGGAGAATATAAGGAGAGGAGCCCGTTGCAAGGATGATTTGATCGTAAGTCATGCTGCGCTTCCGATCCGTTGTGACAACCTGCCGTTCTGTATCAATGTGTACAACCGTTTCTCCCGTGTAAAGCGTAATTCCGTTTTTTTCGTACCATTCGCGGCTATTCAGCGTAATGTCATCAAGCGAAACCTCACCTTGTAAAACGGAGGATAAGAGAATGCGATTGTAATTGGGATGAGGTTCGCTTCCGAAAATGAAAATCTCAAACATGTCACGGTTCATCTTTAAAATGTGTTCAATACAGCGGATTCCGGCCATTCCGTTCCCTGCTGCAATTAATCGTTGTTTCTTCATTCGCCAAACCTCCTTTGCAGCTGCCTGTAAGATTGCTTCTCTATGAGAAATTATGGCACATTGCCTGATTAACGCATTAAATGTGTCGCATTATCTTACACATGTCTTTTCCGGTGAATGCCGGTCATATATTCTTGATTCAGCAATTTGAAATGATAGAAGACCGGAAAGGAGAATGTTATGAAGCTGTCGGAATTAAAAACAAGCGGTCATCCGCTCACTCTGCTCTGTTCCTTCTTATATTTTGATGTGAGTTTTATGATTTGGGTAATGCTGGGGGCGCTCGGCGTTTATATTTCTCAGGATTTCGGGTTATCTTCTTTTGAAAAAGGGTTTGTCGTGGCTCTGCCGATCTTATCAGGATCTGTGTTTCGGATCATTTTAGGTGTGTTAACGGACAGGATCGGGCCGAAGAAAACAGCTGTGATCGGGATGCTGATCACGATGATCCCGCTGCTTTGGGGGGCATTCGGCGGCCGTTCTTTGACTGAGCTGTATGCGATCGGCATTCTGCTGGGCGTAGCGGGCGCAAGTTTTGCTGTTGCGCTTCCGATGGCGAGCCGGTGGTATCCGCCTCACTTGCAGGGGCTTGCGATGGGGATAGCAGGTGCCGGCAACAGCGGCACTTTGTTTGCGACATTGTTCGGTCCCCGCCTTGCGGAACAGTTTGGGTGGCACAGTGTAATGGGAATTGCGCTTCTTCCGTTGATGATCGTTTTTATACTGTTTATCGTCATGGCGAAGGACTCTCCTGCACAGCCCGCACCGCAGCCGCTTAAAAACTACCTTCACGTTTTCAGGCAGAAGGAAACATGGTGTTTCTGTCTTCTGTACGGCGTCACTTTCGGAGGTTTTGTGGGATTATCAAGTTTTTTGGCGATTTTTTTCGTTGATCAATATCAATTGTCAAAAATCCATGCCGGTGATTTCGTCACAATATGTGTCGCAGCGGGCAGTTTTTTTCGCCCTGCAGGAGGCTGGATTTCAGACCGGGCGGGAGGTGCGAAAGTTCTGGCTGTACTGTTTGTCATCGCGGCTCTGTGTATGGCGGGAGTCAGCAGTCTGCCTCCGCTTTCAACGGTGATCGTTCTGCTGTTTATCGGAATGATGGCGCTCGGTATGGGCAACGGAGCGGTATTTCAGCTTGTCCCTCAGCACTTTGCAAAAGAAATCGGAATGGTGACGGGAATCGTCGGAGCAGCCGGCGGCATAGGGGGTTTTTTCCTTCCGAATATTTTAGGATCATTGAAGCAGATGACGGGAACTTATGCGATCGGTTTTATCTCTTTCTCATGTATCACATTGCTCGCATTTGTGCTTGTTCTGGCCGCAGGCTATTTTTGGAGAAAAAGCTGTGGCACTGAAAACAGTCCTGCGGATGTTTAAGTTTGGGCGGAAGACACGTATGACAGCGTGTCTTTTTTATGATTGATTATTTTTCACTTGATTTTAAACGGAGAATACATCAGAATAAATAGTAACGATTACGATTTATAATAATGTACATCATGATGATAATAAGGCAGGTGCAGGGTATAAATCGTAATCATTCTATTTTGTCAGGAGGCTATTTTATGAAAAAAATTCCGGTTACAGTATTGAGCGGCTATCTTGGTGCCGGAAAGACGACCGTTTTGAATCATATTTTACAAAACCGCAACGGTTTAAAAATTGCCGTCATCGTCAATGACATGAGCGAAGTAAATATAGACGCGGGCTTGGTGAAGCAGGGAGGCGGCTTGTCAAGGACGGATGAGAAACTCGTAGAATTATCCAACGGCTGTATCTGCTGCACGCTGCGTGAAGATTTATTAGTCGAAGTTGAGAAACTCGCGAAAGACGGCAGATTTGATTATATTGTGATTGAATCAACAGGGATCAGCGAACCGATTCCCGTTGCCCAGACATTTTCTTATATAGATGAAGAAATGGGCATTGATCTGACAACATTCTGCAGGCTGGACACAATGGTGACCGTGGTGGATGCAAACCGCTTCTGGCATGATTTCCAGTCCGGTGACAGCCTTCTTGACCGGAAGGAAGCGGTAGGAGAAGAGGATGAACGGGTGATTGCCGATTTATTAATTGACCAAATCGAGTTTTGTGATGTACTCATTTTAAATAAATGCGACATGGTGGGCGAAAAAGAGCTTGAACAGCTGGAAACGGTCCTTCGCGCATTACAGCCCCGCGCCAGACTGATCCGGTCCGTCCGCGGAGAAGTGCCCGCCGAATACATATTGAATACCGGTTTATTTGAGTTTGAGGAAGCGAGTTCATCAGCAGGATGGATAAAGGAACTGACGGCAGGTCATGAAGCGCACACTCCCGAAACGGAAGAGTACGGCATCACTTCGTTTGTGTACTCGCGGCGTCTGCCGTTTCATACCGCTCGTTTTGACAGCTGGCTGCATCAATCAATGCCTGACAGCATTGTGCGCGCAAAAGGAATTGTTTGGTGCGCAACCCGCAACAGCCTTGCGCTGCTGATGTCTCAGGCGGGTCCGGCGGTTTCGATTGAGCCTGTTTCTTATTGGGTGGCGGCAATGCCGAAACTTGAGCAGGAGCAGATCAAACAGCAGGAACCGGAGATTCTGGAAGATTGGGACGACCAATTCGGAGACCGTCATACGAACCTGGTGTTTATCGGAACAGATTTAGATGAAGCAGCCATTACAAAGGAATTGGATCAGTGCCTGCTCACGCCGTCTGAGTTTGATTCCGATTGGTCGCAGCTTGAAGATCCTTTTCAATGGGATATTCAGCGGGCCGAATAACATACCGGCCAAGTTTAGAAGCAGGTGAAAAGGGAAGGAGTGATGAAAAAGGAGCTGACCAAGTGTGAAAGCACTGACATACCAAGGAAAAGAACATATGGAAGTGAAAGAAGTCCCGGCACCCGCCATTCAAGATGAGAGAGATGTCATCGTTCGAATCACCGCAACCGGGATATGCGGTTCAGACCTTCATTTATATAAAAACGGAATACCCGCCGATCCGGGTTATATCGTCGGGCATGAGCCGATGGGAATCGTTGAAGAAACGGGCAGTCAAGTCAAAAAGCTGAAAAAAGGCGATCGGGTCGTGATTCCTTTTAACATCGGCTGCGGAGAATGTCATTATTGCAAGCACCAGATGGAAAGCCAGTGTGATGAATCTAATCCAAATCCTCATACAGATGCCGGCGGCTTATTCGGTTTTTCGGAGTTTAACGGTAATTATCCCGGCGGGCAGGCTGAATATTTACGTGTTCCTTATGCTGATTTCTCTTCTTTTCTGGTTCCGGCAGACAGTGAGCTTGAAGATGAGCAGGTGCTGCTTCTGTCAGATGTCATGCCGACCGCCTTTTGGAGCGTCCAGCACAGCGGAGTGAAAAAAGGAGATACAGTCGTGATTCTGGGATCAGGTCCGATCGGCTTAATGGCGCAAAAATTCGCGTGGAAAAAAGGAGCTAACCGGGTTATCGCAGTTGATCAAGTCCCGCACCGCCTTGAACATGCGAGACGTATAAACGGAGCAGAGACCTTCAATTTTTCAGAACATGATGAGATCGGGAAACTGCTGCATGAACAAACGTCAGGGGGCGCGGATGTAGTGATTGATTGTGTCGGAATGGACGGCACGCCGCTTTCAAAAGAAAAAACAGAGCAAAAACCGAATCAGTTCGGAACGATCAGTCCGATTCTTACAGCATCAGAAGCCGTTAAAAAGTTCGGAACCGTGCAGCTCACGGGCGCATACATTTCTGAAGCGGACGGCTTTCCGCTCGGTGATTTTTTCACACGCAACGTTTCTTTAAAAATGGGCCAGGCACCCGTTATTCATCTGATGCCGATGCTGTATCAAATGATCGAACAAAATGAAATTGATCCGACGGATATCATTACACACAAAATGAGTCTTGCGGAAGCTCCTGCTGCATATGATATATTTGACAAAAAAGAAGATGGCAACATTAAAGTGATTATAAAGCCATAGCGAGGAGAAACACGATGAATATTTACAGACCGGCGGGATTTTGGATCAGATTGGGAGCCGTGGTACTCGACTATTTAATTACTTCAGTGCCTTTGGCGATTATTTTTATGCTGGCAACAGGAAAAGATCCGAATGAGAGCACAATGATCAGCATCATTTTGACTCTTTATGCTATTTTGCTCCCTGTATACTGGAACGGTTATGTTATCGGCAAAAAGATCTGCGGTATCCGCATCGTCAAAAAAGACGGCACTCAGGTAGGCTTCCTCACTATGATTTTGAGAGTACTTGTGGGCGGCCTGATATATGGCGTGACGTTTGGAATCGGTGTGATCGTGAGCGCATTCATGGTCGGAATGAGAGAAGACAAACGGTCAATCCACGATTTTGTAGCGGGAACGTATGTCACATACGCGCTGCCGGACGAATCGATTGAAAAGAGCGAATAATTTCGCTCTTTTTTTGCATAAAAAATGGATGAGGGAGCAACATATAACAAACGTTAAAGGAGGAAAGAGTCATGAAAAAAGCTGCATTGTCTTTAGCTGCGTTTTTCATTACAGCAATGGTTTTCACAATGCCGGCACACGCCGCCGGAACAAAAATGCCTTCAACCATGTCACTCACGGAACAGCAGAAAAAAGAAATTGAATTACTTGAAAAAGAAGTGCTCGAAAAACGAAAACATGTCATATCCAAATATGTTGAGTACGGAGTCCTGCCGAAAGAAAAAGCAGAACATATTAAACAGCATATGGACAGGCGCTTTAACATGATGAAACGAAATGGGTTTGTCCCGAAGCCTCCGCCTCATAAATTGGAAAAGCGGCATCATCATTCTTAAGCATCCGGCAAGCCGGATGCTTTTTTGTTTTTATCGGGATTGCTCTGAAACGCGTTTCATAACGTATGATATCAATATCATACGCATCAGGAGGATGAAACACATGATACATAAAAAACAGGGCCTGTTCCCTGATACATTTCTATGGGGGTCAGCCTCGGCTGCCTATCAGGTTGAAGGAGCCTGGAATAAAGACGGTAAAGGACCTTCAGTATGGGACTTATTCACGAAAATACCGGGTAAAACGTTTAAAGGCTCAAATGGCGATACAGCAGTCGGCCATTATGAGCGTTATAAAGAAGATATCGCCTTGATGGCAGAAATGGGTTTGAAAGCTTACCGCTTTTCTGTCAGCTGGCCGAGAATTTTTCCGAATGGCAGAGGGGAAATCAACGAATCAGGGATCGCATTTTACGAAGACCTGATCGATGAATTGATTTCTAACGATATTGAGCCGGTGCTGACTCTTTATCACTGGGACTTGCCTCAGGCGCTGATGGATGAATACGGCGGCTTTGAATCAAGAAAAATGATTGATGATTTTAATAATTACTGTATTGCGTTATACAAAAGATTCGCCGGCAAGGTGAAATACTGGGTCACGTTAAATGAGCAGAATTATAATTTTCATAACGGGTTTATTACAGCTGCACATCCGCCCGGCGTAAAGGACAGAAAACGATTTTATGAAGCCAATCATATCGCATTTTTAGCTAATGCCAAAGCGATTGAATCCTTCAGACAATATGTTCCTGGCGGCATGATCGGCCCGAGCTTCGCTTATTCACCGGCTTATCCGCTTACAAGTCACCCTGAAGACATAACTGCATTTGAAAACGCAGAGGAATTTATGAACCATTGGTGGCTTGATATGTATTGCCGGGGGACTTATCCGCAAATTCCTTTCAATTATTTAAAGGAAAAGGGCTGGGCGCCCGCCATTGAAGCCGGGGATATGGAATTGCTTGCAAAAGGCAAGCCGGATTTTATCGGTGTTAATTATTATCAGACGATTACGTACGAAAGAAATCCTCTTGACGGTGTATCGGAGGGGAAAATGAACACGACTGGTCAGAAAGGGACAAACCAGGATACTGGTATACCGGGGCTGTTTAAAACGAAAAAGAATCCTAACCTCGTGACGAGTAATTGGGATTGGACGATTGACCCGATAGGTCTGCGCATCGGCCTCCGGCGTATAACGAGCCGCTATGAGCTGCCGGTTTTTATAACAGAAAACGGGCTGGGGGAATTCGATAAAATAGAAGAAGACGGCTCAATTCAGGATGATTACAGAATTGACTATTTACGCTCCCATCTTGAACAGTGCAGAGAGGCCATTAGTGACGGAGTTCATCTCATCGGCTACTGCAGCTGGTCATTCACGGATCTATTAAGCTGGCTGAACGGCTATCAAAAACGCTACGGTTTTGTCTATATCAATCGAGATGAAGAAGATGAAAAGGATTTGAAACGGATCAGGAAAAAAAGTTTTTATTGGTACCAGAATGTAATTGAAACAAACGGTAAAAGTTTATAAAAGTTCCCTGAGAGAAATAAGATTCTCTCAGGGATTTCTTTTACATTGCGGCTGCATCAATAATATACGTATCCGCATGAAGATCGGATAATTCGGCAGGCACTGAATAACAGGTAAGGCTGTATCGGCCTTTCGGAATATTAAAAGAAAGCCGCTTTGACATCACGCTTTCAATCTCAATTCCATCTTTTACAGCCTCAAAGGGAACAGTCGCTTTTTTCTCATAGGATGGTACCGGTTCACTTGTGTTAAGCCTGAGGACGATAAATGCCCTCGTATTTCTCCTTGCCTCAAATGAAACAGCTCCGTCAGCTTCCGCATATCCTTTTTCAATGGCTTCATCGGTCCAATCGATAACAGGCGGTTCTGAATCTTTTTGGAAGATTGTAAATTGATGATAAGAAATGGCCAGTTCTTGCGGTTTCCATGATTTATTCAATGCGCTGTTCCTCCTGTTTTTTACTTGATTTTAAATAATACTCTCGTTCCGTCGGGATCATTGGTAAGCTGGTGTCCGACCCAAGAGCCGGCTCCGCGGTTGTCTGCCGGAGAAATATATTCTACGGAGGCATTATTTCCGCCCTGTTTACAAACCGCCATCGGCCATTCATCCCTATCGTATCCCGTTTTGACGGGCACATGTTTAAGAGATTGCTCACGCCGCTTATGTACTCCGTCTCTGTCAATGGTGCATATGCTGGAATGCCCTTCTTTTATCGCGTCCTTAATATGCTTTGCTGTTTCCGGATATCGATCGGACGGAAATAGGATTACTTTGTCGTAATCACTCTTCTGAACGGTCTGCTCGTTATCTGAGAAAAGATCACCCTTGATCAGGGCCGCGACTGCTCCGGCAATGATGATAAGAACAAGCAGCAGTGCTTTTAATGTTTTCAAGAGTATCAATCACCTCCAGTTTTAATTGCTGTAAAGCTGGTCCAAGAATAAAGCAGAATCGGCCGGCTGTAAAGCTGTTAAAATATATTTCTCAGCCGCAATTCAGCTGAATATCTGTAAAACCATCCGCACAAATCAACTTTATTCATTAAAAATTCAATCAGAAAGTGTTTTTTGCAGTTTCCCTATTCAGAAATGAACGGTTGCGGGTGTATCGTCAATTGACTTATTATAGCGATAAGCTCACCGGCAGGATATCTTCGTCTGCGAGTGTCCGACCCGAAAACCTTGGTCTGCATGACCGTGCGCAACAAGACGATAAAAAGACGGCCATCTGATAAGAAGGCCGTCAGCAAATCATTCCAGATTCGCATGCTTTGTAAACATGTCTGCTGAATTCAATTCTTTTTTCTCCATGATTTTTAGAATAACCGCATCGTAAAACAGCAGAAGAGTTTGTTCGAATAAAGAACCCATCGGCTGAATCGTCTTTCTGTCTCCGCCGGTCTCTTCCTTAGGAGAGCCGGGAATCGTTATTGTAAGATCCGCAAGTTTGCCGAGACTTGAGTCGGGGTTAATCGTTAATGCAGTGATGATGCCGTTAAGGCTTTTGGCTTTTTCAGCTGTATGAAGCAGACTTTTTGTTTCGCCTGAGCCTGAGCCGATGATGACGAGACCGCCTTCTTGGAGGGGAGGAGTAAGCGTCTCACCGACGATGTAAGCGTTCAGACCGATGTGCATCATCCTCATGGCGAACGCTTTAGCCATAAAGCCGGAACGTCCCGCTCCGGACGTGAAGATTTGATCTGCCGATAAAATCTGATTCGCAAGCTTGTCAGCTTCACTGTCGGATATTAATGCTGCGGTGCGGGATATTTCATTTAGTATTTCATGTAAGTATTCAGTCGTTTTCATGATCCTTGTGTGATCAGCTGTTTCATTTTAGCAGCAGCATCCGCTTTATTGTCAGCTCCCGTAATGCCTCCGCCGACAATGATTAAATCTGGGTTTTGTTTGATGGCTTCAGGAAGCGTATCAAGTTTAATGCCTCCGGCAATTGCGGTTTTAGCGCTCTTGACCGCTTTTTTAATCGCCGTCAGTTCCTCGAATGAATTTTTTCCTTCTGCTTGAAGATCATAACCTGTGTGAACACAAATATAATCAACACCGAGCTGGTCAATTTCTTTTGCCCGTGTTTCAAGGTTTTTTACGTTAATCATGTCGACGAGGATTTTTTTCTGCTGTTTTTTTGCTTCGGCAACCGCCCCTTTGATCGTTGAGTCGTCTGTCGCCCCTAAAACGGTGATGATGTCGGCTCCCGCTTCTGCCGCTTTCATAATCTCGTAACCGCCTGCATCCATGATTTTAAGATCGGCAAGCACTTTCAAGTGAGGAAAGGCTGTTTTCATTTCCTGCACGGCTTTCAGTCCTTCATTAATGACAACGGGAGTGCCGATTTCTACAACATCTATATATGGTTCGACCTCTTTCACAAGTTCAATTGCTTCCGGGATATTTACTAAGTCTAATGCCAGCTGTAATTCCACTTTATATCCACTCCTCTTTTTTATGTATTTTCATTCTATAGAGTGCCCCGCATGTTGAGAAGTACGCACTTTGAAGTCTAATAGTTACTTTGAGGATACTGTCCCAAGCAGGCAATACGCTTTGTTTCAGCAAAACTGCGTGGTAGTATAAACTGATGAAAGTTGTGTGAAAAAGTAAGCGTGTATGAATAGATGATGACCGTACAAAAAGTAAGAGGAAGGAGAATGGCCCGTGAGCCGAATGGATGAGAAAACGTTTAATTGCGAAAAGGAATTGACGCTTGCCGTGATAGGCGGGAAGTGGAAAATGCTGATTATGTGGCACTTGGGAAAAGAAGGGACGAAGCGGTTTAATGAGCTGAAAGCTTTAATTCCGGATATTACGCACAAAATTCTTGTGAATCAGCTCAGGGAGCTGGAGCAGGATCTGATCGTTCACAGGGAAGTTTACCCTGTCGTCCCTCCGAAAGTGGAGTATTCTTTAACGGCGCAAGGAGAAAGCCTTATGCCGATTCTGGACGCCATGTATAAGTGGGGAAAAGATTATATGGAATTAATCAACATTGATAAAACTGCAATAAAGGAATCTTTTTGAAGTGCTCTATGTAAAATAGAGTGCTTTTTTTGCGGTTTAATGAAATCATATTGCGAACATTCGGACCGTTTGTTTCGGTTCTTGCGCTGTTTTTTCCGGGTCAGCTTACGTACGTAAATTTTTTTCATTCTGCCATAACTGGATATTCGACAGATTTTCATTATAGTTTAAAGATTTTTAATTTTACGTAAATAATATTTTTGAAAATAAATTGCGGGATGCCGCAAAATACCCTCTGAATTCGTCGGATTTTTTTTCGGTGTGCCGCATGAAACTTTTCACCCATTTTTCGGTGATAAAAACAATATTTTCATATAAAGTGAACGTAAGTAGATATATAGAAATACATGCAGAAATAGGTAAACCTTTCGTGCTTACAATCAATGGCTTTTTGTCTTGATTTCTCATAAATTTGATGCCGCATTTCGGACTGCGCGGGTGAACGGATGACGGATTTCGGCGGTGATTGAATCGGGATCGTTTTTGGAGGTAAGTGGTTCTTTTGGCTTGAGAATGAGTTAGGGACATAGAGGGAGGCTGTTTCTAAGGGAGAATTGACATCTTTATCTTAAAAAGGGGAGGCGCACACATATGGAAATAACTTTTTATCCTTTAACAAATGCTCAAAAACGTATCTGGTATACAGAAAAATTCTATCCGAACACAAGTATTTCAAATCTTGCCGGGTTCGGGAAACTCATTTCTGAAGACGGCGTACAGGCTCATTACGTTGAGAAAGCGATACAGGAATTCGTCCGGCGGTATGAGTCGATGAGAATCCGTCTGCGGCTTGATGATGAGGGGGAGCCCGTTCAATATGTGAGCGAATACCGTCCGCTCTCTATCGGGCACACAGATATCAGGCAAGCCGGCTGCTCTGCGGACGAGCTGTCCAAATGGGGGCGTGAAGAAGCTGGCAAGCCTCTGGCGTTATATGATCAGGATTTATTCCGTTTTTCCGTGCACACGATCAGTGAAAATGAGGTCTGGTTTTACGCTAATGTGCATCACATTATTTCAGACGGGATTTCCATGACGATTCTGGGCAATGCGATTACCGATATTTATTTGGAGCTCTCAGGCGGAGCAAGTGAGGAACAGACGGAGATTCCTTCTTTTATCGAGCACGTGCTGACAGAGCAGGAATATGTGCAGTCGAAGCGGTTTAAAAAGGATCGGGATTTTTGGAACGGGCAGTTTGAGACCGTGCCGGAGCTTGTGTCCCTGAAACGGAGCCAGGCAGATGCGGGTCTTGATGCGAAACGGTTTTCTCAAGAAATTCCTCACGACTTATATGGCCGCATTCATTCATTCTGCGAGGAGCATAAAGTCAGCGTACTATCTCTGTTCCAGTCAGCTCTGATCACTTATCTCTACAAAGTGACCGGCCGGGATGACGTTGTCACGGGTACGTTTATGGGAAACCGGACGAATGCGAAAGAAAAGCAGATGCTCGGGATGTTCGTATCTACGGTGCCTGTGCGGACAAGCGTTGACGGAGGACAGTCGTTCTTGGAATTCGTTAAAGGCCGGATGAAGGATCTGATGAAAATTCTCCGCCACCAAAAGTATCCGTATAACCTGCTTGTCAATGATTTGCGCGCTTCGAAAAGTTCGCTGAGCAGATTGTTTACGGTGGCTCTGGAGTACCAGGTGATGCAGTGGCAGAAAAAAGAGAATCTGTCCTTCCTGACAGACCCTATTTTCAGCGGAAGCGGTACAAATGATATTTCAATTCATGTGAAGGAACGATGGGACACCGGGAAATTGACGATTGATTTTGACTATCGCAGCGACATTTTCAAGGGGGAAGAGATTGAATCTGTTTCTGAACGTTTGATCACGCTGATTGAAGATGCGATTTCATCTCCTGATCGCATAATTGATGAACTTACTCTTCTTTCTGAATCCGAGAAAGAGCGGCTGCTGAAACGGGCCTCCGGCAATCCGGTGAATTACCGCGGAGAGATGACGATACCGGGGCTGTTTGAAGAGAAAGTGAAGTCACTGTCTGACAAACCCGCGGTTGTGTATGAAGGCCGAACATTGTCCTATCGCACATTGCATGAACAGTCAGGCCGTATCGCCGGACGCCTTCTTCAAGCCGGGATATCAGCCGATTCTCCTGTCGCGGTGCTGCTTGGCCGTTCTGAGCGTGTCATTGCGGCAATATTGGGAATTTTGAAAGCGGGCGGCGCCTATGTGCCGATAGATCCTGACTTTCCGGCGGATCGGATTCAGTACATTTTGGAGGACAGCGGAGCGAAGGCTGTTCTGACGGAGGCCGGAATACAGGCGCCCGCAGCGGATGCCGAACGGATTGATTTTGACGAGGCTGTTCAGTATGAAACGGCTGCGGACGGTGTCAGCACACAATCAGACCGGCTGGCTTACATCATCTACACGTCAGGTACAACGGGGCGGCCGAAAGGCGTGATGATTGAGCACCGGCAAGTTCATCATCTGGTGCAATCACTGCAGCAGGAGATTTATCAATGCGGTGAGCAGACGTTAAGAATGGCGCTTTTGGCTCCGTTTCATTTTGATGCGTCCGTCAAACAGATATTTGCCTCGCTTCTTTTGGGACAGACGCTTTATATCGTGCCGAAAACGACTGTAACGAATGGCTCGGCACTGCTGGACTATTATCGTCAAAACCGGATTGAAGCCACTGACGGAACGCCTGCGCATCTGCAGATGATGGCTGCGGCGGGAGATGTCAGCGGAATTGAATTGCGCCACATGCTCATTGGGGGAGAGGGCCTGTCCGCGGCTGTTGCTGAACAGCTGATGACGCTCTTTCATCAATCGGGCAGGACGCCGCGTCTGACGAATGTCTACGGGCCGACAGAAACGTGCGTAGATGCGTCCGTGCATCAGGTGTCAGCGGATAACGGAATGAATCAACAGGCGGCGTACGTTCCGATCGGAAAACCGCTCGGCAACGCCCGTCTGTATATATTGGATAAGCACCAGCGGCTTCAGCCCGACGGCACGGCCGGTGAGCTGTATATCGCGGGTGACGGTGTAGGCCGCGGCTATTTAAATCTTCCGGATTTGACCGCAGAGAAGTTTTTGCAGGACCCGTTTAACGGAAGCGGCCGCATGTACCGCACGGGTGATATGGCGCGCTGGCTGCCGGACGGGACGATCGAATATATCGGCCGTGAAGATGATCAGGTGAAAGTCCGCGGCTACCGCATTGAGCTGGGAGAAATTGAAACGGTGCTCAGAAAAGCCCCGGGCGCGGCGCAGGCCGTCGTGCTGGCACGGCCGGATCAGCAGGGCAGCTTAGATGTCTGCGCATATATCGTTCAGGAAAAAGGAACCGAGTTTCACCCTGCCGAGTACAGGGAGTATGTGTCCAAGCACCTTCCTGATTACATGGTGCCCGCTTACTTTACAAAAACGGACGAAATTCCGCTCACGCCGAGCGGGAAGGCGGACCGCAAAAAGCTGTTTGCGCTTGATGTGCAGGCTGTCAGCTCATCTGAATATGCCGCGCCGAGAAATGAAACGGAGGAAACACTTGCCGTCATCTGGCAGGAAGTTCTCGGAATGGACAAGGCGGGCATTTATGATCATTTCTTCGAGTCAGGCGGTCATTCATTAAAGGCAATGACGCTTCTGACGAAAATTCATAAGCAAATGGGCGTTGAAATTCCGCTGCAATACTTGTTTGAGCATCCGACGATTGCGGCGCTTGCCGATTATGCGGAAAACCGAAACGAAGGACCGGCATTCAGTGCAATTGAGCCGGCTGAGAAGCAGGCGAGCTATCCGCTTTCGCTCGCTCAGCAGCGGACTTATATCGCAAGCCAATTTGAAGACGCGGGAGTCGGATATAACATGCCGGCTGCGGCCATGATTGAGGGCGCTTTAGACCGTGAAAAGCTTGAGCGTGCATTTTCTGCCTTAATCAGCAGGCATGAAGCGCTCAGAACATCGTTTCAATCAGAGGACGGCACGCCGAGACAAGTGATTGGCGAGCATGTTCCGTTTCATATTGAAATGATCGAAGCGCGCGGAAGAACGAATGAACAGGTCATGAAGGACTTTGTGCGCCGTTTTGATTTATCTGAGGCGCCGCTGTTCAGAATCGGCCTGCAAACGCTCGGTCACAATCGCCATATGCTGCTGTTTGATATGCATCACCTGATTTCTGACGGGGTGTCTATTTCCATCATGCTGAAGGAACTGGCTGACATCTACGGCGGAAATCAGCTGCCTGAATTGCGCATTCAATATAAAGATTATGCCGTATGGCAGGCGGAACGGGCGAAAGAAGGCTACAAGAAGGAGCGGGCGTACTGGAAAGAAGTCTTCAGCGGCGAACTGCCGGTGCTTCAGCTGCTCCCTGATTATCCGCGGCCGCAGGTGCAAAGCTTTGAAGGTGACCGCGTGTCCGCCAAGCTGCCGAAAATGCTGCGGGAACGGCTGCAGAAGCTTGCCGAGAAAAACGGAGCCACCCTTTACATGGTGCTGTTATCAGCATACTATACGCTGCTTTCTAAGTATTCGGGACAGGAAGACATCATCGTGGGAACACCGTCAGCGGGAAGAAATCACTCCGATACCGAGGGGCTCATCGGGATGTTTGTCAACACGCTTGCGCTGCGAAGCTCCGTGAAGCAGGATCAGACATTTGCCGGCTTGTTAGGTCATGTGCGCAAGCAGGTGCTGGATGCGTTTTCTCATCAGGATTATCCGTTTGAGTGGCTGACCGAGGAGCTGAACGTGCCCCGGGACATGAGCAGGCATCCGATATTTGACACGATGTTCAGTCTGCAAAACGCCTCGGACGGAATTCCGGAGATCGGTAATCTGACGCTGTCTCTTCATGAAACAAACTTCAATATCGCCAAATTCGACCTGACCATGCAGGCTCGGGAAACAGCGGAAGGCATTGCGCTTGATTTGGATTATTGCACGAAGCTGTTTAAGCGCTCAACTGCGGATCGCATGCTTGCGCACTATGTCCGTCTGCTGGAGAGCGCGGCAGCTCAGCCGGATGCGAAAATCAGCGAATATGATCTGCTTTCTGAACGGGAGGCTTTGAATCAATTACAGCGGTTCAACCCGGAACGCACGGCGTACCCGAAAGAGCAAACGATCGTGCAGATCTTTGAAGAACAAGCCCGAAAGAACCCTGACCGGACGGCTCTACAGTTCGAAGGGGAAACCCTGTCGTATCAGCAGCTGAATGAACGCGCCAACAGGCTTGCGCGGCATATTCTTTCGGTCGGAGGCGGCGGAAAAACCGCGGCTGTTCTGTCTGAACGGTCAATGGATATGATTGTTTCCATTATGGCTGTGTTAAAAGCGGGGTCCGCCTATGTGCCGATTGATCCTGAGCATCCGGTTCAGCGGATTCAGCATTTCTTCCGCGACAGCAGGGCGAATGTGCTCCTGACTCAGCAAAGCCTCAAGCCGCTTGCGGAAAAGGCCGGTTTTCAAGGCGTCATTGTGCTTGCTGATGATGAGGCGAGCTATGAAAAGGACTCTCACAATCCAGCATTGCCGTTTGATTCCAAAACGATTGCCAATCTCACTTATACATCAGGCACGACGGGAACGCCGAAAGGAAACATCGTCACACATGCCAACATTTTGCGGACGGTAAAAAACACGAACTATTTGACTGTTTCTGAAGAGGACACAGTGCTCGGTCTGTCGAACTACGTTTTTGACGCTTTTATGTTTGATATGTTCGGTTCGCTGTTAAACGGTGCAAAGCTTGTGATCGTCCCGAAAGATACGGTGCTGGATATGTCACGCCTGTCCCGTGTGATCAAACGGGAGAACGTCAGCATTCTGATGATTACGACGGCCCTGTTCCACCTGCTTGTTGATATGGAGCCGTCCTGTCTGACGACGCTTCGGAAAATCATGTTCGGGGGCGAAAGAGCGTCTGTAGAACATGTCAAAAAGGCGCTTGCGGCAGTCGGAAAAGGAAGACTGCTTCATATGTACGGCCCGTCGGAAAGCACGGTGTTTGCGACATACCATCCCGTGGATGTCATTGAAGAGGATACGCTCTCCGTTCCGATCGGGAAACCGGTCAGCAATACGGAAGTCTTCATCATGAACTCAGCCGGACGCATTCAGCCGGCGGGTATCGCGGGAGAGCTGTGCGTCAGTGGGGAAGGTCTCGTAGAAGGCTACTACAACCGTCCTGAACTGACGGAAGAAAAATTTGTAAAGCATCCGTTTAAGGAAGGTGAACGGATGTATAAAACGGGCGACTTGGCCAGATGGCTTCCGAATGGCGATATCGAGTTTATCGGACGTATCGACCATCAGGTGAAAATCCGCGGTCAGCGGATTGAGCTTGGCGAAATTGAGCATCAGCTTCAAAGTCATGACCAGATTCAGGAATGCATTGTGCTCGCTGTGGATCAGGGCGCGGGTGACAAACTTCTTTGCGCGTATGTTGTCGGCCTCAGGGAAATCTCTTCCCGGGAGCTGAGGGAGCATTCGGCGAAGGATCTTCCGGCTTATATGATTCCGTCCGTCTTTATTCAATTGGATGAACTGCCTCTTACAGGGAACGGAAAAATCGACAGGCGGGCGCTGCCGATGCCGGATGTGACCGCAGCGAATGCCGTGTCATATACGGCGCCGCGCAATGAAACAGAACAAAAACTGGCGGATATTTGGGCTGAGGTGCTGCAAATGGAGCGGGTCGGCGTCCATGACCAGTTCTTTGAGATCGGGGGCCACTCGTTAGCGGGGATGAAACTGCTGGCCCTTATCCAGAAGACATTCGGCGCGCAGCTTACCTTAAAGGATCTGTTCACTTCTCCGACGGCCGCGGGGCTGGCGCAGCTGATTGAAGGGGCTGAGCGGAAGGCGGCTGAGAGCATCGCACCGGCGGCCGAGCGGGAAACGTATCCGGTTTCTTCACCGCAGAAGCGGATGTTCGTGCTTCAGCAGCTGGAAGGCGCTGAAACAAGCTATAACATGCCGTCTGTGCTCCGCTTAAAAGGAAAGCTTGATGCAGAAAAGCTGAAATCCGTCATGGAACAGCTGACAGAACGCCATGAAGCCTTCAGAACGACATTTGACATAAAGGATGGAGAAACGGTTCAGCGCATATGGACGGAAGCTGATATCGACATGGAATATTATGAAGCCTCTGAAGAAGATGCTGAACGGATTATTCAGAGCTTTATCCGGCCGTTCCGCCTGGATCAGCTTCCTCTCGTCAGAACGGGACTGGTCAAGCTGGCTGAACATGACCACCTGCTGCTGTTTGACATGCACCATATCATTTCGGACGGCGCTTCAGTCGGCGTGCTGATAGATGAACTGTCCCGCTTGTATGGCGGTGAAATGCTTGAGCCGCTGCGGATTCATTATAAAGACTATGCGGTATGGCAGCAGAAATTTATTCAATCAGAGCAGTACCGCAAGCAGGAGGAGCATTGGCTTCGGGAGCTTGACGGCGAGCTTCCGGTATTGACGCTGCCGGCTGATTACAGCCGTCCGGCCGTGCAAACCTTTGAAGGAGACAAGCTGGTCTTTTCTCTGACTGAGGAACAGACGTCGGCTCTTCGCAGTCTTGCGAAACAAACGGATTCTACCATGTACATGGTGCTGCTGGCGTCATACAGCGCCTTTCTCTCAAAACTGAGCGGACAGCATGACATCATTGTCGGCTCGCCGGTTGCGGGACGGTCACATGCGGATCTCGCAAACGTCATCGGTGTTTTTGTGAATACACTCGCGCTTCGTACGTATCCGGAAGCGGACAAAACGTTCACGGACTATCTTAAAGAAGTAAAACAAACCGCTTTACATGCATTTGAAGCGCAGGATTATCCGCTTGAAAACCTTCTGCAAAAGGTTGAGGTGCAGCGTGATACGAGCAGAAATCCGCTGTTTGATGCGGTATTCTCAATGCAAAATGCAAATGCGGAAGATCTGGTCATGGAAGGAATTGAGCTGAAGCACCATCCGTTTGACAGAAAAACAGCAAAGTTTGACCTGACAATGACGGCTGAGGACACAGACGAAGGTTTAACGTTTGTGCTTGAATATAACACCGCGCTGTTTAAACCGGAAACGGCAGAGACATGGAAGCATTACTGGCTTCAACTGTTAGAAGCCGCAGCGGAAAATCCGGCTGCAAAGCTTTCTGAGCTTTCATTGGTAAATAAAACAGAAAAACAAGCCCTCCTTGACGCATGGAAAGGAAAAACAATTTCTGTGCCGCGGGACAAAACGGTTCACCGTCTCTTTGAAGAAACGGCCGCCCGCTACGCGAACCGGCCGGCCGCGGCATATAACGGGGCGAAATGGACGTACGGCGAGCTGAACGCAAGGGCTAACCGCATTGCGCGCATTCTCATGGACTGCGGCGTCACGGCTGACGAACGTGTCGGCATTTTGACGAAACCGTCCTTGGAAATGGCCGCAGGCGTACTTGGCGTCCTGAAAGCGGGCGCGGCATTTGTGCCGATTGATCCCGACTACCCGGAAGAGCGCATCAGCTACATTCTGCAGGACAGCGGGGCCAAGCTTCTTCTCACACAGGAAGCGCTGGACGTGCCGGAAAGCTACAACGGAGAAACGATTCTGCTTGACGGCAGCCGCTCCATTCTGAGCCTGCCGCTTGATGAAAACGATGAAGCGAACCCGCAGACGGAAACAACGGCAGATCATCTCGCTTATATGATTTACACGTCAGGAACGACCGGACAGCCGAAGGGTGTCATGGTCGAACACCATGCGCTGGTGAACCTGTGCTTCTGGCATCACGACGCATTCGCCATGACGGCGGATGATAAAAGCGCCAAATACGCGGGCTTCGGTTTTGACGCCTCCATCTGGGAGATGTTCCCGACATGGACCATCGGCGCGGAGCTTCACGTCATTGACGAAGCGATCCGGCTGGATATCACCCGCTTAAATCACTATTTCGAGGAGAACGGCGTGACCATCACCTTCCTGCCGACGCAGCTGGCCGAACAATTTATGGAGCTGGAAAATACCTCTCTCCGCATGCTTCTCGTCGGCGGCGACAAGCTGAAGCGGGCGGTGAAACAGCCGTACACGATCGTCAACAACTACGGCCCGACGGAAAACACCGTCGTCGCGACAAGCGGCGTCATCAATCCGGAGGAAGGATCGCTTTCGATCGGACGGGCGATTGCCAATACGAGAGTTTATATTCTCGGCGACGGCGATCAGGTGCAGCCGGAAGGCATTGCCGGTGAATTGTGCGTGGCCGGCCGCGGTCTGGCGCGCGGATACCTGAACCGTGAAGAAGAAACGGCGAAGCGGTTTACCGCAGATCCGTTCGTGTCCGGAGAGCGCATGTACCGGACCGGCGACCTCGTCAAATGGAACGCGAAGTGCGGCATCGAATACATCGGCCGTATCGACCAGCAGGTCAAAGTGCGGGGCTACCGGATCGAGCTTTCAGAAATCGAAGTCCGCCTCGCCCAGCTTGCGGACGTTCATGACGCAGCGGTGACGGCCGTGGAAGACAAAGCGGGCAATACCGCGCTTTGCGCCTATGTCGCGCCTCAGCAGGACGATATTGAAGCGCTCAAATCCGCGCTGAAAGACACGCTGCCTGACTACATGGTGCCGGCTTTCTGGGTGGAGATGGACGAGCTTCCGGTCACCGCAAACGGAAAGATTGACAAAAAAGCCCTGCCGGAAACGGATATTGAAGCGGGAAGCGCGGCATACAAAGCGCCGGAAACGGAGATGGAGACGCTGCTTTCCGACATTTGGCAAGAAGTGCTCGGTCTTGATCAGATCGGCGTAAGCGATAATTTCTTCACGCTCGGCGGGGACTCGATCAAAGGCATCCAAATGGCGAGCCGTCTGAACCAGCACGGCTACAAGCTGGAGATGAAAGACCTCTTCCAGCATCCGACCATCGAAGAGCTCGTCTCCTACGTGGAGCGGACGGAAGGCAAGCAGGCCGACCAGGGACCTGTCGAAGGCGAAGCGGCCTTAACGCCGATCCAGCGCTGGTTCTTTGAGAAAAACTTCACGGACAAACACCACTGGAACCAATCCGTCATGCTTCACGCGAAAGACGGCTTTGATCCGGAGATAACAGAAAAAACATTACATGTCCTGACGGTGCACCATGATGCGCTCCGGATGATTTATCGTGAACAAAAACCGTATTACAGAGGGCTTGAGGATGCGTCTGTTGAACTGAACGTCTTTGAGCTGAACGGACCTGCTGAAGACCATGAGGATCGTATCGAAAGGGAAGCAGACCGTCTTCAAAGCAGTATTTCACTGGAAACAGGACATCTCTTGAAAGCCGGGCTCTTCCGGGCTGAAGATGGAGACCACCTTCTTCTCGCAATCCATCACTTAGTCGTGGATGGTGTATCTTGGCGGATTTTACTGGAGGACTTTACGTCCGTGTATACGCAGCTGAAGCAAGGCAATGAACCGGCGCTGCCGCCGAAAACACATTCATTCGCCGAATTTGCCGAGAGAATCAAAGAATACGCAAATACGAAGGCGTTTCTGAAAGAAGCGCATTACTGGAGAGAGCTTGAGGAAAAAGAGGTATGCACTCAGCTTCCGAAAGACAGGCAGTCTGGTGATCAGCGCATGAGACATACGAGAACGGTCAGCTTCTCTCTGACGCCTGAACAAACTGAACAGCTGACGACAAACGTACATGAAGCCTATCACACCGAAATGAACGACATCCTGCTCACGGCGCTCGGACTGGCGCTGAAAGAGTGGACGGGTGAAGACACGATCGGCGTTCATTTGGAAGGCCACGGACGCGAAGACATTCTTGACGGCTTGAATATCACCCGGACGGTCGGATGGTTTACGAGCATGTATCCGATGATCCTTGAGATGAAGCACGCCGACGATCTTTCATATCAGCTGAAACAAATGAAAGAAGACATCAGACACATCCCGAACAAAGGAGTCGGCTACGGCATTCTGCGTTATGTAACGGCGCCTGAGCATAAAGAGAATCTTTCATTTGAGATTGATCCGGATATCAGCTTTAACTACTTAGGCCAGTTTAATGAGATGTCGGATTCCGGCTTATTTACAAGATCCGGGATGCCGTCAGGACAATCGCTGAGCCCTGACACAGAGAAGCCGAATGCGCTTGATATTGTCGGATTTATAGAAAATGGGCAGATGACGATGACGTTTGCCTATCATTCTCTCGAATTTCATGAAAAAACCATTCAATCGTTCAGTGACAGTTTTAAAGGGCACCTCTTGAAAATCATAGATCACTGCCTGGCCCAAGACGGACCTGAGCTTACGCCTAGCGATCTTGGCGATGATGATCTGACGCTTGATGAACTTGATAAATTAATGGAAATTCTCTAACAGAAAAGACAGAGGTGACATATGAGCAAAAAATCGATTCAAAAGGTGTATGCACTCACACCGATGCAGGAGGGAATGCTGTATCATGCGCTGCTTGATCCGCATTCTTCCTCCTACTTCACACAATTAGAGCTTAGGATTCACGGAAGCTTTCAGCTGGAGCTTTTTGAAAAAAGCGTCAATGAGTTGATCCGGACATATGACATCCTGCGTACGGTATTCGTGCACCAGCAGCTTCAAAAACCGCGCCAAGTCGTATTAGCCGAGCGGAAGACGAAGGTGCACTATGAAGATATCAGTCAATTAGATGAAGCGCGCCAAACCGAATATATTGAACGCTATAAACGCGGCGTGCAGCAGCAGGGCTTTCATCTGGCGAAGGATATTCTCTTTAAAGCGGCGGTGTTCAGACTCAGTGAGAAGGAGCTGTATCTCGTCTGGAGCAATCATCATATCGTCATGGACGGCTGGAGTATGGGCGTTTTGATGAAAAGCCTGTTCCAAAACTATGAAGCGCTTCGTGCCGGCCGGCCCGCCGGGGGAAGCCAGGGCAAACCTTACTCTGACTATATCAAATGGCTCGGAGGCCGGGATTATGAGGAGGCGGAACGATATTGGAGCAGCCGCCTGGCGGATTTCGAACAGCCGAGCCTGCTCCCGGGCCGTCTGGCAGCAGAAAAGAAAGACTACCAAAATGAAGAATATTCTTTTGTCTGGGATGAAGAGCTGGTCGCGCAGATTCAGCAGACCGCCAACCGGCATCAAGTCACGGGACCTAACCTGTTTCAGGCCGTTTGGGGTGCGGTGCTCAGCAAATACAACTATACAGACGATGTGGTGTTCGGCACCGTCGTATCAGGCCGTCCTTCAGAAATCAACGGCATAGAAACGATGGCGGGGCTGTTCATCAATACAATTCCCGTCAGAATCAAAATTGACAAAGATACAGCCTTTTCGGACGTGATGGCGGCAGTTCAGAAAAACGCCGTGGAAGCCGAGCGCTATGATTATGTGCCGCTCTATGACATTCAAAAGCGCTCCGCCCTGGACGGCAGCCTCTTAAATCATTTGGTCGCGTTTGAAAACTATCCGCTGGACAAAGAGCTGGAAAACGGGGGCATGGAGGAAAGACTCGGCTTTTCCATTAAAGTTGAACATGCTTTTGAGCAGACGAGCTTTGATTTTAATCTCATCGTGTATCCGGGAAAAACGTGGACTGTCAAAATCAAATACAATGGAGCGGCTTTCGCTCATGATGCCATCGAACGAACGGCGCACCATCTGACCCGCATGATGAAAGCCGCGGTCGGAACGCCTGACGCGCCCGTGCGGGAACTCGGCCTTGTTTCAGGCGAAGAAGAGCGGCAGATTGTTGAGATATTCAATGATACGAAAACGGCGCTTCCGGAAGAGGAGGCCGTTCACCGTTTGTTTGAAGCACAGGCAAACCGGACGCCTGCAAGCATCGCGATAAAAGAAGCGGGACGCGAATGGACCTACCGTGAAGTGAACGAAGCGGCCAACCGCCTGGCGAGACACCTTGTGAAGAGCGGGCTGGAAAAAGGCCGGACCGCCGCTATTATGAACGACCGGTCTGCGGAAACCGTTGTCGGAATGCTTGCCGTCCTAAAAGCAGGCGGCGCATATGTGCCGATTGATCCGGCTTTTCCGGAGGACCGTCTCCGCTTTATGGCGGAAGACAGCTCGATTCGGCTCGTGCTGACAGTTCAGGACTATCAAGAACAAGCGGGCGCATTGCAAGTCCCGGTCGTCATGCTGGATGAAAGCGCGGATGAAACGGTAAGCGGAACAGACTTGAATCTTCCGGCCGGCGGCAACGACTTGGCGTATATCATGTATACATCCGGATCGACCGGCAAACCGAAAGGCGTCATGATTGAACACAGAAATATCATCAGGCTCGTCAAACATTCGAATTACGTGCCGGTTCATGAAGAAGACCGGATGGCGCAAACGGGAGCCGTCAGCTTTGATGCCGGAACCTTCGAAGTCTTCGGCGCATTGCTGAACGGAGCGTCATTGCACCCGGTGAAAAAAGAGACGCTGCTTGACGCCGGACAATTCGCCCAATTTCTGAAAGAGCAGCGGATCACGACCATGTGGCTGACGTCTCCGCTGTTTAATCAGCTTGCCCAAAAGGATGCCGGCATGTTTAACACGCTCCGGCACCTCATCATCGGCGGTGATGCGCTTGTGCCGCATATCGTCAGCAAAGTGAGAAAGGCATCACCGGAGCTGTCGCTTTGGAACGGATACGGGCCGACGGAGAATACGACGTTTTCGACGAGTTTTCTCATTGATCAGGATTATGACGGTTCGGTCCCGATCGGGAAGCCGATCGGAAATTCCACTGCGTACATTATGGATGAAAACCGCAACCTCCAGCCGATCGGCGCGCCCGGTGAGCTGTGCGTCGGCGGAAGCGGAGTGGCAAGAGGCTATGTGAACCTGCCTGAATTAACGGAGAAGCAGTTTGTCCGCGATCCGTTCAGACCGGATGAAATGATATACCGGACGGGGGACTTGGCGAAGTGGCTTCCGGACGGCACGATCGAGTTTCTCGGCAGAATTGACAACCAAGTAAAGGTCCGCGGTTTCAGAATCGAGCTCGGCGAAATCGAGGCGAAAATCAGCCAGGCGGAGAATGTGACGGAATCTGCGGCTGTGATCCGGAAAAATAAAGCGGATGAAAATGAAATCTGCGCTTACTTTACGGCAGACCAAGCCCTTTCGCCGGAAGACCTGCGCAAAACACTTTCGGAATCACTTCCGGAATATATGATTCCCGCGCACTTCATCCAGATGAATCAGTTTCCGCTGACGGCGAACGGAAAAATTGATAAAAAAGCGCTGCCTGAGCCTCAGGCTGAAGCCGTTCAAAAAGAATACGTAGCGCCGAAAACGGAAGCGGAGCAGAAACTCGCGGACATTTGGGAAGGCATTCTCGGTGTAAAAGCGGGTGTGACTGACAATTTCTTCACGATTGGCGGACATTCTTTAAAAGCCATGATGATGACCGCTAAAATCCAGGAGCACTTTCAAAAAGAAGTGCCGATTAAAGTGTTATTTGAAAAGCCGACCATTCAGGAGCTTGCGCATTATTTGCAGCATGAGAGCGAGGAGGAGCAGCAGTTTGAACCGATCCGACAAGCGCCTTATCAGAAGCATTATCCTGTTTCCTCAGCACAGCGCAGGATGTATATCCTTAATCAGCTCGGACAGGCAAGCACGAGCTACAACGTCCCTGCTGTACTTTTGCTGGAAGGGTCAGTAGACAAAAAGCGTCTTGAGGAGGCCATGCAGGCATTAATCAACCGTCATGAGACACTGCGTACGTCGTTTGACATGGCAGAGGGAGAAGTCGTGCAGACCATTCACAAAAATGTGTCGTTTGAGCTTGAAACCGCCGAGGGCCGGGAAGAAGATGCAGAAGAGCTGACAAAAGCCTTTATCAGGCCGTTTGCGCTCAACCGCGCGCCGCTTGTCCGTTCGAAGCTGATCCGGCTTGAAGAAGACCGGCATCTTCTGCTGATTGACATGCACCACATTATTACGGACGGAAGCTCAATGGGCATTTTCATCGGTGATCTTGCGAAGCTTTATCAAGGCACGGAGCTTGCGCTGCCAAAGATTCATTATAAGGATTTTTCAGTCTGGCAGCGTGAAAAAGCAAGTCTCGATCAGCACGAAGCCTACTGGCTTGATACGTTCAAAGGCGATCTGCCGGTGCTGGATCTGCCGCTTGATTTCCCGCGTCCTGCCGAGCGCAGTTTTGAAGGGGAACGCGTCATCTTCGGGCTTGATAAACAGGTGACGGCGCAGATTAAGAAGCTGCTGGCTGATACGGATACGACGATGTACATGTTCTTGTTAGCCGCTTTTCAAGTGCTGCTGTCCAAATATTCGGGGCAGGAAGACATCATAGTCGGGTCTCCGGCGGCCGGAAGACAGCATCCTGATCTCCAAGACGTGCCGGGCATGTTTGTCAACACAGTTGCGCTTCGGTCGCATCCTGCCGGCAAAAAAACGTTCAAACAATTTCTGGATGAGGTGAAAACGGCGAGCCTTCAAGCTTTTGAGCATCAAAGCTATCCGCTTGAAGAATTAATTGAAAAACTGCCGTTAACGAGGGACACAAGCCGGAGTCCGCTGTTCAGCGTGTTATTTAATATGCAGAACATGGAGATCCCGGACCTGCGGCTCGGAGATTTGGAGATTTCTTCATACTCCATGCATCATCATGTCGCTAAATTTGATCTTTCCTTAGAAGCGGCTGAGCGCGGAGAAGAGGTCGGATTGAGCTTTGATTACGCGAAAGCCTTATTTGCGGACGAAACCATCCGCCGCTGGAGCGCTCATTTTGTCAATCTGATTAAAGCCTGCGCTGAAAATCCGGATATTCAGCTGGCCGATGCAAGCCTGCTGTCCGCTCCTGAACGGGAAGCGCTCCTTTCTGATGAAAAACGTACGGAGGCGGATCTGCCTGAGGGCACTTTTGTTTCGCTGTTTGAACGGCAAGCGCAAAAAACGCCTGATCTCACGGCGGTTGCGGGCGGAATAAGTCTGACATATCGTGAGCTTGATGAACGCTCGAACCGGTTTGCCCGCCACCTTCAGGCTTGCGGAACGGGCAGTGAGGACATCGTGGCCATTATGATGGATCGTTCGGCCGACTTGATTACCGCGATTCTCGGTGTCATGAAAGCCGGAGCGGCATTTCTCCCGATTGATCCGGAGACTCCTGAAGAGAGAATCCGCTACTCTCTTGAAGACAGCGGAACGAAGCTTCTGGTCGTCAATGAGAGAAACATGACCGCGGCCGCCGTTTATAAAGGAAAAACGGTCGTAATGGAAGACGGAGAATGGCAGAACGAAAGCGCCGACCGGCTTGAAACGGAGCCCGGCGCCGACCAGCTTGCATATATCATTTATACCTCGGGAACAACGGGCAAACCGAAAGGCGTCCAGCTGGAGCACCGCAATCTAATCAATTATGTCACATGGTTCAGCCGTGAAGCCGGTTTGACCGAAGCTGACAAATCCGTGCTGCTGTCTTCTTACGCATTTGATCTCGGCTATACGGCTATATTCCCGATTCTTCAGGCGGGCGGAGAGCTGCACATTGTGCCGAAAGAGACGTACACCGCGCCTGATCAGCTTGGTGAGTATATACAGAAAAACGGCATTACGTATATGAAACTGACGCCGTCATTGTTCCATATGATCGTCAATACAGCCCGTTTTACGTCAGAACGCCGTTTCAGCCCGCTTCGTTTAGTGGTGCTCGGCGGAGAAAAGATCATCACGTCCGATGTCCGCAAGTTTCATGACGTATACGCCCATACCGACTTCATCAATCACTACGGGCCGACGGAAACGACGATCGGCGCCATTGCCGGACGGATCAATATGGAGCGCCTTGATCAATATGAACAGCGTCCCGTCATCGGCCGCCCGATCGCGAATACCGGCGCGCTTGTATTGGACGGAGCAATGCAGCTCGTTCCTCCGGGCGCAAGCGGCGAGCTTTATATTACCGGGAAGGGGCTTGCCAGAGGATATCTTCACCGTCCGCAGCTGACGGCGGAGAAATTTCTCTCAAATCCTTTTTCACCGGACAGCCTCATGTACAAAACGGGAGATGTCGTCCGCAGGCTTCCTGACGGGACGATTGAATTTATCGGCCGTGCGGATGATCAGGTGAAAATCCGGGGCTACCGCATTGAATTAAAAGAGGTTGAAACTGTGCTGTTAAGCGTAAACGGCATTCAGGAGGCGGTCGTTCTCGCAGTCAGCGAAGGCGGGCTGCCGGAACTGTGCGCGTATTATAAAGCCGACAGCGAGCTGAAAGGCTCTGAGCTTCGCAAACGGCTTTCCGAAACACTGCCGTCTCATATGCTTCCGGCTTATTTCATACAAGTAGACCGCATTCCGCTCACAGCCAACGGAAAAACCGATAAAAACGCCCTTCCGAAACCGGGCGTCAGCCAAACGGCGCAAACAGCTTCAGCCTTGCCGGAAACGGAATTGGAGGAAAAGCTGTGCCGCATTTGGAAACAGACACTCGGTACGGATACGCTCGGCATCGACGATAATTTCTTCGATTACGGCGGGCACTCTTTAAAAGGCATGATGCTCCTCGCCAATATTCAGGCTGAACTGGACAAAACGGTTCCGTTAAAAGCGCTGTTCGAACAGCCGACTGTCCGCCTGCTTGCCGCATATATCGAAAAATCAGCGGTATCTGAGGGATATCGGATGATCTCACCGGCCGACAGTGCAGACGCGTATCCGTTATCATCCGCCCAAAAACGGATGTACGTCCTGAACCAGCTTGACCGGGAGACAATCAGTTATAATATGCCGTCCGTTCTTCTGATGGAAGGAGAAGTCAATATTTCAAGGCTTCAGGAAGCGCTCAATCAGATGATCAATCGCCACGAGTCTTTGCGGACGTCCTTTATCGATCAAAACGGCCGCCCGATGCAGCAGATCGCAGAACAGGCTGACATTGACCTGCACATCTTTGAAGCAGCGGACGAGGAGAAAGCGGATCTTATCATTCAGGCATTCATTAAGCCGTTCGATCTGAGTGCGGCTCCGCTCATTCGGGCCGCTCTTGTCAGACTGAATGAAAAGAAACACCTGCTGCTGCTGGATATGCATCATATTATTGCCGACGGCGTGTCCAGAAGCATGCTGGTCAAAGAGCTCGCTCATCTTTACAAAGGCGGAAGCCTGCCGTCGCCGAACCTGCACTATAAAGACTTCGCCGTCTGGCAGAATGAACCCGAGCAGGCCGAACGGATGAAAGACCATGAGCGTTATTGGCTCTCCGCATTTTCCGGCGAGCTTCCTGAATTGAATCTGCCGACCGATTTCCCCCGTCCGCCGATTCAAAGTTTTAAAGGACAATCCGTCCGTTTCAGAGCGGGGCGTGAAACGGAAAAAGCGGTGCGTGAATTAATGGAATCATCGGGAGCGACTCTTCATATGGTGCTTCACGCCGCGTTCCATGTCTTTTTGAGCAAAATCACGGGGCAGCGCGATATCATTATCGGCTCGGTGACCGCCGGAAGAACGAGCGCCGAAGTTCAGGAAATGCCGGGGATGTTTGTCAATACGCTTGCGCTTCGCAATGAAACGCGAAAAGAGCAGACCTTCGCCGGGCTGCTCGAACGAGTGAAACAAACCAATCTCGACGCGCTGGCGCATCAGGATTATCCGTTTGAGGATCTGATCGGAAAGCTTGACCTGCCGAGAGATATGAGCCGCAACCCGTTGTTCCAGGTTATGGTGACGACAGAAGATCCGGATAAAGAAACACTGGAACTGGAGAACCTGCGCATCACTCCGTATGAGTCAAACCAAGGCACGGCGAAATTCGATCTGACACTCGGCGGCTTTACGGATCAAGAAGGTCTCGGCCTTCAGTTTGAATATGCGACTGATCTGTTTAAAAAAGAAACAATTGAAAAGTGGAGCGCCGGGTTCCTGCGGATTCTGAAGCAAGCGGCAGAAAGTCCGGACAGAAAGCTGCCTGAGATTTCACTGATCAGCGATGCTGAAAAACAAGCTCTCCTTGACGCATGGAAAGGAAAAACACTTTCTGTACCGCGGGACAAAACGGTTCACCGTCTCTTTGAAGAAACGGCCGCCCGCTACGCGAACCGGCCGGCCGCGGCATATAACGGCGCGAAATGGACGTACGGCGAGCTGAACGCAAGGGCGAACCGCATCGCGCGCATTCTCATGGACTGCGGCGTCACGGCTGACGAACGTGTCGGCATTTTGACGAAACCGTCCTTGGAAATGGCCGCGGGCGTACTCGGCGTCTTGAAAGCAGGCGCGGCATTTGTGCCGATTGACCCCGACTACCCGGAAGAGCGCATCAGCTACATTCTGCAGGACAGCGGGGCCAAGCTTCTTCTCACACAGGAAGCGCTGGACGTGCCGGAAAGCTACAACGGAGAAACGATTCTGCTTGACGGCAGCCGCTCCATTCTGAGCCTGCCGCTTGATGAAAACGATGAAGCGAACCCGCAGACGGAAACAACGGCAGATCATCTCGCTTATATGATTTACACGTCAGGAACGACCGGACAGCCGAAGGGTGTCATGGTCGAACACCATGCGCTGGTGAACCTGTGCTTCTGGCATCACGACGCATTCGCCATGACGGCGGATGATAAAAGCGCCAAATACGCGGGCTTCGGTTTTGACGCCTCCATCTGGGAGATGTTCCCGACATGGACCATCGGCGCGGAGCTTCACGTCATTGACGAAGCGATCCGGCTGGATATCACCCGCTTAAATCACTATTTCGAGGAGAACGGCGTGACCATCACCTTCCTGCCGACGCAGCTGGCCGAACAATTTATGGAGCTGGAAAATACCTCTCTCCGCATGCTTCTCGTCGGCGGCGACAAGCTGAAGCGGGCGGTGAAACAGCCTTACACGATCGTCAACAACTACGGCCCGACGGAAAACACCGTCGTCGCGACAAGCGGCGTCATCAATCCGGAGGAAGGATCGCTTTCGATCGGACGGGCGATTGCCAATACGAGAGTTTATATTCTCGGCGACGGCGATCAGGTGCAGCCGGAAGGCATTGCCGGTGAATTGTGCGTGGCCGGCCGCGGTCTTGCGCGCGGATACCTGAACCGTGAAGAAGAAACGGCGAAGCGGTTTACCGCAGATCCGTTCGTGTCCGGAGAGCGCATGTACCGGACCGGCGACCTCGTCAAATGGAACGCGAAGTGCGGCATCGAATACATCGGCCGTATCGACCAGCAGGTCAAAGTGCGGGGCTACCGGATCGAGCTTTCAGAAATCGAAGTCCGCCTCGCCCAGCTTGCGGACGTTCATGACGCAGCGGTGACGGCCGTGGAAGACAAAGCGGGCAATACCGCGCTTTGCGCCTATGTCGCGCCTCAGCAGGACGATATTGAAGCGCTCAAGTCCGCGCTGAAAGACACGCTGCCTGACTACATGGTGCCGGCGTTCTGGGTGGAGATGGACGAGCTTCCGGTCACCGCGAACGGAAAGATTGACAAAAAAGCCCTGCCGGAACCGGATATTGAAGCGGGAAGCGCGGCATACAAAGCGCCGGAAACGGAGATGGAGACGCTGCTTTCCGACATTTGGCAGGAAGTGCTCGGTCTTGACCAGATCGGCGTAAGCGATAATTTCTTCACGCTCGGCGGCGACTCGATCAAAGGCATCCAAATGGCGAGCCGTCTGAACCAGCACGGCTACAAGCTGGAGATGAAAGATCTCTTCCAGCACCCGACCATCGAAGAGCTCGTCTCCTATGTGGAGCGGACGGAAGGCAAGCAGGCCGACCAGGGCCCTGTCGAAGGCGAAGCGGACTTAACGCCGATCCAGCGCTGGTTCTTTGAGAAAAACTTCACGGACAAACACCACTGGAACCAATCCGTCATGCTTCACGCGAAAGACGGCTTTGATCCGGACCTGGTGGAAAAAACCCTGCAAGCATTGATTGAACACCATGACGCGCTCCGCATGGTTTACCGTGAAGAAAGGGAAGGCATCATTCAGACATACCTCCCTGTCACAGAATGCAAGGCAAGCTTTGAAATCGTTGATCTGTACGGAACTGACGAGGATATGCTGAAAAGCCAGATTCAGCGGCTTGCCGATCATCTTCAGGGAAGTCTGGATCTGGAGAACGGCCCGCTGTTAAAAGCGGAGCAATACCGGACAGAACAAGGCGATCATCTGTTAATCGCGATTCACCATCTCGTCGTGGACGGGGTTTCATGGAGAATTCTGCTTGAGGATTTCGCTTCAGGTTATAAACAGGCGCAGCAGCAAAACAGCATCGTCCTCCCGCAAAAAACCCACTCCTTTAAAGATTGGGCGGAGGCGCTGAACACGTTTGCGCAATCAGAAGAGCTGAAAAAGCAGACGGATTATTGGGCGCAGGCAGATGCGGAAGAACTCCGGCCGCTGCCCAAAGACCATGATCCGAACAAGCGGCTCGTCAAACATACGGCGGCCGTGAAATGTGAATTGACTGAGGAAGAAACGGCACAGCTGCTCACAGATGTTCATCATCCGTACGGAACGGAAATCAACGACATTCTGCTCAGCGCGCTCGGCTTAACGATCGGTGAATGGACGGAAAACGGCAAAGTCGGCATCAACTTAGAAGGACACGGCCGGGAGGAAATCATACCGAATGTCAATATTTCACGGACGGTCGGCTGGTTTACGGCCCAATATCCTTTGATTCTGCAGATCAGCAAGGAAGACGGCATCTCTTCCGTCATTAAAACGGTAAAAGAGACGGTGCGGCGCGTTCCTGATAAAGGTGTAGGATACGGGATTCTCCGGTATCTGTCATCCGATGAAGCAGAAAAAGGCGTCACGCCTGAAATCAGTTTTAACTACTTGGGGCAGTTTGACAATGAAGTGAAAACGGAATGGTTTGAGCCGTCTCCATATGATATGGGACGTCAAGTCAGCGAAGAGTCAGAGGCGTTATACGCACTGAGCTTCAGCGGGATGGTTACAGGCGGCCGCTTCGTCATTTCCTGCTCATACAATCAGGAAGAATATGAAAGAAGCACCGTCGAAACACAGATGCAGCGGTTTAAAGACAATCTCTTAATGATCATCCGCCATTGCACAGCCAAAGAGGAGAAAGAATTTACGCCGAGCGATTTCAGCGCGCAGGATCTTGAGATGGATGAAATGGGAGACATCTTTGACATGCTTGAGGAGAATTTAACGTGACAAAAACAGTTAACAGAAGGGGGGAGCGGAGCAGATGAGCCAATTCAGCAAAGATCAGGTTCAGGACATGTATTATTTGTCGCCGATGCAGGAGGGAATGCTGTTTCATACTCTCCTGAATCCCGGCCAAAGTTTTTACATCGAACAAATGACAATGAAAGTAAAAGGCAGCTTGAATATCAGATGTCTTGAAGAAAGCATGAATGTGATCATGGACCGGTACGATGTATTTCGTACCGTGTTCATTCACGAAAAAGTAAAAAGGCCGGTCCAAGTCGTATTGAAAAAACGGCAGTTTCAGATAGAAGAAATCGATCTGACACATGTAACGGACAGCGAGCAAACAGCCAAAATCAATGAATACAAAGAACAGGATAAGATCAAGGGCTTTGATTTGACGCGGGATATTCCGATGCGGGCAGCCATTTTTAAAAAATCGGAAGAAAGCTTTGAATGGGTGTGGAGCTACCACCACATCATTTTGGACGGCTGGTGCTTCGGCATCGTCGTGCAGGATCTGTTTAAGGTATACAATGCCCTGCGCGAACAAAAGCCGTACAGCCTGCCGCCGGTCAAACCGTATAAAGACTATATCAAGTGGCTTGAAAAGCAGGATAAACAAGCATCACTGCATTACTGGCGCGGGTACTTAGAAGATTTTGAAGGACAAACGACATTTGCGGAGCAAAGAAAGAAACAAAAGGACGGCTATGAGCCGAAAGAGCTGCTCTTCTCACTGCCGGAGGCGGAAACAAAAGCATTTACCGAGCTTGCAAAATCGCAGCATACCACTTTGAGTACGGCGCTTCAGGCGGTTTGGAGTGTATTAATCAGCCGCTACCAGCAGTCCGGCGATTTGATCTTCGGCACAGTCGTTTCCGGGCGTCCCGCAGAAATCAAAGGCGTTGAACATATGGTTGGGCTGTTTATCAATGCTGTCCCGAGGCGGGTGAAGCTATCTGAGGATACCACATTTAACGGCTTGCTCAAGCAGCTGCAGGAACAATCGCTGCAGTCTGAGCCGCATCAATATGTGCCGCTCTATGATATCCAAAGCCAGGCCGATCAGCCAAAGCTGATTGACCACATCATTGTGTTTGAAAATTATCCGCTTCAGGATGCAAAAAATGAAGAAAACAGTGAAAACGGCTTTGATATGGAGGACGTCCATGTTTTTGAGAAATCGAATTATGATCTCAACCTGATGGCTTCTCCAGGTGATGAGATGCTGATTAAGCTTGCCTATAACGGGAATGTGTTTGATGAGGCGTTTATCCTGCGCTTAAAATCTCAGCTTCTCACAGCGATTCAGCAGCTCATCCAGAAGCCGGATCAGCCTGTCAATACGATCAGACTTGTTGATGAAAAGGAAAGAGAGCTTCTGCTTACCGGCTTAAACCCGCCGGCTCAGACTCATCAGGCGAAGCCTCTGACAGATTGGTTCAAGGAAGCGGTGAATGTAAATCCAGATGCACCGGCGCTTACGTATTCCGGCCAGACTCTTTCCTATCGTGAATTAGATGAGGAAGCGAACCGTCTTGCGCGCCGTTTGCAAAAGCAAGGCGCGGGTAAGGACACCGTTGTCGCGTTATACACGAAGCGCTCGCTTGAGCTGGTGATCGGCATTCTCGGCGTATTAAAAGCGGGAGCGGCTTATCTGCCGGTTGATCCGAAGCTGCCGGAGGACCGAATCTCGTACATGCTGGCTGACAGTGCGGCAGCCTGTCTGCTGACACATCAGGAGATGAAAGAAAAAGCGGCTCAGCTGCCGTATACAGGAACAACACTCATCATCGATGATCGAGCACGGTTTGAGGAACAGGCAAGCGATCCTGCAGCCGCAATTGATCCCGATGATCCGGCGTATATTATGTATACGTCCGGCACAACCGGAAAGCCGAAGGGCAATATCACCACTCATGCCAATATTCAAGGATTGGTCAAGCATGTAGACTACATGGCATTTTCTGAAAAAGATACGTTCTTATCTGTTTCCAATTACGCCTTTGACGCATTTACCTTTGATTTCTACGCATCAATACTGAATGCGGCACGGCTCATTATCGCAGATGAACATACACTGCTTGATACAGAACGGCTCACTGATCTGATCCGGCAGGAGAATGTCAATGTCATGTTTGCGACAACCGCACTTTTTAATCTTCTCACCGATGCGGGAGAGGAGTGGCTGAAGGCGCTTCGCTGCGTGTTATTCGGGGGTGAGCGCGCGTCAGTGCCTCACGTCAGAAAGGCGCTTGAGATCATGGGGCCTGGCAAGCTGATTAATTGCTACGGGCCGACTGAGGGAACGGTGTTTGCGACAGCTCACGTCGTGCACGATATACCGGATTCCATTTCCTCATTGCCGATCGGAAAGCCGATCAGCAATGCCAGTGTTTATATTCTTAACGGGCAAAATCAGCTTCAGCCGTTCGGAGCTGTCGGTGAACTGTGCATCAGCGGAATGGGTGTATCAAAAGGGTATCTGAACCGTCATGACCTGACGAAGCAAACGTTTATCCCAAATCCATTCAAGCCGGGAGAAATGCTTTACCGCACAGGGGATTTAGCACGCTGGCTGCCGGATGGAACAATTGAATACGCCGGGCGTATTGACGACCAGGTCAAAATACGCGGACACCGGATTGAGCTTGAAGAAATCGAAAAGCAGCTGCAGGAATACCCGGGTGTGAAAGATGCGGTCGTTGTTGCGGATCGCCATGAGTCTGGAGATGCATCAATCAACGCCTACCTCGTGAACCGGACGCCGCTTTCAGCTGAAGACGTAAAGAGGCACCTGAAAAAACAGCTTCCTGCTTACATGGTGCCGCAAACCTTTACTTTCTTAGAGGAGCTTCCGTTAACGACAAACGGGAAGGTCAATAAACGGGAGCTGCCGAAACCGGATCAGACTCAGCTGGCGAAAGAATGGATCGGGCCTCGAAACGCGACGGAAGAAACGATTGCACACATCTGGTCCGACATCCTCGGCAGACAGCAGATCGGGATTCATGATGATTTCTTCGCGCTCGGAGGCCATTCCTTAAAAGCGATGACGGCAGCGTCGCGCATTAAAAAAGAGCTCGGTACTGACATTCCGGTGCAGCTGTTATTCGAAGCGACGACAATCGCAGACATTGCCGGTTATCTGCTTCACGGTGAAGAAAAAGGAATGAAAGATCTCACCATCATGAATAAAAATCAGTCTGACACACTGTTTGCGTTCCCGCCGGTTCTCGGTTACGGGCTGATGTACCAGCCGCTGGCAAAACAGCTGTCCGGCTTTCGAATCTGTGCGTTTGATTTTATCGAGGAAGACAACCGCATCGAACGCTACACAGAGCTGATCCATCAGCTCCAGCCGGAAGGACCGGTCAAGATGTTCGGATACTCGGCAGGCTGCACGCTCGCCTTTGAAACGGCCAAACGGCTTGAAGCCGAAGGACGTAAAGTGGAGCGGCTGATCATGGTTGATTCTTATAAAAAACAAGGCGTCAGCGACTTAGAAGGCCGCACCGTAGAAAGTGATGTCCAGGCGCTGATGAAGGTAAACCGGGACAATGAAGCGCTGAATAACGAAGCCGTCAAAGAAGGTCTCGCCAAAAAAACAACCGCGTTTTATTCTTATTTTGTGCATACCGTCAGCACCGGCACGGTCAAAGCGGATATAGATCTATTAACGTCAGAACCGGACTTTGCGATGCCGCCGTGGCTCGCTTCGTGGGAGGAAGCCACGACAGGTGAATACCGTGTGAAAAAAGGCTGCGGTACTCACGCAGAAATGCTTCAGGGAGAATGTCTCGAAAGGAATGCGGCATATTTGCTCGAATTCCTAAGGAAGGAACATCTGAAGCTGACAACTTCACGATAGAAAAGGAGGAAGCCCGCCAATGGTCCAGCTCTTTAAATCGTTCGATACCACGGAAAAAACGCAGCTTATCTGTTTTCCGTTCGCAGGAGGCTATTCCGCATCATTCCGCCCGCTCCACACCTATCTTCAAGGTGAGTGTGAGATGCTTGCCGCGGAACCGCCGGGACACGGAACAAATCAAATGTCCCCCGTTGAGGATTTTGAACAGCTTGTCAGTTTATACAAGCAGGAGTTGAATCTCCATCCTGACCGCCCGTTTGTGCTGTTCGGCCACAGTATGGGAGGCATGGTCGCTTTCAGGCTGGCGCAAAAGCTGGAGCGGGAGGGCATTTACCCGCAGGCCGTGATCATCTCAGCCATTCAGCCGCCGCATGTTGAAAGGAAAAAAGTGTCTCATCTTGATGATGAAAAATTTCTCGCCCATATTATCGAGCTTGGTGGAATGCCGCAGGAGTTAGTGGAGAATAAGGAGGTCATGTCATTTTTCTTGCCTTCTTTCAGATCCGACTACCGCGCGCTTGAAAGCTTCCGTCCGTCTGATTCTCACATCATTCAATCACCCGTCCATGTTTTTAACGGGCGGAAGGATAAAAAATGTATCAAAGATGCGGACGGATGGAAAAAATGGGCCGACAATCCCGTATTTCATGAGTTTTCGGACGGCCACATGTTCATATTAAGTGAAACTGAAAAAGTGGCGGAACGAATCTATGAGATTATTAACAGGAGCACTGCAGGCCAATTGTTATAGGATATGACAGACAGCATTCGCTGTCTGTTTTTTGTAACAAAATCCGCCCTCGAGTTTTCTCATTTATCAAAAATTTTATGTTATGATTTGATGGAATATAATTTTGAAGGGATTGTCGTACATGAATGATGCAGCAAAAGAGCTGAACAGAACATTATCTGAAGAAAACCCGCACGTGCTTCATATGCTTTCTGATTTGGGCAGAGAGTTGTTTTATCCGAAAGGGGTGCTGACACAATCGGCGGAAGCGAAAGCCAAGGCCGGAAAGTATAATGCCACGATCGGGATTGCCACCTCACAGGGCGAGTCCATGCACTTTTCCCATATTCAAGAGACACTGTCCGCCTATAACCCCGATGATATCTACGATTATGCTCCGCCGCAGGGAAAAGAGCCGCTCAGACAGGAATGGCTGAAAAAAATGCGTCTCGAAAATCCTTCATTAGCCGGCAAAGACATCAGCACGCCGATCGTGACAAACGCTTTAACACACGGGCTGAGCATCGCCGCCGACTTGTTCGTCAATGAAGGGGATACACTGCTTCTGCCTGATAAATATTGGGGAAATTACAATTTCATTTTCGGTGTCCGGCGCAAGGCATCCATTGAGACGTACCCGCTTTTTCAGCAGGATGGGCGTTTTAATGCGGCGGGGCTGTCCGAGCTGCTGAAAAAGCAGGAAGAAAAGGCGATTGTCGTGCTGAATTTCCCGAATAATCCGACAGGCTACACGCCGGGGGAAGAGGAAGCGGCAGAAATCGTCAGCGTGATCCTGGAGGCGGCAGAAGCCGGCAAAGAGATTGTCGTACTCGTAGACGATGCGTATTACAATCTGTTTTACGATGAAACGGCCATTCAGGAATCCATCTTCAGCAAACTCGCCCAAGTGCACGACCGGGTGCTTTGCGTGAAAATAGACGGCGCGACGAAGGAAAATTACGCGTGGGGCTTCCGCGTCGGTTTTATTACGTACAGCACAAAAAGCGAAAAAGCGCTGCGCGTGCTCGAGGAAAAAACAAAAGGGATTATCAGGGGAACGATTTCAAGCGCCCCGCACCCGTCCCAAACGTTTATGCTGCGGGCGATGCAGTCACCGGAATACGAGAAAGAAAAATCGCTGAAATATAACATCATGAAAAAACGGGCTGACAAAGTGAAAGCCGTTCTTGCAGAAAACAAGCACTATGATGACGTATGGAAGCCTTACCCGTTTAACTCTGGTTATTTCATGTGTGTCCGGCTGAAAGACATAAACGCCGGCGAATTGAGAGTATCGTTGCTTGAAAAGAGAGGAATCGGGACGATATCCATTAATGAAACCGATTTGCGAATCGCATTTTCATGTGTTGAAGAGGAACACATCGCGGATCTGTTCGAAGAAATTTATCAGGAAGCAAAGCAGCTGCAGAAACAGGCGGAAATATCAGGCTGACAAAAAAGGAGGGGGACACCCTCCTTTTTGTCTTTTATTCTGTTACATTTACTTTCCCATTCACATTTTCCCGGAGCATTTGCCTGAAAACGGCGATATCTTTTTGCGAATAGAAAAGTCGTTTCGGCAGCAGAAGTGTTCCGTAACCCGATGTTTGTAATCGAAACATATCTTTGTGCTCCCTAGCCGAGAGCAGTTCATCCCATTCAAAAAGAATGCTTGCGTTTTTTTGTTTTTGGCTGATTCCGAGCTGATGAATCGTAATACTTCTGGCAGATTTCAGCCGCGGATTCGTTTTGTATGTTCTGTAAAGACGGAAGAATGAGATTGCCGTTGCGATCACCGTGACTGCCAAAGAGAGAATCACAGCTGCAAGGAAATTCAGGAGAGCTCTGACGCTCCATGTGCCGCCTGTAACCGGGCCGTTCATTTCAAAACAGATGGCAGAAGCCAGCAGCATAATCAAAAAACAGACAGCCGCGGATTTTCCTTGATGATAAGCAAAGTGTTTTCTTACATCGGCAAATGTTAAGCAGCCCGCGAGATAGATATTTTCATTTCGTGTGTTGATCATATTCCGTCTTCGTTTCCTTTCATTTTTCCCCTATGTCGTAATATGCTTTTTTTCCGCCGTCCTGAAGCATTGCTTCCCAAGACTCCGATGACGATACAGACGGCGCCGGCGATATGATACCAGCGGAGTGACTCATGGAGAACGAGGACACCCGCAAGCATCGTCACGATGACGGACAAATTGTTAAAGGCGCTCATCTTAAACGCTTCAATCTTGGACAGCGCGTAGTTTGACATCAATGATGTAATGAGAGAAGACAAAATGCCTAAATACAGAATCGCTGCGATAAAACCGGGATCGCGGAAGGGCAGAAAATACTGCCCGATCGTTCCTTCCGCTCCGTGCCGGAAGAGAGCGATGCAGTTGAAGGAAGCAAAGCCGATCGCAGACATGCACCAGGTCAGCTCACCCAATGAAAAACGCTGGGTCATGCGTCTCGCTGCCGTATTGTAAAGGGCGGAGGACAGCGCGGACAACAGGATCAGGAAAGCACCTTTAAAACTCGCCGATTCCGCGGACACCCCTTTCATTGTGAAAATAAATACCACCCCGGCCACTGACAGGCATGTGAATCCCTTTTGCGCCCATGTCGGACGTTCCTTTAAAAAGTAAGACGAAAACAGCATCGTAAAAATCGGGATGGCGGCTTGAATGATACCGGCTTCCGATGATGAAGAATACAAAAGGCCGAACGCCTGAAAACTGAAAAACAAAGCCGGATATAAAAGGGCCAAAGGCAAGATCGCCAGCACATTCTTCCAGCTGACGGACAGTTTGATCCAGCCGAATAAAACAGGAAGCATTGCACAGATGAAGGCCGCTGTGAACCGATGAGCCAATATATCAAACGGATTGGCGGATTGAAGCGCAATCTTGACAAATATAAAGGAAAAACCGATAATCAGCGCATTTAAAATGGCAGCGAGGTAAGCAGCAGCCAAACGGTTTTGATTAATCATCTTTACGAACTCCTTTAATGAGATCGAGCGCCGGCCGCTCCCTTTTATTGTATGGGAAGGGAAGAAGCAGTACAATGAGAATAATGATAAACTGTACCGGTACAGATGGAGGTTCAGCATGGAAAAGTATATGAACGTGATGATAGAAGTGGAGAGTCTCATTGAAGGCGGCACTTTTCAGGAAGGGGCGCGGCTGCCTTCTATCAGGCAGCTGGCCGAGCGTTTTCACGTCAGTAAAAGCACCGTCATCCGTGCGCTTCAGGAGCTTGAAAAACGGCACATTATTTATGCCGTGCCGAAAAGCGGCTACTATCTTATTAAAAATGAAAAAAAGCGGGAGCGAGAACAAACAGGTATCATTGATTTTGCAGCCTCGGCGCCGGACCCTGATATTTTTCCGTACCGCGACTTTCAGCATTGCATCAACAAAGCCATTGATATGTATAAAAATGATTTGTTCATTTACGGCACGCCGCAGGGGCTTCCGTCTTTAATCCGGGTGCTTCAGAGGCTGTTATCCGATTATCAGGTATTTGCAAAAGAGCGGAACATTTTTATCACCTCGGGTGTGCAGCAGGCGTTATCCCTGCTGTCTCTGATGCCGTTTCCGAACGGAAAAAAGAAGATTTTAATCGAACAGCCGGGCTATCATCTGATGGTGGAGCAGCTTGAAGCGCTGCGCCTTCCCGCCTGCGGCATTAAACGGACGGCTGAGGGGCTTGATATGGCGGAAGTCGAGCGGCTGTTTCAAACGGAGGAAATTAAGTTTTTTTACACGATGCCCCGATTTCATAATCCGCTCGGCAGCTCTCTGACAGAATGGCAAAAACGAGAGCTTGTCCGATTAGCGGAGGCGTATGACGTTTATTTGGTTGAGGATGATTTCCTAGGAGATTTAGAGGACAATCAGAAGGCAGACCCGCTGTACGCCTACGATCTGTCTTCCCGCGTGATTTATTTGAAAAGCTTTTCGAAAATGATTTTTCCGGGGCTGCGTGTTGGAGCGGCTGTGCTCCCGGATTCGCTGGCCCCGGTTTTCCATACGTATAAAAAGCTGAGCGATATCGACTGTTCGATGATATCCCAAGCGGCCCTTGAAGTGTATATCAAAAGCGGCATGTTCAAAAGGCATAAAGAAAAAATCCGGGCCTCTTACAGAGCACGTTCCGAGCTGCTCCAAAACGCGCTGCAGGAGTACGGCGGTTTTTCTGTAAAGCAAACGTCGATCCATACCCATCTCGTGCTGGAGAAAAGCCTTTCCGCTTCAAGAGTTGTGCAGCGTCTGAAAGCGCAAGGCGTGCTGGTGGAGCCGATTGAGAGCCATTACCTATCGGATTTTCCGAAAGAAAATATCATCAAACTCAACGTGTCCAACGTCAAGACAGGGGATATCACGCGAGGCATCAAAATGCTGACGGATTGCTTATAACAGCTCTTCATACGTTTTCATCTCAATCCCGTCACAAAAATCGGGATGCGCCGCACAAACGGCCAGCTTATACTCCTCGTCCGCCTCA
Source organism: Bacillus sp. FSL K6-2861 (assembly GCF_038630725.1). Classification (NCBI taxonomy): domain Bacteria; kingdom Bacillati; phylum Bacillota; class Bacilli; order Caryophanales; family Bacillaceae; genus Bacillus; species Bacillus sp. FSL K6-2861. Next base: position 404,418 of record NZ_CP152037.1, read on the forward strand.
TATGTGCGGATGAAACAAGGTTCATGTCCGTCCGGAAGTTCAATGGACACATGGCCGTCGTCTTTGAGGCGGACGCTGAATGAATCAAGCGGCAGGGAAAGCCCTTTTCCGGCCTGTTTGATAAAGCTTTCTTTCATCGACCACAGGTGGTAAAAATAATCGGTCTGCTGATCGGGGTGTTTCGCTTGCAGATCACTGTATTCCGTCGGCGAAAAAAACCGTTTGGCGATATCAACCGTGCCGGGCTTCATTTTTTCAATATCAATGCCGATCGGTTTTGAATCAACGGCGCACACGATCCAGCGACCGGAGTGGGAAATATTAAAGTGCATGTCCGGAAGCGCGGGGATGTACGGCTTTCCGTATTCCTGAACGCTGAATGAAATCCCGGCCGGATCAAGTCCGTAAGCCTTCGCCGCAGCGGTGCGGATCAGCATGTCGCCGATCAAGGTGCGGTGAGCATCCTCCTTATGGTAAAAGCGCCGGCATTTTTCCCGCTTTTCGGCGGACACGGCCGCCATCATCCGATCCTCTTCCCCTGCAGAAAGCGGGCGGTCCATATATACTCCGTAAATCTTCATGTCCGATCCTCCGTCTGAAAATATTGTCAAAACCATCCTATCATATCAGACGAAAGCTGTCCGAAAATAAAAAAACAAAACCGTTTCGGCTTTGTTTTTAATGAACGGACGTTGCCCGCCCGGAGATCGCGTATGTTAACAGTTTAGAGGACTGCGGCAAAGAAAAACGCAGAATCAGCCCCGTCAAAACAGCCGTAATAATGGTTCCGGCACCGATAGGTCCGCCCATCATCCAGGCTGCGGCAAGAATCGTCAGCTCAATGCCGTTCCGCACCCATTGCACGTTCCAGCCCGTTTTTTCAGATATCAGCATCATCAGAGAGTCCCGGGGGCCCGCGCCGAGCCCTGCTGATACGTAAATACCGACGCCGCAGCCGATCAGCAGCAATCCGATAGAAAAAAACACGGCCGCTAAGGAAAAAGCGTGCGTCTCAGGAAGCAGAAACGAAAAGAAATCAATAAACATTCCCATCAGCACCATGTTTAAGATAGCGCCGATTTTCGGGAGTGTCCTTGTGAACAGGCAGGTTAAAGCCACGATGACTGCGCCGACCACGATGGACCATTGGCCGACAGAAAACCCGAAATGCTGAAAAAGCCCATAATGAAAGGCATCCCAAGGGCTGATGCCGAGAGCTTTTCCTTTAATGGTTAACGATACCCCGAAAGACAAAATTAACAGACCGGCAAAATAAAACGTCCAGCGCATCAAGAATTCCCGCTTCAAAGAGGCCCCTTCTTTCATAAAATTTCATTAATTGTCATTGTAGCATAACCGCCAAAAAAAAGAAGAAGCGAAATCAGTGTTTCGCTTCTTCTCCCGCTCCTACAAAGGATTCAGTATACGATTTAAAAACCGTTGCGTGCGTTCTTCTTTCGGCGCGGAGAAAATTTGCTCCGGCGGTCCTTGTTCCACAATGACGCCGCCGTCAATGAAGATGACTTCATCGGCCACTTCCTGCGCGAATTTGATTTCATGGGTGACGACGACCATCGTCCAGCCTTCGTTCGCCAGATCCTTAATCACTTTGAGCACCTCGCCGACCAGCTCCGGATCAAGCGCTGACGTCGGTTCGTCAAACAGCATCAGCTCGGGCTGAATCGCAAGCGCGCGGGCGATGCCGACACGCTGCTGCTGACCGCCGGAAAGCTGGAACGGATATAAATCCATTTTGTCTTTCAGTCCGACTTTTTCCAGAAGCTCCATCGCTTCTTTTCTGACTTGCTCCTTGTCGCGTTTTTGCACTTGAACGGGTCCTTCCATGACGTTTTCAAGCGCCGTGCGGTGAGGAAACAGATGATACGCCTGAAAGACCATGCCTGATTTGCGGCGGAGGCGAAGAATATCAGCCTGCTTCACTTTTTTGGAGAAATCTATTGAAAAATCGGAGAATGCCAGCTCGCCGCGATTGGGAATCTCAAGCGCGTTCAGACAGCGCAGAAGCGTCGTTTTTCCTGAACCGGACGGCCCCAGAATGGCGATGACTTTCCCTTTTTCTATCTCCATATCTATCTTTTTTAAAATTTCATTCTGTCCGAATGATTTATTTAATCCTTTGACGGAAAGCATATCGAAACCTCCTTATTTGGCCACATAACGGTCGAGACGCCGTTCGATCACGTGTTGTACGATTGACAGCAAGAAGCAGATGATCCAATAAATAAAGGCGGCTTCAATATAGATGACCAAGATTTGATCAAGGTTTTGCGCGCCGATTTCCTGCGCTTTTCTGAACAACTCCGCGACGAGAATCTGTGACGCGAGAGATGTATCCTTGATCAGGCTGATAAATGTATTTGATAATGGCGGAATGGACACGCGAAACGCCTGCGGCAGGATCACGCGGAACAATGTCTTGCGATAGGTCATGCCGATCGTATAACCGGCTTCCCATTGCCCTTTCGGCACGGATGAAATAGATGCCCGGATGATTTCAGAAGCGTAGGCGCCCACGTTTAATGAAAACGCGATGACTGCGCTTGGGAAAGGGTCCAGCGTAATATTAAATGTCGGGAACAGATAAAAAATGATGAACAATTGAACGAGAAGAGGAGTGCCGCGCACCGCTGATACGTATACGCTGAACACCCATCTCAATGGTTTCATATTTGACATTCTGGCGAGCGCCGTAATCAGCGCGATGATCATCCCGAAAATAAAGGAAAGAATGGTAAGGGGAATCGAGTAATAGATTCCCCCGGAAAGAATCGGCCAGAATGACTGCTGCACCAGATCCCAAGGAATGGCTGTTGCAATCACGGGTTCCGGCATGTTACTTAGAAACATCTTCGCCGAACCATTTTTTCGCTATTTTAGAAAGAGTCCCGTCCTCTTTCATTTCTTTTAACGCCTTGTTGACGTGAGTCACAAGTTCGCCGCTTCCTTTTCGGAATGCGAAATACGTCTGCTGCGGCTGGCCTGCTTCAAACGCGATTTTTACGTTTTTATTGCCGGACGTTTTTAAGTAGTTCAGTACGGCAAGCTTATCGTTGTAAGTCAGATCAGCGCGGCCCTGCTGAATGAGCTGAAGGGATTGCGCCATGCCTTCAACGCCTTCAATTTTCGCGCCGGCTTCTTTCGCTAATTTATTGTAATTGCTTGTTAATGACTGAGCCGCTGTTTTTCCTTTGACATCAGCCTCTTTCGCAATCGTGCTGTCTTTTTTCGTCACGACGACTGCATTTGACGTTGTGTATTTATCCGAAAAATCATATTGGTTCTCACGGCCCGTTTTGCCGACTTGGTTGGCAACGACGTCAAACCGTTTCGCGTTTAATCCGGCAAACATGCTGTCCCATTGCGTTTCTTTGAAGTCAGCTTTCAGATCGAGGCGTTTCGCGACTTCTTGAATCACTTCAACATCATATCCGGTCAGTTTGTCACTCTTTTTATCATGGAAGGTAAACGGTTCGTACGTTCCTTCTGTGCCGACGGTCAGTACGCCTTTTTTCTTGACAGAAGCCCAAAGATCGCCGTCTTTTGACTTAGATCCGCTGTCCTGTGAGTTTCCGCAGGCTGCAAGCATTGCGATGCTGACCATCATGAACAAAGCGAATAATGCTTTTTTCATCTTCTTTATTCCCCACTTTTCTGAGTAGTTTTATTGAGAAAAAATAGCTCCCAATTGTAAAGGATAACTTTTTTTTAGTATGAGTCAAGTAATTGGTTTTCATAAGCGGGAATTCTTCGTGTTCCGGATCAAAATAATTCCAAAAACTGTCTGACCGGCTTCGGCAGATAGCTGTCTTTTCTCCAGATGACGGCCGGTGTCATGACAAACGGGTTGTCTTCGATGATAACCGTTTTGACATGCGAGCGCATATGGACGGGAATCATCGTCAAAGGCAGAATTGTGGCGCCGAACCCTGATGATACGAGGCTCAAGAGCGTCGCGGAGTCATGGCATTCACAGACAACCTGAAGGTCGAGACCGTACTGTTCACAAACTTGGAGGACTTGGTCATACACACCTCTTCCATTGACGGTGCGCAAAAGGATCAAAGGCAAAGAGGCGATGTCATTCAGTTTAATCGTTTCACCGCACAGTCGTTTTGAATGCTCGGACAGCACCAATACACACGGAATGTCTTCAAGCTCCTTCGATTCAATGCCGTCGTTTTTAATCAAGGTGGTGGTGACGGCGGCGTCAATCTGCCGGGTTTCCAGAAGCTCGAGCAGTGAGACAGGCTCATCTTCCCAAATGTTAAAGGTGAGATGCGGAAACCGCTCTTTCATCTGTGACACTTTCTCAAGCATGAGCGCGGCGCAGTAAATGGTTGACCCGACGGCAAGTGTCCCGGCCACCTCCTCCTTCAGCTCTTGTACCTCGATAATGGCATCCTCAAACTTATGAAGAATCTCTTTCGCTCTTTTCAAAAAGACATTTCCTTCATATGTAAGGGTCATGTGTTTCTTTTTATTGCGGTCAAACAGAATGACGCCCAATTCTTCTTCGAGCTGTTTCAGCTGTCTGCTTAAAGGCGGCTGTGCCATATGAAGCTTTTTGGCGGCCGTCGTGATTTTCTGCTCTTGGGCAATGGTGATGAAATAACGCAATTGCCGGATATCCATGAGAACGCGCTCCTTTCTTTTATACCTTTAAGGTATGATACATAGATTTAACGAATATTTTTCATATGGATATATCAGGAGTATGATGGTTTTGACACCACATTTCAAGCGTAAAGGAGGGGTCGATATGAAGCTCGTCATCGGAATGACCGGGGCAACGGGAGCCATATTTGGGATCAGGCTTTTAGAATATTTAAAAGCCGCGGAGATCGAAACCCATCTTGTCGTGTCTCCTTGGGCAAATGTCACCATTACACATGAAACCGATTATACGTTAAAAGATGTCGAGAAACTCGCATCCTATACGTATTCTCACAAAGACCAAGCCGCGGCGATTTCAAGCGGCTCGTTTGAAACGGACGGGATGATCATCGCTCCGTGCAGCATGAAATCACTGGCAAGCATCCGCACCGGAATGGCTGATAATCTGCTGACAAGGGCGGCTGACGTCATCTTGAAGGAGCGGAAAAAACTTGTGCTGCTGACAAGAGAAACGCCGCTCAGCCAAATTCATTTAGAAAATATGCTAGCGCTTACAAAAATGGGTTCCGTCATTCTTCCGCCGATGCCTGCATTTTATAACAAGCCGGCTGACATGGATGAATTGATCGACCATATTGTGTTCCGGACGCTCGATCAGTTCGGCATCCGTCTGCCGGAAGCGAAACGGTGGTACGGAATTGAAAAACAAAAAGGAGGAATCTGATAATGGCCTATCAGGATTTTAGGGAATTTCTCGCCGCTCTTGAAAAAGAAGGGCAGCTCTTAACAGTCAACGAAGAGGTAAAACCGGAGCCGGATCTGGGCGCCGCTGCGCGTGCAGCCAGCAATCTCGGGGATAAAACCCCTGCGCTTTTGTTTAACAATATTTACGGACATCACCATGCGCAGGTGGCTCTGAATGTCATCGGCTCGTGGCCGAATCACGCAATGATGCTCGGCATGCCGAAAGATACGCCTGTTAAAGAACAATTCTTTGAGTTCGCCAAACGGTACGATGCATTTCCGGTGCCGGTCAAACGGGAAGAAACCGCGCCGTTTCATGAAAATGAAATAACGGAAGATATCAATCTATTTGACATCCTTCCGCTATTCAGAATCAACCAGGGGGACGGCGGCTATTATTTGGATAAAGCGTGCGTCATTTCCCGCGATCTTGAAGATCCGGACAATTTCGGCAAGCAGAATGTCGGCATTTACAGAATGCAGGTAAAGGGAAAAGACCGCCTCGGCATTCAGCCCGTGCCTCAGCATGATATTGCGATTCATCTTCGCCAAGCTGAAGAACGCGGCGTGAATCTTCCCGTTACGATCGCGCTCGGCTGTGAGCCGGTGATTACGACAGCTGCTTCAACTCCGCTGTTATACGATCAATCCGAGTATGAAATGGCCGGCGCGATTCAAGGGGAGCCCTACAGAATCGTCAAATCTAAACTGTCTGATTTAGACATCCCTTGGGGCGCTGAAGTCGTTCTGGAAGGAGAGATCCTTGCGGGAGAACGGGAATACGAAGGACCTTTCGGTGAGTTCACGGGCCATTATTCAGGCGGCCGCAGCATGCCGGTGATCAAAATCAAACGGGTATATCATAGAAACAATCCGATTTTTGAACATTTATACTTAGGCATGCCGTGGACGGAGTGCGATTATATGATCGGCATTAATACGTGCGTGCCGCTTTACCAGCAGCTCAAGGAAGCTTATCCGAACGAGATTGTCGCCGTGAACGCGATGTATACGCACGGCCTGATCGCCATCATTTCAACGAAAACGCGCTACGGCGGATTTGCCAAGGCGGTCGGCATGCGCGCCCTGACCACGCCGCACGGACTCGGCTACTGCAAAATGGTCATTGTCGTGGATGAGGATGTCGATCCGTTTAACCTGCCGCAAGTCATGTGGGCGCTCTCAACGAAAATGCATCCGAAACACGATGCAGTCATCATTCCTGACCTGTCCGTCCTTCCGCTTGACCCGGGGTCTGATCCGGCAGGGATGACACACAAAATGATTCTTGACGCCACGACGCCCGCCGCGCCGGAAACAAGAGGCCATTATTCTCAGCCGCTTGATTCTCCGCTGACAACGAAAGAGTGGGAACAAAAACTGATGGACTTAATGAATCAATAAGAAAGGATGAGGTTGCAATGAAAACATGCCCGCGCTGTGAATCGAAAAAAGGAGAAACCGTCAGCCAATCGCCGGTCAAAGGCGCTTGGGAAATTTACCAATGCCAAACCTGCTTTTTCACATGGAGATCCTGTGAACCGGAAAGCATCACGAATCCGGCGGCATTCAACCCGGCATTTAAAATCGATCCGAAAGAAACGGAGACGGCCGCACATGTTCCCGCTGTTCCGGAAAGAAAAGCGTAATGCTGACGGAGCACTTGCCGGAGGCGCTTTACACACTTTTAGACGGGACGGAGCTTGAAAAAAAGCAGCACGACGCATTTGTGCTCCAATCCGTGACAAAAGAAGGCCGTCCGCACGCGGCCATGATCAGCGCCGGTGAAATCGTGGCCGTGAGCAGAACAAATCTCCGGCTCGCCTTATGGAAAAACACGACGACCGTAAGCAGCCTTCTGCATTCGGGACAAGCTCTTTTCATCGCCTGGCACGGAGGAGCCGCATATTACGTCACATTGGAATGTGAGGCGCTTCCGCCGCTGAAAGAGGCGAAACACGAGCGGGAACGGTTCAGCTGCCGCGTGATCACCGTCAAGGAAGATCGGGCGAAATACGCGGATCTGACATCCGGACCGGCCATCCAGCTCCACGAACCGGAAGATGTCTTGAAGAGATGGAGAGAAACACTTGAGGAGTTAAAACAATAGACGCATCAAAAAAGCCTGCGGACGATTCCGCAGGCTTTTCTTTATCTGTTATTGAACGCCTTTCATCGCCCGTTTAATAACGGGAGACAGAAGAATCAAAATAATACCGAGAATGATCGAAACAAGACCGATTGAGCCGAAGTAGGCCGCTTCAGAAATCTTATCAAACAAACCGACTACTTTTGCGTTCAGGGCTTGACCGCAGGCGTTTGTTAAAAACCACATGCTCATCGTCTGCGCTGAGAAAGCGGCAGGCGCAAGTTTCGTTGTGACGGATAAACCGACCGGTGAAAGGCAAAGCTCACCAAGCACAACCAAAAGGAAGCTGAGCACAAGCCAAAGCGGGCTCACAAGCTCGCCGCTTCCGCCCATAACCGGAAGCACCATGACTAAAAATGATAATCCGGCAAGGATAATGCCGATCGCGAATTTAATCGGTGTTGAAGGCTGGCGTTTGCCGAGCTTCATCCAGATCCAGGCGAAGACCGGCGCGAAAATAACGATGAATAATGGGTTCAGAGACTGGAACCATGAAGACTCAAGATGCATGCCCGCAAAGGAAAGTCTCGTGCGCTGATCCGCATATAAAGCAAGAATCGTCGCGCCCTGCTCCTGAATCGCCCAGAACATTGCCGCTGCAACAAACAGCGGAACATAAGCCGCAAGCCGTGATTTTTCCGTTTTCGTCGCTTTTTTGCTCGTGAACATCACGATAAAGTAAATAACCGGAATGACAATGCCGAGGATACTGACGGTATCAATCACACGCTGGATCGTCAGCCAGCCGGTTTGAATCAGAACGATGATAACGGCTGCTGCGATGACCACTCCGATTCCCGTGCCGATCACTGATGATTTAGAAATCGGATTCGGTACATTGGAGCCTGCTTTGCCGAGGTATTTCTTTCTCGTAAGAGCGAAAACAATCAGTCCGAGGAACATACCGGCCGCGGCGCATCCGAAGCCTAAGTGGTAGTTGTACTTCTGTCCGAGTGTTCCGACAATTAGCGGCGCAAGCAATCCGCCGAGGTTGATCCCCATGTAAAAGATGCTGAAACCTGAGTCGCGGCGCTCGTCTTCCTTCGTATATAAATCTCCGACAACGCTGGATACGTTTGGTTTAAGCAGGCCGGTTCCGATAATGATCAGAGCCATGCTGGTAAAAAACGCTGCCGTGCTGCCAGGGAAGGCAAGAGCGATGTGCCCGAACATAATTAAAATTCCGCCGTAAAATACGGTGTTTGCCGTGCCGAATACCCGGTCGGCCAGCCATCCGCCGATGACGCTCGACATGTATACGAGAGACCCGTATATGGACATGATGGCAACTGCGGTCGTTTTATCAAAGCCGAGACCGCCATGAGCGACTTCCGTATATAAATAGTAAAGCAATATGGCTCTCATACCATAGTAGGAGAAACGCTCCCAAAATTCGGTGAAAAACAGTGTGAACAAGCCGCGGGGATGACCGAAAAAGCCTCGTTGCGGCACAGTTTCTGTTATAGAGTCCTTATCAATAGATGCCACCTGAGCCAACCCTTTCTTAAAAAAGTGTATTACAAAAATCATATTCTTATATAATACTTGTGTCAATATAATTTATACTGAATTCAAAAAATTCCAGAATGAAAAGATATTAAAACGTTGAATATAGACGAATTTTCCTGATTCCAATGACTTATTTTGTTATATTATCTGACTAAACTATCTTTATAAACTTTTTTAATAAAATTTAAAGTATGTACAGGCGGAGCGGGATATGGCGGAATAAGATGACAATAAGAGAGGAAGGAGGAGATTATCACTTGCCGAATCGTATATTGGATATTACGGATTGCGGTGTGGCGGCAGACGGAAAAACCGATGTGACGGGCGCCATCAACCAATGCTTGGCCAAGGCCGTCAGCGAAGGCTGTCATACGGTGTTTTTTCCGCCGGGAACCTATAAAATCAACGGCACGCTTGGCGGGGACAGCAGCCAGCCGTTTCGGAACGCCGGGATTAACGTGCCGAGCCATCTCACCATCGTTTTAGATCCGGAATGCACGATTAAAGTGGCGCCGAACAGCTCCTGGGGCTACTCGGCTTTCTATATAGGCAGGCGTGAAAATGTCACCATCACCGGCGGCCGGATTATCGGGGAACGGGATGAACACACGTATACCAATGTCCCTTTGCGTTCGACCCATGAATGGGGGTTTGGAATCTGTATTGAAGGCAGCAGCAATGTGCTGATCGAAAATGTGAAGATTTCGGATTTTACGGGAGACGGCATTATTGTCAGCCCGCTCGGGTTAAAAACAAACAGTGATTACGAAACTTCAGAACAGGTGACCATCCGCCGCTGTGAGATCAGGCAGTCAAGGCGAAACAACATTTCAATCACCGGCTGCAATACCGTTACGGTGGAAGAATGCGTGATTGAAGACGCCGGGCAAGGGAACGGAACGGCTCCGAAATTCGGAATCGATATTGAATCGTACGGAGAAGGCGATATTGATTATGAAGAAGCTCTTCATATTACGGTCCGCAACAACTTCTTTTCCGGAAACGCCGTAAGCTCAGTCACCAACTTTAACGGATATAATGTGTTAATTGAAGGAAATCATTCCGATAACACAATCAGCTACGGGTATGGGGCACATACCGTCATTTCGGGGAATATCTTCTTTCGGTCAGACGGCGGCTCAAGGACCGCAGTCGCCGGACAAGGTGTGTCACAGGGACAGGACAGCAGCAATGCCGTCATTTCCAACAATCTGATTACCGGTTTTTCCACCGGAATAGATGTAAGGGGAAAAAGCGTCCTCGTCACCCATAACAAAATCAGTCAATTTGAAAATACGGGCATTTCCGTCTATCAGGCGGAAGATGTGACCGTTGACGGCAATGTCATTGAAAACGGACGTTCCGAAACGAGACGAAGCACGGGGATGCGGGCGACGCTGTCGGAAAACGCCGTCTTTATGAATAATACTCTGAATCAGGTAACGGACGGAATCAGCATGTCGGCCGGCAATATCACCGTAAAACAAAATGTGCTGAAATCGTTCAGCCGGGGCATATGGGTCACAGGCGGAAATGCCGTTATTGAAGGAAATACGCTGATTCCGAATGCGTATCAGGGCGTCGCGGAGTCCTATGCCGTATCTGTGACAAATGACGCCAGGGCTGTCATCAAGGGAAATCTCTTCAAAAGCTACAAAAACTATCCCATTTTCAGTTCAACATCCTCGGGAACCTCTGTCATCAGCAACCGTTTTGAATCATCACCGCTTATCGTTACCGTGTATCTGAATTCAGGCACGCATGAAGTCATAGACAATACGCTCACGATCAACCGAACGGCGGGCAGCCCGATCGGCATCTATCTGAACGGATCCTCAAATTCCCTCGTGTCGGGAAATACCATCAACAACCTTTCCGCCGCTTCTGCTTCCGCCATCCAAACCAATTCCTCCGCAAGTACTAAAATCATCGGCAACCGCATTATCAAAGGCGTCATTGTGAAACACGCGACAGATACGGACAGCGGAAATATCGTCATCTGAAAACAATCTGCATCGGAAAAATAAAAAGAACACATGAACTCCGAAAGAAGGAGGGATGTGTTCTTTTTTGACACAATACAGCCGTGCGCCTGTCAGGCATCTTTTTTACCTGATTTATATAAAACGATCATTTCTCTGATTAAAAAGAGGGCGAATAAAAACAGCATCAGCCATTCTGAGAAGGTGGTCAATTTAAAAGCGGACAGGTTGTTTTGGACCGCTCCATAGAAACTGAAACCTTGCAGCATATCTATCGTTACTGAAATGATCAGACAGGCAGCCAGCAAAAAAAATGAAACCCCCAATATTTTCATGCGCATCACTCTCCCTTTTTATCCTTTTCGATTACGCAGAACTTATACAGACTTTCCGCCGTGCATAATCTTTTGCCGTACAGGAAGAATATGAAAAAAACGAGGAAAGGTTTTTTGCGATATGCCGCCATTTTTTAAGCAGAAGAAACAAAAAAAAGCCGATCAAAACGACCGTGACAATGAAGGCAGAAAAGAAGCGGACAGCCAGCCGGACAAAGAGCGGGATGAGCCGATCTCCCTCAGCTTAAAGCAAAATATGAAGAAGCTGTCTGAGAGGTTCGGCAACAGTGCCGATGTCGTCATCCGCCGGCTGAAAATCGGAAAAGAAGAGCTTCCGGCTGCAATTGTGTATATCGCCGGTTTGGTAGACGAACAGCTCGTCAGCCAATCCCTTCTGGAGGATTTAATCGACATCCCGTCTGTTCAGCCGGAACAAGCGGTCTGCCTGATATACGACAAAACGCTTGCGATCGGCGGGGTGAAAGAGGCAGAAAAATGGAAAAGTCTTTATGCCGGGCTGGTGGCGGGCAGCACGCTCATTTTTGTCGACGGGGCTGACAAGGCGCTGATCGCCAGCACGGAAGGGGGAGAGCACCGGTCCATTCAAGAACCGAGCACTCAGGTCTCTTTCCGCGGCCCGCGGCAGGGATTCACTGAATCTCTGCAAACCAATATTTCCATGATCCGCAGGTATGTAAAAACGCCTGATGTATGGGTTGAAAAAATGGAGATCGGACACGAAACGAATACGGATGTCGCGCTGATGTATATTAACGGAATTTGCGATAAAAAGCTGATTAAGGAAGTCCGCAAGCGGCTGAAGCACATTGACATCGACAGCATTCTGGAATCCGGATACATTGAACAGCTCATTGAAGACGCGCCGTTTTCTGTGTTTCCCACCGTATATCATACGGAGCGGCCGGACGTCGTGGCGGGGAATCTGCTGGAAGGACGATTTGCGATTATCGTGGACGGAACGCCGTTCGTTCTCATCGCGCCGGCCTTATTTATTCAATTTTTTCAATCCGTTGAGGATTATTATTCACGATTTGATATCGCCACCAGCATCAGGGTGCTGCGGGTTTTGATCTTCTTCATTTCACTGGTGGCGCCGGGGATTTATGTGGCGGCGACGACCTTTCACCAGGAAATGATTCCGACGCAGCTGCTGATTGTCATCGCGGCTCAGCGGGAGACGGTGCCGTTCCCGGCCGTGATTGAAGCGCTGACGATGGAAGTGGCCTTTGAGATTCTCAGGGAGGCGGGTGTCCGGCTTCCGAGAGTTGTCGGCTCCGCCGTTTCCATAGTCGGAGCGCTTGTCATCGGCCAGGCCGCCGTACAGGCCGGCATCGTCTCCCCGGCCATGGTTATCGTCGTCGCCCTGACGGCGATTGCCAGCTTTGCGACCCCGGCTTTTGACATGGCGATATCTGCGCGCCTGATCCGGTTTCTCTTTATTCTGTCGGCGGCGGTCATGGGATTTTACGGGCTGATTCTGGGCATTATCATGATGTTTGTCCATCTGTGCGGCCTGCGTTCATTCGGATTTCCGTATATGTCCCCGCTCGCTCCTTTAACCCCGGGCGGGCTGAAGGATTCCCTTCTCCGAGCTCCGTTATGGGCGGATGAAAAAAGGCCGGGACTGCTCGTGCAGGAAAACAACAGGCGCCAAGGGGAACATCAAAGACCGAAACCGGAGACATCCAGAGGAATGGTTAATAAAGATGTAGAAGAGGGCGACGGTAATGAAAAGACGTAAATGGATGCTTATCCTTTGTACGATGGTTTCCCTTATGTTTGTATCCGGATGCTGGGATAAAAGGGAGCTGACCGATCTAGCGGTGATCTCCGCCATCGGTATTGACCGAACCGAAACGGGAAAATACGTCCTTCACTTGCAAATTATCAATCCGGGAAACGTGGCCGGCGGTCTGCAGGGCGGCGGAGCGGGAGACCGGCCTCCGGTTTCCGTCTATTCGGTGTCCGGAGACAATATGACGGAAGCTTTGAGAAAAGGCTCGATGAAAGTGTCCAGAAGGCTCTATTTTGCGCATACGAATCTCGTGGTGTTCAGTGAAAAACTGGCGAAAGAGGAAGGGCTCAGTTTTATTCTGGACAATCTTGACCGCGACACCGAATTCAGGACGACCGCAACCGTTGTGATCGCGCATAATTGCAAGGCTGAAGACATTATTAAAGTGCTGACGCCGATTGATAAAATCCCTTCCAATAAAGTGAACAAGACGCTCAGCTTCACGCAGGAACAATACGGCAGAGTCATTAAAACCAGCCTTCAGGACGTTCTGATTGATCTCGCTTCTCCGGCCGGGTCGCCGTTTATTCCTGGTTATGAAATGCACGGAGACGATAAAGCCGGTCCTACGATGGAAAATACGCAGACAACTGAACCGAAAGCAGTGCTGTCAGCGGACGGACTGGCGGTGTTCAAAAAGGATGGGAGGCTGGATTACTGGATTGAGGATGACGACAGTGTGGGGGCTGTATGGCTGCTCAATAGGATCAAGCATACGTTCATCAATGCGGATTGGAAGAACGTGAAGCATGCAATCAGTCTGCAGGTCACCCGTCAGAATACAAAGGTGACGGCCACTTTTCCGAACGGAAAACCGCATATTCACGTGCATGCTCAGGTCGAGGGGCTGGTGGACGCTGTCAGATACCCTTTCCATCTGTCTGATCCGCAAGTGCTGATGACGATGCAAAAGGCGCTCAGCGTGCAGCTTGAGAAAGATATCACCAAATCGATTGAAGATATAAAAGCCCATAAGAATGACTTCGTCGGCTTCGGAGACCTGATCTATCGGAAGCATCCGGACAAATGGAAAAAGTTCAAAGGGAAGTGGGATGAAGAATATTTCCCCAATCTCCCCGTAGATGTCAAAACGGAAGTCATTATCAGAAGAACGGGCTTGCGGAATAATCCTCTCTCAGACAAGCTTGAGCATGATTGATTTGAGGAGAAAGGAGCGAAGCGTATGGAAAATGCGAAAATCGGCACGCGTCAGCTGTTTATTATGATCATTTTGTTTGAATTGGGCAGTTCGTTATTGATCCCGCCGGGCACGATGGCCGGGCGGGATGCATGGCTGTCCGTGCTTCTCGGGTGCGTTATCGGTCTCGGACTTTTCTACGTTTATCAGGCGCTGTATCAATTTTTTCCTGAGTCTTCTCCGAGAGATTACATGAACGAACTGATCGGCAGACATCTGAGCTGGGCGGTCTCCCTTCTTTATATTCTCTATTTTGCTTATATCGCCGCCCGCGTATTGCGGGATTTCGGCGAAATGCTTGTCACCTTCGCCTATCAGGACACGCCGATTTTAATTGTGAATGCCATGCTGATGATCGCCGCGATATTTGCGGTCAGAAAGGGAATTGAAGTGATAGCGAGAGCCGGCGAGCTGCTGTTTGGCATTATGTATTTCCTGACAGCCGTCGGGCTGATCCTCATTATCAGCTCAGGCACGATAAACCTCAGATTTCTCCAGCCCGTTTTAGCGGAGGGTGCAGGAACGGTCATTTATTCCGTGTTTAAACAGACGATGTTCATCCCGTTCGGTGAATTAATCGTGTTTGTCATGATTTTCCCTTATTTAAAAGATCGGAAAAAGGTGAAGAAAACCGGATTTCTGGCGATTATCATCAGCGGGCTGTTTTTGGCAATGTCAGTGGCGATTAATATTTGTGTGCTGGACGTCAACTTAATGCTCCGCTCTCAATTTCCGCTGCTGAGCACCATACAGACAATTAAAGTGGAAGAGTTTTTAGACCGGCTGGATGTCTTTTTCATGCTCGTGCTCGTCATCGGCGGTTTTTTCAAAGTCAGCCTTTTTACATATGCGGTTGTCGTGGGCGTGTCCACGCTGTTTAAAGAAAAAAATCCGTCCCAGCTGGCCTTCCCGGTCGGATTGGGGGTGCTGATTCTCTCCATCAGCATCGCAAGCAATTTTTCGGAACATATGAATGAAGGCTTAAACATTGTGCCGATCTATATTCATCTTCCGTTTCAAGTGCTGTTCCCCGTTTTGCTGCTTATCATTGCCGTTATTAAGAAAAAGGTCAAAGGGACCGTCTATACAGTTTCGAAGAAATAACCCGGCCGGTGCGCCGGGTTATTTTAAAATCATGATTTTTGTCTTAATGCATTGACAAACTTGCCTGACAATTGTACATTTTGATTTATTCTTATAAAATTACTAGGAAATATAGGTTTAGTGGTGTTAATAAGTTCCGAACCGTATTTCAGAATAGAAGGAGATCCATCATGACAAAGAAAAAAGAAATCAAACTCGGTGTGTTTCTCGCGGGCACCGGCCATCATGTCGCTTCTTGGAGACATCCTCAGGCACCGGCGGACGCGAGCATGAATTTGGATTATTTCAAAGAACTGGCGAAAACAGCGGAGCGGGGGAAATTGGACATGCTGTTCTTGGCGGACAGTTTATCAATAGACGGCAAATCACATCCGAATGTGCTGACGCGCTTTGAGCCGTTTACGCTTCTGTCGGCGCTCGCTCAGGTCACATCCCGCATCGGTCTGACGGCGACCGCGTCTACCACATACAGCGAACCGTTCCATATCGCGAGACAATTTGCATCACTTGATCATCTTTCCAACGGCCGCGCGGGCTGGAATGTCGTCACATCTTCGATTGAATCGACCGCGCTTAATTTCAGCGGCGAAAAGCATCTTGAGCACCATCTCAGATATCAGCGCGCGGAAGAATTCGTTGAAGTCGTCAAAGGATTATGGGATTCGTGGGAGGAAGACGCCTTTATCCGTGACAAAGAATCAGGAGCATTTTTCGATAAAGGCAAAATGCATGAATTGAACCATAAAGGAACATATTTCTCCGTGAGAGGGCCGTTAAATGTCGCCCGCACACCTCAAGGGCGCCCGGTCATTATTCAGGCCGGATCATCAGGAGACGGAAAAGCGCTGGCCGCCAAAACGGCGGAGGTCATTTTCACCGCGCAAAATCATTTGGAATCCGCGCAGGAATTCTATCAATCTATTAAAGAACAAGCGGCTTCTTTCGGCCGTGATCCTGAAAAAATCGCGATCATGCCGGGAATTTTTCCCGTTATCGCCGATACCGAAGAAGAAGCGCAGGCAAAATATGAAGAGCTCCAAGACCTCATCATTCCGTCTGTCGGCCTGAACATTCTGCAAAACTATCTGGGCGGCGTCGATCTTTCCGCCTGCCCGCTTGACGGCCCGCTGCCTGAATTGGATGCGGATGCGTCGAATGCCGTTAAAAGCCGCTTCAAGCTCGTTCAGGAGATGGCCAAACGCGATAACATGACCATCCGCGAGCTGTACAAATATGTGGCGGGTTCAAGAGGCCATCATATCTTTGTCGGAACGCCGGAACAGCTTGCCGATAAGATGGAAGAATGGGTCGGAAAACAAGCTTGTGACGGCTTCAACATCATGCCGCCGCTTTTGCCTGAAGGTCTCACTCTTTTTGTAGACAAAGTGATTCCGATTTTACAAGAACGGGGCGTGTTCAGAAAAGAGTATGAAGGAACGACGCTCAGAGAACATTTCGGACTGGAAAAACCGGCAAACCGATATGCCGACTAAAGGAGGGCTCATCATGTTAAGACAATACCGGCTCGCAACGGAGGCAGACGCTGATGAGCTGCTTTCACTGACACTGCGGGCGTATGAACCGATCCGAAAGCTCGGCATCAACTTTGCCGCTGCCACGGCGGATAAAGAACTCGTATTAACTAACATACAGAAAAACGCCTGTTACGTTTTGGAGGAAGACGGCCGGATTCTGGCGACGATTTCTCTGCGGATGCCGTGGGGGCCGAATCCCGGGCCGTACGGTGTTCCTCATATTTGGTGGTTCGCCGTCGATCCTGAAACCGGAAAAAAAGGGACGGGCTCAGACATGCTGGAGTGGCTGGAGAATACAGTGCTCCGCGACACATTAAAAGCGCCTTTCGTGTCACTGGGCACAGCGGATAAGCATCCGTGGCTGATCGGCATGTACGAGCGGAAAGGCTACGTCCGTGCAGGCGAAAAGGACTTAGGAAAAGGGCACATCACCATTTATTTGAAAAAACAATTGCAGGATTAACATTTTAATAGGAAAAGGCGGGATTTCAATGAAGAAGAAAACATGGGCTTTGCTGCTGTCTGCCGCACTTTTGGCGGTCTTATCAGCATGCGGAAACGGAAAAGAAAGCGAAGGCGGCGATAACGTACTGCATGTAGGCGCCACGGGACAAAGCTATCCGTTCGCATATAAAGAAAACGGCAAGCTGACCGGCTTTGACGTGGATGTCATGGAAGCCGTCGCGAAAAAAATCAACATGAAACTGGACTGGAAGCTGCTTGAATTCAGCGGACTGATGGGAGAGCTCCAGACCGGCAAACTCGACACCATCTCTAACCAGGTCGCTGTCACGGACGAACGCAAGAAAACGTATAACTTCACAGAACCGTATTCATATGCGGGCACTCAAATCGTCGTCAAAAACGATAACAAAGACATCAAATCAGTCAACGATCTAAAAGGAAAAACAGTGGCGGCCGTTCTGGGCTCAAACCACGCGAAAAACCTTGAGAGCAAGGACCCGGATAAAAAAATCAACATGAAAACGTATGAAACACAAGAAGGCACGCTGAAAGACGTGGCTTACGGACGGGTTGACGCTTATGTAAACAGCCGCAGCGTCCTGATCGCCCAGATCAAAAAGACCGGTCTGCCTCTGAAATTAGCAGGAGACCCGATTGTCTATGAAAAAGTCGCTTTCCCGTTTGCGAAAGATGCGGCTCACGATAAAATCCGCAAAAAAGTAAACAAAGCCATTGAAGACCTGCGAAAAGACGGCACGCTGAAAAAGCTGTCTGAAAAGTACTTTAAAGAAGATATCACAACAGAAGCAAAGCATTAAGAAACGGCGGTGAAAATCGAGAATGAACAGCATTGATTGGGGATTTATGTTTTCAGCTTTTCCCGCGTTAATCGAAGCCTTGCCGATCACATTACTAATGGCCGTCGCAGCCATGGTATTTGCCGTGATCGGCGGCCTTATATTAGCGCTTATCACAAAAAATCGTGTTCCTGTGCTTCACCAGCTGTCAAAGGTGTATATTTCATTTTTCCGGGGCGTGCCGACGCTCGTCCAGCTTTTCTTAATTTATTACGGCCTGCCTCAGCTGTTTCCCGGAATGAGCAAGATGACGGCGTTAACTGCGGCGATTATCGGGTTAAGCCTGAAGAATGCCGCCTACTTGGCTGAAATCTTCCGCGCGGCGCTCAACTCAGTAGATGAGGGGCAGCTTGAAGCCTGTCTGTCTGTCGGAATGACAAAATCCCAGGCGTACAGACGGATCATTTTCCCGCAAGCCGTCAGAAACGCGCTTCCCGCGACGGGAAATACGTTTATCGGCCTGTTAAAAGAAACATCGCTCGCCTTTACATTAGGAGTGATGGAAATGTTCGCCCAAGGAAAAATGTACGCATCAGGCAACCTCAAATATTTTGAGACGTATTTAGCCGTCGCGGTCATGTACTGGATTCTTACGATTATTTACAGTGTGCTGCAGGATCTGCTCGAACGGGCGATCAGCAAGCCTTATCGCACATAGGAGGAGGCTCAGGATGATACAAGTCAGACATATTCGAAAAGCATTTAAAGACCTTACCGTACTTGACGGGATCGATCTTGAGATCAAAAGCGGCGAAGTCACGGCCATCATCGGCCCGTCAGGCTCGGGAAAATCAACGCTCCTCCGTTGTTTGAATCTGCTGGAGCGCCCGGATGACGGAATCATTGAAATCGGTGATGCAAAGCTGAATGCAGCGTCCTATTCGCGCAAAGACGTTCATAAGCTTCGCCAGCAGACGGCGATGGTGTTTCAGAATTACAACCTGTTCAAAAACAAAACCGCCCTGCAAAATGTGACAGAGGCGCTGATCACCGCGCAAAAGAAACCGAAAAAAGAAGCGGAACAGATCGGTATGGATCTGCTGCGGCAAGTCGGTTTAGAACACAAAGCGGACAGCTACCCGATTACGATGTCAGGCGGGCAGCAGCAGCGGATCGGGATTGCGCGTGCCTTGGCCGTTGATCCTCACGCGATTTTACTGGATGAACCGACTTCGGCCCTTGACCCTGAGCTTGTAGCCGGGGTGCTCCAAGTCATCAAATCAATTGCCGAAAAACAGACAACCATGATCATCGTCACGCATGAGATGGCTTTTGCTCGTGAAGTGGCCGACAAGGTCATATTTATGGCGGACGGACGCATCGTTGAACAGGGAACGCCGGAAGAGCTGTTTGACAATCCGCAGAACGAACGGACGAAAAAATTCATTAAGCAAGTGGGAGAGCCCGCCGAACTTGTCTAAGAAGGGAAGAAGAAGAAATGGCAAATGAAACGTATGAATCATTAAACAAACGTTTAATCAATATCCGCCGCGACCTTCATGAACACCCTGAGCTGTCAGGCGAGGAATTCGAAACGACGAATAAAATCCGCCGCTGGCTGGAGGAAGAAGGAATCACGGTTCTTGATATGCCGAAACTTCAAACCGGAGTGATCGCTGAAATCAAAGGAGACAAAAGCGGCCCCGTCATCGCCGTCAGAGCGGACATCGACGCACTGCCGATCGAAGAGAAAACAAACCTTCCGTTTGCTTCGCGCAACAGCGGCGTGATGCACGCCTGCGGCCATGATTTCCATACGGCATCTATTCTCGGCACGGCTTTTTTATTAAATGAGAGAAAGCATGAGCTGAAAGGAACGGTGCGGTTTATTTTTCAGCCCGCGGAAGAAATCGCCGCCGGAGCAAGACAGGTCATTGAAGCCGGCGCGCTTGACGGTGTATCGGCGATATTCGGCATGCATAACAAACCTGACCTCCCCGTCGGCACGGTCGGTCTGAAAGAAGGCCCGCTGATGGCGAGTGTCGACCGCTTTGAAATCACTGTTAAAGGAAAAGGCGGCCACGCCGGAATCCCTGATAACAGCATTGATCCGATTCAGGCGGCAGGACAGATCATCGGCGGCCTGCAATCAGTTGTCAGCAGAAATATCAGCTCGCTTTATAATGCCGTCGTCAGCATCACAAGAGTTCAAGGCGGCAGCTCTTGGAATGTCATCCCGGACCATGTTGAAATGGAAGGCACCGTCCGGACGTTTCAAAAAGAAGCGCGTGACGCTGTTCCGAAACATATGAAGCGGGTTGCCGAAGGAATCGCGGCCGGATTCGGGGCAGAGGCTGATTTCCGCTGGTATCCTTACCTTCCGTCAGTGATGAACGACGCCCGTTTCATCCAGGCGGCGGAACAAACGGCTGAAAGCCTCGGGCTTCAGACCGTTCGGGCAGAACAGTCGCCCGGCGGTGAAGACTTTGCATTATATCAAGAAAAAATCCCCGGCTTCTTCGTCTGGATGGGAACAAACGGAACAGAAGAATGGCACCATCCCGCCTTCACACTCGACGAAAAAGCGCTCCCGGCAGCGGCTGAGTTTTTCGCCCGGCTTGCCGTCAACGTATTGGAGCAGACGGAATGAATACGGAAAATCTGACGGCCGGACTTGCTCAGGCCGTCATGTCGTCTGTGCCGGAAACATCCGCTGAAGCGATGAAAGAAGCGCGCAAAGGACTGCTTGATTTTACAGCGGCAGCTTTTGCGGGGAGACGGGATAAAGGAGTTGAAAAGCTGGTAAAACTGGCCGAAGAAGAAGGCGGGGTGCCGATAGCGCCGCTTATCGGCAGAAATCAAAAAACCACGCCGTCCCAATCCGCGCTCATTAACGGATTCATCGCACATGCGCTTGATTTTGACGATGTTCATTCTGATGTAAGAGGACATCCGAGCGCAGTCATCCTCCCGGCTTTGATTGCAGCCGCATCAGCCGGCCGTATAGACAAAAGCCGTTTTCTCGGTGCTTATGTGACGGGAATTGAAGTGATGGCGCGGCTCGGCGAGTCAGCTGGAAGGCATCATTACGAGAAAGGCTGGCACAATACAGGAACGTTAGGTGCCATTGCGGCCGCATGCGCCGTCGGATTCGCGGAGAATCTGAATCAAACCCAATTGCAGAAAGCAATCGGGTTTGCGGCTGCCCGCTCCGGAGGCATGAGAGTGCAATTCGGGACAGAAATGAAGCCGCTCCACGCCGGACTGGCCGCTCAAGCCGGATTGTTCGCCGTGCAGCTTGCAATGGCCGGTTTCGGCGGCTCAGCTCATGCGCTCGACGGGGAGAAAGGTTTTTTCGGACTGTACGGCGATCTTGAACGGGCAGAAACCCTCCTTGTAAACAGGTGGGGAAAACCTTGGCGGATTGTGGGCCCGGGACTTTGGTTTAAGGTTTATCCGTTTTGCTCGGCGGCTCATCATGCGGCGGACGCCATTCTCAAGCTGAAGGCCGAACATGGTCTCACTTTCGGCCAAACGGAACGGATCGACGTGATTTATCCGCCGGGCGGGGACGCTGCATTGACAGAACGGCGTCCGAAAACAGGCGAAGCGGGAAGATTCAGCGTGGAATATGTGATCACCTTAGCTTTGTACGGTAAGGATTTTTCAGTTGAACATTTCACATCCGAGCCGATTCCGGAATCCCTTCAAAAAGGATTTGAGCGGATTCACCGCAGCTGCGATGACCAAATTCAGCCGGCTGAAAACGCCGTTCCGAAGGGCCGTTTTACAATTGTACGGGTCACGGCTTCCGGCGGTCATGTCTATGAAACACGTATCGACTGTCCGAAGGGAGCGCCGGGAAACGGTCTTTCTGAAAAAGACATTGAAGACAAACTCCGGCTCGCTTTGCCGGGAGAAGAGAAAAAGGCGGAAGAATTGATCAAAGCAGCCGGACAATCAAATATGGACCGTTATTTACAGCTGATATAAATAAAAAGAGCGAGGGGATGGGGACTGACCCCCGTTTTTGAGACAGGGATCAAAACACCTTCATACAGCCAATTGCCGATATTGTATCGGCGATTGGCTGTTTAGTTTCGTTTGAATACGAATATTGTTATAATAATGAATGTATTCTATGGCAGTGCGTTCTACGATGGCGGTCGTAGTTCGATCAATGCTGTTAAGATAGAACGTTTCAGACTTTAGTGAGGAATGAAACGATTCGATGGAGGCATTATCAGCGGGCGTCCCTTTGCGGGACATGCTCATGGTAATGCCTTTTGTTTTAACAGCTTTCTGATACTCATAAGATGTATAAACAGAACCTTGGTCACTATGTAACACGCAGTTTTCAGGAAGTGTTGGCAGCTGATCAAGTGTGTCTAAGACAAAGTCTGTGTCCTGCTTATCTCCAATCGTAAAAGCAATCACTTCTCCATTGTATAAATCCAATATACTGGAAAGGTACAATTGTTTCTGTCCATAAGGCAAATATGTGATGTCCGTTACCAGTTTTTCAAGAGGGCGATCAGACTGAAAGTTCCGATCCAATATATTATCGACCACAGAATATGGCTGCCCACTTTTTTTACGCTTTTTCATCTTAACCCGACACTGCCATTGATTTTTCTGCATAATACGTTGAACAGATTTATGATTAATACTTATTCTCTTTTTTAGTATGGCTGTGATTTTTCGATATCCATATCGATACTTGTGTTCTCGGCACAACGTGCCGATTTGTTTCTCCAGTCGTATCTTAGGATTACTCTTAGTCAGATTCTTTCTCCATCTATAATATGAAGTGCGTGAAATATCTAAATGGACACAGATGTCCTGTACCGTCATCGTCTTGCGCAATTCTTCTACCAGTTTGATTGTCGTTTCCCTATCAGCTTCCTTTCCAATTCGTTGTACTTTTTTAACACTTCATTCTGTTGTCTCAGATAACGATTCTCTGCCTGGAGTTTCTCTAATTCAGAAGAATACTCCGGACCCTTTCCATAAGTATATTGCTTTCCAACAGGCTGTTCGAATCGGTGGGTATCCCCAGCCTTATGCCATCTAACCCATGTCTGAACCTGAGTCTTATTTTTGATATTCAATTCCTGCATGATCTCTTTCATAGGCACGCCCGCCAATCTCATTCCTACAGCCTTCTGTTTGACTTCAACCGGATAACTCACTCTTGTCCCCATAGAAAAACACCTCCAAGTTTTATTTCGGATAACAACGGTCCGTTTTCAAACTTGAAGGTGTTTTTTGTTTGTCTCATATTATGGGGTCAGTTCCATGCAACCCTCGCTCTTTTTACGTTCACTTCTATTGAATTGGGGGATATAGGGTGCGCCCCTGTCTGCGCTGGCAGGGGCGCGGTATCAGGAAACGGCCGTGCCGTTTTCTTTAACCGTGAAACTTCCTCTTGATAAGCGGATGTTGATATCCGAAACTTTGGCAATTTGTTCGTCGTGCGTAACCATGATGACGCATTTGCCGTCTTTATGCGCCAGATCCTGAAAGAGCCGGACGATTTCCTTTGACGTATCCTCGTCGAGATTTCCCGTCGGCTCGTCCGCGCAAATCAAATCCGTGTCACAGCAGAAAGCCCGCGCAATTGAAACGCGCTGCTGCTGTCCGCCGCTTAATGTCAGCACCCGCTGACGGGCCTGCTGTTCGGTGATGCCGACTTTTTTCAGCATGCTGAGCGCGAACGCATCTTTGTTGTTCTCCTTAGAGCCGGTGATCTCCATCGCCGTTGTGACATTCTGGAGCGCTGTCATATACGGGATCAGATGATAAGATTGAAAGAAGATAGAGACATATTGATTTCTGAATTTGGTTAATCCAATTTTGGAGATGTCTTTTCCGTTATAAAGGATGCTTCCCTCTTTAGGTGTGTCAAGGCCGCCCGCCAGAGACAGAAACGTTGTTTTCCCCGTTCCGGAGGCGCCGACAATTGTATAAAGCTTCCCTTTTTCAAAGCTGATCGTTATATCCTGAAACAGCGGCTGTGATTTGTCTTGGTACCAGTAGCCGGTCTGTTGAAAGGTTAATAGGCTCATTATGCTGCCTCCTCTTATTCCTGCTTGGTCAGGATCGTTTTAGGGTGAAGCCGCATGACTGATACAGACGGCAGTAATGTGGCGATGACGGCAATTGCGACGCCGATGCCGCCGAGAATCAGAAGGTCATTCAGCGAGACGTTTACCTGCATTGTACTGATGACATCCGCGCCGGATGAATGCTGACCGAACATGCCGCCTCCCCGCGGCATTTCTCCTCCGCCCCAGCCGCTTGTTTGCTGCTGTGAATCATCGGCTGAGCTGACCTGCTGGGAAAGAAGCTGATTTCCGAGCTGATTCGCCACAAGGCTGCCCGTGAGGGATGCGATCCCGATGGCAATAACGGCGACAACCAGAATTTCCGTTAAGAATTGTCCGATGAGCTTCCAGCGCTTTTCGCCGATCGCCATCAAGACACCCATTTCATACTTGCGTTCCCTGATCGACATCATCACGATCAACCCGAGAATGACCGCGCCCGCGATGGATACAAGGTATACCACGTTTTTAGAAAATGACGCGACATTTTCAA
This sequence comes from Bacillus sp. FSL K6-2861, assembly GCF_038630725.1. Lineage (NCBI taxonomy): Bacteria > Bacillati > Bacillota > Bacilli > Caryophanales > Bacillaceae > Bacillus > Bacillus sp. FSL K6-2861. Next base: position 429,287 of record NZ_CP152037.1, read on the forward strand.
TCGGGCCGACCATTTGCTGATACACCTGATCATTTGTCGTCAGCGCGTAGGTTTTATCATCTATAGATGTTTTTTTCGCAGCCGCAACGAATGAGTCAATATATTTGGCATCATCCATATAATAAACGGCTGAGCTGATTTTGTTTTTGTTATCAGACCCTTTTAACGCCGCCGCGGCAGTGTAAGGCGTATAGATTTTATTGTCAGGATTTAAGAATGAAAAATGCTGTGCCTGATCGTCTCCTGATGATGTTGTTTTATAGATTCCCACAATTTTAAGCTTCGTTTTCACAGAATCATCCGCTGCTGAGGAAACGGTAATGGAGCCGCCGACCTTCAGCTTGTTTTGATCTGCCAGCGTTTCATTAATCACGGCGACTTTTGCGTCCGCATCTGTTTTTATGATGGCGCGTCCGTCAGTGATTTTTGAGCTCCCGCCTGTGAAATCATCAAGCAATGCCGTAGAGAGCACGCCTTCGATCGAGATATCAGCTGAAATCATCTGTCTTCCGCCGCCTTGAAAACGGCCGGCGCCGGAACTGTTATCGGCTGATTCGCCTGAGCTTTTTATCGCATCAAAGCTTTCTGCATTTGCTGACGCTGTCGTGAGGAAGTTGTAATTTTTAACATGCTGTAAAGATGTAAGCTTCTTGGCATCTGAGACGGAAATCGGCGTTGATTCAAACGTCCTCTTTTCACCGTCTTTTTGCTGCTGCGCCATTTGCTTTTGGCGGTCAGCCTGGAGTGTGACGCTCCCGCCGAGCTGCTGCCTTGCCAGTTCGCTTGATTTCTTTGCCGCTGACTGGATCGTAAGACCGGACAGGACAAAAATGCAAATCACTGAAAACACAACCAGCTGCAAAAATGTTTTTCCCTTTTTTGCCTTCATGCTCCAAAAGGCTCTTTTTATAAAGTTCATGTCTGTTCCTCCGTGTGGGTGTCAGATCTTGTAAAACCGGCCTTCTTTAGCACCGGCCATTCGATATGTATATAGTAGGAGAAATGTATGAAAAAAATATGAACAAACTATTTCCGGGTGATGAAATAAAAACTAACAATTGTGAAACCCGAAAACACCCGGGTAAAATGGTGCTATTATAAGAAAAAGCGTGAAGATAAGCGGAGGAACCAATGAAGATATTAATGATAGAAGACAATATAAGCGTATGCACCATGACGGAAATGTTCTTTTTTAAAGAAGGATTTGAAGCCGAATTTGTCCATGACGGAGTGGAAGGCTATCAGCGGTTCACGGAAGAGGACTGGGATTTGGTCATTCTGGACATTATGCTTCCATCCATGGACGGAGTGACGATCTGCCGGAAAATAAGAGAGACGAGCAGTGTGCCGATTATTATGCTGACCGCAAAGGACACGGAGTCTGATCAGGTGATCGGGTTTGAAATGGGGGCGGACGACTATGTCACCAAGCCGTTCAGTCCGCTGACACTAGTAGCGCGGATTAAAGCGGTGATCAGAAGATACCGGGCGACGGGGCAGGCCGTAAAAAGCGACGACTTGATCGAAACGGCGTGTTTTTCAATCAATAAGAAGACGCGGGAAGTGTTTCTGCACGGAAAACCTGTCGAGAATCTGACGCCGAAGGAATTCGATCTGCTCTTTTATCTCGCACAAAACCCGCGCCAGGTTTTTTCGAGAGAGCAGCTGCTTGAGCAGGTGTGGGGCTATCAATTTTACGGCGATGAACGTACGGTTGATGTTCATATTAAACGGCTGCGCAAAAAACTGTCCAGTGAGGAAAAACCGTTTTTATACACGGTGTGGGGGGTAGGATACAAATTTGATGAGGATTAAATACTTATATCAGCTGCTGTTAAGCCATGTCAGCATTTTGATTTTGGCCTTTTTCATCATCATTTCCCTGTTTTCGCACTTTGTGAAAGATTTTGCGTATCAAAATAAAGTGGACGAGCTGTCTTCTTACGCGCAGCAGATCACAAGTGAGCTGAACGGCCGCGATCTTGATCTGCGCCGCCTGTATCCGTATCAGGACATGTTAAAAACGCGCGAGACCAGGTTTATTATTTTTGATGAACATCAGCGGCCTTACTTTTTTCCTGACGATATGCCGCCGCGCGAGAAGCTGAAAAGTAAAGAGTGGCACATGCTGAAGCAAGGGAAAACCGTTCAGATCAGAGCGGAGATGAACCGTTTTAATACGGAAGGCTTAGAAGTGTCGCTCGTCGCAAAGCCGCTTTTTATCAACGATCAATTTAAAGGCGCGGTGCTGCTCGTGTCTCCCGTCAGAGGGGTCGAGCAGATGATCAGCCAGGTCAACCGCTATATGATTTACGCGATCATCAGCACCCTTATCATCACGATTCTGCTAAGCTGGCTTTTATCTAAATTTCACGTCAAGCGGATTCAGACATTGCGGGATGCGACCGGAAAAGTGGCATCCGGTGATTACGATATTTCGCTCAAGAACAGCGGCGGCGATGAAATCGGCATGCTGGCGTCCGATTTCAACATCATGGCCAAAAATCTGAAGCAATCGAGAGAGCAGATTGACCGCCTTGAAAAACGGAGGCGCCAATTTATCGCCGATGTCTCCCATGAGCTGAGAACGCCTTTGACGACCATTAACGGACTTGTGGAGGGGCTTAACAGCAACACCATCCCGGAAAAAGATAAAGAGAAATGCTTCTCGCTGATCAGCGAAGAAACGAAGCGGATGCTCAGGCTCGTGAAAGAAAACCTGGATTATGAAAAAATCAGATCCCAGCAAATCAAACTGGACAAGCTCAGTTTGCCGCTCATCGAGGTGTTTGAAATTATTAAAGAGCATCTCAATCAGCAGGCGGAGGAAAAACAAAATCAGCTGCGGATTCAAGTGGAGGACGGCGTCAAAGTGTTCGCAGATTATGACAGGCTGATCCAGATTCTCGTCAACATCACGAAAAACAGCATTCAATTTACGCAAAAGGGAGACATCACGCTGCGCGGGTATGAAGGCTATAAAGAAACGGTGATTGAAATCGAAGACACCGGGATCGGCATCTCCAAAAAGGAAATTGAGCATATATGGGAGCGGTTTTATAAGGCGGACGTGTCCCGGACGAATACGGCATACGGCGAATACGGACTCGGCCTTTCCATTGTCAGGCAGCTCGTCGAAATGCACAAAGGCACGATAGATATTGACAGCGAAAAAGGAAAAGGCACGACCTTTACAATCCGCCTTCCGCTGAATACGAAACATGAATCATCTTGAAAGCGGCGGTCCCGTCTGGCCGCCGTCTGTTTTAACTCCACTCGGAAAATTGCGCTCTGCCGAAACAAAGTTTGCGTGTTTTTCGGGATGGAAAGAGACGGAAACGTGATAAAATAACTGGTAAACAGGTCTTGGATGGGGAGGGTGAAGGAATGAAGAGCGGGTTAATTCCTTCTTCAGCAGTCGGGCAGAAAATTAACGAGTGGTATCGATACATCAGAACATTCAGCGTGCCGGATGCGGAGATCTTGAAGGCCGAGATCAAACAAGAGCTTGACCATATGGAGCCTGATTCGAACTTAGTGCTTTATTATTCCCTCATGGAATTTCGCCATCAGCTGATGCTGGACTACTTGGAGCCGCTGGAAAAACTGAAGATAGAAGACCAGCCGACCCTGTCGGAAATTCTTGATAACATTGATAACAGCCAGGCCGGCCTCAAAGGGCTTCTCGATTATTACGTCAACTTTTTCAAAGGCATGTTTGAATTTGATAAAAGAGAATTTATCTCAGCGATTACATATTATAAACAAGCTGAGAAAAAACTGGCCTTCGTATCGGACCACGTGGAACGGGCGGAGTTTTATTTTAAAGTGGCCGAAGCTTATTATCATATGAAACAAACGTATTTTTCTTTGATACATATAAAAAACGCTTATGAAATTTACGTAGAGCAGGACACATATAACGTCCGGATCATTCAATGCCATTTTGTATTCGGCGTCAATTTAATGGATGAAAGGCGCTTTGAACAGGCGGCCAAACATTTTCAGCACGCTCTGCAAATGGCCGAAAAAGAACAAAAAGCGCAGCTTGTCGGGAGGGCGCTGTATAACCTCGGACTGTGCTACTACAATCAGGACCGCATCGGCGAAGCGATTCCGTACTTTGAACGGGCGGTCGATACATTTGAATCACAAAGAATCGTCAATTCTCTTCCTCAAGCATATTTTCTAATCACACTCATTTACTTTAAACTCGGAAAAAAAGAAAAAGCGTCGGAATATCACAAGCGGGGATATGAATATGCTAAAGAAACAGACGATCCCGTTTATACGGTAAAATTCGAATGGCTGCAGGCTCTGTATCAGGCGAAACCGGATGAGGAAACAATCAGCGCGTGTTTCCGTTACCTGGAAGATAAAAATTTATACGCCGATATAGAGGATTTAGCACTAGAAGCAGCTAAATATTACTATGAACAAAATTGCTTTAAAATTTCTTCTGACTATTTTCTGAAAGTCGAAGAGGCAAGGAAACAAATACAAAGGAGTGAGGGTTTGTATGAAATTGAAATCTAAATGGTTTGTTATTTGTTTAGCAGCCGCCGCGATTTTTACAGTGACAGGTGCAGGCCAGACAGATCAGGCTGAATTCCATGTAGCTGAAAGAGGAATGACGTGAGAAGAAAATAACCTGAACAAAGGAAAAGACTGCCCGAGAATGTTCTCGGCAGTCTTTTTTGCGCGGCCGGACTTGGACAGCGGCGGAAAACAAAAGAAAACGCCGCAGGTCAAAACCCGCAGCGTCCTCATATAGACGGAGTGATGTTTAGAAACCGCCAACGAAGGCAGTACCTACAATAATCAACAGGATAAATAAAACAACGATCAAAGCGAAAGAGCTGACTCCAGAATATCCTGACATGAGCTTCACCTCCATATTGTCTATACCATACAATATGTAAAAGAAGCTGCTTTGTAAGGGATATTAGTGGACAAGAGAAAAAAGAGGCGGTGTCCTATGAGAGTAAGACTCCGGCGAAAAATTCGTCATACAGCGCACGCACCGCGTGTTTTTCCTGTTCTTCTTTCACTCCGAACATCATGCTGACTTCCGATGACCCTTGATTGATCATCTCGATGTTGACACCGGCTTCCGACAGGGCTTTGGATGCCCTGGCGGTTGTGCCGACATTATGGCGCATCGCTTCCCCGACGACCATAATCAGCGCCAGATTGTGCCTGACTGTGACTTCATCTGCTTGAAGTTCCTGCTTCAGGCGGGTGACGAGCCTGTGTTCCAGTTCTGAGTCCATCTGATTGTGCCGAAGGATGATCGTGATGTCGTCAATGCCGGATGGAACGTGTTCATACGTCAATCCTTCTTCCTCCAAAATGTGAAGGGCTTTGCGGCCGAAACCGATTTCCCGGTTCATTAAATATTTGCTTATGTAAATGCTGCAAAAGCCCGTGTCGCTTGCGATGCCGATGACTGGCCCGTTCGTATTGTCACGGCTGCTGACGACGCGTGTTCCTTTCGCATCCGGATTATTCGTATTCTTAATCTGAACGGGGATGCCGGCCCGAAATGCGGGAATCAGCGCTTCATCATGAAAAACGGAAAATCCGGCATAGGAGAGCTCACGCATTTCCCGATACGTCAGTTCGTTAATTTCTTTCGGATGCCGCACGATTGACGGGTTGACGGAATAGACGGCGTCCACATCAGTAAAGTTTTCGTACAGGTCGGCTTTTAAGCCGCTGGCGAGAATGGAGCCGGTAATATCAGAACCGCTCCGGGAAAACGTCACAATCTCATGCTCCTTCGTGTAACCGAAAAATCCCGGAAAAATGATCAAGCCTTCCCGGTTTCTCAGACGGTACAAATGATCATAAGACTCAGGGAGCACCTGCGCGCTTCCGGGTTCATTCGTCACAAACAGCCCCGCTTCTTTCGGACTTACGTATTCCGCTTTCACGCCCTGCCGTCGGAAGTAGGCTGCGATCAGCTTCGCGTTGTTGTCCTCGCCGCTCGCCTTCACCGCATCCATATATTGTTCGGAATTGGTTTTACAGCTGTTTAAGAGATCGAATAGGTCACTGCGGATTCTTTCTATAATAGAGAAATCCAGGTTCAGCTCACGCGCGATGGCGGCGTACCGTTCAATGACCGTTTCGGCAAGCTCGGGCGCTGCACCTTTTTGCAAATAATGCTCCGCACAGCGGATTAACAGATCCGTCACCTTTGTATCGTCCGAGAAGCGTTTTCCCGGTGCCGATACGACGACGGCTTTCCGCGCGGGATCAGCCGTCACAATTTGAAACACTTTCTCAAGCTGGGCTCCTGACGCAAGAGAGCTGCCTCCGAATTTTACAACTTTCATGATTTACATCCCCTAATATTTAAATTTTCTCACAAATTTAATTTTTATTATCTCTCTTTCAAACATGTAAATCAAGGATTTTTTCTACGTGGGAAGAACATTTGTATTTTCACGGAGGAAATTTGCCGCTGTTTGTCAGATTTGTTTCCCTCAAGCGTGTCATCATGTGCAAAAAATGATAAGCAGCCAAATGTAGGTTATAGAAAATCCTGCAAATTCTTGATAGACTGATTGTAAGACAATTTAGTGTACGGCCCGCGGATGACCGCTTTTGAAAGCAAAACTGTATTGACTGCGCTTGGAAAGATGATAAGATTATAATTGTCGTTGATAATGATAATCATTACGAGTGGGATATATGGGAGTTGTTTGGCAATCAGTCATACCGTTTGTGATGGGTGCAGGGAGGCAGCATGAAGCTACGTTACTTACTTTTGCTACTGGCGGTTTTGGCGTGTACTTCTATATTTATCGGTGTAGAAGATTTGTCGCCGCTGGATATTTTTCATTTAAATAAAGAACAGGCAGGTACATTGTTTGACAGCCGGCTGCCGCGTTTGGTGAGCATTATCATCGCCGGCATGAGCCTGAGCATCTGCGGATTAATCATGCAGCAGATCAGCCGGAATAAATTTGTATCGCCGACGACTGCGGGAACGATGGACTGGGCAAGGCTCGGAATTTTGATTTCATTAATGCTTTTTACGTCAGCGAGTCCGCTTGTGAAAATGTCTATCGCTTTCGTTTTCGCGTTGGCGGGGAATTTCCTTTTCATGAAAATCCTCGAGAGAATCAAGTTCAATGATGCGATTTTTATTCCTCTCGTCGGTTTAATGCTTGGGAATATTGTCAGCTCAATCGCCACGTTTATCGCATATAAATACGATCTGATCCAAAACCTGTCGTCTTGGCTGCAGGGAGATTTCTCACTGGTCGTCAAAGGCCGGTATGAGCTTTTATATCTGAGTATCCCGCTGGTGATCATCGCTTATGTGTATGCGGATAAATTTACGGTGGCGGGAATGGGAGAGAGCTTTTCCGTCAATCTCGGCCTGAAATACAAACGCGTCGTTAATATCGGTCTGATTATCGTGTCGCTCATCGCTTCACTGGTGATCCTGACCGTCGGGATGCTGCCGTTTCTCGGGTTGATCATTCCCAATATGGTGTCGATTTACAAAGGGGACAACTTGAGGAGCAGCCTGCCTCACACCGCTCTGCTGGGCGCTGTTTTTGTGCTGTTTTGCGACATTTTGGGAAGGGTGATCATCTTCCCGTACGAAATTTCCATCGGCCTGATGGTCGGTGTTATCGGCAGCGGCATCTTCCTGTATATGCTGTTAAGGAGAAAAGCATATGAGTCATAATAAAAAAATTACGCTGCTGGCGGCGCTCGCCATGATATGTATCGGATTCTTCCTGTTCTACGGACTGGGCAATTGGGAATACTCCCTGCCGAGACGATGCTTCAAAGTGCTTGCCATGATGCTCACCGGAGGAGCGATCGCGTTTTCGACGGTCATCTTCCAGACGATTACAAATAACCGCATACTGACACCGGGCATTTTAGGCCTCGATTCCCTGTATATGCTCATTCAGACCGTCATCGTGTTCCTGTTCGGTTCAATGAATATCGTCATGATGAACAAAAATCTTAATTTCGTCATCTCCGTCGGGCTGATGGTGCTCTTGTCACTCGTTTTGTATCAGCTCATGTTTAAAGGCGAGGGGCGGAACGTGTTTTTCCTTCTGCTTGTCGGCGTCGTGTTCGGCACGCTGTTCAACAGTCTGTCATCCTTTATGCAGATGCTGATTGATCCGAATGAGTTCCAGGTTGTTCAGGACAAAATGTTTGCCAGCTTTAACAATATCAACACCGATCTTTTATGGTTTGCCGGTGCTGTCTTTCTTCTGACGGGCATTTATGTCTGGCGGTTCACGCGGTTTTTTGACGTGCTGTCGCTCGGCAGGGAGCACGCCGTCAACCTGGGGATTGATTACGATAAGCTTGTGAAGCAGATGCTCATTGTCGTCGCCATTCTTGTGTCTGTCTCTACGGCTCTTGTCGGGCCGATTATGTTTTTAGGACTGCTTGTCGTCAATCTGGCGAGAGAGTTTTTAAAAACCTACAGGCACACGTATTTAATCGCGGGTTCTGTCCTGATCAGCATCGTCGCGCTCGTCGGGGGCCAGTTCGTCGTGGAGAAAGTGTTCACGTTTTCCACGACGCTGAGCGTCATCATTAATTTTGCCGGCGGGATTTATTTTATCTATCTGCTGTTAAAGGAGAATAAATCATGGTAGAGGTCAAAAATGTAAGCAAACAATACGGAGGGAAAACCGTCCTTGAGAAAACGTCTCTATCCATTCAAAAGGGCAGGCTCACCTCATTTATCGGTCCGAACGGCGCGGGAAAAAGCACGCTGCTGTCTATCATGAGCCGGCTGATTAAGACGGATTCCGGGGAAATCACGGTCGACGGGCAAGAGATCGGGGCCTGCAAAAGCAATGATCTGGCAAAAAAAATCAGCATCCTGAAGCAGACGAACCAAATCAATATCAGGCTGACGATTAAAGACCTGGTCAGCTTCGGCAGATTTCCGTATTCCCAGGGGAAACTGACGGATGAAGATTGGGTGCATATCAACCAGGCACTCAGTTATATGAAGCTGGATGACTTAAAGGATAAATATCTCGATCAGCTCAGCGGGGGCCAGTGTCAGAGGGCGTTTATCGCGATGATCATCGCTCAGGATACGGACTATATTTTTCTCGATGAGCCGCTGAACAATTTAGATATGAAGCATTCCGTTGAAATGATGAAGCTGTTGAAGCGGCTTGTGGAAGACTTCGGAAAAACGGTCGTCGTAGTGATTCACGATATCAACTTCGCATCCGTATATTCAGACCATATCGTTGCACTGAAAAACGGCCGGATCGTCAAAGAAGGGCCGGCGGAGGAGATCATTGAAACCTCCGTGCTTGAAGATATTTATGATATGACCATCCCGATTCAAGAGATTGACAGTCAGCGGATCGGTGTGTACTTTTCTTAAAAACCAGATGAGGTGAAAATTATGAAAAAATTCGCATTGCTATTCATTGCGCTAGTTACGATTTTTGTTGTTTCTGCATGCGGAAACGGGGACAAAACATCAGGCAAATCAAAAGAAACAATCACAATCAAAGATGACCTGAACAAAGAAGGCGTCAAAGTGCCGAAGAATCCGAAAAAAGTCGTCGTATTCAACTTCGGAATGCTGGACACGATGGATGAACTCGGTTTACAGGATCATGTGGCGGGGCTTCCGAAACAAAACATTCCAAAATACTTATCTTCATATAAAAGTGATAAATACACCAATACAGGCGGTTTAAAAGAACCGGATTTTGAAAAAGTCGCGGATATTGACCCGGATTTAATCATTATCGCTCACAGACAATCTGATTCTTATAAAGAGTTCTCAAAAATCGCGCCGACGATTTACCTTGATGATGACTATACAAACTACGTTGACAGATTCAAGCACAACACCGAAGTGATCGGCAAAATCTTTAACAAAGAAAATGAAGTGAAAGATAAGCTTGCGAAAATTGACAAATCCATTGCGGATCTGAAGAAAAAGACAAGCAGCACGGATAAAAACGGGTTAGTGGTGATGGCGAACGACGGCAAAATCAGCGCGTTCGGATCTAAATCAAGATACGGCTTCATTCATGATGTGTTCGGCGTCAAACCGGCTGACAAAAACATCGAAGCCTCATTGCACGGACAAAGCATTTCTTATGAATATATCGCCAAAACAAACCCTGATTATATGTTTGTCGTTGACCGCGGAACAGCGATCGGCACAAAATCTTCAACAAAACAAGTGGTTGAAAATGATTATGTAAAATCGGTGAAAGCCGTGAAAAACAACCATGTTGTCTACCTTGATTCAGCTACATGGTATTTATCAGGAGGCGGCCTGGAATCCATGGCGCATATGGTGAAAGAAGTTAAAGACGGAATCGAGAAGTAAAAAAAGAACCCGGTCACATATGTGATCGGGTTCTTTTTGGTTTACCGCGTAACGGCCTGCTGCTGCTCGGGCTGACGCGGTTTTTTCTTCAATATAAAAGATAGGAGGAAGCCGGCCAGCGCGATGCAGGCGGCTACGACAAATGCCGCATTCATGCCGTGCAGGGCGGAGTTTGCCGGAGTTGACGCATTTGCGTGCGCGGCCTGGCTGCTCATCACGGAAACTAGCAACGCCGTACCGATAGAACCGCCGACTTGGCGGACGGTATTGTTCATGGCTGTGCCGTGCGGAATTAAGTGGCGCGGCAGGGCGTTGATTCCCGCTGTCGTCACCGGCATCATAATCATGGCTGTTCCCAAAAGCCGCGCGGTATAAACGATGACAATCCAAATGAGAGACGTCGAGTCCGTCAGATTCATAAACGGCAGGGACGTGAGCAGGATGATGAAGAATCCGGTCATCGCAAGGCCTTTTCCGCCGATTTTGTCAAACACCCGGCCGATAAACGGAGACATCATCCCCATCACAATCGCGCCCGGCAAAAGCATTAATCCGGTATCAAACGCGGATACACCCCGGACTTTTTGCGTGTAAAGCGGGAGAATGGTTTCCGTTCCGATCAGCAGCGCGAAAACAAGCGTTCCGAGCAGGGTGGTCAGGCTGAAAATCCCGAAAGAAAACACGCGGAATTCCAGCATCGGTTTTTTGAGTTTCATCTGTCTTGCGATAAAGAAAATCAGCGCGACCGCTCCGACAAGCAGCGAAGTCAGCACTTCAGTACTGGTCCACCCTGAGGAACCGGCGCTTGAGAAGCCGTAAAGCAGACCGCCGAATCCGAGGGTCGATAAGATCACGGATAAAATATCAATCTGTGTTTCTCGTAATGTCGTGACGTTTTTCATCAGAATAATCGCTAAAAGCAAATCGATGACTGCGATCGGGAAGATGATATAAAACAAAGACCGCCAAGAGAATGCTTCGACCGCCCATCCGGAAAGCGTCGGGCCGATCGCCGGGGCGAACGAAATAACCAAGCCGACCATACCCATGGCGCGGCCGCGCTTTTCCATCGGGAAAATCGTGAGAAATACCGTCTGCATGAGCGGCAGCATAATTCCGGCACCGGCTGCCTGGATAATCCGGGCCGTCAAGAGCACCGGAAAGTTCGGGGCAAATGCGCCGACAATGGTGCCCGCCGTGAAAATACTCATGGCGGAAATCAAGAGGGTGCGGCTTGTGAATTTCTCTATTAAAAATGCGGTAATCGGAATCAAAATCCCATTCGTCAGCATAAACGATGTTGTCAGCCATTGCGCTTTGTTGGCGTCTATATTGAAGTCATTCATAATGTGCGGCAGCGCCGTGATAAGCAGTGTCTGGTTCAAAATGGCGACGAACGCACCCGCCAAAAGAATCCCGACAATGACAGAGCGGTTGTATGGTGCAGTTTTAATACTCTTATTCAAGCTGATTCCTTCTTTCTTTATAGTTTGAGCAATGTTTTAACGGCTGCAAGCGGCTGGTGCAGCGGTCCGGCCTGCTCCAAATAACCGATAAGCGCTTTGATGAGAAAATCCCGCGGCTGTTTGTCCGCTGATTCTTTCTCCAGCATAGCCGCCGCGGAAGCGAGTCCTGCGGCGTCATATTTTTCCTCCGGAAGGGCTGAGACGGCTTCTTTCAGTTCCTTCAGGCTTTCAGCCAGCAATACGGTTTTGTCTTTCGGCTCAAATGAGGAAGCGGAGGCGATATAAAGGTCAATCATCTCCTGAGGCAAAGCGGTTTCGGCTGTCCTGTTTTCGACGATGAGATTGAGGTGGCGGATGATAAACTCCGTGAGCGGCTCCAGGGCGAGCGGTTCTTTTTCCAGCTTAATCAGCGTGATGCATTCTCTCAGGAGCCCTTGCAGGACGATTACCAGCTCCCATACATAAGGAATAATGTCTTCACCGTACGTCTGAATCAGTGAATCGCGATGCCAGCAGATAAAGGTGGAGCGGGCCCTGTGAATATGCCGTTTTACCCGTTCATTAATGGAAGAGGGGCTTCCGTACATCAGCATATTAAAAAACTGCTGATTGCGCCTGAAGCCTTCAAGCTCAGCCATCAGTTTTTTGGCAAACCGTTCCTCAGGGGAGAGGCTTGTTTCTTCATTCAATAATGAAGCGGCCGCTACCATCTGTTTCTGGTTAAAGTCGAGCAGCTCCAACAGCAGGTCTTCCTTTGATTCAAACAGCTTATATAAAGATGCTTTGGAGACTTTGCACTCCTCTGCGATCGCCTGCATCGAAACCGACGAAAAGCTTTTCCCGGAAAAAAGCTTTCTTGCCGCCAGCAGAATATCCGTTTTCTTATCATTCATAAGCCCAGATTCCTTCTTTCGTCACAATAGAAAACCCATCGGTTCACAGAAAACCAATGAGTATATGATGAAAATATTAACAAAAATTTTTACATAGTGTCAACGCTTTTGTTTGAGAAATAGAAAAAACCTGCCGGAGTGTTCCGGCAGGCTGATACGTTTATTTATCCGTCTTAAATCCTTGTTTTTCAAGCATTTCACGAATGTGAGGATAATAAACCTGCTTATAGTAGGAAGTGATGCCTTGTGACCAGTTTCTTGTTTCCTGTCCGTCGGTGCGTTTTTTCATGTATTCGGACATCTGCTTGTCATAGGCCTCGATATGGGTTCTTACATCTTCTTCTTGATACGTTTCATGATGCAGAACGGCTGCTTGCGGCAGACGCGGTTTTTTCGCGGAGCGGTCTGCCGGATGGCCGATGACGAGACCGGAAACCGGGAAAACGTATTTCGGAAGTTTCAGCAATTCAATGAGTTCGTCAGGCTTGCCGCGCACGGCGCCGATCGGCACAGTGCCGAGTCCCATTGATTCAGCCGCAGCCGTTGCCGTACCCAGCGCAATCCCGACATCTACGGCTCCGACTAGAACGGACTCTAAACCGTTCGTGATCTCAAGCGGTGTATCATTATATTCTTCAAGCGCAATTTTGGCGCGGTTAAAATCAGCGCAGAATAAAAGGAAAACAGGCGCTTGGTCAATCCACGGCTGGCCGCCGGCCAATTCGGATATTTTTTTCTTCCGCTCCTTATCTTTCACCGCAATAACGGTAAATTGCTGGCCGTTAATGGAAGTCGGCGCTGCCTGAGTTGCTTGGATGATAAGGTCCAGCTGCTCATCCGATACGGGTTCATCTGTGTAGCTGCGGATGGAACGGTGGTCTGTTAATATTTGAAGGACTTCGTTCATGTCATTCATCCTTTCGTTACTCTGACAGTTCTGTGCGGACGACGTCAAGCGGCGCACTCAGCACTTCTTTTGCTTTTGCCACGAATCCTTGGAAATGGTCAGTTGCGTTGTGGAATTTCATCGCTTCTTCATCTTTCCATTGCTCAAGCATAACGAATGTATTTTCCTCACCGACTTTTTCGAAAAGATCGTATTGCACATTTCCTTCTTCCGCGCGTGAATGCTGAACAAGTGATTGCGCTTCTCCTAAAAATTCCTCGCGTTTATCCGCTTTTACTTTCATGTAAGCCTGTAAGACGATCATTGTTATTCCTCCTGATTGGGTTTATTTGTTATAGTTCGAATATTATCGAACTAACTGTAACATGTTTCGCAGTGAATGGTAAAGGAAAAACCCTCACCGCCTAAATTGTCACCCGCCGATGATCTGTGTTACATTTGACTCATGAACATTCCAAACCATCCTGAAACCGAACGCTTACAGCTGACAAAGGTTCTTCATGCTCTGAGTGATCCGCTCCGCTTAGAGCTGGTCAAACAATTGGCGGAAACAACAGAAAAAACGTGCGGAACCTGCGCTGATGTCCGGGTCGCTAAATCAACGCTGTCCCATCACTTCAAAGTGCTGAGGGAAGCGGGGATCGCCCAAGTGCGCATAGACGGGAAGCACCGTTATTATTCCCTGCGCAAAGATGATTTACAAGCGGCGTTTCCCGGCCTGCTGGAGGCGATTTTGCAGACAGAACCGGACCGCTGGTAAATAAGTCCCCGAATTCCGGGGGTTTTTTTATGCGCCGAAAACCGCCCGGTAAAGCCTGTAGACGCCTTCTTGAATATCGCTCTCCTTCAGGCGTGCGAACCCCAGGATAAGCTGCGGCTTATTTGAATCGCCTCCCACTTTCAGACGGAATCGGCTCATCGCAAACAGATCGAGCTGTTCTGCATCCGCCCGTGCCAATATCTCTTTTTCTGAACGTGCGCATTCAAACTCAGTGACAAAATGAAGCCCCGCATTGGCGCCCTTTACACTGATTCTTTCTCCGAATGTTTCTTCCAAAGCCGAAATGAGGCATTCCCGCATGTTCTTATAATGCTGCTTCATCTTTTTAATATGTTTCTGATATTCACCTGATTCGATAAATTCTTTAAGCGCGAGCTGGGCAAGCGTGCTGCACGTTTGCAGGTCATACGTTCTCTCTTTGAACGTCCGCAAAAGCCCGGGCGGCAGAACCATATAGCTGATGCGCAGACCTGGGAAAAGGGATTTTGAAAAGGTCCCCATGTAGATGACATTTTGAAACCGGTCAAGGCTTTGAAGCGCCGGTATCGTATCGGCGTCATATTTAAATTCACTGTCATAATCATCTTCAATGATGAAGCGGCCGTTCTGTTCGGCGGCCCAGTTTAAAAGCTGAATCCGCCGGGAAGCGGGCATGATCACGCCTGAGGGGAATTGATGGGAAGGCGTGGTGATCAATACAGAGGGCCGGCGTTTTTCGATTTCGTCCATGGACATGCCTTTTTCATCAAGGCTGATCGTCGCAACCTTTTTCCCGAGGTTTTGCAGCAGCCGGTACATCCTCATATATCCCGGGTTCTCCATGGCGTAGAGCGCGTCTTTTGGCAGCAGTTCCGTCAGCAGCTGCATCAGCATTTGCGTGCCCGCTCCGAGCACGATTTGTTCCGGGCGGCATGTAACGCCCCTTGTCAGGGAAATAAGCCGCGAAATTGTTTCACGGACTTCATATAAGCCTTGCGGATGGACGAGTTCTCCGAGTATATGAAATGAACGGGCGGCTGCTTTCTGCTCACAGCGGAACCAGCTTTTCAGGGGGAAATGCGCCGTATCCACACTCATATGAGAAAACGAAATCCAGCCGCTCTTATCCGTCTCCCGCTCTTTCAAATCATCAGGCAATAGGAGCGAAGGCGTTTCTTCATGATAAACCGTATCAATTTCCTCCACGAAAAAGCCTTTTCTTTCGACCGCATATAAATAACCTTCCGAAAGCAGCTGCTGATAAGCTGAATTCACTGAATTCACGCTGACCTTCAGCGTCTCGGCAAGCTCCCGTTTAGACGGCACCTTTGTATGAGGCATCAGGCTGCGCTTTAAAACGGCCGCTTTTATGTGCTGATAGATCTGCTGATAGATATAATCCGCCGTTTCCGAATGGTCAATGGAAATCGTCAGCATCCAGACCCTGCCCCTTTCTGATACCATGGATAAATTGATTTTGGTACTTTTCATCATACCAAAAAGAAGTCAGAATGATAAGAAAACAATGCAGGGGGATGGAATCTATGAGTCGAACAGCATCATCGGAAGTGACAACTGCCCAGTGGCAGCAAAAACGGGATCAATTCGTTTCCAAGGGGGTCGGCAACGGAAACCGCAGCATGGCGGTAAAAGGGGAAGGGGCGCTTTTGTACGATTTGGACGGCAGACGATTCATTGATTTTGCCGGAGCGATCGGAACGCTGAATGTCGGCCATTCCCATCCAAAAGTGGTGGAGGCTGTGAAGAAACAGGCGGAGGATCTGATTCACCCGGGTTTTAACGTCATGATGTATCCGTCTTATATTGAGCTGGCCGAAAAACTTTGCGCCCTTGCGCCGGGAGATCATGCGAAAAAAGCGATTTTTCTCAATTCGGGGGCGGAAGCGGTGGAAAACGCCGTGAAAATCGCCAGAAAATATACGAAGCGCCAGGCTGTCGTATCATTTACAAGAGGGTTCCACGGCCGCACGAACATGACGATGAGCATGACGAGCAAGGTGAAGCCTTATAAATTCGGTTTCGGCCCATTTGCCTCAGAGGTGTATCAGGCGCCGTTTCCTTACTATTATCAAAAGCCGGCCGGCATGAGCGACGAGCAGTATGACGAGTTTATCATCAGCGCTTTTGAGGATTTCTTTATCGCCGCAGTTGCACCGGAAACCGTCGCCTGTGTCGTAATGGAGCCGGTTCAGGGAGAAGGCGGCTTCATCATTCCGTCAAAACGTTTCGTGCAGCACGTCGCCGCTTTTTGTAAAAAACACGGCATCGTTTTTGTAGCGGATGAGATTCAGACCGGTTTTGCCAGAACGGGAACGTATTTTGCGATTGAGCATTTCGGAGCCGTTCCTGATTTGATCACCGTATCCAAATCACTTGCGGCCGGATTGCCGCTGAGCGGCGTCATCGGCCGGGCGGAAATGCTTGATGCCGCCGCGCCGGGTGAACTCGGGGGCACATATGCGGGAAGCCCGCTCGGCTGTGCGGCTGCGCTTGCGGTCTTGGATATTATTGAAGAAGAAGGGCTGAATCAGCGTTCCGAGGAGATCGGCCGGATCATCGAGCATCAAGCGCTCGAGTGGAAAAAAGAGCATGCCTGCATCGGAGAAGTGCGCAGACTCGGCGCGATGGCGGCCATCGAAATTGTCAAAGATTCGGACACGCGGGAACCGGACAAAGCGAAAGCCGCGGCGATCGCCAAAACGGCGAACGAGAACGGACTGCTGCTGCTGACGGCCGGCATTAACGGCAACATCATCAGATTCCTGACGCCGCTTGTCGTGACGGATGAGCAGCTCAAAGAAGGCCTTTCCATTATCGAAGCAGCTCTGTGAGTTCAATTATTGGAATGCCGACGGATGTGTCTGCTATCATGAAAGTGTGAGATACATCAACTAGCATTCAATGGCTTTACTATAGCAGAGAAAGGAATGTTCAATATGCCAGAACAATTAACAGTGTACAACCCGGCAACGGGAGAGGCGATCGAAAGCATCCCCCAGCAGACGGCCGACGATGTTGAAAAAGCGATTGAACGTTCACATCAAGCGTTTCAATCATGGTCCAAAACATCAGCGGGAGAACGTGCCTCACTTTTGAGAAAATGGTATGAGCTGATTGTTGAAAATAAAGAAGAACTTGCGGAATTAATTACGAAAGAAAACGGCAAACCGTACGAAGAAGCGGTCGGAGAAGTTTTATACGGCGCCGGCTATATTGAATGGTTCGCCGAAGAAGCAAAACGGATTTACGGCAGAACAGTACCTGCGCCGACAACGGGCAAACGGATTGTCGTCACCCGTCAGGCGGTCGGCCCGGTAGCCGCGATCACGCCGTGGAATTTCCCGAATGCGATGATTACAAGAAAAGCCGCGCCCGCTTTGGCGGCAGGCTGTACGTTCATCATCAAACCGGCGGAGGATACGCCGCTTTCCGCTTACGCCCTTGCGCGTCTCGCATATGAAGCGGGAATTCCGAAGGACGTGCTGCAAGTGGTGATCGGTGACGGAGCGGAAATCGGAAACGTCTTCACCAGCAGCCCGAAAATCCGCAAAATTACCTTTACCGGCTCAACGCCTGTCGGCAAAATCCTGATGAAAAACAGCGCCGACACCGTAAAACATATGTCAATGGAGCTTGGCGGACATGCGCCGCTGATCGTGGATGAAGACGCTGATCTTGATCTGGCGGTAGCCCAAACAATGGCCTCTAAATTCAGAAATGCCGGCCAAACCTGCGTCTGTGCGAACCGGCTGATCGTACACGAATCCGTAAAAGACGAGTTTGCGAAAAAACTGAGTGAAGAAGCTGCGAAACTCAAAGTCGGAAACGGTCTTGAAAAAGGCGTAAACGTCGGCCCTGTCATCAACAAAAAAGGCTTCGATAAAATCGTCGGCCAAATTAATGACGCCGTGGAAAAAGGCGCAAAAGTGCTGACGGGCGGAACGTATGACCAAAACGATGAAAAAGGATGCTATTTCGTGACACCGACCGTGCTGTCAAATGTAGATACATCCATGAACATCATGCATGAAGAAACATTCGGCCCGGTTGCGCCGATCGTTACGTTCTCAGATATTGATGAAGCGATCAAGCTTGCGAACGATACGCCGTTCGGGCTTGCGGCTTATTTCTTCACAGAAAACTACCGCCGCGGCATCTATATTTCTGAACAGCTTGAATACGGCATCATCGGCTGGAATGACGGCGGTCCGTCCGCGGTTCAAGCGCCGTTCGGAGGAATGAAAGAAAGCGGCATCGGCCGTGAAGGCGGTACGGAAGGCATTGAGCCGTACCTGGAAACCAAATACATGTCTATCGGACTTTAATGAGCCGAAAAGTAAGCCCCGCTTCTAAGCGGGGCTGTTTTTATTGAGCAGTCTGCCGGTGAATATCGCCGGCAGGCTTTTTTGATCTTGCGGGAATAATCGGTTCGATTCCAGACAAAATAACAGCAAATACGATTGAAAGAAGGTCGCCATCATGGATATATTACTGGCTCTTCTCCCGGCTTTATTTTGGGGGAGCATCGTGTTATTTAACGTCAAATTAGGCGGCGGGCCTTACAGCCAGACGCTGGGAACGACAATCGGGGCGCTCATCGTTTCGTTTGTGTTGTATCTGTTTGTCCACCCGGTGCTGTCTGGGCGCATTTTTATTGTCGGCATCATCTCGGGGCTGTTTTGGTCGCTCGGCCAAAGCAATCAGCTTAAAAGCATACAGCTGATGGGCGTTTCAAAAACGATGCCGATATCAACGGGAATGCAGCTCGTCTCGACTTCTTTGTTCGGTGTGATCGTATTCAAAGAATGGTCAACCCCGATCGCGATTACGCTGGGTATTCTCGCCCTTATTTTTATCATCATCGGGATTGTGCTCACATCTTTAGAAGATAAAAAGGGGCGGGCGGACGGAGAACCGGGAAACTTAAAAAAAGGCATTGTCATCCTGCTGATCTCCACGCTCGGTTATTTGGTCTATGTCGTTGTGGCCCGGCTGTTCGGCGTATCCGGATGGTCAGCGCTCCTGCCGCAGGCGATCGGGATGGTCATCGGCGGACTGCTCCTGACGTACAAGCATAAACCGTTTAATAAGTACGCCCTCAAGAACATTCTGCCGGGAATCATCTGGGCGCTCGGGAATATGTTTCTGTTCATCTCACAGCCGCGCGTCGGAGTTGCGACAAGTTTTTCCCTCTCTCAAATGGGGATCGTCATCAGCACGCTCGGCGGAATCTTCATTCTCCGTGAGAGCAAAACGAAGCGTCAGCTGGTCGCCATTGCCATCGGGATTATCCTGATCATTGTGGCCGCGGTATTCTTAGGCGTTGCGAAATCAAATTCATAACAAATGCAGGAGGTTTGAACATGTACACGGATTTAAAAGGAAAAGTCGTTGCCATTACGGGAGCTTCATCAGGATTAGGAAAAGCGATGGCGATCCGCTTCGGACAGGAGCAGGCGAAAGTCGTGGTTAACTACTATAGTAATGAAAAAGACGCCCAAACCGTTAAAGAAGAGATTCAAAAAGCGGGAGGAGAAGCGGTCATCATTCAAGGCGACGTCACAAAAGAAGAAGATGTCAAAAACATCGTGCAGACCGCGGTGAAGGAATTCGGCACATTGGATGTCATGATCAATAACGCCGGTATGGAAAATCCGGTTCAGTCGCACGAAATGCCGCTCAAAGACTGGAACAAAGTCATCAATACCAATCTGACCGGCGCTTTCTTAGGAAGCCGCGAAGCCATTAAATATTACGTAGAGAATGATATTCAAGGAAACGTCATTAACATGTCAAGCGTACATGAAATGATTCCATGGCCTCTGTTTGTTCACTACGCGGCGAGTAAAGGCGGCATCAAATTGATGACGGAAACGCTGGCGCTTGAGTACGCGCCGAAGCGCATCCGTGTCAACAACATCGGGCCGGGAGCCATCAATACGCCGATCAACGCGGAAAAATTTGCGGATCCCGTTCAGAAAAAAGATGTGGAAAGCATGATTCCGATGGGATATATCGGTGAGCCGGAAGAAATCGCGGCTGTCGCCGTCTGGCTTGCTTCAAAGGAATCAAGCTACGTAACCGGCATTACGCTGTTTGCTGACGGGGGAATGACCAAATATCCGTCATTCCAGGCAGGCCGCGGATAAGAAAAAAAGCGATCGCAGGCTCTTTAGAGCCGGATCGCTTTTTGCTTACGCGCGTTTTTTCTTTACAAGCGCCGCGATGGAAAGGATAATCGCCGCAGCTGACAGAACGATGGCTGCAATATCAAGCGCTGATACGCCGGATTTGCTTTCTTCATTTGGCTGTTCAGCTCCGTGCGCATCCGTCACGCTGGCCGATTTCGTGATTTTCGTAATCGAGTGAGGCGTGTCGGCTTTCTCATCACCCGTCCATTCTACAATGCTGCCGTCTTTGTAATATTGGTAAGCGTCCCAAGCGGCATCTCCGCTCTTTTCAGGATTTTTCGCAACGAACGTGAACTGCTGGAATTGGCCGGGCTGAATGCCGCCGTCTTTTGCTTCCCAAGTGACGGAGACCGCTTTGTCATCATGTTTGGATACGGATGTTTTCCAGCCCGGAATCGGCTGATACTGCTGAAATTCAACGCCGGCGGGCATTTTCAGCACGACTTTCGTTGTGGGCTCATTCTTTTCCACAGGCACTTTCATCGTGTACGTTTCCCAAGAACCGGCCGCGGATTCCGCCGGTTTGACTGAGACGTGGGCGCTTGCTGCCGCCGTAAAACCGACGAGTGACAGGGTCACGGCGGATATGAATAATAAAGCCTTTTTTTTCAACATGAGATACACTCCTTAGTTTGTCGTTGAGAATATTTGGTTGATTTCATTAAAATCGTTTGTCAGCCCGTGGACTTTGATCTTCCAGTTTCCCTTTTCGGTGATGGACAGGTTGGCGGCTTCGAATGTGCCTTCCTTCGTCTTCTTCAAATCAAAGGTGCTTTCATGCTGTTTGCCGCTGAAGCCCGTCTGGTAAACAGTGACCGTAAATTGCTGAATGTCTTTTACCAAGCTGCCGTTATGATCGGTGACAATGACTTGAAATTCATTTTTACCCGGCTGGTTCGGCGTAATGTGCAAGGACAGGGTTTCCCCGTTTCCGATCGTTTCTGAGCCGTTAAAAGGCAATGGCGCAGGCGGCGGCGGGCTGGGCAGGCTTGTGAAGACGGCGGTTGTAAATAACACCGCAATGCCTAGTGCCCATTCGGCCTTTATCGTTGCGCTGATGCTCCTTTTTCTGCTGAACTTCGTCATCCATACGTGAACGGCGCCGAGCACAAGCATGATGACAAACAGTCCGATTTTCAAAAGGAGCGTCTTACCGTAAGCGGTGTGAAAGAGTGAATCAAACGTGCGGATAATGAAAAATCCGTTCAGCACACCTGAAAATAACAGCACACCGACAGAGGCGAACGCCCAAGGAGAAAACCGTCTGACCGTTTCCCAAGCGATGGTTTTATCGGGTTTTCTCCACTCTGATGAAAGAAGCAGCACAAGCGCGGCGATACCGCCCATCCATACAGACGCGGCCGATAAATGGAGAAAGTCCATCGCGATGCCGACCGCTTTTTCGTCGATAACCGCCGCATGCCCGGCGAATGCTTTTGCCAAAAGCGAAGCGAAGAAGAACAACAGCGGCGCCGTCCAGTACGCAAATGACCGGAATGCTTTCTTCTTCAACAGCGGGATCATGGACAGGGCGAGCAGGATAAATAAGCTGATCTGGATCATCCAGACGTACCCGCCTGCCGTTTTCAGAAGCGTTTCTTTTACATAGTCCGGCTGGAACGCGGCGCTCCAAGCGCCGCCCGCGTTTTCTTTCGTCTGGATCGGGAGCTGGCAGATAAGCGCGAGCCCCGTTACACATAAAGAAATCACGAGCAGCTTTACAGTTCGTTTTGCTTTTGATGAATCTTTATTATTTCTGTACCAAAACAGATGGAAAAAAGCCGTGCCGATAAACAGGGAGAGAGCGGTGTACAAAATACCGCGGTCGATGGCCGCTTCGGGATGAAGCGCCGCTTGCGATGATGTCTGCTCCTGAAGTTCTCCGCCGGCTTTTCCGATACTGAAAGGGATGACGCCGGATACCGGATGTCCGTCGGCCGATACCGCGTTCCATTCCGCTCTGTAAATATCATGCGGCAGATTTTTTTTCAATGCCGCGGTCATGATGCGGGCATCATTTTTTTGAATCACTGTTTTGCCCGCGTCGACCCGTTCGCCGGATGAATTATAGACCTTAATGGAGTGGAAGCCTTCTTCAATCTGTTCATTAAACTCAATTTCAATCTGCTTCGGCGCTTGTTTTAATTCACTGTTCTCACCCGGATTTGAGTTTGTGATGTAGGCGTGGGCGAAGCTTGTTTTCGGAATCAAAACAAGGAACAGCAAAAAGATGAGCCAGCGTTTGTTCTGTCTCATGGATGATGACACCGCCTTCCGGTTGGTTGTTGTTATGTCTTGCTGCAGGTGCATCCCTTCTGCCTGTCGTGTAAGATGATGTCCGCCGCCTCGTCAAAGGTGCAAATGATCCCGCCGAATCCTTTTTGAAACCGTTCTGCGTAATCAAGCGTTGAGAAGGGAATCGCCTGAGGCCGGCAGCAGTGAAGGTCAATATCGGCATGGACTAAAAAGTATGCGGAAGCGGCCGTCAGCGTCGTCTGGAGAAGAAAATCTTTACAAATGACGTGGGACACTTCTTCCTTTTTATCCTCATACCGCAAAATCGCGCAATGAATGCAGCACATCTGCTCAACGGCTTGTGAAACGGTAATAAGCTGAACAGAATACGAATGCTGAATCGGCCGCAGGCAATAGCCGCATTGATTGGCGCTTCGTTCTGAAGCGGGAGGGAGCGTAATGCCGCCGGGTGTCCGGATAATCCGGTTTGCATCCGCCAGCTGATTGACGTCTCTGTACACGGTCATCTCGGAGACGCCGAATCTCTCGCTTATGTCAGAGATTTTCAGCGCGCCCTCTTCTTTCAGCCATTCAAGCAAGGTTTGCTGTCTGTGAATCGGAAGCAATTCTGCATCCTCCTTTTTATGATGCGAATGAGTGATGAACCTCCCTCTAAGAGTAGATGTTTTCACAAATGCACACAAGAGCCTGATGATAAAATATGTGAAAAAATGTTGAACAATCACAAATGTAAAAGACGTAGTCAGACTCTGTTATAATAGAAGAGTTGAATGGAGGAATAAACATGAAAGAAACGACCTGCCCGAACTGCGGCAAGCCGATTACAGGCGACATGGTCAGATCATCCATGATCCCGTGCCAGTTTCAGTGCGGGCATTGCCATGTGAAATTGCGTGAATATAAAGTATCAGCTCCGATTATGGCTGCGGCCATTGCGATCACGGTGCTTTTGATTTATCTTGTGCAGATGGCCAGAACCGCCGTCATGCCGATGTTTCCGGCAGCGCGGTATGTGCCGGCCGCCATTTTCGCGCTCGTATGTGCGTATCCGGTGTTTATTATCAGTGAGCGGCTCATTGCCAAACTCGTCGTCACAAAAGGACACATTATATACAGAAAGCGGTAAGACACCTTTGATGAGGTGTCTTTTTTTTGTTAAGGAGTTGTCACAGTCTCTGTGCCAAACTCCTCTTTACTTTTCATTGAATGGGGATTGTAAGCGTTTTATGATGAAGACACAGGGGAGAGAAACCCCGTGTCTTATTTATTTTCATCTGAAGGCAAGCAAACAGGGAGGGAATGAACATGCAGCAAGAACAGCAAGCTGGCATGAAAGTGAAGATACAGCGGTTCGGCAGTTATTTAAGCGGTATGATCATGCCGAATATCGGCGCATTTATCGCATGGGGAATTATCACCGCGCTGTTTATTCCAGCGGGATGGTTTCCGAATCCGCAGCTGAATACATTGGTAACCCCGATGATTACGTATCTTCTGCCGCTTTTAATCGCATATACGGGCGGAAAAATGATTTACGATCACCGCGGGGGAGTCGTCGGAGCGACGGCGGCCATCGGAGTCATTGTCGGAGCGGACATTCCGATGTTCTTAGGGGCAATGATTATGGGGCCTTTGGGCGGTTATCTCATTAAACAATTAGACCGTGTGTTTAAAGATAAAGTCAGACAGGGGTTTGAAATGCTGATCAACAACTTCACGGCGGGAATTATCGGAGCTGTGCTCACGATTATCGCGTTTTATGCGATCGGCCCGGTCGTCCTGTCTCTTAACAAATTGCTGGCGGCGGGTGTGGAAGTCATTGTCCACGCGAATTTGCTGCCGATTGCAAGCGTTTTCGTAGAACCGGCGAAAGTCCTGTTCCTGAATAACGCGATCAACCACGGCATTTTAAGTCCGATCGGAATCGAGCAGGCCGCCAAAGCGG
This sequence comes from Bacillus sp. FSL K6-2861, assembly GCF_038630725.1. NCBI lineage: Bacteria > Bacillati > Bacillota > Bacilli > Caryophanales > Bacillaceae > Bacillus > Bacillus sp. FSL K6-2861. Next base: position 454,089 of record NZ_CP152037.1, read on the forward strand.
GTAAATCCATTCTGTTCTTAGTGGAAGCGAACCCCGGGCCGGGACTCGGTATTTTACTGGCATATATGTTCTTTGGGAAAGGCTCTTCAAGATCGACGGCCCCGGGAGCGGCGATCATTCATTTCTTCGGGGGGATTCATGAAATCTATTTCCCTTACATTTTAATGAAACCGATGCTGATCCTCGCGGCGATCGCCGGGGGAGCGAGCGGACTGCTTACATTCTCGATCTTTAACGCGGGTCTTGTCGCCGCATCATCTCCGGGAAGCATCATCGCCATTTTAGCGCTGACGCCGAAAGGAAGCTACCTCGGCGTGCTGGCGGGCGTCATCGTTGCCGCGGCCGTATCGTTTATCGTTTCGGCGCTTATTCTGAAATCGTCTAAAGCGGGCGAAGAAGATTTGACAGCCGCGGCGGAAAAAATGCAGGAAATGAAAGGCAGGAAAAGTGAAGCGGCGGCCGCGTTGGCGGACAAAGAGGAAGAGCCGGAAAACAGCGCCGCTGATATTTCCGCCGACCAAGTCAGCCGCATTATCTTCGCGTGTGACGCGGGTATGGGATCGAGCGCAATGGGCGCCTCCATTTTAAGAAATAAAGTGAAAAAAGCAGACCTGGATATTGATGTGACAAATACGTCGATCAATAATCTGCCGAATGACGCGGATATCGTCATTACGCATAAGGACCTGACTGACCGCGCGAAAGCGAAGCTGCCGCAGGCGGTGCACATTTCGGTTGATAATTTCTTGAACAGCCCGAAATACGATGAACTGATTGAAAAGCTTAAAAACTAATCAAACAGAAAGAGGGATTTTCATCATGGAAGTATTGGCTAAAGCGAACATCAAACTGAACCAGACAGTGAACTCAAAGGAGGATGCCATCCGCCTCGCGGGACAGACATTGATTGATAACGGCTACGTGAAGAACGGCTATGTGGAAAAAATGTTCGAACGTGAAGAAACATCATCCACGTTTATGGGGAATTTCATCGCGATCCCGCACGGCACGGAAGATGCGAAGGATGAGGTGCTTCATTCAGGCATTTCCGTCATCCAGATTCCGGACGGTGTGGAATACGGTGAAGGCAATACGGCAAAGGTCGTTTTCGGTATCGCCGGAAAAAACAATGAACACTTAGACATCCTGTCAAACATCGCCATCATCTGCTCAGAGGAAGAAAACATCGAACGGCTGATCAGTGCAAAGACGGAAGAAGAACTGGCCGCTATTTTCAGCGAGGTGAACTGACATGATTGCCCTTCATTTCGGAGCGGGAAACATCGGGCGGGGCTTTATCGGCGCCCTGCTCCATCATTCCGGCTATGACGTAGTTTTCGCTGATGTGAATGAAACGATGGTCAGCCTTCTCAATGAAAAGAAGGAATATACCGTGGAGCTTGCCGACGGCGGCCGGCAGACCGAAATCATCGGCCCCGTTTCAGCCATCAACAGCGCGGTGCAAGAACAAGAGCTGTACAGGCTGATCAATGAAGCGGCGATCATTACGACGGCGGTGGGCCCGAACGTTCTAAGACTCATCGCCCCGTCCATCGCGGAAGGGCTGAAGCGCAGAACGTCCTCTGAACCTCTCAATATCATTGCCTGTGAAAATATGATCGGCGGCAGCAGTTTTCTGAAAAAAGAAGTTTTCGGACATTTGACGGAAGCGGAACGGGAACTCGTGAACCGGACGGTCGGCTTCCCGGATTCTGCGGTGGATCGGATCGTGCCGATTCAGCACCATGAAGATCCGCTGAAAGTATCTGTAGAACCGTTTTTTGAATGGGTCATAGACAGAACCGGCTTTGCCGGCGGCCAGCCGGTACTGGAAGGTGCGTTGTTTACGGATGACCTTACGCCGTTCATTGAACGGAAACTGTTTACCGTCAATACCGGTCATGCCGTTACGGCGTACGTCGGCTATCAGCGCGGATTAAAAACCGTCAAAGAGGCCATCGGCCATCCGGAAATCCGGCGTGTCGTGTACGATGCACTTTCAGAAACGGGCGAGTACTTGGTGAAAGCGTACGGCTTTAAGCAAGCCGAACACGAGCAGTACATGAAAAAAATCATCGGCCGCTTTGAAAATGAATACATCACGGATGATGTGACAAGAGTCGCCAGATCACCGCTCAGAAAACTCGGAGCGAATGACAGATTAGTAGGGCCGGCCAAAAAAATAAAAGAACCGAACGCGCTGGCAGAAGGCATCGCCGCCGCCCTGCGTTTTGACTATCAGGATGATCCGGAAGCGGTTGAGCTGCAAAAGCTTATCGCGGAAAAAGGCACGAGCGGCGTTCTTCAAGACATTTGCGGTATTCAGCCGCATGAGTCGCTGCACGGCATCGTGCTCAAAAAGCTCAATCAATAAAAATGAACCCGCGTCGGGGGACGCGGGTTTTTTCTTGCGTTATAATGAGAGAGAGGGAGGCTGCGTGATGAATCAGAAGCTATTGCCCCATCGTTTTCCGTTTCTTTTGATTGACGGCACGACGAACAGTGAAGCCGGAAAATGGGCGGCTGCTTACAAAAACATCAGTGAAAATGACTGGTTTATAACTGAATCCCAAAGAGAGATGCCATTTTCGCTCGTCGTTGAAGCAATGGCCCAAACGGCGGCTTGCGCGGGAATTACCGGTGGCGACGGCCTCGGTCTCTTATCCGCGGTGAAGAAAGCGGAAAGGTTAGGTGCCGCTTTGCCGGGAGACCGTCTGGATCTTTTTTTTGAGGTCACGCGAATCAGACGCGGTTTTGTGTTCGGCCGGGCGAAAGCGTCCGTTGCCGGGAAGCCTGTGGCGGAAGCTGAGCTCAGCATATTTATCCAGCCATCGTAAAAAAAGCCGCCTCCAGCGGCGGCTTTCGGACAAGCCTGTTATTTTGTATCATAATCTCTTTCACTTTGTGAATTGTCCCTTTGGTCATGTTTGTGTTTTTCGTCATTGGCGTTTTCCTTCAGCTCTTCCAGCGGAATCGGATCGGTTAAATCATGATGTTCAGGATTTTCATTCGGTTTGTTCTTTTGTTTTCTTTCTTTCATCCTCCATCACCTCGATATTTCTTTTCCTCAACGTTCTCCCCGCCAAACGCAGGAAGCGGTTTTTTGTCCCTGTGGGTCATATGTATTAAAATAGAGACGACTACATTATAAAAAGTGAGGTACATATATGCCGATACAAAGAGAAGACGCAGATATTAAACTGATCGCGATTGATATGGACGGAACCCTGCTCAATGACGAGCAGCTCATCCCGGAGGAAAACCGGCGGGCGATCAAGGAAGCGGAGGCGAAAGGAATTCACGTCGTCATCAGCACAGGACGCACGCTGATGACCTGCCGCGAACTGGCTGAGTCTCTCGAGCTGTCATCCTTTTTAATCACGGCAAACGGCAGCGAAATCTGGGATTCCGACTTTGAGCTGGTTGAGCGCAAGCTTCTTCATACCGATCATATTCAAAAATTATGGGATCTGAGGAATAAGCACAACACGAATTTCTGGGCCTCTACCGTCGATAGAGTGTGGAGAGGGGAATTCCCGGAAACGATTACGGATCATCAGTGGCTCAAGTTCGGATTCGAAATCGAGGATGACGAAGTGCGGAATGAGGTGCTGAAAGAGCTCAAGGAATACAAGGAGCTCGAGATCACAAACTCCAGTCCGATCAACATCGAAGTCAATGCCCTCGGTATCAACAAAGCGGCTGCGCTGGCGAAGGTATCGGAAAAACTCGGCTTCACGATGGAAAATGTGATGGCCATGGGTGACAGTCTGAATGACATTGCCATGATTGAAAAAGCGGGTGTCGGCGTCGCCATGGGGAATGCGCAGGACATTGTGAAAGAAACAGCTGACTGGGTGACTGATGTCAACACGGAAAACGGGGTCGCCAAAGCGATCCGCCACTGGGTGTTATAATAGAAAAAAGAGAGAGTCTCAGTATGAGGCTCTCTTTTTTTTGTTTTGTCAGATTTATGACTAGGTCCATGGTAGGTTTTCTGACAAAAGGATGTTCAAACCTGTCAGAATTAAATATAATGAAGAGAAATCCAACAATTCGGAATAGTCATTCCGAATAGCGGAATGATAATCATATAAAACGTTTACAATACAGGAGGGATCTTATGTTTCAGATTGACATCAATTGTGATTTAGGAGAGAGTTTCGGTGCTTATAAAATCGGGCTGGATGAAGAGATTTTGGATTATGTGACATCTGCAAACATCGCCTGCGGCTTTCATGCGGGTGATCCCAGCGTGATGCGCAAAACGGTTGCGCTTGCGGCGGAAAAAGGCGTGAAAATCGGCGCTCATCCCGGGCTGTTCGATCTGCAGGGATTCGGGCGGCGGCAGATCGCGATTACACCCGAGGAAGCGTATGATCTGACGCTGTACCAAATCGGCGCGCTGTCAGGGTTTTTAAAAGCAGAAGGTGTCGAGATGCAGCATGTGAAGCCGCACGGCGCTTTATATAATATGGCCGCCGTCAATCCCGGCCTGTCAGAAGCCATCGCTCAGGCGGTCTGTCATTTTGATCCCGGGCTTATTCTTTTCGGGCTTTCCGGAAGCGAGCTGATTAAAGCGGGAGATCGAATCGGACTGAGGACGGCAAGCGAAGTGTTTGCGGACCGCACCTATCAGGAAGACGGCACGCTGACGCCGCGTTCAGAGCCGGATGCGCTGATTCAGGATGACAAAAAAGCGGTCGGTCAAGTGATTCAAATGGTGAAAGACAGCACGGTGACATCACGTAAGGGACAAGCTGTAAGCCTGAAAGCGGACACGGTCTGCATTCACGGAGACGGAGCCCACGCCCTCACATTCGCAAAAACAATCAAAAAAGAATTAAAAGCGGCAGACATTCAAATCAGCGCGCTTTCAAAAGACTGAGCAGCAGAGGGAGGAAGACAGCATGGAGCAAAAGAAAAAAACAGCCGGAAAGGCTTCCGGCAAATGGTCGCTTCTTTTAGGCGCGACATTTTTGATGGCGACATCATCAATCGGGCCCGGCTTTCTGACGCAAACGGCCACGTTTACCAATACATTGGCGGCAAGCTTCGGCTTTATCATTTTAATTTCTATTATTTTGGACATTTTCGCGCAAACCAATGTATGGCGGATTATCGCGGTTTCCGGAAAGCGCGGCCAAGAGATTGCCAATATGGTGCTTCCGGGCGCCGGTTATGCCATTGCTTTTCTGGTCGTGCTCGGCGGACTTGCGTTTAATATCGGAAACATCGGCGGCGCGGGTCTCGGTCTTCAAGTATTATTCGGGATCAAACCGGAGATCGGCGCTTTAATCAGCGCAGCGGTCGCGGTGCTGATTTTTGTCATAAAGGAAGCCGGAAAAGTCATGGACCGTTTTATGCAGATCGCCGGAATCGTCATGATCGTATTGACAGTGTATGTTGCCGTAACGACGGCTCCGCCGGTCGGACACGCCGTTGTGAAAACTTTTATGCCTGATCATATCAGTGTGCTGGCGATCGTGACGCTTGTCGGCGGCACGGTCGGCGGATACATTACATTTGCCGGCGGCCACCGTTTGCTTGATTCAGGCATCCAAGGGAAGGAAGTCCTCCCTCAGGTTACGAAAAGCTCCATCACAGGCGTTCTGATTACATCGATTATGCGGATTGCCCTGTTTCTCGCCGTGCTCGGCGTCGTCTCAAAGGGCCTGAGCATTGATCCTGATAATCCGGCGGCTTCTGTATTCCGGCTTGCGGCGGGAAATGTAGGCTATAAAATTTTCGGCGTCATCATGTGGTCTGCCGCTATCACGTCTGTCATCGGCGCCGCCTATACATCGGTATCATTTTTCAAATCATTTTCAACAAAAATCGAAAAGCACTCACATGGCGTCATTATCGGTTTTATCATCGTATCCACTCTAATTTTTGTCACGATCGGCCAGCCTGCCAAAATTCTGGTCGCGGTCGGTTCGCTTAACGGCTTAATTCTGCCGCTTGCATTAGCGATGATTCTGTTGGGCGCTTATAAGAAAAAAATCGTCGGCGATTACAAGCATCCGATCTGGCTCACGATTGCAGGGGCGATCGTAGTGGTTGTCATGGCGGTTATGGGCATCTATACATTATTCACGCAGATGCCGCAGCTATGGAGCTGATGATATGAAAAAACATATGAGTGACATGAGTCCCGAAGAAGTCAGACAGCTGATCAGGAAGGGGCAGATGACCGGGCCAACGGCGGGGTTGGCCGCTTCTTACGCACAAGCCAATCTCGTCGTTTTGCAAAAGGATCTTGCCTTTGATTTTCTCTTATTCTGCCAGCGCAATCAAAAGCCTTGTCCGGTGCTTGACGTGACGGATGCGGGTTCACCCGTTCCGGCAATAGCTGCGCCGGGAGCTGATATCCGGACGGACTTTCCGAAATACAGGGTTTATCGGCATGGCGTGCTTACTGAAGAGGTAACGGATATTACGCCGTATTGGAAGGATGATTATGTCGGGTTTTTAATCGGCTGCAGTTTTTCATTCGAGCAAGCCCTTATTAATCAGCACATTCCAATCAGGCACATCGATGAGGGTGTGAATGTCCCCATGTATAAAACAGACATTGACTGTGTTCCCGCCGGCCCGTTTTCTGGAAAGATGGTCGTCAGCATGAGACCGATTCCGGAAAGGCTTGCAGTCCGCGCGGCGCAGGTCACGTCACGTTTTCCCGCCGTGCACGGCGCCCCCGTCCGCATCGGAAATCCGCAAAGCATCGGTATCAGCGATTTGCATCAGCCGGATTTCGGAGATGCCGTAACGGTGCGGGAAGGCGAAGTTCCCGTATTCTGGGCTTGCGGCGTTACGCCCCAGGCGGTGATCATGGAAGCAAAGCCTGACATCGTAATAACACATTCACCGGGGCACATGCTGATCACCGATATACGAAATGAATCGCTTGCTGTCCTGTAAGTGAGAAAGAATACAACGAGGTGATGACAATGATGCAGTATAGCGGAAATACAGCGCTTGATATACAGCCGTACGGTGATTCCGCCGTTATCATCCGCTTTGGCGGGCACATCAGCGAAGAGGTCAACGGCCGGGTGCATGCGGCGGCAGCCTGTATGGAAGAACGGCCGTTTCCGGGCTTCGTTGAATGTATTCCGGCATTCACAAGCTTAACGATCTTTTATGATGTGTATGCCGTCTCAAACATAAAAAAAGGCGTCTCTCCTTTTGCCCTGGTCAAGAAAGAGGTGACAGAACGTCTCAGCCATATAATGACCGGCCGCAAAGAAGAGCGCCGGGTGATGGAAATCCCCGTTTGCTACGGCGGTGATTTCGGTCCCGATTTAGAAGAGGTCGCTGAGATGAACGATCTGACCCCGGAAGACGTCATCCGCATTCATACTGAAGGCGAATATCTCGTTTATATGCTCGGATTTGCGCCGGGATTTCCGTTTTTAGGAGGAATGTCTGAGCGGATCAGAGCGCCGAGAAAGGCGTCGCCAAGGCCGTCCATCCCGGCCGGTTCAGTAGGAATCGCGGGAATGCAGACCGGTGTGTATCCGATATCCACTCCCGGCGGCTGGCAGCTGATCGGCAGCACCCCGCTCCGGCTTTTCAGGCCGGAAGAACATCCGCCGAGTCTTTTGAGAGCGGGCGATACGGTGAAATTCGTCCGGATCACAGCAGAGGAGTACAGCCGCATCAAGGAGGGAGCCGAATGAGTATGAAAGTGGTAAAGCCCGGTCTCTTGACGACGGTTCAGGACACGGGGCGGACGGGATATCAGAAATACGGTGTGCTGGGAAGCGGCGCAATGGATACGATCTCACTGCGCATCGCCAATCTTCTTGCCGGAAATCAAGAAAAAGAGGCGGGACTGGAAATTACGCTCATGGGGCCCGGGCCTTCCTTTGAATTTTCAGAACCTGCGGTTATTGCCGTCACGGGAGCTGATTTCGCCTTTCATATTAATGGGGAGCCCGCTCCTCTGTGGAAACCGGTTTTGATAAAGGAAAACAGCGTTGTCTCATTCGGGCCATGCAAGATGGGGAGCCGCGCTTATCTCGCCGTCGCGGGGGGATTTGACGTGCCCGCCGTCATGGAAAGCAAAAGCACATATGTCAGAGCGGGGATCGGCGGCTTTTGCGGAAGAGCGCTGCAAAAAGATGATGAGCTGCCGCTCGGCCGTATGACGCCATGTTCGGAATCAATCGCGTACCGTCTGAGCGATTCTTTCGGACAGCATGGTTTCTCAGCGCCTGATTGGTCTGTCAGCAGCAGAGGATTTCTGCCGCTGAAAAAAAATCCGGTCATACGAGTGCTTGAAGGCGCTCAATTTCACGCTTTTACAGAAGAAGCAAAATTGCGTTTTTATCACGAGTCATATATGGTCACGCCTCAATCCGACCGAATGGGCTACCGGCTGAAGGGCGCTCCGCTTGAATTGAGGGAGCCGCTGGAAATGGTATCTGAGGCCGTGACGTTCGGAACGGTGCAGGTGCCGCCGGACGGCAATCCGATTATTCTGCTGGCTGACAGACAGACGACGGGGGGCTATCCGCGGATGGCGCATATCATATCCGCCGATCTTCCTCTCGTCGCCCAAACGATGCCGGGGGAACATATCACGTTCCGGGCCGTTTCGCTGGAGGAAGCGGAAATGCTGCTTTTAGAGAAGGAACAGCAGCTGAAGGAGCTGAAAGCAAGGCTCAAAATGGAATGGCTGATCTGACAAAGGGGCTAAAGACCATGGAAAACAAAAACAAAACCGTCATCAAATCAATGGAACTGCTTCATTTATTTCTGACTGAACCGAGCCTGAGCTTAAATGAGCTGGTTTCTCTATCGGAAATGCCGAAGACCTCGGTTCACCGGATGGCAAGCTCACTGGAGGAAACGGGATTTCTCACCCGGGCAGCGGACGGCCGTTATCAGCTTGGTCTGATCTTTTTACAATTCGGCCAGCTCGTCTCTGAACGTCTGGACATCAGGAAAATAGCCAAACCGATTATGGAAGAGCTGTGCGGCGAAGTGGATGAGGCCGTTCAGCTGATCATGAGGGACGGAGATGAAGCCATTTACGTCGAAAAAATTGAAGGCACTCAAACCGTCCGCCTGTATACGGCAATCGGCCGCCGGTCGCCGCTGTACGCGGGAGCGTGCGCCAGAAGCATTCTATCGTTTCTGCCAAAAGAGGAGATTGACACATACATTCAGAAGACAAAGCTTGCCGCAATCGCCTCAGGCACGATGACGGATCGGGCTGAACTGCTTCACTCCATTGAAAGATCCTTACAATCAGGTTATACGATCAGCTATTCGGAATTAGAAGATTACACGGCGGCGATCGGGGCGCCGATTTTCAACCACGAAGGTAAGGTGGCTGCCGGAATCAGCATCGCCGGCTTCGAAGCCCGGTTTTCAGAGGACAGGCTGCCGTATTTAACCGAAAAGGTCAAAACTGCTGCACAGCATATTTCTGAGAAATTGGGTTATTGACCGAGCCAATTTTTCTTCACTCGCGTACATTACAATATCGATAGTAACGAGTGGAGGAAAGTAAATGGGACTTGTTTATACGGCGCTGGGGGATTCTTTGACGACGGGGAGGGGATCCGGGCCGTTTTCCGCCGGTTTTGTCCAGCGGTTCGGGCGTATGATGGCAGAAGATTTACAGACAAGAACCGACGTATCCATCTTTGCCAAATCAGGCCTTGAGACGGGAGAAATTCTCGGGCTTATGTCCTTGCCGTACATTCAGAGGCGGATTCAGGCTGCTGATATGATTACGATTACAGGCTGCGGCAACGATTTGATCGATTCGGTTCAGGCATATCAGCAAACATCGGACGCTTCGGTGTTCACCGGCGTGTCCGGTCACTGCCATGAGAACTTTGAAAAGATGATTGCCAAGATCGCCGCCTTAAAAGGGCCGCACCCGTCTCCTTATGAGATCCGCGTCTTCAATTTATACAATCCTTTCCCGGGAATCTCCATTGCAGAAAAATGGATATCCTCTTATAATGCGCACCTCAGCACACTCGCATCGGCGCCGTACGTCAAAATCGCCGACGTCCACAGCGCTTTCAAAGGAAAAATGAATGAATATCTCTCTCATGACCGCGTACACCCCAAGAGCAAGGGATATGAAGTCATGGCATGCGTCCTGCGGGGGCTCGGATACGGAAGCCTCGCCCGCTCATAACCGCGCGCTCCTTTTCATCGGGAGCGCGCTTTTCGTGCTCCTTAAAACAAACTTAAAATTGTCCGACTTTCGTTCTATCCGCGCAAAAAATACGCTAGAATAATGGGGGATAAAGACAGAAATAGAATTGTGTTCAAAAAATGATAACAGAAAGGATGGATTGCTTTGCTGCGCGCCTTAAAACTGTCACTCGCGATGCTGATTATTATACTTGCGGCCGCCGCATTTACGTATGCGGAACATACCTCTGTCATACAGCCGGTTATGCTCGTGTTTCTCGGTGCGGTCATGTTCATTCAGGGGCTGGAGGAAAAACGGAAAGAAAACGACGGCTCCGGGAAATTCAATATCTATACCGCCGTTTTTGTATGGTCGATCTCCTTAATCGGTTTTACGCTTCACGCGATCTGAGTCTGATAGATCCTGAAAATGCTCCACAACGGGAAATGGTGAATAAAAACGGTGCAGTAAGGCTTTCCATTCCTGATATTCCGGCGATCCGCGAAAGCCTTTTGTATGATCTTCTAATGTCTCCCATTCCACAAGCAGCAAATATTTATGCGTCTTTTCCATACATTTGGACAAGGAATGGGACAGATAACCTTTCATGCCCTTGATAATCGGCTCCGCCCGGCGGAATGCCTCTTCGAATTCCCCCTCAAGACCTTCTTTTACATACAGCATGGCTGCTTCTCTGATCATCTGAAATTCCCCCTTTTTTTAATAGATACATTGTATAAGAATATGGCCCGTGACGGCAGGAAAAACAAAAAAATTTTAAACAATATGAGAAAAAAATCCTTGCCAGCCTGATTTGGTTTAGGAGAAAATAACAGTTGGAAGGCAGGGGAATAGACAGTGAAAAAAGGGTTATACCTATTACTTTTACTCGCAGGAATCATAGGTTTGATCGGCTGCTCGAAAACGGAATCGGCCGAAGACAGAATGAAAGATTTCGTAAAAGACTGGAACGGCGGTCACTACGATAAGATGTACCAAAGCCTCACCCAGGATGAAAAGAAAAAACGATCCAAAAAGGATTTTGTAAAGCGATATGAAACCGTTTATGAACAAGCAGGGGTCAAAAATCTGAAAGTCACTGCCGAAAAACAGGACGAAGACGACAAGAAAAAAGATGACCTCCAGCACATCGATTATAAAGTCAGCATGGATACAAAAGCAGGGAAGGTCGCTTTTGAAAATACGGCCGTCCTGAAAAAAGAAAAAACAGACGATGGAGAATCATGGAACATCGACTGGAATCCTTCTTTTATTTTCAAACAGCTTTCCGATGACAAAACCGTGCAGATCGCAAATGAAGAACCGAAGCGCGGACAAATTTACGACAAAGACGGAAAAGGTCTCGCCGTGAATACCGAGGTGCCGGAAATCGGCATTATCCCTGGAAAACTCGGCAAGGATAAAGACAGCGTGATCAAAAAACTGTCTGAAAAACTGGACCTTTCTGAAGACGATATCAAAAGCAAACTGAACCAGGGCTGGGTAAAAGACGACTCCTATGTCCCGCTTCAAAAAATCAGACCGGATGATGAAAGCAAGGTCAAAAGCCTGCTCGCATTAGACGGCGTGACGAAAACGAAAGTCAGCTCCCGCTACTATCCGTACGGCGAAAAAGCAGCCCATCTGACCGGCTATATTAAAACCATCACAGCGGAGCAGCTGAAAAAAGCGAAAGACGGCCAATACAGCGATACTTCCAAAATCGGCATCGCCGGCCTTGAGAATGTATATGAAGACAAGCTGCGCGGCACGACCGGCTGGAAAATTTACGTCCCGCAAACAGGTGAGGTCATTGCTGAAAAGAAAGCCGAAAGCGGACAGGATATTCATGTAACGATTGACATGAAAACGCAGACGAAGCTGTATGATTCTATGAAAGATGACAGCGGAGCGGCAGTCGCCCTCGAACCGCAAACGGGAGAGACACTCGCGCTCGTCAGCGCACCGTCTTATGACCCGAACGGCTTTATTTTCGGCTGGGGCGGGAAAGAATGGAAAAAACTAAATGAAGATAAAAACAATCCGTTTTCAGCGAAATTCAACAAACTTTATGCGCCGGGATCAACGATTAAACCGATTGCCGCGGCAGTCGGCCTGACAAACGGCACATTGAAAGCGTCAGAAAAGAAAAAAATCACCGGAAAAGAGTGGCAGAAAGATTCAAGCTGGGGCGGTTACCATGTCACACGCGTATCAGAGCGCCTGAATGAAGTGGATCTCGAAAACGCGCTGATCACATCTGACAACATCTACTTTGCGCAAAATGCCATAGATGCCGGAGCGGACGCGTTTACAAAAGGATTAAAAACATTTGGGTTTGATGAAGAGATTCCGTACCAATTTCCGATTGAAAAGTCTTCAATCGCTAACGGCAAGCTTGATTCCGAGATCCTTCTCGGAGATACGGGCTACGGCCAGGGGCAGATGCTGATGTCTCCGCTGCACTTAGCGGCTGACTATACCGCATTTGTAACAGACGGAAATCTCGTCAAACCGACATTGATCAAAGACGGAGAAAAAACACCGCAAATCTGGCATAAGCAAGTGGTATCGAAAGCCAATGCCGAAGAAATCACAAAAGGGCTGAGAGGCGTCGTTGAAGATCCGCGCGGCTCTGCATATCAGCCGGCCGTAAGCGGCATTACCGTAGCCGGAAAAACCGGTACAGCCGAGCTGAAAACGTCTAAAGAAGATAAAGACGGCAAAGAAAACGGCTGGTTTGTCGGTTACGATTATAAAAAGAAAGACCTCTTGATCGCGATGATGATTCAAGACGTCAAAAAACGCGGCGGAAGCCATTACGTCGTTGAAAAAGCGAAAAAGCAGTTTCAGAATCATTAAATGACGATTTTCGCGGGCTGAAAGGAAAATCGGCCGCCGAAGCAGAATGAAACAGCATGGGCAATTCCTGAAAACAGAGATACAAGAGGCTCTAAGAAAAAGGGGGATTTCACATGCAGCGCATTCAATTGGCTGAAGACCTGGAATTTTCAAGAGTGATACACGGGCTTTGGCGTCTGAACGAATGGAATGTTTCAGACGGAGAGCTGCTGAATTTGATTGAATGGTGTATCAGCCAAGGCATCACCACCTTCGACCATGCCGATATATATGGCGGTTATACGTGTGAAAAGCTGTTCGGCGGCGCTTTGTCCCTTTCGCCTTCAATAAGGGAGCGAATCGAAATCGTCACAAAATGCGGGATTGTCATTGAATCACCGGAACGGCCCGGAAACAAGTCGCATCATTATAATACGTCGAAGTCTCACATTTTAGCGTCGGCGGAGCAGTCGCTCTTGAATCTGAATACGGATTATCTGGATGTGCTGCTCATTCACAGACCGGACCCGCTTATGGAACCAGAGGCGGTGGCTGAAGCGTTTCATGCGCTGAAAAGCTCGGGAAAGGTCAGATATTTCGGAGTATCGAACTTTAAAGCGCACCAGTACAGAATGCTCGAATCCTATTTGGATGATCCGCTCATCACAAACCAAATTGAAATCTCGGCGTACGAGCTGGAAAATATTCATGACGGCACGCTGGATTTCTGTCAGGAAAAACGCATTCCGCCGATGGCGTGGTCACCGCTTGCGGGCGGGAGCGTCTTTACCGGACAATCAGATAAGGACGTCCGTATCCGTGCCGCGCTTCGTTCCGTACAGGAAGAAATCGGTGCCGCTTCCATTGACGAAGTCATGTACGCATGGCTGTTCACCCACCCGGCAGACATCATGCCGATTGTCGGCAGCGGAAAAGAGAACCGCATTTCCGCCGCGGTGCGTGCATCCGCGTACAAAATCAGCCATGATCAGTGGTTCCGGATTTATACCGGTGTCCAAGGCTGCGATATTCCATAAACAGAACAAACGCCCGGAAGCTATCTTCCGGGCGTTTGTTTATGTGGTGTGCAATGTCTAAAAACAAGTAAGGTCACTTTGAAGTATAGCCGTGCGGATCAAGAGTAACAAGCGTCATGGCATATTATCTGACACATTTTTCTTTTTCAATACTGTCACACGGCCCAGTGCCAAATTGCCATTTGAAAATGGTTGAATAATCATTGAAAGCGTTTTATATTATAACTTACACCACTTTCCCCGGCAGCACTCCCCATATGCCATACTTCTCACAACTAGAAAATCTGGAGGCGCGTTTCATGTATATGACAGCGAGAGAACAAAAATTAATGAAACATCTATTACTGCAGAACCGGTACGATACAGTGCATGAACTGGCGGAAGCTTTACAAGTCAGCACAAGAACCGTTCACCGCGAGTTAAAAACAATCAAACCGATAATGGAATCATTCGGTCTGGCACTTGATAAACAGCCCGGCAAAGGACTGAAAGCGGTAGGAAACCCGGAGGACAAACAAAAACTCCTGTCAGACCTGTCTTATGAACAGCATGAATACAGCGCTGAGGAGCGGAAACTTTTAATTCTATGTTCACTATTAGAGTCTCAAGAGCCGATCAAGCTCTACAGTCTGGCGAACGAACTGCAAGTGACAAACGCGACGATCAGCTATGACCTGGATGAGCTGGAGACTTGGATTGCGCCCTTCGGCTTGACGCTGATCCGAAAAAGGGGCTTCGGCATTCAGCTGACGGGGCCGGAAAATGCGAAACGGAAAATCGTCGGCAATCTCATCGTCAACCGCCTTGATATTCAAAGCTTTTTGGAAGCGGTTGAATTGAATATTAAAGGAAAACCGGACGATGCTGAAAAAATGTTCGGCGTCGTAAATAAAGCGGAACTTTTGAAAATGGACCGGCTCTTAATTCAGCTCAAGGAAAAAATCGCGATCGCCTTATCTGACAGCTCATACATGGCGCTTGCGGTTCATTTAACCTTTGCGATGGACCGGATCAGGCTCGGAGAAACCATCACGATGGAGGCTTCGGAACTAAAAGCGCTGCAGCAGACGAAGGAGTACGGCTCTGCGCTGGAAATGGCAAAAGAGCTTGAAAAAGCGTTCGGTGTTTCAATTCCGGAAGCTGAGATCGGATATATCACCATTCATTTGCGGAGCGCCAACCGCAAATACAAAACGGAATTCAAACCGGAAGACATAGAGGTTGAAACGGCCTTGCAAACGAAGCAGCTGATCGGCTTCATTTCTGAAAAAATTAAAATTGATCTGACGGAAAACGGTTCTTTATACGACGGTTTAATCGCCCATCTGGAGCCTGCGATCAACCGGGTAAAAGAAAATATCGACATGTACAACCCGATGACCGAGCAAATTAAACGCGACTACTTCCTGCTGTACATGGCCGTAGAAGAAGGAATGGAAAAATTCTTTCCGGGGCTTCTTTTCTCTGATAATGAGATCGCTTTCATCGTTCTTCACTTCGGCTCTGCTTTGGAAATCAAACGGGAAGAAGCGAAGATCAAAGCGCTGATCGTCTGTTCAAGCGGCATCGGGTCGTCCAAAATGCTCGCATCCAGGCTGAAAAAAGAGCTTTCGGAAATCCGTTCCTTTGATATGTCTTCCCTCATCGAACTGAAGGATCGAGACATCACCGCGTATGACATGATCGTATC
Organism: Bacillus sp. FSL K6-2861; assembly: GCF_038630725.1. Lineage (NCBI taxonomy): Bacteria > Bacillati > Bacillota > Bacilli > Caryophanales > Bacillaceae > Bacillus > Bacillus sp. FSL K6-2861. The sequence continues at coordinate 469,825 of NZ_CP152037.1, forward strand.
CACCGTTCCGATCCCGTATGAAAACATTGATTACGTCATGGTCAGTCCGCTTTTAAACGAAGAAGACGCTGATCAGGTCAAGCAGTACATCAAAAGAAAAATTCCGCTGATTCTTGACAAAAAAAGAAACGGTAAAAGAGAGGAGAAGCAGCCGGAGACGCCTGATATGCTGGAAGCGGCCGGCCGTATGGCGCATTACGCGGCGGTTATCCAAAGCGTGCTGCGGAACTTTTCGATCAAATCCATTGATTCAAACACGGCGTATGAGCTGTTTTTGAACCGTATGTTTGACATGCTGGAGCAAGAAGGATTGGTTCATAATGCCCAAAAAACCGCACAGCGCCTTGCTGAGCGTGAACGACAGGGCGGACTCGGCATTCCGGGAACGGCGATGGCGCTGTACCATCTCAAAAATGAAGAAATTGTCACGCCTTTTTTCAAAATTTATGATTTGACAGCTCCATGCAGTGTCAAAGGCATGGACGGAAATTCCCTGACCGTCGACCGCGGTTTGGTGATGATGGCGCCGGCTGATATGCCCGCTGAAGGATCGGAAATACTAAGTGCGGTCAGCTCGGCCATCATCGAGTCCGAAGACAGTATAAAAGCCTTCCAGACTGAGGATGAGGCCGATTTATACAAACGTTTAAACAAGCTGTTTTATCATTTCATTCAGGAGAAAGGACAGCGGTAAACAGGAAGCGCACACCTCATGTGGGGTGTGTTTTTTTGTGCATGTATGAGGGTAAGGGGAAGGGAAGAAACTAAAAACACGGGACTATTGTATCATTCACTGATGGAATAGTTCTAAAACAAAATAGTTTTACAAGTTATATTTTTTGGTTTAAAATGGGTTGCGTGAGAAAGAAAATCTGACAGAGTTTTTTTGTGATTTATCATTATGGGAGATGAAAATATGGAGACATTACAGCATCTGATTCTGCATGACATTTCAAATAGCGAAGAGATCGAAGCTGTAAAAAGCGGTGCGTATACCCTGACCTACGCGGAATATCGAAAACGAATCAACCAGCTTGCACAAGCGCTTCTTGATAAAGGAATAAAAAAAGGCGACAGAGTGGCGATGCTTTGCAAAAACGGCCACGCGGCATCCATTGTCATGTTTGCGGCACTCGAAATCGGCGCGGTGGTTGTGCCCGTCAGCTGGCAATTAACACCTTACGAAATGAAAGGCATTTTAGCAGCCTGTGAACCGAAAGCTGTTTTTTACGGCACTGAATTTAAAGAGATCATGGAAGAAGTGCTTCCTGCGCTGGTATCTTCTCTTAAACTGAAGGTCGAGACCGGAACAGCTGCGGAGACAACGCCTCAGTTTGACGCTTTATTGACAGGCTCCGGTGATACACCGGATGTCGAAACGGTGTCTGAAAACGATACGGCATTGCTGATGTTTACCTCAGGTACAACCGGCAATCCGAAACGCTGCATGATCACTCACGGCGGTATATACAACTACGTAAACGCGACATTGGCATACACGGGGAGAATGCAGCATGTCCGCTTCTTAGCATGCCATCCGAATTACCATACGAGCGCGATTATCTGCCAGATGGTCGGCACGATGAGCGGAACGACATTCATTATGACAGACAATCAGGACCCTGTGGAAAACCTGAAGCTCATCGAAAAAGAAAAAATTCAAACCATCATGGCGCTGCCAGTCTATTTCACATACCTGCTGAAAGCATGGGAAACGCATCAGACTGACATGTCTTCTATCGTTTATATGATGACGGGAGGCACAAAGGTGCCAAGCAGCCTGATCCAGCAGTATCTCGATATCGGCATTCCGCTCATGCACGGATACGGAAGCACGGAAGCGTGGGGCATCAGCTCTTGGAATCCGCAAATGGGAATGGATAAAGCCGCTTCCGCGGGTAAACCGATGGAAGAAGTGGACGTCCGCGTTGTAGATCCGGAAACAGGTGAATTCCTTCCGCAAGGCTCAATCGGAGAAGTCGTTGTGACAAGTCCGTTTTTATTCAAAGGCTACGAAGGTAACGAAGAAGCGACACGAAAAGTGCTGAAAGACGGCTGGTTCCATACCGGCGATTCCGGATATGTGGATGAAGACGGATTTATCTTTATCACCGGACGTTACAAAGATGTCATCATCTACGGCGGCGACAATATTTATCCCGACCAGATTGAAGAGGTCATTCAGCAAGTGCCGGGCATTCTCGAAACGGCGGTTGTCGGTATCCCTGATCCGCTCTACGGCGAAAAGCCGAAAGCGTTCATCGTGACAAACGGCAGAGAAGGCCTGACAGAAGAAGAAGTGACCCGATTCCTTCAAGAACGTCTTGCCGCCTTTAAAATTCCGGAAATTGAGTTCGTCAGCGAACTTCCGAAAAACAACCTTGGAAAAGTGAGAAAAGACGTGCTCCGCAAACAAGCGGTCCGTTCATAATTGAAAACAAAAACCCGGCTGCCAGCCGGGTTTTTTTCTTGCGTTCCATGTGAAACATTTTTCTCCGAAAACGTTTTGAACTGTCTCATTCATGTTTATCCAAAAGACAGCCGAGGTAGACAAGAAATATGACATCGAACTAGAAGGAGGAACTTGACATGGAAAACTATCCGAAGGAATTCCCGGCGGAATCACAAAACCGCCAGCCGGGCATTGAAAGCGAAATGAATCCGGCGCCTGTTTATGAATACAAAGAATATAAAGGCGCTGATAAATTAAAAGGGAAAACCGCACTTATCACAGGGGGCGACAGCGGTATCGGACGCGCCGTAGCGGTTGCTTACGCGAAGGAAGGCGCAAATGTCGCGATCGTCTATTTTGATGAACACAGTGATGCGGAAGATACAAAAAAACGAGTGGAAGAAGAAGGCGTAAAATGTCTGTTAATCCCCGGCGATGTCGGTGAGGAAGACTTTTGCAATGAAGCGGTTGAAAAAACGGTTGAAGAATTCGGGCGTCTTGATATTCTCGTGAATAACGCCGCGGAACAGCATCCGAAAGAAAGCATTAAAGACATCACAAGCGAGCAGCTTCACAGAACCTTTAAAACAAACTTTTACTCACAATTTTATTTGACTAAAAAAGCGATTGATTACATGAAGCCGGGCAGCGCGATCATCAATACGACATCCATTAATCCTTACACAGGCAATCCGCAGCTGATTGACTACACGGCTACGAAAGGCGCGATTAACGGTTTTACGAGATCCATGGCGCAAGCGCTCGTCAACGACGGTATCCGTGTCAACGCCGTGGCGCCGGGGCCGATCTGGACACCGCTTATTCCGGCGACATTCTCAGAAGAAACAGTCGCTTCCTTCGGTCAGACTACGCCGATGGGCCGGGCAGGCCAGCCTGTTGAACATGTCGGCTGCTATGTGCTCTTGGCCTCAGACGAATCATCTTATATGACCGGACAGACGCTGCATGTCAACGGCGGCAAATTTGTAACCACATAAGGGGGCTGAAGCATGACGATATCGAAACATGATGTGAATGCATACTATCAAAAAGCGGGAATCGTTCTGACTGATAATGAAGTCGAAGACATTCAAATCATGGATTACGGCTTAGGCAAGCTTGAGGAAACCGGGCTTCAGCTGTTTATTTACGTGAATACCGACCGCTACTGTTCGAAAGAATTGGTGCTCTTCCCGCGCCAGACGTGTCCGGAACACCGCCATCCGCCGGTGGGCGGCGAGAAGGGAAAACAAGAGACATTCCGCTGCCGCTGGGGGAAGGTGTATCTCTACGTGGAAGGCGAAAAGACAGAGAACCCAAGCGTCCTCCCGCCGGAAGAAGACAAGGAATACTACACCGTTTGGCATGAGGTTGTGCTTGAGCCGGGCGGACAATACACCATTCCGCCGGATACGAAGCATTGGTTTCAAGCGGGAGAAGAAGGGGCGGTCGTCACGGAAATGTCATCGACAAGCACGGATGATCACGACATTTTCACCGACCCGCGCATTTAAGGATGAGGCTGCACGCCTCATCTTTTTTTTGTATGGAAAAAAATGAATTTACCTGTATAATGGCTAATAAAGGAAAGAAGGTGCGGTCGTGTTTTCCTGTCAAATCCGGGAACATCTGACGATCAGATTGCTTGCCAAAGAAGATACGGACGAATTGTATTCTGTTATGAAGCGAAATCAAAACCATCTCAGCGAATGGCTCAGCTGGGCGGAAGAACTGGCTGATATCGATACGTACCGCGATGTGATCATCCCCGAATGGCGCTATAAATACGCGGAAGAGAATGGGTTTGACGCCGGAATTTTTGTGAAGGGCCGGTTTTGCGGCATGATCAGCATCCATAATGTCGATACAGCCAATCAAAAAGCAGAGATCGGCTACTGGCTGGATCGAGAGCATGAAGGGTTCGGCATTATCACCGCAAGCTGCCGGGCGGTCATCACCCATGTATTTCAGGATCTCGGCCTGAACCGTATTATGATCAGCGCGGCTGAAAAAAACACGAAAAGCAGGGCGGTGGCGGAACGGCTCGGATTTCAGAAAGAAGGACTGACGAGAGAAGGCATTTTCGTACAGGGCGCCTATCATGACACGGTGAACTACAGCATGCTGAAGCGGGAATGGAGCGAAGATCGGCAGAAGAGCACATTTCTTGGTTTAAATGTCTCCCCAATGTGGAAAAGTAAAAGCGGAGACGTTAAAAAGGAGTGATTCTTCATGAATCAAAATGAAATCAAAGAAAAAGTGCTTGAAGTACTGGATCATCATAAAGTCGGTTCGCTTGCGACGGTAGAGCAAGGCAAACCGCATTCACGCTACATGACATTTTTCCATGACGGCTTAACGATTTACACGCCGACGAGCAAAGACACTCATAAAGCGGAAGAAATTGAAAACAATCCGAATGTTCATATTCTGTTAGGGTATGACTGTGAAGGATTCGGTGACGCTTATGTGGAAGTGGCCGGAACCGCCAAACTGAACAACTCAGCCGATTTAAAAGAAAAGCTGTGGGATCCGAAACTGGAACGCTGGTTTGACGGAAAAGACGATCCGAACCTGGTGATTCTTGAAATTGAACCGAAGCAGATCAAGCTCATGAACGCGGGTGAAAAAACGCCGGCCGAGCTGGAACTTTAATAAATCATTTGATTATTCAGGGGCAATCTGTTATACTTAATTGCTAAGTGACAACATGCAAATAAAAAAGAAAGTAAACTTCTTTTTTCTGTTTTGATATAGAAGCTTCAGGCTTCAACGGACAGCTTGAAAAAAAGCTGAGCTTATTCTTTTCCTTCTGACATTCGCCCCTAACGAAGAGATGGAAAAAAGACTTTTTGTTTTACAATTCACACCGGCGCGGCTTCGGAGCCGCAGTGACGATTGAGAGGTAGGGCTTTCGTTGTCTTGTGTTCAAGAACTTCCATGGTGTTTACTTTCGAAGAATGATTCTGTCGGAACTGTTAATACGAATCACCCGCGGGCTAAGGCGGGCAACCATATATTATTTATTTGCGTAAGAAAAGAATAAGACAAAACCGCGCCGGACATCCGGGCGGTTTTTTTATGTAAACGGCCGAAACCTCGCCGCAGTCTGCAGAGTCTAATCAGTAGAAAAGATTTGGAGGAATCATACATTGCACGTTATTACTTCACAAGTACTGTTTATCTTCTGTTTTCTGCTGCTGATACATTCGATTGAAACGCTTGCCTATGCAACACGGCTTTCCGGCGCGAGAGTCGGTTTTATCGCGTCCGCGCTGTCATTATTTAATGTCATGGTCATCGTGTCGCGCATGTCAAACATGGTTCAGCAGCCGTTTACCGGACATCTGATTGATGCCGCCGGATCAAACGCCCTGTCTCTTGTGGGCGCCCAGTTTCGATTTTTAATATTCGGCTCCACGGTCGGAACGATGCTCGGCATCTGTCTTTTGCCGACATTCGTCGCGTTATTCTCCAGGGCGATTATACACTTGGCGGACGGAGGAGGCTCCGTCATGCAGGTATTTAAAAAAGGATTTTCACTGAACGGGCTGAAGCATGCGCGTTCTTATATCAGACTGCCGTCAGTCTCCTATTTAAAAGGGCTTCAATTCCGAATGATTCCGAAACGCTTGTTTGTCATTAATATGGTCATTACGTCTATTTACACGATCGGTGTTCTGTCCGCTCTGTACGCCGGCCTTCTGGCGCCTGAGCACAGCACGACCGCCGTGATGGCATCAGGCTTAATCAACGGAGTTGCGACTATGCTGCTGGCTGTGTTTGTTGACCCGAAAGTCTCCGTACTGGCAGACGATGTGGCGAAGGGCAAGCGCAGCTACGTCTCCTTAAAATGGACATCATTGACGATGGTCACATCAAGGGTCGCTGGTACGCTTCTCGCCCAGCTCGTATTCATCCCCGGCGCTTATTATATCGCCTGGGTGACGAAATGGATGTAACGCATGAAAAAAGCTCCTCTGCAGGGGACTGACCCCATAATATGAGACAAACAAAAAACACCTTCAAGTTTGAAAACGGATCGTTGTTATCCGAAATTAGACTTGGAGGTGTTTTTCTATGAGGGCAAGAGTGAGTTATCCGGTTGAAGTCAAACAGAAGGCTGTAGAAATGAGATTGGCGGGCGTGCCTGTGAAGGAGATCATGCAGGAATTGAATATAAAGAATAAGACGCAGGTGCAGACATGGGTCAGGTGGTATAAAGCTGGGGACACACATCGATTCGAACAACCTGTCGGAAAGCAATATTCTTATGGAAAAGGTCCAGAGTATTCTTCCGAATTAGAGAAACTGCAGGCAGAAAATCGTTATCTGAGACAACAGAATGAAGTGTTAAAAAAGTACAACGAATTGGAAAGGAAGCTGATAGCGAAACGCCAGTCGAGCTTGTAGAAGCATTGCGCGGCACAATGACCATACAGGATATCTGTATTCATTTAGGTATCTCACGAGCATCTTATTATCGTTGGAAGAAGAATCTGATGAAAGATAACCCTAAATACCATTTAGAAAAACAAATCGGCACGTTGTGCCGAGAACACAAGTATCGATATGGCTATCGGAAAATCACAGCCATATTAAAAAAGGGAATGCGTATTAATCATAAAACGGTTCAGCGCATTATGAAGAAAAATCAGTGGCAATGCCGGGTTAAGGTGAAAAAGCGCAAGAAGAATGGGCAGCCATATGCCGTGGCCGAGAATATATTAGATCGGAACTTTCAGTCTGATCGCCCTCTGGAAAAGCTAGTAACGGATATCACATATTTGCCTTATGGGCAGAAACAATTGTATCTTTCCAGTATATTGGATTTATACAATGGAGAAGTGATTGCTTTTACGATTGGCGATAGACAGGACACAGATTTTGTCTTACACACACTTGATCAGCTGCCCGTACTGCCAGAGAACTGCGTGTTACATAGTGACCAAGGTTCTGTTTATACATCTTATGAGTATCAGAAAGCTGTTAAAACAAAAGGCATTACCATGAGCATGTCCCGCAAAGGGACACCCGCTGATAATGCCTCCATCGAATCGTTTCATTCCTCACTAAAGTCTGAAACGTTCTACCTCGACAGGTTGGAAAGCACTACGACGACCATCGTAGAGCAAACTGTCGAAACCTATATATACTATTATAACAACATTCGTATTCAAACGAAACTAAACAACCAGCCGCCGGTCACATACCGACAGCTGGCTGCTTAAAGGTGTTTTGATCCCTGTCTCAAAAACGGGGGTCAGTCCCGCAGAAGAGGAGCTTTTTTATTGATAATTTCTCAGGCCGCGATCATAAATAAAATTACCGAACGGAATAAAGGCCGCGATAAAACCGGCGGCTGACCATTTCACATGCCATTTGACAGTAAACGCCGCATACGCCAGCACCGCCAGATAAATGATAAACAAACCGCCGTGAATGGAACCGGCAATGGTGACGGCGAGCGGATGATGAGCCCAATACTTCAGCGGCATCGCGATAAACAGCAGCACCAAAAGCGACATTCCTTCAATAAACCCCATCGTGCGAAGTCTGCCGATAGGCGTGTGTAACATACAGCTCCCTCCTGTCGGACATCTTTTTTCCTCTATACTATAAGCAAAGGGCAGTCCTAATATGACCATTTCGCGTCTGTTCCTGAAAAAACCTTCATGATTTCAGCCTGTTGTTCTTGTCATTTTTCGGATTTCTCTTGATAATATAGCCAAAAGGGTAAGGAAGGACTACAGTCATGAAACTAGATAATGTGGATCTGAGCATCATCAAAGAGCTCCAAAGGGACAGCCGCCTGTCCATGCGGGAACTGGGCAGAAAAATCAAATTGTCAGCTCCGTCCGTCACAGAGCGTGTCAGACAGCTTGAATCCTTCGGCGTCATTAAGCGCTATACATTGGACATTGATCAAAAAAAGATCGGGCTTCCTGTTTCCTGCATTGTCGAAGCGACAGTGAAAAACGGAAAATACGATCAATTTAAAACCTACATTCAATCCATTCCCAACATTGAATTTTGTTTTCGGGTCGCCGGGGCGGCGTGTTATATGCTGAAGATGAACGCGGACAGTCTGGAAACGATCGAACACTTCATCAACCGCACCTCTCCGTATGCCCAAACCGTGACCCACGTCATTTTCTCAGAAATTGACACAAAAAACGTCCTCAATTAGAGAGAGCGTGAGGAAGTCTGTTATAATAACAGGATGAGTGTGAAAGAAAGAGAAGTGAAAAGCATGTCAAAAACAGTTGTATTAGCTGAAAAACCTTCAGTCGGCCGGGACTTGGCCCGCGTTCTGAAGTGTCATAAAAAAGGAAACGGATATCTTGAAGGCGACCGCTACATCGTCACATGGGCGCTCGGGCATCTGGTAACGCTCGCTGACCCTGAAGGATACGGCAAAGAATTTCAATCATGGCGGCTTGAGGATCTGCCGATTATTCCGGAGCCTTTAAAGCTCGTCGTCATTAAAAAAACAGGAAAACAGTTCAATGCGGTCAAAGCTCAGCTTGTCCGGAAAGACGTCACCCAGATCGTAATCGCTACAGACGCAGGACGGGAAGGGGAGCTTGTGGCCCGCTGGATTATCGAAAAGGCAAACGTCCGCAAACCGATTAAGCGGCTGTGGATTTCCTCTGTGACGGATAAGGCGATTAAAGAAGGATTTCAAAAGCTCCGCAGCGGCAAAGAGTACGAAAACCTGTATCATTCCGCCGTTGCCAGAGCGGAAGCGGATTGGATCGTCGGCATCAACGCGACCCGCGCCCTGACGACGAAATTTAACGCACAGCTGTCATGCGGACGCGTCCAGACTCCGACATTGGCGATGATCGCCAAGCGTGAAGCGGACATTCAGGCGTTCAAACCCGTTCCTTATTACGGTCTCCGCGCGGCGGCTGATCAGATGACGCTGACATGGCAGGATAAAAAAACAAAGCAGACAAGAACATTCGATCAGACGGTGACCGGCCGTTTGGTAAAAGATCTCCAAGGAAAGCCGGCAGTCATTTCAGAATTGAAAAAAACGGCGAAGAAAAGCTTCGCTCCCGGTCTTTACGACTTGACGGAATTGCAGCGGGACGCTCATAAGCGCTTCGGTTTCTCCGCAAAAGAGACGCTGTCCGTGCTTCAAAAGCTGTATGAACAGCATAAGCTTGTCACTTACCCGCGGACGGATTCCAGATTCCTTTCCGCAGACCTCGTGCCGACTTTAAAAGACCGTTTAAACGGCATGGAAGTTAAGCCGTACGCACAGTACGTCAATCAAATACTGAAGCGGGGCGTCAAAGCGCATAAAGGATTTGTCAATGATGCGAAAGTATCGGATCACCATGCCATCATTCCGACAGAGGAGCCGCTGATCCTTTCAAGCCTCAGCGACAAAGAACGAAAGCTTTACGACCTGATTGCCAAACGTTTTCTCGCCGTGTTAATGCCGGCGTTCGAATACGAAGAAACAAAGGTCACAGCCGATATCGGCGGCGAAACATTTACCGCAAAAGGGAAAACGGTTCAATCGCCTGGCTGGAAAGCCGTGTATGATATGTACGAGGATGACGACGATCATGAGGAAGACAAAGACCAGACCCTCCCGGATCTTCAGCAGGGTCAGCGCCTCACTGTCTCATCACTGAAAGAAACGAGCGGACAGACGAAACCGCCGGCGCGCTTTAATGAAGGCACGCTGTTATCCGCGATGGAGAACCCAAGCGCCTTTATGCAGGGAGAAGAGAAGAACCTTGTGAAAACATTGGGTGAAACCGGCGGACTCGGAACAGTGGCCACCCGCGCTGATATTATTGAAAAACTGTTCAACAGTTTCTTGATCGAGAAAAAAGAAAAAGATATTTTCATTACGTCAAAAGGGAAGCAGCTCTTACAGCTCGTCCCGGAAGATTTAAAATCACCGGCCTTAACCGCTGAGTGGGAGCAAAAGCTCTCCGCCATCGCAGCGGGCAAACTGAAATCCGCCGTGTTCATTAAAGACATGAAAACATATGCGGGCAAAACGGTGAAGGAAATCAAAAACAGCAGCCAAACCTTCAGACATGACAACATTTCAGGCACCGCCTGCCCTGATTGCGGCAAGATGATGCTTAAAGTCAACGGCAAACGCGGCACGATGCTCGTATGTCAGGATCGTGAGTGCGGCAGCCGGAAAACGCTGGCAAGAAAAACAAACGCCCGCTGTCCGAACTGTCATAAGAAAATGGAGCTTCGCGGCCAGGGCGAAGGCCAAACCTTCGCATGTGTATGCGGCCACCGGGAGAAACTGTCCGTCTTTGAAAAGCGCAAGGCGAAAGATAAATCCGGACGCGCATCCAAGCGGGACATCAACTCTTATATGAAAAGCCAAAACAAAGAGGAGCCGATGAACAACGCGCTGGCAGAACAGCTGAAAAAACTCGGCCTGGATAAATAGATCAGAGAAAGGCAGCATTTGTAAAGAAATGCTGCCTTTTGTTGTGTTTTTAACTGTAATGGGAATACGATCCAGACGAAGAGGGAAAAGGTGAGCAGACGGCGCTCCCATTTAAAATTTCCCAATGTGAAAAAATGCTAGTATTCTTTTATCGTTTCCTATATAGTAAAAATACTTTGTGAAAAAATAAGATATGGGTCTAAAAAAGGATTTATAAAATAGGAGGATGGACTGTGAAGCAATTCGTTTTTCGTCTGATGATCCTTTTGATTTCGATCGTTCTGACGGCGGGGTGCGCGGAGGCCGGCACTAAAAAACAGGCGGCAGCCGAACCGTCCGTGCCGCTTCAGCCCGCAGAGCATTTTATTTATCATAAATTGATGAACGGGCGGGGGATGATCCGGACGAACATAACCGGTGAGCCGGAATATTTATCAGAGTCTCTCGGACTATGGATGGCATTTTTGCTGAACAGGAAAGATGAACGGCAGTTTCAAGCGCAATATCAGCTTCTCACCGATTCGTTTCTGACGAAAAACGAGCTCGTGTCGTGGAAGATTGACGGGAATAAAGCGAGCGGCACCAATGCCTTAATTGACGATTTCAGAATCATGAACTGTCTGAATGAGGCCGGAACCCTATGGGGAAACAGTGAATACGGGAAAACAGCGGTGCAGATCGGGAAGGCGCTGGAAAAATACAATACGAATGACGGGTATTTTACGGATTATTATGATGCCGTTTCAAATGCCGCATCAAAGACCGTGACGTTGTCCTATGTCGACCCCGGCGCCTTACAGATGCTCAGAGAACAGGGGATTATCGATGAGAAAACGGAAAACCGGAACCTTGATGTTCTCAATCTTGCGCCCCTGAAAAATGGTTTTCTGCCGAAGTCGTTCAATACCGAAACAAAGGAATACAAATATGACAGCGAAGTGAATGTCATCGACCAGCTGTATGCCGCCGTGAATCTGAAGCGGGGCGATGGCAAAGCCGCTGTGCTGTCGAAATGGATGATAAAGGAATTTAAGTCGCGCGGACAGCTGTACGGACGATACAGCGCAGACACGAAGGAGCCGGCGGTTCAATACGAATCACCGTCCGTTTACGCCCTGGCCGTTCTTTTTTTAGCAGAACAAAAAGCTGATCCGGCTGTCATCAAGCCGCTTTATGAAAGAATGACTTCATTTGAAACACTGGACACGCTGAAACCTGATTACGGCGGCTATATGAGCGGGGGCGATACACATTCTTTCGATAACCTGCTGCCTCTTCTGGCTGAAAGGAAATTGTTTAATGAAAATATCATTCAATGAATCACAAAAACTGTGCAGCTACACAGCAGTTATGCTGGTGCTGCTGTCTTTTTTTATTTACTATGCGTCTCAGCAATCCGCAGGGCTTCTGATAACCTGCATCACATTGCTTGTCACGGGAGCCGGCATATGGTTCGGGGCAATCTACGCGCTCGTCATTACCTTACTCGTCTTATTTGTTCTCGGCAGCCTGCTCCTGTGGTTTCAGACCGGGAGCTTTATGGCGTCTGCCGGTGCCGAAAGTCTGCAGGTGCTGGTCATTTGGGGGATTGCGCTGCTGCTCTTTTCTTACATAGCGGGAAGGATTCACGAGTTGGCGAAGGGGCTTGAGCGCTCAGTGAAACAGCTGCGTGAAGAGATTACGAGCTTTGTCGCCGTCGACAGGGTGACCGGCTTTGACAACCATCTGCGGATGAAGCTGGAGCTTTCTGAGGAAATCAAGCGGGCGGAACGCTACGGCAATTCCTTCGTCTTTTTGCTGCTGCACATGCATTATTTCAAGGAATTCAAATCCCTCTACGGAGAAAAAGAGACCGACCGCCTGCTGGCATTTATCAGCCGCCAAATCCGGTCAAGCGTTCGGGAAACAGACAAAAAATTCAGGCCGTCCGCCGAACGATTCGGCATCGTGCTGACCCATACGCCTGAAGAACACATGCCGGCCGTTCTGTCGAAGCTGAAAAAGGAATTGGATACGTACCGGCTGCAAAACGGTAAATACGTCTCCATCACCTTCCGTGTATGTTACTTGGCGTACCGAAAGGATTTACAAACGGCCGAGCAATTTTTAAATGAACTGGAAAACGAGATGATGATGAATGAACTCTAAATGGATACGTCTCTTACTCTCGGCGCTCTTCATGATTTCGGCGGTTTATGTTCCCCTTACGGCGGAAGCAAAAGACAAAAAGGACGGCATTCTCATTATTTATACAAGCACGGACGGCAAAGAAACCGCTGAGGTCAAAATGCTTGATCTGACCGCGGGCCATTTCTCATCCGCCGTCACCGTGAAAAGCGACGGAGACATCACAGCCGCGGACCTCAAAAAGAATCGGCGGGTCATCTATTACGGCGTCACGAAAAAAAAGCTCAGCACATCATTTGTGTCTCTGATCAGCAGCATGCCGCAGCAGCTTATCACCATCGGCTATAACGCCGGACAGTTCCGCCAATTTGCGGGTTTGTCCCTGACAGAGAAAGAAACGGTATACCGCATTTACGGCAAAGAAGAAAAAACAGACATGCCGCTTGAAAAAGGGATGTCCGTGCTCGGCGTATCGGGAGTAAAAGGAAAGTCCCTTTATACATACCGGTCCGGTGACGGCAGCACCCGCCCTTTTATGTGGAAAACGGCGCGCTCTGACTATTATTTCGGTGTGACGAGCCTGTTAAATGATTCGTTTCTGACGGCGAAAGCGCTGCGCAACGCATTCGGAGAATCAGCGGGCGGCACCCTCCTTTATTTACGGCTTGAAGACATCAGTCCGATGTCAGATGAAACATTGCTTTACGAAGCGGGCGCTTACCTGCATAAAAGACACATTCCGTTTATTCTGGCGGTCATTCCGGTCTATCTCAATCCGGAAAACGGAGAAAAAGTATACCTGGCGGACAAGCCGAAAATGGTCAGCGTCCTGAAAAAACTTCAGCAAATGGGCGGCAGCATCATTATTCACGGCTACACGCACGCATACCGATACAGCGAAACGGGAGAAGGCTTTGAATTTTGGGATGCCAAAGCGGATCAGCCGATTACGTCAGAAAATGCGGATGATACTCCGGTCAAGCTTGAAAAGGAACAGGATTTTCCGAATGAAAAAGCGTACCGGGCGTATGTGAAGCCTTTCCGTGAAAAAGAAAACATCTACACGAGAACGAAGCTGGAGCAGGCGATTGACGATCTGACAGAGCTCGGCCTTTACCCGCTGTCATTCGAAGCGCCGCACTATACGATGTCTGAAGAAGGCTACAAAATCGCATCTTCTTATTTCTCCAGCATTTTCGGACAAGTGCAGCTCAGCGGCACGACGTGGAAAACCTCGGGCGCCCCTCTGTTCGTCTCAAAGCCGGCTATGCTGGACGGGATGACGCTGTATCCTGAAACAATCGGTTATGCCGATAACTCAAAGGAAAATCCGCTCGGAGATATGGAGAATCATATTTCGCAGATGATTGATTTCGGCGGCGGAGTGGCGGGCGGTTTCTACCATCCGTATCTCGGCATGAAATACCTCCCCGAGCTCGTCAAGCAGATGGAGCGGATTCCCGGCGGCGAGTGGCTCGATCTGAAGAAAACGAAGCAAACGGTAACGTCGGACAGCGTCAGCATCAAAACGGACGGAGACGGAACCATTCATGTGGAAAACAAGATTCATCCGATAACGGCCTTTTTCAATCACCATCAGCAGACGCCTCTGGAAAAAGCGCTTTGGGTTCTCTCCGGCGTGGTGTTATTGTTTATCATCATGTTCGCCTGCTACGTCCTTTATTTGCGCGCCACATTAAAAAAACGAATCTTTAAGGAGAGAAGGAGCCTTGAGTAACATTCTGTTTTTTATCTCATTAAGTTTAATATGGGTGATGCTTCTCTATCACATGTTTCTGATGCAGGGCGGATTCAGGCATTATATGACCTTCGAACGGGACATTCCGAAATGGCGCGCAAAGATGGGGGAGCTCCCGAAGGTCAGCGTGCTCATTCCCGCGCATAACGAGGAGGTCGTCATCAGGCAGACGCTGAAGGCGATGGTGAATCTGTATTATCCGAAAGACAGGCTTGAGATCATCGTCGTTAATGATAATTCCTCCGACCGGACGGGAGACATCGTCAATGAATTTTCCCGTCAGTATGACTTCATTAAAATGGTCATCACAAAGCCCCCGAACGCCGGAAAAGGAAAATCTTCGGCGCTGAACTCAGGGTTCGCGGAATCGAACGGAGACGTGATTTGCGTGTATGATGCGGACAACACGCCGGAAAAAATGGCGGTGTACTACCTGGTTCTCGGTCTGATGAATGATGAGAAGGCGGGAGCGGTTGTCGGGAAATTCCGTGTCATCAACGCGGCCAAAACGATCCTGACGAAGTTTATCAATATTGAAACCATCTGCTTTCAGTGGATGGCGCAGGGCGGCAGATGGAAATGGTTCAAAATCGCCACCATCCCGGGGACGAACTTCGCGATCAGACGGAGCATTATCGAACAGCTCGGCGGCTGGGATGATAAGGCGCTGGCGGAGGATACCGAGCTGACCATCCGCGTGTATAATCTCGGTTATCACATCCGCTTTTTCCCGGCGGCTGTGACATGGGAGCAGGAGCCTGAGACATGGAAGGTCTGGTGGCGTCAGCGGACAAGATGGGCGCGCGGCAACCAATACGTGGTTCTCAAGTTTTTATCCCAATTTTTCAAGCTGAAACGCAAGCGGATCATCTTCGATCTGTTTTATTTCTTTTTTACATATTTTTTGTTTTTCTTCGGTGTGATCATGTCAAACACGATTTTTATCATCAATCTTTTTTACGACCTGCATCTGGCTGTCGGGTTTTTGGCAATGATTTTGTGGATACTGGCCTTTTTCCTGTTTATGACTGAGGTCATGATTACTTTAAGCATTGAAAAAACAGAAATGAACAAACAAAACTTCTTTATCGTATTTCTGATGTACTTTACTTACTCCCAGGCTTGGATCGTGCTCGTCATCTGGTCATTATTCATAGAGATCAAGCACCGCTTGTTCAAGCAGGAAGTCAAGTGGTACAAAACGGAGCGATACAATCAAAATAAAAGCGGGTGACCTTTTTGAAAAAAGCGATCATATTGATAACTGGCCTTTTGCTATTGATGTATAACGGGCAGGCGGCCGCGGCCCGGGAACTGAAAACGGACGGTTCCGCCCTCGGAACAAGCGCCGGCGCAAAAGAGCAGCAGGCGCTGACTGGCGATCTGATGACACTGTACGGGGCGAAAGACAGCGCAGAGCTGACCTATCAGATTCCTGCGGGAGCTTCGAATGCCGATCAGTCGCTTCTGATTGATTACGAGGCGTCAAACTTATTAATTGCCCCGTCTTCTTTAACCATCGCCATTGATGATGAACCCGTCAAATCCATAAAGCTTGACGGCAGTTCCAAGCGGAAAACGGTGAAGCTCAATCTCAGCAAAAGCCAATCCGCCCAAGGCTATCACAACGTATCATTGCAATTTTACGGCGTATTAAAAGAGGGCGTCTGCGTCAGGCAGGATACGTCAGGCAACTGGATAAA
This sequence comes from Bacillus sp. FSL K6-2861, assembly GCF_038630725.1. Lineage (NCBI taxonomy): Bacteria > Bacillati > Bacillota > Bacilli > Caryophanales > Bacillaceae > Bacillus > Bacillus sp. FSL K6-2861. The sequence goes on from NZ_CP152037.1 coordinate 486,306, forward strand.
AATTTATCCGGACAGCCGCCTTGTGCTTTCAGAAGCAAGCAAGTCAAAGGGAGCGGATCTCGGCCATTTCCCGTATCCGTTTGCCCAATCAGGCAATACGGGTGAAGAAACCGATATTATTCTTCCTGACAAACCGACCTCGGCGGAAGCTGAAGCCGCAGTAAAAACAGAAGCATTTCTGAAAACGGCAGACAGCAGGCTGAAGGTATCCTATGTAAAAGAATCCGACGCCGGCAAAATCAGCAATCCGTCAATTGTCATCGGCGCTGATCAGCATTGGAACGGGAAAATAAAAGAGCTTTTCGAACGCGGGAACATCAAAGCGAAAGGAAACAGACTTCTTCTCGCTGAACGGGTTCTGACATCAGGGGACAAACGGCAGCCCGTCCTGTTTGTCACGGCGCAATCAGACAAAACGCTGGCGGATAAAATCCGCGTCATCACAGACAGCGCTTATTCAAGCCAGCTGGGCGGAGATACTTTGACAATCGGCCGCCTTCAGCCCGCTGCGGAAAAGACAGGCAATAAACTGACACTAGAGGACTTCGGCGCGGGAAATGTAACGGTTGGATCAAACAAAACGGCGTCAGAGCACTTCTTTTACCCTGCGGCGGCCGCTGTTGATAAAGACGGTAAGGTCAAGCTTTCACTTACGTTAAAAACGTCGGAATCGATCCGGACGAAGGCGGATTCAGCAAATGACGCCGAGAGAGCGGAGCTGAACGTCATGGTCAACGGACAGCCGAATGCGGTGCGTCTTGATGATCTCGGCAATCAAGATAAAGACGGCTTTTACCACGTCTCAATCCCGATTGATCCCAAGCTTTTGCGAAGCAGCAGGTACATTGATCTGCAATTTGTCACATCAGGTTTGAAACATAACAATCCGTGTATCGACCGTGACGAAAACAAATGGGTCTATATTGATAAAAGCAGCACGCTGACGTATCCGGTAAGCGATGCGGCGCAGAAAGCTGATTTCGGGCAATGGCCGCTCCCGTTTGCGGGCGGCGGGAAAGAGAAAACAGTGATCGTCATCCCGGATGGCGTAAACATGCAGACACTGAAAGAGCTTTCTCTGGTGGCGGATTCATTCGGAAACGGCTTTACCGTAAAGACGGCATCAGACATGAAGGAAGCGGATGCCAAAGGCCGGAATGTTGTGTTTATCGGAGGCCTGCCGCAAATCCCGCTTTTAAAGTCAAACGCCTCTAAGCTTCTCGTGCCGTCAGACCGCAGCGGCGCGTACGATGTTTCTTCGTTTCAGATGCTGAATGAGACGACGAAACAAGTCGCGTTTACCCAGGAATCACCTTGGGACTCCGGCCGGAGCATCGCTGTTTTTGCTCCGTTATCAGGAAGCGGCGCGTCTGTCACAAAAGAGCTGATCAGCTTTTTAGACAGCACAAGCGATGCCGCAACCGTCATTAACGAAACAGCCGGCCGGCAGCTGTTTTCGAATCATCAGCAAATCAAGTCCGATGACAGCAGTCCGGCGGCTGATACGAAGAGCCCGTCCGCAGCACTGAACGTTACGTATATTGCTGTTTTCGCGGCACTTATGATCATTGCGGCCGGTCTGATCTGGCTGACGGCAAGAAGGAAAAAAAGAAAAGCGGATCATGAAAAAAGCGAAGAGTAATGAAGGAAAAAGAGGCCGTTCACAGGCCTCTTTTTTTGTATTTTTATTTCCATTTTTGGCGGTGATTTTTTTATTTTTGAAACAGCATAAAAGCCCCTTTACAACTGAACGGGACGGGAGTATGATCTCTTTTATAATCTATATCGCTTAATCTGTAATCAGAGCGGGGGAACCAATTTGCGGCGCGTAATGCCGCTTGGGGTGAATCCTTTTTCAGGTAGGGCCAACTCTCATCAGCCCGAATCCGACAGCTAACCTCGTAAGCGTTCATGAGAGGAGATGAATGAAACCTGTGCACGATTATGGCGCAGGGGCATCCGTTTGCCTCTGTGTCTTTTTGCTGTGCTGAAATATGGCATGCAATCAGCATTCGGAGACATCATAGCAGTAAGGGTTTGTAAATCAAACGGAAAATGAAAAAAAGGGGAAGACAACAAATGTACCATTCAATCAAAAGATTTTTGATTGGGAAACCGCTGAAATCACAGGCGGCCGGAGAGCAAAAACTCACGAAACTCAAGGCGCTCGCCATGCTTTCTTCAGACGCGCTGTCATCAGTTGCTTACGGAACGGAACAGATTCTGATCATTTTGGCTGCGGTAAGCGCGGCCGCGTTTTGGTATTCCATTCCGATCGCAGCCGGTGTTCTCATTTTGCTGCTTGCTTTGATTCTGTCCTATAGACAGATTATTTACGCTTATCCGCAAGGCGGAGGCGCTTATATGGTTTCTAAAGAGAATCTTGGTGAGAAGCCCGGCCTGATTGCGGGCGGCTCATTGCTTGTTGATTATATTCTGACGGTGGCGGTAAGCATTTCTGCCGGAACTGACGCGATTACATCGGCATTTCCGGCCCTGCACCCGTATCATTTGCTCATTGCTGTTTGGCTTGTGATTCTGATTATGATTTTAAATTTGAGAGGACTGTCAGAGTCGGCGTCCATTTTGGCGTATCCCGTCTATCTGTTTGTGGCGGCGCTTGTCCTTTTGATCGTCGTCGGGCTGTTTAAACTCATGACGGGTCAGGTTCATCCGGCCGAACACACGCCGATCGGCACACCTGTGGCGGGCATCACGCTGTTTTTATTGCTGAAGGCCTTTTCTTCGGGCTGTTCGGCACTGACCGGTGTTGAAGCCATTTCAAACGCGATCCCGGCCTTTAAAAATCCTCCGGCAAAAAACGCGGCCCGCACTTTGGCCATGATGGGGATTCTGCTGGCGATCTTATTTACGGGGATTACGGTGCTGGCGTACGGCTACGGCACGGGTCCGAAGCCTGACGAGACCGTTATTTCACAAATCGCCGCGGAAACCTTCGGCCGCCATACGGTGTATTATTTCATTCAAGGCGTTACATCATTGATTCTCGTGCTTGCGGCGAATACGGGCTTTTCCGCATTTCCGCAGCTGGCGTTTAATTTAGCGCGCGATCAGTATATGCCGAGAATGTTTACGGTACGAGGCGACCGGTTAGGCTTTTCAAACGGCATCATCTTCCTCGGTATCGCGTCCATCCTGCTCATTCTTTTATTCGGCGGCCGCACGGAACATTTAATTCCGCTTTATGCCGTCGGCGTGTTCATTCCGTTTACGCTGTCGCAGACGGGAATGTGCATCAAGTGGATCAGGCAGAAGCCGAAGGGCTGGGCGGTAAAAATGCTGATTAACTCATGCGGCGCCGCCATTTCATTTATGGTGCTGTGTATTTTATTCGCAACGAAGTTCAATCTTGTCTGGCCGGTGCTGTTATTCATGCCTGCTGTCGTGATGCTGTTTTTCGTCATTAAAAATCACTACACCGCGGTCAGTGAACAGCTGCGGGTCGTTGATCAGCAGCCTGAGGAAATCAGGGGAACCGTCGTCATCGTGCCTGTCGCCGGTGTCACCACCGTCGTCCAAAAATCGATTCAGTATGCGAAATCATTATCGGATCAGGTCATTGCGGTTCATGTTTCCTTTGACAGAGAAAACGAAAAAAAGGTGGAAAAACGCTGGGAAGAACTTCATAACGGCGTCCGCCTCGTCACCCTGCATTCCTCATACCGCAGTCTGGTTCATCCGTTTGATAAGTTTTTAGAAACGGTCGAACAGAAAGCGAAAAAAGAACAGTTCTCCGTGATGGTGCTGTTTCCGCAATTTATTACGAAAAAACGCTGGCAGACCATCCTTCACAACCAATCAGCCTTCTTGCTCCGCGTCCGGCTGTTTTGGAAGAAGGACATCATCGTCGCCACCCTGCCGTATCATTTTAAAAAGTAACGGCAAAGACCGCAGGCTAAAATGCCGCGGTCTTTTTTGTAAAGGAGGACGACATGGCACAAGGCGCTTTTGTCATCATACAAAATGACGGGCGGGACATATTGCTCGTAAAACGAAAAGACGTTCCACTATGGGATTTGCCCGGGGGCAGGATTGAAGATGGTGAAACACCTGAAGCCGCAGCCATCAGAGAGGCCTTCGAAGAAACCGGGTATAACGTGACCATCCTGCAAAAATCCGGTGAGTATGAAAGGCCGGCATTTGAAGATACACAGCACGTTTTCATCGGAGCCATTACCGGAGGAACACCGCTGATGAACGGATCGGAAACCGCCGATTTACGCTGGTTTTCCCCAAACCGGCTGCCGCTGTTCATGGTGCCGAACAGAAAACGGCAAATAAAAGACGGACTCAATGGGGCGGCAAATCGTAAGGCAGTCCTTAAAGACCGAAATCTGTTATCCATCCTTGATCTGCTAAGAAAAAAGCTGAGAGCATAGCCCGTGTTTCAACCCGTATGAAAAAGGGGATGAATACAGGTAAAAGGAGGATGCAGTATGCCAAGTAAAACAGCAGGACACGTAATGACGGAGCTGCTTGAACAATGGGGAGTCGGTCATATATACGGCATTCCCGGAGACAGCATTAATGAATTTATCGAAGAACTGAGACATGAACGAAATAACCTGACATTCATCCAAACCCGGCACGAAGAAGTCGCAGCTCTGGCAGCCGCGGCTGAGGCAAAACTGACCGGGCAGATCGGTGTCTGCCTTTCAATCGCAGGACCGGGGGCCGTTCATCTGCTGAACGGTTTATACGACGCCAAAGCGGACGGCGTTCCGGTGCTGGCGATTGCGGGACAGGTGGCTTCCGATGAAATCGGCCGTGACAGCTTTCAGGAAATCAAGTTAGAGCAAATGTTTGAGGACGTGGCGGTATTCAACCAGCAAGTACATACGGCAGAAGCGCTGCCCGATCTTCTGAATCAGGCGATCCGCACGGCTTACAGCAAAAAAGGCGTTGCCGTTTTGACCGTTTCTGATGATTTATTCGCGCAAAAAATCAAACGGGAGCCGGTTTACACATCGCCGATTTACCTCAAAGCCGATATAGAGCCGAAAAAAGAACATCTCGTGACATGCGCGCAATATATTAACAACGCAAAAAAACCGGTCATTCTCGCCGGCCAAGGGTTAAAATCAGCAAAAGAGGAGCTGCTCGCATTCGCCGATAAAGCGGCCGCTCCGATTGTCATTACCCTTCCGGCAAAAGGCGTCGTGCCTGACAGCCATCCCCACTTTCTCGGGAATCTCGGGCAAATCGGCACAAAGCCCGCCTACGAAGCAATGGAGGAATGCGATCTGCTGATCATGCTCGGCACATCGTTCCCATACAGGGATTATCTCCCGGATGATACGCCCGCCATTCAGCTTGATTCGGATCCGGCGAAAATCGGGAAGCGCTATCCCGTCAATGCGGGAATTGTCAGTGATGCGGCTCTGGGGCTGAAAGAGCTGACGGAATACATTGAATATAAAGAAGACAGAAGATTTTTGGACGCCTGCACCGAGCACATGAAGCATTGGTGGAAGGAAATCGAAAAGGATGAAACCGAAGCGACTCATCCGCTCAAGCCGCAGCAGGTCATTGCCCGGCTTCAGGATGCGGCCGCAGAGGACGCCGTCCTGTCGGTGGATGTCGGAACGGTTACGGTGTGGATGGCCCGCCATTTTAAAATGAAGAAGCAGGACTTTATCGTCTCAAGCTGGCTCGCCACGATGGGATGCGGGCTTCCGGGAGCGATTGCCGCAAGCCTTGCCGAACCTGAGCGGCAGTCCATCGCCATTTGCGGAGACGGCGGATTTTCAATGGTGATGCAGGATCTGCCGACGGCTGTTAAATACAAACTGCCGATTACGGTTGTCGTTTTAAACAACGAAAATTTAGGCATGATTGAATATGAACAGCGGGTCAAAGGCAACATTGACTACGTCACCCAGCTGCAAAATATGGATTACGCCGCTTTTGCAGAAAGCTGCGGGGCAAAAGGCATCAAAGTGACGAAACACGAGGAATTGGCTCCCGCTTTTCATGAAGCGCTCAACTCAAATGAGCCGGTCGTCATCGACGCCGTCATCGGCGACGAGCCGCCGCTTCCGGGAAAAATCACTTACGGCCAAGCGAAGGGCTTCAGCAAATACATGCTGAAAAACTTCTTTGAAAACCAAAAAATCGAAATGCCGTCACTCAAGAAAAGCTTAAAACGGCTGTTTTAAGAAGGCGGCGCTTTTAAAAAATAAACAGGCAGCATGCCTGTTTATTTTTTTGTTGGGCGGCTTGCTTGCATATAGCCGTCCTAAACGAAAACGGAGATTGTGAAAAGCCACAGCTGGCGAGCGATGGCTGATCAAAAAACTTATGAAGGACCAGGACAGTTCATAACAAACGTGGTTCGCACATCAGCATCGCCCAGCCCTTATCAGCAAAAACAGAAACCAAGACAGGCGGGGCGACGTACACCGTCAAGAAAGGCGATGCTCTTTCTGTCATTGCACAGGAAACTGGCGTGAGCATGGCGACCCTGCAAAGGTTGAACAGTATCAAGGACCCGAATTTTATCAAAGTCGGCCAAGTATTAAAGCAGACGGACTCGGCCAGCTCTCCAACAAAAGGCAAAAAATCATCTTACACGCTGCCATCAGGCGTTTTTAAAGTGACAAGCCCCTTAACTAAGGGAACGGCCGTGAAACAGATCCAGACAGCTTTGGCGGCTCTTTATTACTATCCGGACAAAGGAGCAAAGAACAACGGAATAGATGGCTATTACGGTCCGAAAACAGCAAACGCAGTCAAACGATTCCAATCTATGTACGGGTTAACTGCTGATGGAATTTACGGACCGAAAACGAAAGCAAAAATGTTGTCTCTTCTGAAATAAATGAAACAGCCCTTTAATAGGGCTGTACCACAAATCTATATATTTCATAAAAATAAAGAAGTATATAGAATTGTGGTTCGCATCAATGGTAGAATGTGTTTGTTGGAAAAAAAAGTATTTCAAATACTTGTAAATTTGTATAAAATTTGAAGGATAACCTTACGAAGAAATAGTGAAACAACACATTGCCTGATAAACATTGTGCAAAACCCAAATCCTATAGTTCAGTTGGCACTGCATATCCCGATTTTGTGTCATTATGCACTAGATAGAAATGATTAAAATATCCTAAATAATTCAAAAAAGGTGTTTACAACCTTATTTGTATCCTATATCTTAGGAAAGAAGGAAAAATATTCAATAAGGGGATACTGACGTGAAAAAGAGTAAATTTTTACTTACCACCATGTTCTCTACAACTATGTTGATTTCCGGTTTAGGATTGGGATTTGGGAAAAGTGCACATGCTGAAGGGTTTCCGCAACTTACTAATGAAAAAGTCCAAACGGAAATACAGGAAATGAAAGATGCCGGCATGACAAGTGAGGAAGTACAGAAATTCTATGAAATGAGTAAAGAAGAGTATGCATATGTACAAGAACATGCAGAAGACTTGTATAAGGATTCCCAAAAAGAAATCAAAGAATTGAAAGCCTCTGGTCAAATTGATGAAGTTCTTCCTAAATACAAGGAGCCTGAATATCAGCCCAAGAACCAAATTGCAGCAAAAGCGTTAGGTACAAAAGGTGATGTTCTTACAAGCTATGAAATTAATTCTGGAAGTTGGTCTATTGGTGTAGGACATGCTGCGATTGTTTCAACTAACAAATCAAAAACAGTTGAAGCATGGGCGAAAAGCTGGAGCCCTATAAACCAAGATGGAGTTCGCAGATATAATAATAACTGGGGAAGTAAAAAGAAAGTTTATGGTCTATGGGTTAAAGGATCAAATAACAATAAGTATATAAACGCTGCAAAATATGCGGAAAAGCAAGCAGATAATAAAAAGAAATATAATTTCAACTTTTTAAATAAAAAGACAACTGCTAAATTTTATTGTTCTCAATTAGCTTGGCGTTCTTGGAAAAACCAAGGTATTGATATTGACAATGTCAAATGGGACACCGTTGTAACACCAATGGAGCTTGTAAAATCCAATAACACAACAATCTTTTATCACAAGGGTTAAACAAATTGACAAAAACAATCGGTGCTGCACCGGTTGTTTTGTCATTTCAAAGGGAGGAAAATATGAATAGACTTAAGCCCCTGTTAATTTTCATTTGCATACTGATAGTCACAACCTCTTGCGGTCTCATCCCAACTGGGAATGAAAAAGAGGAAAGAAGCAGCAATCAAAAGACTGTATTAAAGGATATTGACAATGCAAAATTTATTGTTGGTTTTTCTAACACTTTAGATAGGGGAAGTGAGATTGGGGTTTACGGTGAAGATGGTATTAAAATGGATAGCTTGGAATTGAAAGATGGTATAAATTTCACGATGTCTTCACATAACAAAAATAATACGTTCTTCTCATCAAATAGAAGCAATAATCACTTGATGATAGACAATAAAACCGGAAAAATAAACAAAATAAATGAAAAGAGTTTGTCAAAAACAACTGAGGATGAAGGTGCTTTCTTTATAAATAGTTCTGACGGTTATATCATCCATGACATTAACGTTGGATATACAGACAAAGGGCTGGAAAGTGAACTGGTATATTGGAAGGGAAACAGCCGAAAAAACAAGAAACAAATAAAGCTTGACGGAGAACTTGGATCAGCAATCGTCGCTAAAAATAAAATTTATGTCATTTCAAGTGATGAAGAAAGTATGTCCATCCTTTCAATTAACCCAGAGACAAATAAGCAAGAGAACAAGGCATCCATACCGAATAAAGGGATATACTTCATGGATGAAAAGGATGCATTCCAAGCTCTAGATGAAAATACATTTGTACTGGCAGTTAATGATAACGTGAATGAGAAAGAGAATTCTAAGCTCATATTAATAGACAGAGAGACTCTTAAGGTAAAAAAAGAAGTCGAGATGGAGAAAGGGTTTCATCCTGCAAAATTGAAAATATTAAAAGATAGCATCTTAGCTGTTTCTTTTGAGGGGAAGCTGCAGGTGTTTGATAAAAAAATGGTTAAGAAAAAATCTTTTGATTTTTATGCTGGGGATGATAACAAATTAATGAATGATGTTCAATTCAATGACAGAGAGATGTATGTTTTACTCAAAAACTTTGATATCCAGCGTGATAACAAGCTTGGAGATATCACGTCTTATGATTTGAAATCAGGCAAAAAGGTAAAAACAATCCCGCTAAAAGCAAAAAAAGAGTGGGAAATTGCCCGGTTCGAAATTTTAAAATAAGTAGGAGGTGTTTATATTAGCCCGTTTTTGAGCCCTGCATATATCATACTCATTATTCTTCCGGCAGCTTCTTTTATGCTGGGGATAATAGGGTATTTCATCTTTAAAAAAGTATGGACTATGGTTGTCGTCGTATTGATCCTGTCATTGATATTTATGTTTGTTGTGATAGGGGCAGAGCCAACATTTTTAATTTGGGTGTTTATCATGACGGGAGCCTGCCTTATCTCCGGTTCAATCACTAAGACTATAATGAATTTTACAAAGCGAAAATATTAAATGGAATAATCAAGAGTGTACATCAAAACCATAATCCCAAAAATCCCGCGACGAAAATTGCGGGATTTTTTCGTTTGTGTTTATTGTAGGAAAAGTTATAATATTACAAAAATAGTGATTAGAGGGAGGGATAAGTGTGGACCAAGTTTTACCGTCGTCCCAAGTTGGTGTCAAGATCAATGAATGGTACAAAATGATTCGCCAGTTCAGTGTGCCTGATGCTGAGATTTTAAAGGCTGAAGTAGAACAGGAAATAGAGGAGATGGAAGAGGATCAGGATTTGCTTGTCTTTTATTCATTGATGTGCTTTCGTCACCAATTGATGTTAGATTCCTTGGAGCCGGAAGACAGATATAGAGATCGCCCTACAGTCGACGAACTGCTTGAAAAAATAGAAAAACCACAAAAAAGACTTACAGGCCTCTTGAAATATTACTCATTGTTTTTTCGTGGAATGTATGAATTTGATCATAAAGAGTATGTTGAAGCGATAAGCTATTATCGCAAAGCAGAGAGAGAGTTGAATGCTGTATCAGATGAAATGGAGCAAGCTGAATTTCATTACAAAATAGCTGATGCCTATTATCAAATTGATCAGCATTTTGTTTCCCTCAATCATTTAAAAAAAGCCAAGCAATTGTTTGAAAAAAGTCAACTATACAAAGTGAAAGTGATTGGCTGTAATATGATGGTCGGTGCTAACATGTACGATATGTACAGGCTGACGGAGGCAGAATCATATTATCGGGAAGCATTAAGTATCGCCCGTGGCTTGGATGAGGAAAAAGTGAAAAGAATTATCGGAGTGATCTTTCATAACTTAGGCTTAGTTTATTTAAGAGGGAAAAATTTGATTGCTGCTGAAGAGAATTTCAAAAAGGCAATAGACGTGAAAGAACATATTGATACAGTGTATGGAGTGAGATCATTATATATGATGGCGAATGTCCTGTACCAATGTGATAAAGCCAAGGAAGCACGTTTCTTTTATGAAACGGCTCTAAATCGTGCTCGGACTTCTAATGAAGAAGAATATTTGGCTAAATTAAAAATCATTAATTCATTATACGAAGAATATAATGAAACAGAAGTGAAACAAAGCTTAGGTTACTTGGAAAAGAAACGCCTTTGGTCTGATTTCGCAGAGCTAACCGAAAAATTAGGTGACTTTCATTTTGAGAAGAGAAACTATGTAGAGGGAAGAAACTTTTTAAAGAAAACCATACATGCCCAAACACAAATACTTAAGGTTACGGAGGCTATATAATGAAGAAACTTATAATCAGCTCCGCTTTAATCGGTATTCTTTTTACTGGATTATTAAGTGTGACAAATGTTTATACTGCTGAAATGAGTGACTCTGGAACTTTTTATATCGCTGAAAAAGCTATAAATATTTAAGTGTTCTCCAATTTTTGACCTCCACCTTTTAAGACTGGGGGATTTCTTTTTCTTATCCAGTAATCAACATACGCTGCCTCATAAGGTTCTTAACCGTTACTTATATTGCGTTCACCTTTCCGTTTTGCTGTGAAGTGTTTTCTTGAACGATGCATGCATGAGAAAGACGCCGTCCATTTTTAAGCCTATCTTCAATCATTCAAGGACAAACAAAAGAGCTATCGAGAAGATCTCGACAGCTCCTTTGTTTGTTGAGCGGCTTGCTTGCATATAGCCGTCCTAAACGAAAACGATGATTGTGAAAATCGGCAGCTGGCGAGCGATGGCTGATCAAAAAACTTATGAAGGACCAGTGCAATTCATCTCAAGAACAGCCAGAGAGCGGTCACAACAGCGATCATAAAGTAATCTCCCTCATTCAGTGTAGTTCCATTTTTGACAAACACAAGTGCCGTCCGGTTTGTCTTTGTCCCTTTCGGGGTTTTAAGCGCAATGTTCTTCCCTATATTGTAATAAACAATTTTAAACAAATGATACGCCAGCGAACAGAGTAAAAAGAGCAACATGAACTTGCCAATAAACAATATCATGTTTCATTACTCCCTATTGCAGTTTTTTCGTATGAATATATGACGGAAAAGTCAGGATGTTATATAAAAGAAGAAGTATTTTAAAGAGGCTGGTGTTATTCATTAATGAATGGCTCACCGTAACATCTCTAGATCCGGAATCATTTCAAAACGAAAGAGAAGCCCGAGGATTATTAAAAAACAGTCCCTAATTTGTCCGCTTATTTTTGAACATTTGATCCAAGATGAACATAAAGAGGGTGAATAAGAAGGACACCGTAATCATATCTATCAGAAATATATTAGAGGTTCTTTTTATTAATAGCAGCCATACCACCTGCAAAACTAAAGAAATAGAAAAATAGGATATATATGTCATGATTCTCATATTTGTTACCCCCTTAGCCTAATTTCTCTTTTGTGATCTTATCCAAATTAGTGAAAAGGATATCCAATCCCGAAAATAAGAAAGTAATGAACAATGAAAGAAGAATTTCTCCACCTTGAAATATAGATATGTTCTCAATGATATGATTGGAAACGTATTGGATTGAGAAGTAAACAGCAGCCCATGCAAAAATGAATTCAAGGATATAGGCTGACCAAGCAGGCAATGTCAAAACATGAGTCATTCCTTTTACAATTGCTGTAAGGATAAGCATATAAACTAAAGCTAAAATACTGACGACGACAGAAAATATGTATAAGTCTGAAAGTGAACCATAGATGATATATTCTCCGAAAAAATGATTTACAGTTACAGCTGCAAAATAAATAAACAGGCTAGGTACAGTTATAGCGAAGAACAGGGAGAATCCAATAAGCCCTATGAATGCTGCATGAGCTAAGCGGTTTGGCGGTGTATCCACGATCTCTTTTTTTAATAGAATCATAAAAATAAGAGATGAAATCACAAGGCAGCATAAGAAAGTGAGCAAAACAGTAAAAAAGACAGTCATTTTGACATCTCCAATGAAAAAGTGCTATTAGAGTGAATCTAACAGCACTTTGCATTACTTTATACGTATTTTCCTGACGATCATTTATGAATGATTTTAAAATGCTTTCATTGCTAAAGTTGTCAAATGAGCGAGGTTTTTAGCCTGGCTGTCAGAAAGTCCGGACTTTTTAAGTGAAAGATAAAGATTCTTTTCCACGTCAGTCCAGCTTAAGGCGACATACTCGTTCAGCATTTTCTTTAAAACCGGTTCTATGTGTTCATTGAAAACGGATTCGAGTTCATTTCTTATTTTCTTTCCTGCTAATTTTTCAACAAGATTGAATAATTTTGTTTTATTTTTCAGCACTTCTCTGATTACATCTTTGACTGGTTTTGACACAGACGCATCGCTTTGTGCTTTAAGTCCGTAGGAAAATTGCGTATCAGTCTGATAAAAAAATGATTTGGTCGTTCCAGTGGCATTGGCAGTATTATTATGATTTTCTTTAGCTAAGGATGCGGGGACAAAAGCAGTAGTTACAAGGGCTAAAGATGCGGCAAACAGAATGCCTTTAGCTGCGTGTCTAATGGGAAATCCTCCTTTAGAAATGTAGTGTAGAGAGAAATGAAAGACTATGTATTTAGGCGGGACCGATATGATCCGCTTTGAACATTTTCCCCTCTCAGATACCATTCTATCAATAGGTATTTTTGGGGTAAATAGGATTTTAATACAGTATTTTTCTTATAATTCAAAATCTTCTTTAGCAGGATTCATTTTGGCTGCAGTTTCGACGAGATGGGACATGGGCTGGAGCCTATATAACACATGTACAGGCTGATTGAGGCGGAATCACATTATCGGAGCGGTTTTATAATTTAGGGTTAATGAATAAAAATAAACAGGCGGCATGCCTGTTTATTTTCGTTTGCGTGAAAGAGCGAAGAAAAACGGGAAGGCGGAGCCGGCCAATAACGTACCGAATAAAAACATGCCCCCGATGAACACATGATAGTTCACCCCGCCGATCCAAAGCCCCGTGATTAAGGAAACGATGCTTAATGCGATCATGAAAAAGCCGGGAATCAGACGTTTCTTACCCGTTGTCCGATAAGCGATAAGAGAACAGAAGATGCCGATGACAATCGGCACAATCCACAGATAAAAAAGGATAAATACTGACATAAGCAAAACTCCGATTTTTCTTCTATCATACCAAAAACGCCCGGAAAAAGATACGAACGGCACCCGGCGTCAAAAGAAAAACCGGCCGCAATGGCCGGTTTTTTCTAACGGAATGAATCGTAGATCACAAACAGATTAAGCGCGATCACCAAAACCGCAATCAGCCAGGCGAGAGCCGTCACCCATTTTCGGTTCGTCAGGGCGCCCATCAGGCGTTTGTTGCTTGTAAACATAATCAGCGGCACGAGCGCAAAGGAGATGCCGAATGAAAGAACGACTTGGCTCCATACGAGCGCTTCTGTGGCGTTGACCCCCGAGATAATGATGATCATCGGCGGAATGATGGTAATGAAACGCCGCAAATAAAGCGGGATACGGTAACGGATGAAGCCCTGCATGATAATATCGCCTGACAATGTGCCGACAGAAGAGCTTGAAAGCCCTGCGGCCAGCAGCCCGATCCCGAAGAGAATGGCTGAAGCCGGTCCGATATAGTGGCCGAATTGCTGATAAGCCACGTCTAAATCTTCTACATACAGCCCGTTCTTGAAGAAAAGCGCGGCAGCGACGATGAGCATGCTTGCGTTAATCGCCCCGGCGATCACCATCGCGATGAGAATATCAATCGTCTCGAATCTAAAAATCTTTTTCCGCTCACTATCCGTTTTTCCGACGACACGGCGCTGTGTCAGTGCGGAATGTAAGTAAATGGCATGCGGCATCACGGTTGCGCCGAGTATCCCGGTTGCCAGAAGCACACTGTCCATTCCGTCAATTTTCGGGATAAACAGCCCTTCGAGAACGGAAGCGGCGTCAGGTTTGGCAAAGAAGGTTTGCAGAGCGAAGGCGATCACCACGACAAACAGAAGTCCGGCAATGCCCGCTTCCAGCGCCCGGTAACCCCGGCGCTGCAGCTCTAAAATCGCGAATGATCCGATCGCAGCGATAATGGCCGCTTCAACCATCGGTATGCCGAACAGCAGGTTGAGCCCGAGCGCCGCCCCGATAAATTCTGCCAGATCAGTTGCCATAATCACCAGTTCACCCTGTATCCACAGCCCGGCTGATACCCATTTCGGATACCGGTCTCTGGCGATTTCCGGAAGGTTTTTACCCGTGGCAATGCCGAGCTTCGCGGAAAGAACTTGGATTAAAAAAGCCATCAAGTTTGAAAAGAGGATGACCCACAGCAGCATATACCCAAATTTCGAACCAGCTGAGATATTCGTAGCGAAGTTTCCCGGATCAATGTAGGCAATCGCCGCGATAAAGGCTGGGCCTAAGAAAGGCAGAAGCCGCTTGAATCCCTTGCTTTTGCCGTCAAGTGCATCCTGCACGGCTTTTGCTTGCAGTGATTGTGCTGAGATGTCTTTGCTCATTATGTCTCACCTAAATTCCGATAGATTTTTAGCTATATAACAAAAAGTTTCCTAGATGCAAATTATTTTATCTACATCATAAATCCGCTATTATAAGATGTCAAGTTCTTTATGTTCAATAAACCGGCACATTGATGCCCTGTTTTATCTATGATATGTATCCCGCCGAAGAAAGGTCCGAAAATGAAAACGGCATCGTTCCGGGAAAGAAGCGATGCCGTTCGCAAAGCGTGTTTCCGCGTCCGATCATGCGCGGATGCGTGGAGCGTTCTTTTAAAAAGGTGAAAAGAGGACACTTGCCCATATCACTTCACAACTTTCTGTCCGCCCAACCGATTTGAGAAAAAGACGCTGTATTTCCTCCGTTTTCCCGGGTAAATAGAATAATAATGTTTCTTTCCATTGGAAGATAAAACCTTTCTGTACCATTCAAATGACCTCCGGAAAAACTCCGGCCGCTCTGAATAAACGTTTGAATCAACGATATATCAGTGATTCCAGTCCAATAAACCGCTGTTATCTATCAAAAAAAAGAATCGGCATGGTCACTTGCGAAGAAAAGAAGTTGGAGCATTAGACTTATTTCAGTCTCCCGGGCGAAAAAGTATAATAACGTCAGGAAAGCTTTCCGGCCATATGATAAAAGAGGGGGAATTTTCTTGGTACGTCGTTTGTCGATCATTTCTTTAGCCATGATTTTTGCTGTTTCTTTATTCGCTTTTGGCGGCTCTGCATCAGCAGCAGCTTTCAAACCTAAAGCTGAACCGGACGTTTCCATTTTAGCCAGCGGGGGCACAGTCGGTATTTACGGTGCTAATATGCGCTCATGCTCTAAGGTCAGCTGTTCAACGATCACAACATTCTCAAGCGGTAAAAAAATTACAGGTTCTTGGGTAACCGGAGAATATGTTCAAGGCCACTACACCAATTCCAATAAATGGCTGAAGGTCACGTATGCAGGAGCGACAGGCTACGTTTCAGTCACCACTTTATCCTATTATTACGGTTTATAATCAGAAAAACCTCGTTCTCTTGAGAGCGGGGTTTTTCCTTTATTCCGATTCAATTTCCGCGTTTCGTTTCATCATCGTGTTTCATCAGCTGATCGATTTCTTCCTTAGAAGCGTTTTTTTTCCACTCTTTCGCCTGACTTGTCGCAATGGGAATGGCCCGTCCTTCTTCATAACCCTCATCTACCATCGCATTCGCGATTTCGATCGCTTTTTTCTTCACAGGTTCCTCGAGATTCTTCAATGATTGCGGATAATCCTTCATAGACCAAGGCATGTCTATCACTCCTTTATGAAAAGTGTTTCCCGCCTGAAGAAAAAGAAAACCGCCTTATCAAAAAGAATGACAGCTAGTTTTACGAGAGACCAGCAATTTCCGAATAAAATATAAAGGATAAAGAAGCAAGTACAGATTGAATGCCCACCACATAAAATCAAAATCACCGATAAATACCCAAAAGGCAATCGCTTGCAGGCCTGAACAAAAGGTCAGCACAAGTGATATTAATGCGAAAGAGCGCCATAACGCATGTTTCCGTTTATAAAGAAACAAGCTGTACAGCCCGGTTATCGAAATGAAAATATCTAAGGGAAAGAATGACCAGTTCCAGGCCATGATCATGGCGTTATCATAATCTTTAAACACCATGTTTTTTGGAATCCACTCAAAAAAAGTAACAATCCAATAAACGATAAATCCAATATCTGTAATGAGGAAGAGAACCTTTAACCCTTTCATCATCTGTTTCTGTCCGTATGAACGCTGCTGCCGTTTAATGACGTTTCACTTTCAGAAATAAAGTTTAAGGAAACAACACCGATGATGATCAAAAGAACAGAGACAGCTTTTATGACAGAGAACTGTTCATGAAAGAAAAAAATTCCGATCATGGAAATCAGCACGATCCCCATTCCCGACCAGACCGCATACGCGATGGAGACACTTATATATTTCAAAGTCAAAGTAAGAAAACAAAGGCTGCCGATATAAAACAATAATAATAAAATACTTGGGACAAGTTTTGTAAATCCATTTGATAATTTCATGCTGACCGTACCCAATACTTCAAAAATGATCGCTAAACTTAAATAAATCCATTGCATTCAACATTCTCCTTCAATCGTATTATTCAAAATTATACAATATACAGAATTTGAAGAAAATTAAACAATGGAATGTTTTCCGGATAAAAAATTCGGCCGGGTGTAAAAAGAAAACGCCATAAAGGTATACTATGAACAAAGAAATCAGAAAGGACGTGCAGGACGGGTGACAGAAGAGCGGACAGACCTGGAAAGACAACTGAGAGACATTCAAAAATGGGAAAAGGCGCAGCAGAGGGTGATGTTCTGGCAAACATTCACCCGCTTGCCGTTTCAGCTTTTGGACAAGCTGACACCGCAATTTATTCAGAGGAAAATCGGACTCATTCTCGATGAAACGGGAACGTTTATTCAGTCAGGCGGACAGTACCTGACATCAGAAAAGCGCATCACGAAAAAGTTTCAAAAACGGCTGCCGCACGGTACATGTCAAACGCTTCACGACATCCGCATTGCGCCGCTTGCCGTCATGGACGAAATCGCAGAAGCCATAGCGCGTACAAGCGTAAAGGCCGCGACGGTGCAGGGAGCCGCAACGGGAGTCGGCGGCGTATTCACGCTGGCGGCAGACATCCCGGCGATGCTCGGCCTGTCCTTAAAGACGCTGCAGGATATCGCGGTTGCTTACGGCTTTGATCCGAAAGACAAAAAAGAACGCGTGTTTATCGTCAAATTGCTCCAGCTTGCATCCAGTGACGTCATCGGAAAAAAAGCGATCCTGCAAGATTTACGGCAATATGATCAAAACGACCGCGCCTATCAGCGCGTCGCCTCGCAAATCCAAGGCTGGCGGGAAGTCGTTTACAGCTATCGCGATACGTTCGCCGCGAAAAAACTGCTGCAAATGGTTCCGGCCGCAGGCATCATCTTCGGCGCGTCCGCCAACCGTTCAGCTTTAGAAAGCATCGCGGAAACAGGCATCATGCTCTATAAAAAACGCCGGATTCTAAAACGCATGAAGGATACAGAATGATAAAAAACCACCCGAAAACACATTCAATGTGTTTTCTTTGTTTAGCAGTTCTGAAATCGGGAAACCAACAACCAACACCAATTAAAGGAGGAATTCAAAAATGGCACAAGATAATAACAAAATGAGCAGAGAAGAAGCAGGTCAAAAAGGCGGAGAAGCGACAAGCAATAACCATGACAAAGAATTCTATCAGGAAATTGGTCAAAAAGGCGGAGAAGCCACTAGCAAAAATCACGACAAAGAATTCTATCAGGAAATCGGTGAAAAAGGCGGAGAAGCCACTAGCAAAAATCATGACAAAGAATTCTATCAGGAAATCGGTGAAAAAGGCGGAGAAGCCACTAGCAATAACCATGACAAGGAATTCTATCAAGAAATCGGCCAAAAAGGCGGAGAAGCCACAAGCAAAAATCATGACAAAGATTTTTATAAGGAAATTGGCCAAAAAGGCGGAAACAGACGAAGCAGCTAATAAAAGCATAAAAGGCAGACAACCTGCAGATCAAAAGCGATCCGGCGCATCAGCTGGATCGCTTTTTATTTTGGGAAAATCTTAATCTGAGCCGCCGTTGCGATACAATAAGATGAAAAAGGGGTTTTTCACTCGTGTCTGACATGCTGAATTTGCTCGCTATCGCCAATAAAGTTAAAGAAAAACACGACAATTTTTCAATCGCGGAGATCAATGACCACTGTGTGCGCCTCGCAGTGTTTACGGGAGAATATGACTGGCACCATCACCCTGACTCATGAATGGTTCATCGTTCTGGAAGGGGAGCTGCTGATCGATTTTAAGGACAAAGAAACCGCAGTGCTCAAGGCAAATGACAGCCTGCTCATCCCGAAAGGCACGATTCACCGCACCCGCTCTTACGTCAGAACCGTGAATCTGTGTGTTGAGCATACGCGTGCGAAAACAGTCATCACAGAGGAACGTCATGCTGATCAAAAAGATAGTATGTGAAACAGACGCTGCAAACGCTGAAGCATTTGCGCAAGCACAGTCAAGGCGGGGAGCATTATCATGTGTAAATGGCTTCGTCAAACAGGCCGGCGGGTGGCGGAAAAACGCAGACGGCCTGTTCATCGCAGAGATCATCAGCGTTTGGGAGAACAGACAGGCCTATGATGATTTTATGGAGAACGAACATGACCGCATATACGAAGAAAACGAGCAGAAGGCAGCGATTCTTTCAATAGAAGTGATGCTGTATGAAGAGGATGAACCTGTCATTCACGAGCTGTTACATCACCCGGACATCCGATACGAACCGGACTGGACGGTTCAGAAGGCATAATGAAAGCCCAAAACAGTTTGTTTTGGGCTTGTGTCTTTACTCGCGTCCGGGAAGCGTGTTGTGGACATACGGCGGGACAGGATCCAGCTTAGCTATTTCGCCGTGCGCTTTCGGTTCCTTTTCGTATTCAAATGGTTCTCCGTCCGGCGCTGTTTCCTTCAGCCAATTTTGTTCAGCGCTTTCTCCGCCATCTGAGAAATGAATAAGCTTATGGGAGAATGACTGTTTTTCCAGTGCCTTCGGGAATGTGGAAGGAACGATCGGGCCTTCCTGTTCTTCTAATTCTTTAATGGCCGCAAGCCATTGGTTTTGATGCATGGTATCGCGGGCCAATAAAAAGCTGAGCATATCTTTCACGCCTTTATCATCGGTCATTTCATACAGGCGTGCGACTTGAAGTCTTCCTTGTGATTCGGCGTTCAGATTGGCGCGGAAGTCTGCCAGAAGGTTTCCGCTTGCGACGATATAGCCTGCGCTCCACGGAACGCCCGTGCTGCTCTCCGGCATTGCGCCGAGTCCTGAGACAATTGCATGATGCGGATTCATCCCGCCTAAAATGGACCCGATGACCGGATCATCAGCCGCTTTTTCCTGCTCTGCCAGCGGGGCGTCTTCTAACAGTCTCGCAATCATCGTCGCGATCATTTCGACATGGCCGATTTCTTCCGTCGCGGTATCCATCAGAAGATCCTTATATTTTTCATTGCCCCGTGTATTCCATCCTTGGAACAAATATTGCATGGCGACGGATATTTCCCCGTATTGTCCCCCTAAAATTTCCTGCATCTTTTTTGCGAACAGCGGGTCAGGACGATCCGGTTTAGCCGGATGCTGCAGTTTTTTCGTATGTGTAAACATGTCTCCATCTCCTTTTTTTGCTCTGTCCCTATTTACTTCCCCGGCGGGAAAAGGGATGAAACGGAGATGGGCGTATTGGTCCTGCTAAGGCTCGCGGCGCAAGGATAACAAATCCTGCACAAGCCCGCGGCCGATTACCTGTTCATATTGTCCGTAAATCGGGTCGAGGCGTTTCATCCATGTGTTCTTTTCCGCTTTGCTCAGCACATGAATATGAATGGATGAATTCTTCTTTATCTCTTCAAGCTGGTCTTTATTCATTTTCTCAGCGGAGGCTTCGTTCCATTCCGTCGTTTCTCTCATCGCCTCCGTTAAGATGGTTCTCGTTTTTTCTGTCTGCGAATTCCAGAAATGCTCGTCGGTCATCACGGCATAACCGAGGTACCCGTGATTGCTGATTGTCAAATAATCTTGAACATTATAAAATTTTTTAGAATAGATATTTGAAATCGTATTTTCTTCTCCGTCTACGAGATTGCTTTCCAATAGCTGAAACGTGGAATTAAAGGAATCCTGCCGCGGGCGCGCGCCGAGCAGACGGTACTGGTCTTCGATCACGCTACTCGGCATGATCCTGAGCGCCTGTCCTTTCAAATCGTCCGGAGTGAAGATCGGTCCTTTATTTGACGTAAGCTGCTTAAACCCGTTCGTCCAGTACGCCAGACCTTTCAAATGATGCTTTTCTAAAGAAGCGAACAGGCGTGTGCCGATTTTGCCGTTGAGGCCTTCTTGCACGGCTTTATAGTTTGTAAACGCGTACGGCAGATCCAAAACACCCCATTCGGGAGACAGTGATCCGAGCTTTGAGGTGGAGGGAGCGATGAATTGCACGTCCCCGTTTTGGAGGGCGTTTATTTCTTCATTATCCGAATAGAGGCTCCCGTTTGGAAACACCTCTACTTTAATGGTGCCGCCGGATTTTTGATAGACAAGTTCGGCAAACTTATTCGCCGCCCGCCCTTTTGGCGTGTTTTCAGCAACGACATGGCTGAATTTGAAAACGATTTGATCTTTCAGGCCTTCCTGTTCGTCATCATAATACGGTTCTTCCGTTGAGAAACGATCATGAAAGCCGATGAATAAAGCGGTTCCGATACCGAGTACCATCAGGCTGAGACAAGTCAGCAAGCTTTTCATCGAAAACCCCCTCCGCCATTTTCTATAACAAGCATAATCGGGCGGGCCGTTTTCGTAAAGAGACGGAAAGGAAGAGGCCAATGACGAAAAAAAAGCTCACCATCCGCTGGAAAATCACCATACTTTCGTATATCGTCGTGCTTTTTACCTTTTTGATCGTCGGCATCGTGCTGATCGGCAATATTCAGCATACAGAGGAGCGCGAGCTGAAAAAACGGCTGATGAATACCGCGCGGACGGTATCTGAGATGACCGATGTCAAACGCGCCCTGGAGCAGAAAAAACAAAGGGAAGACGTGCGCCATGCGGTCGAAGAAATAAGGATCATCAATGAAGCGGACTACATCGTCGTCATGGATATGGATCATATCCGCTATTCACATCCCGTCAGCACAATGGTCGGAAAGCGTTCAAGGGGTGAGGACGAAGCCGCGGCGTTCGCCGAGCACATTTATTTTTCCGAAGCAAAGGGAGAAATCGGCACCGCCGTCCGCGCTTTTTATCCCATCAAAGACCGGGGTTTGAATCAGATCGGCGTCGTTCTGGCCGGTAAAACGCTGCCCGGATTCGGTGAAATTCTTCTTCAGCTGAAACATGAAATACTGTTTATCGTTCTGCTGGCGCTCGGGTTCGGACTGGCCGGCTCCTTTTTGCTGGCCCGCCACATCAAAAAACAAATGTTTTGGCTGGAGCCCCATGAGATCGTGAGAATGTATGAGGAACGGACCGCTACGTTTCATTCAATGAATGAGGGCGTCATCGCGATTGATAATCAGCATCACATCACCATTTTTAATGAAAAAGCGAAGCAGATATTCAATGTCAGACAAGAGACCGATGGCAGGCTGATCTGGGACGTGTTAAAAGATTCCCGCCTCCCTGAGATCGTCGAGCGGAACCGAGCCGTATATAATGAAGAAATCCAAGTCAGCGGAAAGGTGATCATGAGCAGCAGAATTCCGATCGTCATGAAAAAGAAGGTCATCGGAGCCGTCGCCATTTTTCAGGACAGGACGGAAGCGGCGAAAATGGCGGAAGAACTGACAGGTGTGAAAAATTTTGTCGATGCGCTCAGAGTTCAAAATCATGAACATATGAACAAGCTTCACACCATCGCGGGACTGATTCAGCTCGGAAAATCAGAAAAAGCGCTCCAGCTTGCTTTTAAGGAATCATCAGAACAAGAAAGCGTCACCGATTTTCTTCATCAGGCCATTCAGAATGACGCTGCGGCGGGGCTGCTGTTAAGCAAAATCAAAAGAGGAAAAGAGCTTGGCATTTCTGTGAAAATTGATGAAAACAGCAGTTTCTCGGCATTTCCGGAGCATGTCGACCAGCATGACATCGTCGTCCTGCTCGGCAATTTAATTGAAAATGCGTTCGGCGCATTCGAAACAGCGGATACGGAGGACAAACATATTGACATCAGTATCGAGCAAAATGATGAAGTGCTTGCTATATTAATAGAAGACAACGGAAGCGGGATTTCCGATCAGCACATCCCGCACCTTTATGACAAAGGGTTTACCGTCAATAAAACGGGAGGAACGGGATACGGCTTGTACCTCGTCAAACAAATCGTCGACAAAGGGATGGGCATTATTGAAGTCGACACACGGCAGGGACAGGGAACGGCATTTTCTATTTTATTTCCGATGAAGGGGGAGGAATCATTCGATGGACATCAAGGTGCTGCTTATTGAAGATGATCCGATGGTGCAGGAGGTGAATAAAGAATTTATCACCGGTGTTTCGGGGTTCAGCGTCATCGCCACAGCCGCTGACGGAGACGAGGGAATCAGGCTTATAAAAGATCTGAGGCCCGGGCTCGTGGTATTAGACGTATACATGCCGAAAAAAGACGGAATTAAAACACTCCAGGAAATCAGAAAACAAAAGCTCGAAGTGGACGTCATCATCGTCTCGGCCGCAAAAGACAAAGAAACAATCCAGCTTATGCTGCAAAACGGTGCGGCCGACTATATTTTGAAGCCGTTTAAGCTGGAGCGGATGAGACAGGCGCTCGAAAACTATAAACAATATAAACGGAAAATTGAAGAGCATGACACCATGTCGCAAGAGCAGCTTGACATGCTGCTTAAAATTCCGCAAAATCCGTCCCGGGATCTGCCGAAGGGGTTAAATCATTTTACGATGAATGAAATTTTGACCTATATGAAACAGCAGACGGAGCCGCTTTCAGCTGAAGAAGCCGCCAAAGCGCTCGGAATCGCCAGGGTGACAGCGCGGCGTTATCTTGATTTTCTTGAAAAAGACGGCCAGATTAAGCTCGACATTCAATACGGGGGAGTGGGCCGGCCGGTTAATCGCTACAAATTCGTCCGCTAGCCGAGACCAAAAAGACCAAAATGTCCGTTATGATCATAAGCTTCCCCTCTTTGTTTGAAAACGCTATCATTTTTGTATAGACGCAGCGAGAGGCAAGGGGGAGTAGGGATGAAAATTTTCAAAAATCTTACGGTGCAGGTCATCACGGCGGTTATCATCGGCGTCATTGTCGGACTTGTATGGCCTGAGGCCGGGAAGCAGATGAAGCCGCTCGGCGATACATTTATCAATGCGGTAAAAATGATTATCGCACCGATCATATTCCTGACGATCGTGCTTGGCATCGCCAAGATGGGAGACATGAAAAAAGTCGGCAAAGTCGGGGGAAAAGCATTTATTTATTTTGAAGTCGTGACCACCATCGCCCTTATTATCGGACTTCTGGTCGTCAATATCATGAAACCCGGTGAGGGGCTTGATTACAGCAAGCTTGAAAAAGGGGATGTCTCTCAGTACACGCAAAACGGGGGACAGGGGATTGACTGGATTGAATTTATCACTCACATCGTTCCGTCAAATATGGTTGACGCTTTCGCAAAAGGCGACATTCTTCAGGTCTTATTCTTTTCTGTTTTATTCGGTGTCGGCCTGGCGGCGCTCGGTGAAAGAGGCAAAAGCATTATTGATTTCTTCGATAAACTGTCGCACGTTTTTTTCAAAATCATCGGCTACATCATGCGCGCGGCGCCGATCGGCGCATTCGGGGCCATGGCCTATACGATCGGGCACTTCGGCCTTGATTCCATCAAGCCGCTGGCGAGTCTGATGCTGTCTGTATACGTTACGATGTTCCTGTTTGTATTTGTCGCTTTGAATATCATTTGCAAACTATTCGGTTTCAGCTTGTGGAACTATCTCCGTTTTATTAAAGATGAACTGCTCATCGTTCTCGGCACAAGCTCTTCTGAGTCCGTCCTTCCGCGGATGATGGATAAAATGGAGCGCTACGGCTGTTCCAAATCGGTTGTCGGCCTTGTCATTCCGACGGGATATTCTTTTAACCTGGACGGCACCTCGATTTATCTGTCCATGGCGACGGTTTTTCTGGCGCAGGTGTTCGGCGTTGACCTTACCATCGGCCAGCAGGTTACGATCATTCTCGTGCTGATGCTGACATCAAAAGGCGCGGCGGGCGTAACCGGAAGCGGATTTATCGTGCTCGCCTCCACTTTATCGGCGCTTCAGGTTATTCCGCTGGAGGGGCTGGCGCTGCTCCTCGGCGTCGACCGCTTTATGAGTGAAGGAAGGGCGATCGTCAACCTGATCGGAAACGGAATCGCCACCATCATCGTAGCCAAGAGCGAAAATGAGTTTGACGAAGCGAAAAGCACACAGGCCGTAAAAGAAATGAAAACGGCGGTATAAAAGGAAAGGAACGGTATGCATCGGGCATGCCGTTCTTTTTTTCGGCCGCCATGAGTAAAAAAGATAAATTTGTTTAAATTTATTAGGAGGTGGACAAAGACCTTAGCGTCATTTTGTTATATAATTTACAATTAGAGAGTGAAAGATGAAATCTAAGGGCTTTTTGTCCTAGCAGGAGTGTATAAATGGCGGCTATTTTTAAATTTTTTCAGCATCCGGGTGTCAGACGTTTTTCCGTTTTTCTTGTTTTGACTGGGGTGTTAGTTGTATTCCGAAGTATGATTAATTTGATTTTGCTTACGTTTATTTTTACTTTTCTGATGGATCGGCTGGAGACTGTCATCCGGCACGTGTTGAACCATTTTTTCCGGATCAGCCAGAGGGTGGTCATCACCGTTTTATATATTGCGCTGGCTGTCGGGGCGACTGTCGGAGGCTTTGTCTTTTACCCGATTGTTGCCAAGCAGATTGAACAGCTGATTAAGCAGATCAAGCACATCGCGTATCATCCCGATGTCATTCCGTTTTATGATGAGATATCGAGCGTGTTCGGCGATATCAATATCGGTTCCTATGTAAAAGAAGGTTTTAATGTACTGTATACATACTTGGCCGATATCAGCACTTTCGGTTTGCAGGTCGTGATGTCACTGATTCTCAGCATGTTTTTCCTGTTCGAGAAAAAGCGGCTCACGGAGTTTATGAAAAAATTTCAGCACAGCAAGCTGTCTGTTTTTTACTACGAACTTGCTTATTTCGGCAGCAAGTTTGCGAGAACATTCGGCAAAGTGCTTGAAGCCCAATTTATTATCGCGCTGGTGAACTGTATCCTCACCTTGATCGCATTGGCGATTCTGCATTTTCCGCAGCTGTTCGGCCTGTCAATCATGGTCTTTTTCCTCGGGCTCATTCCCGTTGCGGGTGTGGTGATTTCGCTCATTCCGCTCAGCATCATCGCATATACGACGGGCGGCGCAGCGTATGTCATCTACATCGTGCTGGTCATTTTCGTCATCCATGCGATTGAGACGTACTTCCTTAATCCGAAACTGATGTCAGCGAAAACGGAACTGCCGATCTTTTTTACTTTTACAGTTCTGATTTTCTCGGAACATTTCTTCGGCATTTGGGGCTTGATTATCGGAATTCCGATTTTTGTGTTCCTGCTTGATATTCTGGATGTCGTCAATAATGAAGAGAAGGAAAAAAACGGACCGGTCCCGGATAAGACATAACGTCGGCTCCGGCTCTTCACGAATATATGACTAATGTTATAATGCAGACAGTGCCTATGTACGGGCACTGTTTATTTTTTGTGAAAAAGGAGGAAGGCTGTATGACTGAGCCGATTTTACATATTGAAGGCCTTGACAAAACAATAGGCAAAAAGCACATTTTAAAAAACATCAGCATGGATGTCAGGCAGGGCGAGATCATCGGTTTGCTCGGTCCGAACGGGTCGGGAAAAACCACACTTATCCGAATCATCGTCGGTCTTTTAAAGAAAAACAGCGGCACGATTACAATTAACGGCTTTCAGCACGATGCTGATTTCGAAAAAGCGCTTGAATCCGTCGGAGCGATCGTGGAAAATCCTGAATTCTACCCGTACCTGACGGGGTGGGAGAATCTGAAGCACTTTGCCAACATGCACAAAAACATCAAAGAGGACAGGCTTCAGGAAGTCATCGAGCGGGTCGGGCTCACCAATGCCGTTCATGACAAAGTTAAAACGTATTCCCTTGGCATGCGTCAGCGTCTCGGAATTGCGCAGGCCATTCTTCACCGTCCGAATCTGCTCATTTTAGATGAACCGACAAACGGGCTTGATCCCGGCGGAATGAAGGATTTCCGCGATCACATAAAGGAACTCGCGGAGCTTGAAGGGACGAGCATCCTTTTTGCGACGCATTTATTGCGTGAAGTGGAGGACCTTTGCGACCGTGTCATCATCATTCAAAAAGGTGAGATTAAAACAGAGGTTGTTCTGCGCGGCGCTGAGGAAAAAGAAGAAAAAGCCGTCCTCGACATTCAGCCGGCTGACGAAGCATTCGAATGGCTGTCCCAACAGCAATTTGCTCCGGAGAAAAACGGCGGGGGCATTACCGTCACCGTAGCGAAGAAAGACATCCCGGCATTAAACCGTGCGCTCGTCGGACAAGACTTTCTCGTGTATTCCATCATGCCGTATGCGGAATCGCTGGAGGATGAATTCATGAAAGTGACGACGGCGCTTCAAGAGGAGGGGGAGACGAATGTTTAAATTGACAGCGAATGAGCATATGAAACTCTTTAACCGAAAAGTCTCATTAGTGGCGCTGATTCTGATGGCCGTTCTCCAATTTATTATGGCGCTTGTCATTAAACGGCTTGTCATCAGTTCCGGAACGGATGAGAATTTCATCGGCTATATGGCGTACGCGCCCGGGCTGAATATTCTGCTTGAGGCATTAACGATCGTGATCGCGGCAACGATCATTTCCGCTGAATTTGATAAGAAAACGATCAAATTTTTGTTAATCCGCCCGGTAAAGCGGGAGCGGATTTTTGTATCTAAACTCATTACCGTATTTTTGGTCAGCTTGTACCTGTATGCGGCGTACTATATTCTGTCTCTGCTGTTCGGCATGGCTTTCTTCGGCGTGTCGGTGACATCTGAATCAGGGACGCTTCTTATGAACACCCTGAAAGTAATCGGCACGAACTGGGTCGAGGCGTTTGCGATGGCATGCTTTGGCTTGCTGTGTTCTTCTGTATTCCGAAACAGCGCAACGGCCGTCATTTTGTCATTTATCGTGCTGTACGGCGCAAAATCACTCGTTACGATTATGTCGCTCTTCCAAAACAAATGGGGAAGTTTTCTGCTGTTCGCAAATACTGACCTGACGCAATATATGAGCGGGGCGAAACCGCTGTTTGCGGGAATGACGCCGTTATTTTCCGCAGGCATTATCATTATCCATATCGTATTCTTCTTAGCCGTCGCTTGGTGGAGCTTTTGCAAACGCGATGTTCGGGTATAAAGTAAAGGAATGACATTTTTGTGAAAAAGATCACGATAAATCAATAATTTATGCTATTTTGATTTATAATAAAGGTAATGACGGAGGTGCTCACTTGAGAAATTTTATTACCGCATTACCGATTGTGTTATTGCTTGGTTTTTCCTTTGTGTCATTCATGTTCCAATTCGAACATCTTGTTTATTTCAGGCTTGCGCTGGGTTTGTTTTCTACAGTGGGGCTGTTTCTCTTATATAAAATGAAGTCGGGATTCCGTTATTTCATCATCTACCTGTATGCAAGCTGGATCGTGCTTGCGGCAGTTACCGCGTTTGAAGAGCCGATTTTTTCAAGCTTTTTCTTTGGCGGGCTTGTGATGACGATGGGTTATCTCACATATATGCTGATTTATCTCGGGCTTAAGCAGGACCGCGGCCCGGAAGCAGTCTGAACGCGCTATTCCATGGAATAGCGTGTTTTTTTTGTACAGCCTCACAGTTGCGAAACGAGACTTGAATCTCTATAATACTTATTAACTTTATCGGAATTATAATGGGGGGATTCCAGTGTCTTTATGGATACAGAATGAACGGCAGAGGGAATGGATGGAAAAAATCGGCCTGCTTGCAGACGAATTTCAAAAAACAGCCGCGCTTGATGATGAGGCGGGCCGTTTTCCCGCGGAGAAAATTCAAAGACTGCGCGACGCGGGATATACGGCGTTAACGGTACCTGAGGTATTCGGCGGTGCAGGCATTTCCGTTTATGATATGGTGCTGTTTCAGGAACGGCTGGCGCGGGGAGACGCGGCCGTTGCTCTCGGAATCGGCTGGCATTTATCCGTCATGGGTGAGCTCGGAGAAGGAAACAGCTGGGATGAAGATGTCTTTTCATTTATCACAGAAGAGGTGAAAAAGGGAGCTGTCCTGAACAGGGCAGCGACGGAACGGCAGACCGGCAGTCCGACGAGGGGAGGAAGACCCGGCACCTCCGCTGTCAAAAAAGACGGAAAATGGGTGCTGAACGGCCGAAAAACCTTTACAACCCTTTCGCTGACTTTGGATTATATGCTTGTGACGGCATGGATTGAAGAAAAACAAACGACCGGTGTTTTTCTCATTCATAAAGATCAGTCAGGCGTTTCAGTCGAAGAAACATGGGATATGATTGCCATGAAGGCGACCGGAAGCCATGATCTCCTTTTAGATCATGTCACGGTCCGTGACGAGCGGCTTGTGGAGCTTATCAGCGGGCCGAGAGCGGCGAAAGTGAATGGCTGGCTGCTTCACATTCCCGCTGCTTATCTGGGCATCGCTCAAGCGGCAAGGGACTATGCCGTCCGGTTTGCATCCGAATATTCGCCGAACAGCCTGAACGGACCGATTAAAGACGTGCCGGCCGTTGGGCAGCGTGTCGGGGAAATGGAGCTTGAATTGTTAAAAGCGAGACAGTTTCTCTTCACGGCGGCGCAAATGTATGATGACCCGAAACGCCGCCCTTTCATCAAAAGCGAGCTCGGCGCGGCAAAACATATTGTGACAAATGCCGTCCTTTCTGTTGTTGATAAAGCAATGAGAATCACCGGCGCAAAAAGCCTGGAGCGAAACAATCCGCTTCAGCGGTATTATCGGGATGCCCGGGCCGGCCTTCACAATCCGCCGATGGACGATGCAGTCATCGGCAAATTAGCGGCGGAAGCCTTCAAGCAATAAAAAAAGAGCCTGAAAAAGGCTCTTTTTATGTATGGCTGTTGGGCCGGAGCAGTTTTTGATGCTTGCGGTCAATTCTGTCATAGATCACATTCATCAGCTTTTGATTATTCATAATGGCCGCCTTGTTTTCTTTTATCAGCTGTTCGTATGTTTTTATTTTACGTTTCGCCATGAGCCCGCACCTTCCTTACATATTTGTATTCGCTTTCTAATTCTCCGAGCGATAATTCATATAAATGCCGTTCCGACTTTTTGTATATTCCGTTATTGATCAGCAAATGGATCAGATGTTTTTTTCGTCCTTCAACTGATGATCTGAGCTGAGGAGAAGACCTCATGATTACCCTCCTAATCAAATGATATTGAGAATCATTATCATTTAATGAAAGTATACAATGGGCATATTCATATGTAAAGGGAAAATACCGCCAATTTTTCGACAAAAAGTTTCCCGGGGAATAATGCTGTCGAATATTGCACTTGCTCAGATCAAAGCTGCTATTTTTCCGCTTTTCCATCCATACTATGAATGAGAATGGAGGAGTCCTTACATGAATGATCAAACGGCAAACTTAAAACGGGGTGAGAAAGGCGCGATTCTTAATATCGCCGCGTACCTCATCCTTGCCGCCGTCAAACTGGTGATCAGTCTTATTTATCATTCCGAAGCGCTTAGAGCGGACGGGTTAAATAATGCCACGGATATTGTCGCATCACTGGCTGTGCTGATCGGGCTCCGGATTTCCCAGCGCCCCGCGGACAGTGATCATGCCTACGGACATTATCGGGCTGAAACAATTTCTTCATTAATTGCGTCTTTTATTATGATGGCGGTCGGTATTGAAGTGCTGATCGGAGGAGCAAAGGCGATTGTCAGCGGAACGGAGGCCGAGCCGAGCTTCATTGCGGCATGGACGGCGCTCGGAAGCGCGATTGTAATGTACGGCATGTATGTATATAACAGCCGTCTTGCGGATCGGGTTAAAAGTTCTGCGCTTCATGCGGCGGCGAAAGACAGCCGTTCTGACGCCTATGTCAGTATTGGGGCGTTTATAGGCGTCTTAACCGCCCGGCTTCATCTGCCGTGGGTTGATCCGGTCATTGCTTTTCTGATCGGAATCATCATCTGTAAGACGGCATGGGACATCTTCAAAGATGCTTCCCACTCATTGACGGACGGGTTTGATCTGAAAGATTTGGAGCCGTATAAACACACGGTGAAAGAAATAAAAGAGGTCAGCAGGCTGAAGGATGTGAAAGCAAGGTATTTAGGGAGCACGGTTCATGTGGAAATGGTCATTACGGTAGATCCGGGACTGTCTGTGAAAGAAGGCCATGAAGTAGCCGATGAGGTCGAATATGCAATAAAACATGAACATGATGTGACTCATGTCCATGTTCATGTAGAGCCTGAAGTCATAAACAAAGATCGTGAAACGAATTAAATATGCTGTGATAAAAACTCTGTGACTTCTTCGGGCGTTTTCGCGTTTGCGCTGTGAAGATGCGCTTTCTTTTCGCCGTTTTTAAAGATCAGAAGGCTCGGTATGCCCATTACCTGATATTTGTCGGCAAGCTCAGGGAGCTCGTCTCTGTTCAGTTCATACCAATCATTTTGATTATATTCTTCCAAAATATCGCCGATGAACATATTCATGCGCGTGCAGTCAGGGCACCAGTCAGCGAAAAATTTCACGATGATTTCCTTGTCGGATTGAATAAGTTCATTAAATTGTTCTGTTGTACTGATTTTTTTCATATGACACATCTCCTTTTCCATGCCATTTTAATATAAAATAAAAAGGAATTACATACAAATGCTTTCATATTCAGAATGCCCAAAAATAATTAGATCATTTTCTGAGGAAAGTGATAAGATAGTAAAGATGAATTGTTGTGGGGGGAATATCCATTGAAAACAAGTCTAGGATTGGTGTACGGCGGAAAGTCAGCCGAACACAATGTATCGCTGCAGACAGCATTAGCTGTAACAAAAGCGCTTAATACTGAGAAGTTTGATATACATCCGATTTACATCACTGAAAAAGGAGAATGGCAAAGAGGCCCGCTGCTGACTGAGCCGGTTTCCAACGTGAAAATGCTTCAGCTGGAACAAAACGGTGAAAGTTTCGCTCTATCAGCATTGAACCGGGAAATGTTTCCTGAAGCGTCGCCTGACGAAAAGGCGCCGATCGATGTCGTATTTCCGCTTCTCCACGGACCGAACGGTGAAGACGGCACCATTCAGGGTCTGCTGGAATTGCTGAACGTTCCTTATGTCGGCAACGGGGTGCTTGCATCATCAGCCGGCATGGATAAAGTCATCATGAAGCATTTGTTCGCTCAAGCGGGGCTTCCGCAGGCGAAGTACGCCGCTTTCTTAAAAAAGGACTGGAAACAGACGCCGGACAGCTGCTTACAGCAGGTTGAAGAAGAACTGGGATATCCGTGCTTCGTCAAACCGGCGAACCTCGGATCAAGCGTCGGAATCAGCAAATGCCGAAACCGTGAAGAGCTTGAAAAAGCCTTCGAACTGGCTTTTGAGTATGACCGGAAAATTGTGGTGGAAGAAGGAATCGCCGGCAGAGAAATCGAAATCGGCGTACTCGGAAATGACGAACCGAAATGCTCCGCCGTCGGTGAAATCGCGCCGAAAACCGACTTTTACGATTACAAAGCGAAATATGAAGACGGCGACACGGATTTAATGATTCCCGCGCAAGTGACGGATGAACAATATGCGGAAATCAGCGAAATGGCGATTAAAGCCTTCAAAGCGATTGACGGATCAGGCCTTGTCCGCGCCGATTTCTTCCTGACCAATGACGGTCAAGTGCTCATTAACGAAGTGAACACAATGCCGGGCTTTACGCCATTCAGCATGTTCCCGCTGCTTTGGAAAGAAGCAGGCGTAGATTACAGTGATCTGATCGAACAGCTGGTTGAGCTGGCAAAAGAACGCCATGCCGAAAAACAGCTGATTAAACATACATTTTAATGAAGACGGACACTGCCTGAAGGGGCAGTGTCTTTTCCCGTAACAGACAACATTTTCAGAAAGCGAGGTGCCACCTTTGATAAAGCGAACTGTAAAACGAATCGCAGACATGGTCAAAGGCACACTGACAAATCCCGAA
This sequence comes from Bacillus sp. FSL K6-2861, assembly GCF_038630725.1. Classification (NCBI taxonomy): domain Bacteria; kingdom Bacillati; phylum Bacillota; class Bacilli; order Caryophanales; family Bacillaceae; genus Bacillus; species Bacillus sp. FSL K6-2861. The sequence goes on from NZ_CP152037.1 coordinate 519,231, forward strand.
TTTGAACAAACAATGATTGAGGGCGCCGCAACCGATACGCGGACTTTGGAAAAAAATCAGCTGTTCATTCCTTTAAAAGGCGAGCATTTTAACGGCCATACCTTTGTGCCGCAAGCATTCGAAAAAGGCGTTTCCGCGGTATTGTGGGACCGCTCTGAACCGAATCCGCCGGAAGGGCGTGCTGTCATCCTGGTCAATGACACGCTGGAGGCGCTGCAAACATTGGCAAAAGCTTATTTGGAAGAGCTCGGCACACGGGTTATCGGGGTGACCGGGAGCAACGGAAAAACGACAACGAAAGACATGCTTCACGCCGTTCTCGGCACGCAGTACCGCGTTCACAAAACCGCCGGCAATTTCAACAATCATATCGGCCTGCCGCTGACCGTGCTTGCCATGCCTGAAGATACAGAAATCGCCGTTTTAGAAATGGGGATGAGCGCGAGAGGCGAAATTGATTTTCTGAGCCGTCTTGCTGAACCGGAAGCGGCCGTCATTACCAATATCGGCGAATCCCACATGCAGGATTTAGGCTCAAGAGAAGGAATTGCGGAGGCGAAACTTGAAATTATAAACGGACTTCGGGAAGACGGCGTTCTGTTTTATTTCGGGGATGAGCCGCTGCTCCGCCAAAAGACGTACACTTGCCGGACAACGACATACGGCGCAGGCGCGGACAATGATCTCCGCCTGAAAGAAATAAAACAAGCGGAAGAAGGCACGTACTTCAATATCGACGGGATCGACCGTTCTTTCTTTATTCCGGTTCTCGGCAGACATAATGTGATGAATGCTATGGCCTCATACGCCGCCGGCATCTATTTCGGCATTACGCCGGAAAATGCCGCTCTGGGACTGAGCCGCCTGAAGGTGACGGGTATGAGATTGGAACTGGTCAAAACGGAAAACGGCATCTCAATCGTAAACGACGCGTATAATGCGAGCCCGACGTCAATGAAAGCGGCGGTCGAATTAATCGAAACGATGAAAGGCTATCGGAAGAAAATGCTCGTGCTCGGTGATATGCTTGAACTCGGGGATAATGAAAAAGCATTCCACGAAGAATGCGGAGCTGCGGTCAATCCGGCGGAAATCGATCATGTATTTACTTACGGCACACTCGGCGCATTCATCGCTGACGGAGCGCGCCGGCATTTTGAAGAAGGGCGCGTCAGCCATTATCTTGACAAAAAAGAACTGCTTCACGCCATACAGGAAATGGCCGCTTCCGGCGATCTCCTGCTGTTTAAAGCATCAAGAGGTATGAAGCTCGAAGAAATCGTTAAAGATTTATTAGAGAAGAACTGAAAAAATACCGATCAGCATTATAAAATTATCAAAAATGAAGAAACTAATTCAGGGTGAAATAATTCTGTCCGTATGAAAAAGAAATCCCGCCGGCTGGGAAAACCCGCACGGTGCGGGGGCCGGCATCATTCGCGGGAAGAATCCGGTCAGGCCGCTTCCGGCCGCCTGACCATCTCGCCTTATTGAAAAACACATACTGTAATGGTAAGATTAAACGTAAAGTAATTCGGGCTTTGTATACGTACGATCCTGTCTTTTGAATGAAAGGACAGTTTTTAGTGGTAAATCACGACATTACTGAAACAGCAATTAGAAGGAGTTTGAATAATTTGACTATAACGTTTCAAGATTTTCAATTAAGTTCTGATCTCATGAAGGCAATTAATCGTATGGGATTTGAAGAAGCAACGCCGATTCAGGCACAAACGATTCCGCTCGGACTTTCAAATAAAGACGTCATTGGACAAGCGCAAACAGGTACAGGTAAAACAGCTGCGTTTGGTATACCCCTTGTTGAAAAAATGAACCCCGAGTCTCCTAATATTCAAGCAATCGTAATCGCGCCAACCCGTGAATTAGCCATTCAAGTATCTGAAGAGTTATATAAAATCGGACAAGATAAGCGTGCGAAAGTACTGCCTATTTATGGCGGACAGGATATCGGACGTCAGATCCGCGCATTGAAGAAAAACCCGCATATCATCGTAGGTACGCCGGGGCGTCTTCTTGACCATATCAACCGCCGCACGATCCGTTTAAACAACGTGAATACGGTTGTTATGGATGAGGCTGATGAAATGCTGAACATGGGATTCATTGATGATATTGAATCCATTCTCTCAAACGTGCCGAGCGAGCACCAAACGCTCTTATTCTCAGCAACAATGCCTGCGCCGATCAAACGGATCGCAGAGCGTTTCATGACTGAGCCGGAACACGTAAAAGTAAAAGCGAAAGAAATGACTGTGTCCAACATTCAGCAGTTCTACTTGGAAGTGCAGGAGCGCAAAAAATTCGATACCCTGACTCGTCTTCTTGACATTCAGTCTCCGGAACTTGCGATCGTATTCGGACGTACGAAACGCCGTGTCGATGAGCTTGCTGAAGCCCTGAACCTTCGCGGATATGCGGCTGAAGGAATTCACGGCGACTTAACGCAGGCGAAACGTATGGTTGCGCTTCGTAAATTTAAAGAAGGTGCGATCGAAGTGCTTGTAGCGACTGATGTTGCCGCCCGCGGACTTGATATCTCAGGCGTTACCCACGTTTATAACTTTGACGTGCCTCAAGATCCTGAAAGCTACGTTCACCGTATCGGAAGAACGGGCCGTGCAGGAAAAACGGGTATGGCGATGACGTTTATCACACCGCGTGAGAAAAACATGCTTCGCGCGATCGAACAAACGACAAAACGCAAAATGGACCGCATGAAAGAGCCGACGCTTGACGAAGCATTAGAAGGTCAGCAGCAGATGACGGTTGACCGTCTGCGCACGGCGATCAGCGAAAACAACCTGAACTTCTACATGACGGCAGCTGCGGAATTGTTAGAAGATCATGATGCAGTGACAGTTGTGGCTGCAGCCATTAAAATGGCGACAAAAGAGCCGGACAGCACGCCTGTACGCCTCACTGATGAAGCGCCGATGGTCAGCAAACGCTATAAAAACCAGCGTACTTCTAAGCGCAGAGACGGCCAAGGCGGCGGCTACCGCGGCGGCAAAGGGAAAAACAACAACCGTTCTTCCTACGATAAAAAACGCTCAAGCGACCGCCGTTCTTCAGGTGACAGACGCCAGAAAAAATCATACTAAAACACAGGAAGCGGACCCTTTTACGGGGTCCGCTTTTTTTTGATATGCCGGAAAGTGAATCTTTTTTGCAAATCAGCCGTATTTGTATGTATGATAAAAAATGGGAGGTAGGTATGTTGAGAGCACAGCCAAAAAATCGAATCAGTCCAAGCGGCTTAAAAGTCTGGCGTCTCCAGGAAGTCATTTTGTCCGCCGTTTGTCTTCTGGCCGTCATAGCAGAAGCTGTTTTAAGCCATTTCTTCCATTGGCCGTATTGGATCACCGGAGTCCTCGGCATCATTTGGATTTTCGGTTCAGTGATATCCGTCTATGCCATACCGAAAATCAGGCACAGGATCTGGCGCTATGAAGTCCATGAAAATGAAATTGATATTCAATCCGGCATTTTTATTGTCAAACGGGTCATTGTGCCGATGGTGAGGGTGCAGCACGTAGATACTTCACAAGGCCCGCTCCTCAGAAGGTACCGTCTGGCCTCAGTCAAAATCTCCACGGCGGCAACCGTTCATTCCATTCCGGCGCTTGATATGGAGGAAGCTGACCGGCTGAGGGATTCCATTTCCCGTCTGGCAAGGGTGACGGAAGATGATGTCTGAGCCGAAACGTCTGCACCCGGCGGCCGTGATTTTGAACTTATTCCATATTATTATCGAAACCATTAAAAACATTATTCTGCCATTTTTTCTTGTCTATATTGTAAACTCCAACCACTTCATCCGCTTTTACGGAGGCATTGCGCTCGCCGTCCTGCTTATCTGGCTGATTACGGCTAGTGTGATCGAGTGGAGAAAATTTACATACCGGATTGAGGACGGAGAATTCAGAATTGAAGAAGGCTTGTTTTTTACGAAAAAGAGATACATCTCCATTGACCGGATTCAATCAATGAATACGAGTGCCGGCATCATTCAGCAGCTTTTTAAGCTTGTTAAGCTTCAAATCGAAACGGCCGGCGAAGGGAAAAACGCCGAAGCCGTCTTATCCGCCATTACTGTGGAAGAGGCGGAACGGATCAGAGCGGCTGTTTTTCAGCAAAAAGCGGAACAAGAAGAACGAGGGGAGACCGCAGCGGAGCAGGAGCCGATGCGCGGGGAAGATGTGCAATCCGTTTACCGATTGTCTGTAGGTGAGCTGCTTATGGCCGCCTCAACATCCGGGGGAATCGGTGTCATCATCTCAGCGGTATTCGCCCTCTTTTCTCAGATTGATGAAGTACTTCCGATGGACTGGCTCTATGACAGGTTTTCTTTTCTCAAGCATGCGAGCATCGGTATATACGCCGTGATCATTTTCATAGGATTGTTCATCGCCTGGCTGTTAAGCATCGCCGGTATGATGATCAAGCATGCCAACTTTAAAATAGAAAAAAAGGAACACGAATTGGTCATTACCAGAGGAATTATTGAAAAACATCAAGTGACAATCCCGCTCCGTAAAATCCAAGCCATTAAAATGAAAGAAAATGTGATCAGGCAATTATTCGGATACGCGACGGTGGCGATTGTCAGCGCAGGCAGTGCGGGGAATGAGAAAGAAGGAGCACAGACGATTCTGTTTCCGATCATCCGCAAATCAAAGCTCGGAGTGATGCTGAACGGTTTCACACCGGATTACGTGCTGGAAGAAAACCGGAATCATTTGCCGAAAAGGGCGCTGCGCCGGTATTTATTCCGATCCATAATCTTCTCGGTTTTCGTGATCATCCCGCTTTGTATTCTGTTTAAGCCGTGGGGATATGCATCGCTCCTTGTGCTTCCCGTCGAACTGGTGCTTGGATATGCCTCGTTTAGGACAGCGTCATGGTGCATAAACGGCGGCAGGCTTCAGATCACCACGAGGCTGGTCGGGAAGACGACCACGATTATGCTGAGAAGAAGAATGCAGATGTTTGAAGTCAGCCGCTCCTTTCTGCAAAAAAGAAGGCGGCTCGCATCTGTGGCTACCGCAGTGAAATCAGCTCACCACATGGAGCATGTCATGCTGAAGGATGTCAGCGAGGAAGATGCCGAACGCATCGGGCGCTGGTATTCATATGAAAAAGCGGACGGTTAATACCGCCGCTTTTTTTGCTGCACGCATAAAAAGGAAAGCAAAAATCCGCCTGCCAGTCCGAACAAATGCGCCATAATGTTAATATTAGAGTTGATAAACGTCGACAGCACCGCGATGATAAGCAGGGTCATAATCATTTTCGACTGATCCCGGCCGATCAGCTCCTTGCGGAAAACAGTCAGAAACACATACACGCCGAAAAGTCCGAAGATCGCGCCGGATGCGCCGACATGCACATAATCAAGCGGTTCGGCAAGATACGTGCCGATATTGCCGATGATGCCCGATGCGATGTACACAATCAGAAAACGGACTTTTCCGAGCATCTGCTCAAGCGGGGGCGCGAATAAAAAGAGAGACATGGAGTTAAACAAAAGGTGAGTGAAATTCGCGTGTAAAAACATCGGTGTCACCAGCCGCCACCATTCTCCCGAGGAAACGCCGTAATTATAGCCGGTCACAGCATCTGACCACATCATGACGGAATGAAGCGGCATACTGAAAAACAGCCACAAGAACGCCTGCAGCGCCAAGATACAGCTGACGGCCGGATAACGTCTGATAAAAGTCTGGAAATTTTCCGTTCGTATAAACATCGCAAGCCCCTTTGCATCTGATTTGTTACATATATAGTAACACGTTTATGACATAAACCGTTTTTTAGTACGGACTTTTAGGAGGAATTCACATGATTTTCGGAATCGGAATCGACATCGTTGAACTGCACAGAATTGAAAACATGCTCAGCCGGCAGGCAAGATTTCCGCAAAGAATATTGACGGAGGCTGAATACGCCCGTTTTACATTGCTGTCGGACAAAAGGAAAATTGAATTTCTCGCGGGAAGATTTGCGGCAAAAGAAGCCTTTTCGAAAGCATACGGTACAGGTATCGGCAAAGAGCTCAGCTTTCAGGATATTGAAACTGGAAACGACAAAGCGGGAAAGCCTGTGCTGGCCTGCGCCAAGCTTGACGGCGCGGCGGTTCACGTCTCCATTACCCATACAAAAGAATACGCCGCGGCACAGGTCGTGATTGAAAGGTTGTCACGCTAGTCTGCATATTAGCCGGAACCCCTTCATATATTTGATAGTGCATTAAGGGAGACAAGTTGTTTGAGGCTTTTATGGTACGCGTCCGTCCGTTCAGGGCGTACCGTTAAAGTCAAACAAGCGATTTCTTCCCTTTACATCAATTGAGAAGAAGGGGTTGAAAAAAGGTGAGAAAAAGCTTTGTTTTGCTTTTAACGGGACTGCTTGCCGTCCTTATTCTTTCGGCCTGCGGCCAAAAATCACAGGAAGATATCGTGAACGGTTTAGATAAGAAGGCGAAGGAATACACCTCGTACAAAGCGAAAGCCAAAATGACCATCGAAACGGGGAGTGATCCGCAAGTATACAATGTGGAAATCTGGCATAAAAAACCTTCCCTGTACCGGGTCTATCTGGAAAATCCGAAAAAAGACCAAAACCAAGTCATTTTACGGAACGCCAACGGAGTCTTTGTCCTCACGCCGTCTCTAAATAAGAGCTTCAGATTCCAAAGCGACTGGCCGAATAACAGCAGCCAAGTATATTTGTTTGAGTCACTTGTAAAGGACGTGCAGCATGACAAAGACGCCGTCTATTCCGCCAAAGATAAAAAGTACACGTTTGAAACAAAAACAAACTATCAGCACAACAAAATGCTGCCGACTCAGGAAATCACTTTCAACAAAAAGGACATGAGCCCGTCGCTCGTCAAAGTCATGGATACAGACCGGAAAGTGATGGTAAAAGTCGAATTCAAAAGCTTTGAATTCAACAAGCCGTTTGATAAAGACTCTTTTGACGAGAAGAAAAATATGACGCTTTCCCAGATGGACGTCGCCACAAGCGCCAAGCCGTCTGATTCATTTGCGGTCAAAACACCGCTTCAAGTGCCGGCCGGCGTCAAAAAGCTTGAAGAGAAAGATATTTCAACGGCGGACGGCAAACGGATCGTCATGACTTACGGCGGAGAAAAATCATTCACCCTTATTCAAGAAAAAGCTCATATCGCAAAAGCCGCCTCTGCCGTCACGCTGAAAGGCGAACCGGTTAATCTCGGCTTCACGGTTGCGGCATTATCTGATACGTCTTTAACGTGGACATATGACGGAGTGGATTATCTTCTGTCATCACAGGATCTGACAAAAGATGAAATGGTGGCCGCCGCCAAAAGCATGCAGGGACAGTCGTCAAAATAACGTCAAAAAAGAGGCCGCCGCTGTCGGTCTCTTTTTTGATTCCATTTCACTTTGCAGAATAATTTTAGTATGATAATAACAATATGAATTGAAAATAATGCTAGGAAGTGTATCGAATGACCACAGCATCCTTTTACAGAGAAACGTGGGCGGAAATCAATCTGTCCGCGATTAAAGAAAATGTCACGCATATGAAAAAACACATCGGGCAAAACGTCCATCTCATGGCGGTTGTAAAGGCGAACGCTTACGGACACGGAGATTTGGAAGCCGGTAAAGCCGCGCTTGAAGCGGGTGCCTCTTGTCTTGCCGTAGCCATACTGGATGAAGCGATTTCATTGAGAAAGCGGGGCATTACAGCGCCGATTCTCGTGCTTGGCGCCGTGCCGCCCGAATATGTACAAGCAGCTGCCGAGTATGACGTAACACTCACGGGGTATTCTGTTGAATGGCTTCAGGAAGCTGCGCGCCACCTCGGGAGTGCGACAGTGCCGTTTCATCTGAAAGTCGACACCGGCATGAACAGACTCGGAGTCAAAACGGAGGAAGAAATCCAAAGCGTGTTAAAAATCCTCAGCCAAAATCCCGGTTTAGTCTGTAAAGGCGTATTCACCCACTTTGCTACCGCGGATGAGAAAAACAGAGATTATTTCCTCTGCCAGTTTGACCGCTTTAAAACATTGATCGCTCCGCTTCCTTTAAAAGAATTGATGGTGCACTGCGCGAACAGCGCTGCCGGACTTCGTCTTAAAAAGGGCTTCTTTAACGCGGTTCGTTTCGGCATCAGTATGTACGGGCTTCGTCCTTCTGCTGACATCCAAAGCGAAATTCCGTTTCAATTAAAGCCGGCTTTTGCGCTGCACTCTGTTTTATCCCATGTGAAAAAGATCCGCAAAGGGGAAAGCGTCAGCTACGGCGCAACATATACGGCAGAGAAGGATCAATGGATCGGAACGGTTCCCATCGGCTATGCAGACGGGTGGCTCCGCAAGCTGAGCGGCACGTCTGTGCTGATCGGCGGCAAACGGATGAATATCGCGGGAAGAATCTGCATGGATCAATTGATGGTCGAATTAGATCAATCTTATCCGCCGGGCACCAAAGTCACCCTGATCGGCAGCCAGAAGGAAGAAACGATCACGATGGATGAAATCGCCGGGCGGCTTGGGACGATTAATTACGAGGTCCCTTGTACCATTAGTTCCCGCGTTCCCCGTATGTTTTTGGAAAATGAGAGTATAATGGAAGTAAGAAATCCTTTACTGCAAGATAATACAAGCAAGTAGCCGTCATCCGGAAAAAGAGAATTTATAAAACAGCTTTGCTTGACGTTTGAATAATGGTATCATTATGTCTGGATGGATGAATTGGTCGTATCCGTAAGTTTGGTGGAGGTGTATGTTTTTTGTCTGAATCCAGCGCAAGAACCGAAATGAAAATCAGCTTGCCCGAAAACTTAGTAGCTGAATTGGATGGTGTAGCGATGCGGGAGAAACGAAGCAGAAACGAACTGATATCACAAGCAGTGAGAGCGTATGTCAGCGAACGGACAACTCGCCATAACCGTGATTTGATGAGACGCGGGTATATGGAAATGGCGAAAATCAACTTGAATATCTCTTCTGAGGCTCACTATGCTGAGTGCGAAGCAGAAACGACCGTTGAGCGCTTAGTCAGCGGAGGATAATCATTTTGATTGTAAAGCGCGGCGATGTTTATTTTGCTGATTTATCTCCTGTTGTTGGCTCAGAGCAAGGCGGCGTACGCCCGGTTTTAGTGATCCAGAATGATATCGGAAATCGCTTTAGCCCGACTGCTATTGTTGCAGCCATAACAGCCCAAATACAGAAAGCGAAATTACCAACCCACGTCGAAATTGATGCAAAACGCTACGGTTTTGAAAGAGATTCCGTTATTTTGCTGGAGCAAATTCGGACGATTGACAAGCAAAGATTAACGGATAAAATAACTCATCTGGATGATGAAATGATGGATAAGGTTGATGAAGCCCTGCAAATCAGTTTGGCACTCATTGATTTTTAGTCATATTTTGGTTGCTCATATAGAGCAACTTTTTTTGTTTTCGAAAAACATAAGCGCTATAATAAAGAGATAATCAAACAAAATTTGTTGTTTTGTGTCGGGAGGTCAGTGAAACCCATGTCGAATCAGAAAGTGTATCAGTTCATCATTGATCAGCATGATGAACTGCTTGATACTTGGACAGCCAAACTAAAAGAAGTAGGCAATCAGGAAGACTATCAGCTTACGAATCACATATGTGAAAATATTTGTAAAGACTATATAGACATTCTTTTATTATCGACTAAAAATGACGAGGCTACGGAAGAGCAGATCAGTGAACTCGCACTGCGTGCCGTTCAGCTCGGCCTGTCACTGAAACTTCTTTCAGCCACCCTGTCAGAGTTTTGGAAACTGCTTTACGAAACGATGGTCGACCTTAATATGGCCGATCAGGACAGAGCAGATTTGATTTTGGAAATAGACAGCTTTTTCAATCCGATCAACACGGAAATCTTAAATCAGTATTCTATCTCCTGGGAAAAAACGGTTACTTTGCAAAAAATCGCGCTTCAGGAATTGTCGGCTCCGCTGATCCCGGTATTTGAGCATGTAACGGTCATGCCGCTTGTCGGGACGATTGATACGGAGCGTGCAAAGCATATTATGGAAAATCTGTTAAACGGCGTCGTAAAGCACCGTTCACAGGTTGTATTAATTGATATCACGGGCGTGCCGGTCGTTGATACGATGGTGGCGCACCATATTATTCAGGCATCAGAAGCGGTGCGGCTTGTCGGCGCGAAATGCCTGCTCGTCGGAATCCGTCCGGAGATTGCGCAGACGATCGTTAATCTGGGAATTGATTTGTCGCAGGTTATTACGAAGAATACCCTTCAAAAAGGAATTCAAACAGCGCTTGAAATGACAAATCGAAAAATCGTTTCATTGGGGGAATAACATTGTGAGACATCCAAAAATCCCGATCCTGAAACTGTATAACTGCTTATTGGTATCCATCCAATGGGAACTTGACGACCAGACAGCTTTGCATTTTCAAGAAGATCTGCTGAACAAAATCTATGAAACCGGCGCAAACGGGGTCGTCATTGACCTGACATCCGTTGACATGATCGATTCATTTATCGCGAAAGTGCTCGGCGATGTCATCACCATGTCTAAATTGATGGGCGCAAAGGTCGTATTGACGGGAATTCAGCCGGCTGTGGCGGTCACATTGATTGAACTCGGAATCTCACTTGAGGAAATTGAAACGGCGCTCGATTTAGAGCAAGGGCTTGAGACATTGAAGCGGGAATTGGGGGAATAGCGATGAACGACCAATCCTGTGTGAAAATCATGACAGAATGGGATATCGTAGCCGCCAGACAGCTTGGCCGCAACGTTGCGAAGGAATTAGGCTTCGGTACGGTGGACCAGGCCAGAATCACGACGGCTATCTCAGAATTGGCCAGAAACATTTACTTATATGCAGGCAAAGGCCAGGTCAGCATAGAACAAGTAAACGACAGAGGGAAAAAAGGCCTTAAAATTATAGCAGAAGACAAAGGACCCGGAATCCCCGACATCCGTAAAGTGATGGAAGACGGCTTTTCAACGTCAGGCGGACTGGGAGCGGGACTTCCGGGCGTCAAAAGGCTGATGGACGAATTCAGCCTGCAATCTGTTGCAGAGGAAGGAACAGAGATTCAAGCCGTGAAATGGCTTCGGTAGGAGGTTAGAACGTGGATTTCAGGGAGGTTATAGAGCAGCGGTATCATCAGCTGCTTAGCCGATATATAGCCGAATTAACAGAAACATCTTTATATCAAGCCCAAAAATTCAGCCGAAAAACGATTGAACATCAGGTTCCTCCGGAGGAGATTATCAGTATCCACCGAAAAGTAGTAAAGGAACTGTATCCGGATCTGCCGGAAGATGTTTTTCATTCGCTGGATTTTTTAATAGAAGTCATGATTGGCTACGGGATGGCTTATCAGGAACATCAAAGTCTGAGAGATATCCAGCAGGAGCTTCGTTCAGAAATTGAAATTGCCGCAAATGTTCAGCAGACGCTGCTTGGCACAAAAATTCCTGAAGAAGAAGATCTGGATATCGGGGCGATCAGCGTCCCCGCCAAACAGATGAGCGGGGATTATTATCACTTTGTCAAAGACAAGGAATCGATTAACATCGCGATAGCCGATGTCATCGGAAAAGGAATACCCGCCGCATTGTGCATGTCGATGATCAAGTATGCCATGGACTCTCTTCCGGAGATCGGCATTCACCCCTCCCAAGTGCTGAAAAATCTTAACCGCGTTGTAGAACAGAACGTGGATTCAAGCATGTTTATCACCATGTTTTACGCAAACTACAATACGGAAAATCACCAATTTACATATGCCTCTGCGGGGCATGAACCGGGCTTCTACTACTCTGAAAAAGAAAAAAAGTTTTATGATCTGGAGGCAAAAGGATTGGTGCTGGGAATTTCTCAGGATTTTGATTACAGCCAATATGAACAGCACATGGACGAAGGAGACATGATCGTTCTTTTTTCTGACGGCGTCACCGAATGCCGTACCGAAAACGGTTTCTTAGAACGCAGCGACATTCAGCGCATGCTGGAAGAACATATGGACTGCTCCGCGCAGGATATGGTCAAAAACATTTACGACAGCCTGCTGAGACTCCAGGACTTTCAGCTTCATGACGATTTTACGTTAATTGTTTTAAAAAGAAAGGTTTAAAAAAACAGCAGCACGGGTAAAAAGCCATTAGCACGAGTAAGGATAACTTTCAGAGGTGATACGATGAATTTAACGGTAGATATGAAGGAGAATCTTTCAGATATACAAATCAAAATCGCTGGAGAAATCGATGTATACTCAGCTCCGGTGGTTCGTGAAAAGCTGATGCCCCTGGCAAACGAGGGGAAAGACATGAGAATCTGCTTAAAAGATGTAAATTATATGGACAGTACGGGTTTAGGCGTTTTTGTAGGCGTGTTTAAAACGGTGAGCAAGGAAGGCGGCTCTCTGAAGCTTGAGAATCTTTCCGACCGGCTCGTCCGTCTGTTTGAAATTACGGGGCTTAAGGACATCATCGACATTTCGGCAAAGTCAGAAGGTGGCGTGCAATGAGTACATCAGTTGATTATATAGAGATGAAAATTCCGGCCGAACCGGAATATGTAGGAATCGTCAGGCTTACGTTATCAGGGGTCGCAAGCAGAATGGGCTATACCTATGATGACATTGAAGATTTAAAAATCGCTGTCAGCGAAGCTTGTACAAACGCTGTCCAGCATGCATACAACGATGAAAATAAGGGAGAAGTATCCGTGCGGTTCGGTGTGTTTGAGGATCGGCTGGAGGTCATTGTCGCCGATCAGGGAGACAGCTTTGATTTTGATCAGAAGCAGCAGGATCTCGGGCCGTACACTCCTTCGCACACAGTCGATCAATTGTCAGAAGGAGGGCTCGGTCTGTATTTAATGGAAACGCTCATGGATGAAGTCAAAGTTCAAAGCAACTCTGGCGTAACCGTGGCGATGACAAAGTATTTAAATGGGGAGCGAGTTGATCATGGCACAACCATCAAAAACTACGAAACTAACTAAAGATGAAGTTGATCGGCTCATACGCGACTTTCAAACACATGATAATAAAGAAGCCCAGGAAACACTCGTTGAGGTGTATACCAATCTCGTCGAAATGCTGGCAAAGAAATATTCAAAAGGAAAAAGTTTTCATGAAGACCTCCGCCAGGTCGGGATGATCGGACTTCTCGGAGCCATTAAACGGTATGATCCCGAGGTCGGCAAATCCTTTGAAGCATTTGCGATTCCGACCATCATCGGCGAAATCAAACGCTTCCTCAGAGATAAAACATGGAGCGTACACGTCCCGCGACGGATTAAAGAACTCGGGCCGCGCATTAAAATGGCGGTGGATCAGCTGACGACAGAGACGCAGCGGTCGCCGAAAGTCGAAGAAATCGCAGCCTTTCTCGATGTGTCAGAAGAGGAAGTGCTTGAAACGATGGAGATGGGAAAAAGCTATCAGGCGCTGTCTGTCGATCACAGCATCGAAGCGGATGCGGACGGAAGCACCGTCACGATTTTAGATATCGTCGGTTCGCAGGAGGAAGGATACGAACGCGTCAACCAGCAGATGATGATCAAAAGCGTGCTTCATGTGCTGTCCGACCGCGAAAAACAGATTATCGATCTAACATTTGTGCAAAATAAAAGCCAAAAAGAAACAGGGGACATTCTCGGAATATCTCAAATGCACGTCTCGCGCCTGCAGCGGAAAGCGGTGAAAAAACTGAGAGAGGCCTTGATTGGAGATCCCTCCATGGAGCTAATGTAATGATTCAGGTTGAAGAAAATGAACATGTTCAAACTCTTGTATACCAATTAAATAAAGAAGGCAAGTCCATATGCGGCGACAGCTTTTTTATGAAGGCGAATGAAGAAGAATTAGTTTGCGCGGTAGCGGACGGTCTCGGCAGCGGATCTCTTGCCAATGAATCCTCGTCAGCCATTAAAGACATCGTGGAAACGTATGCGGATGAGGATGTGGAAAGCATCATTGAGCGCTGCAATCAAGCGATGAAAAACAAAAGAGGGGCGACTGCCTCCATCTTAAAAATCAATTTCATCAAAAGGGAATTGACATATTGCTCGATCGGCAACGTCCGTTTCTTCTTGCACTCCCCATCAGGCGAAGTCTTTCATCCGCTGCCGATTTCGGGTTACCTCTCAGGCAAACCGCAAAGATACAAAACGTATACGTCATCATACGAAAAAGGGGCGAGGTTCATCATCTACACGGATGGGCTTGAGGCTCCACATATCCGCACCTGCTTAAAGCAGGGACACTCAATAGAAGATATATCAAAATCACTTCATCCGTACACAACATCCAGACGTGATGATTTGACCTATATTCTAGGGCAGCTTTTATCGTAAGGCTGCTTTTTTTATGTTCCGCCGTTTTTTGATACACTAGAGAAAGAATGAAGAGATGGAGGCTTTTGTGATATGGAAACGTTAGCCCTTTTGAAAAAACAAATTGCTGAAGAAACAGCGTTATCCCAAAAACATGTCGAAAGTGTCATCCGCCTGCTGGAAGACGGCAATACCGTCCCGTTTATTGCGCGGTACCGAAAAGAGCAGACCGGCTCAATGGACGAGGTGCAGATTCAGGCAATCTCCGAGCGGTGGCAATACATACAAAACCTGACGCAGCGGAAAGAAGAAGTCATCAGATTGATCTCTGAGCAGGACAAGCTGACGGAAGGGCTGAAGCAAAAAATCGAACAAGCGGTCAAGCTTCAGGAAGTCGAGGATTTATACCGTCCCTTCAAACAAAAACGGAAAACAAAAGCCACCGTCGCCAAAAACAAAGGTCTTGAACCGCTTGCGGACTATATTCTTTCTCTCCCGAAAGAAAACCGCCTTCACGACATCGCTGATCAATATATCAGTGCAGAAAAAGAAGTCGCTTCAAGAGAGGAAGCCATTGAAGGCGCGAAGCACATCATAGCCGAGCAAATCTCGGATGATCCTCATTTCAGAAAGTGGATTCGCCAGGAAACGTATAAAAAAGGAATTCTCACTTCCGCGGCAGGCAAGTCAGCCGCTGATGACGAGAAAAACGTCTATGAAATGTACTACGAGTACGAAGAGCCGATCCAAAAGGTCGTTCCTCACAGAGTGCTTGCGATGAACCGCGGTGAAAAAGAAGGCATTTTAAAGATTGCGATCGAACCGCCCGCCGATCAGATAAAAGCTTATTTAGAAAAGCAAATTATCAAACACCGTGAAACGCCTGTGATAGAAACGCTGAAAGAAGCCATTGAGGACAGTTACAAACGTCTGATCCAGCCGGCTATTGAGCGCGATATCCGCAAAGAGCTGTCAGAAAAAGCAGACGCGCAGGCGATTCATATTTTCGCTGAAAACCTGCGTAAGCTCCTGCTGCAGCCGCCGATGAAGGGGAAAGTTGTGCTCGGCGTCGATCCGGCCTTCCGTACGGGGTGCAAACTGGCAGTTGTTGATGAGACGGGAAAAGTGCTGAAAATCGATGTCATTTACCCGCACGCTCCCGTAAAAAAGACAGCGGAAGCCCGGGAAAAAATCAAACAATTGCTGGATCGGTACGAAGTCGAGGTTGTGGCGATCGGAAACGGCACGGCATCACGGGAGACAGAGCAATTCGTCGTTGATGTGCTGAAAGAAACAGAGCGTGACATTTATTATGTCATCGTCAATGAGGCCGGAGCAAGCGTGTATTCCGCGTCAGAAATCGCCCGTGAGGAATTTCCGGATTTTCAGGTCGAAGAGCGCAGCGCCGTCTCCATCGCGCGGAGGTTGCAGGACCCGCTGGCCGAGCTTGTAAAAATTGATCCTAAATCCGTCGGCGTCGGGCAATACCAGCACGATGTCAGCCAAAAGCAATTAAACGAATCTCTCCGTTTTGTCGTAGAGACCGTCGTCAACCAAGTCGGGGTGAATGTCAATACAGCTTCAGCCGCGCTGCTCCAATATGTAGCCGGGTTATCCAAAACCGTTGCCGGCAATATCGTTAAAAAAAGGGAAGAGCTCGGAAAATTTACAAATCGCAAAGAACTGAAAGAAATTCCGCGTCTCGGCGCAAAAACATATGAACAGTGCATCGGCTTCTTGAGAGTGCCCGGGGGACCGGAGCCGCTCGACCGCACCGGGATACACCCGGAAAGCTATAAAGAGACAAAGGCGCTGCTCAAAAAACTGCAGCTCACTGCGGATCAGATCGGAAGCGCGGACGTAAAAGAGAAAATAAGCGCATTGCCGCTGTCTGAAACGGCTGAAGAGCTCGGTATAGGGGAAATTACGCTTGCGGATATTTGCGGGCAGCTGACAAGGCCGGAGCGCGATCCTCGTGACGAAGTGCCGAAGCCTTTGCTGAAAAAAGACGTTCTGCAGCTTGAGGATTTAAAGGAAGGAATGGAATTGCAGGGCACCGTCCGCAACGTTGTAGACTTCGGCGCTTTCGTCGATATCGGCGTCAAGCAGGACGGGCTTGTGCACATTTCAAAACTGAGCAATCAATTCGTCAAACATCCTCTCGACGTCGTATCGGTCGGAGACATCGTCACCGTATGGGTCGAAGGGGTGGACGTGCAAAAAGGCAGAGTGTCGCTGTCTATGGTAAAATAAAAGCACTGCTTACGAGCAGTGTTTTTTTCTGTAGAAATACCAGCACTGATTCAGCAGTTTGATTTGGTAATTGTCCTTTTCTAAAAACGCTTTTTGCATTTGTTTCATCAGCCAATTCGGCATGGCTCATTCCTCCTCAGCTTTTAGTTAGAGGTCGGTTTTAACTCATTGTATGCGAACGGTGAATTGTCCCGTTCAATGTTTTTAAAGCGGGGTGCACTTATGGATAACGAACAACTTCAAAAGCTGACGGAAGACATCTCTGAACAAGATTTCGGAAAGCCGTTCCGTCACAGAGCCTTCTTCAATGACCGGCTGAAAACGACAGGCGGCCGGTACATGCTGTCTTCCCATAACATTGAATTAAACCGAAAATATCTGCTTGAACACGGACGGAGCGAGCTGGTAGGCATCATCAAACACGAGCTGTGCCATTACCATCTTCACCTTGAAGGAAAAGGGTACAAGCACAGAGACAAAGACTTCAGAGAACTGCTTCAGAAAGTCGGAGCGCCGAGATTCTGCAAGCCGCTCCAAACCAAAAAGACACAAAAGAAAACATATATGTATAGATGCGCGGCTTGCGGCCAACAGTATATAAAGAAGCGGGCAATGAATCCGGAAAGATATGCCTGCGGAAAGTGCAGAGGAAAAATCAAAAGAATTTTTTAAAAAGGCTTGACTCATTTTAATGTTCTATGTTAAATTATAAAAGTCGTTGAGAGACAACGACACTTTCTCAAAAAAATAAATGTTGCTTCTTGACACAATATGTCGCATCATTTATAATGAAGAAAGTCTGATTATTCCACAGTAGCTCAGTGGTAGAGCTATCGGCTGTTAACCGATCGGTCGCAGGTTCGAATCCTGCCTGTGGAGCCATATGGAGAAGTACTCAAGTGGCTGAAGAGGCGCCCCTGCTAAGGGTGTAGGTCGCGTAAGCGGCGCGAGGGTTCAAATCCCTCCTTCTCCGCCAGATAAGTTCTCAACCAGACGGCCCGTTGGTCAAGCGGTTAAGACACCGCCCTTTCACGGCGGTAACACGGGTTCGAATCCCGTACGGGTCACCATTTACCTTCGTTGGGCTATAGCCAAGCGGTAAGGCAACGGACTTTGACTCCGTCATGCGTTGGTTCGAATCCAGCTAGCCCAGCCATTTTATTTAAAATTTTTGAATCACTTTTAGAGCGAGCCATTAGCTCAGTTGGTAGAGCATCTGACTTTTAATCAGAGGGTCGAAGGTTCGAGTCCTTCATGGCTCACCACTTGTCACGCGGGTGTGGCGGAATTGGCAGACGCGCTAGACTTAGGATCTAGTGTCTTACGACGTGGGGGTTCGAGTCCCTTCACCCGCACTTTCTTTTCAAAGTGCTGATCATCATCACTAGCTTATATGCTTAGTGGAAAGACAGCTTCATAGCACGCGGTCGTGGCGGAATGGCAGACGCGCTAGGTTGAGGGCCTAGTGGGTGAATAACCCGTGGAGGTTCAAGTCCTCTCGGCCGCATCAATGATACCAAGGATTATAGAGATCCTTGGTATTTTTTTGTGCTTATTTTTAAATGATCTACTGCCCACAAACTGCCCACTTACCTAAAGTAAGTCATCTGCAGTCGACATCGCACAAATATTTTCATCATTATAGGTAGTTACTAATGCCTCAAGCTCCAATTTGCAAAAGCAGAGAAAGTATTGCTAAGCATGGAAGACCTTGTTATATGATCAGCTATTAGAATTAGACACGAGATAATAGGGTAGGGGCATAAGAATACTGAAAAGGCTTAATCTTTTTTAAAAGGTTAAGTCTTCTTTGGGCTATAAATGTAATCGGTGCCCAATTAGTTGCCCTGAATTCATGAAAAAGGATAAAATAGGTGTAAATAAGTTGTGATTTTAAAATTAGAATCAAATCCTTATCACAAAAGCAATAATAACTAATCGGCGAAGAAAGGATAACAGTCAAATGAAAACATTAGTTATCGTTATACACCCTAATTTGGAAACGTCTGTTGTCAACAAAACCTGGATGAATCGTTTAAAGCAAGAGAATGACATTACGGTTCATGACCTGTACGGTGAATACCCTAATTTTATCATTGATGTAGAAAAAGAGCAGCAGCTCCTGTTAGATCATGAGCGTATCGTTTTTCAGTTCCCAATGTATTGGTACAGCAGTCCCGCGTTACTCAAACAATGGGAAGATGATGTGTTAACACATGGCTGGGCTTATGGAACTGGAGGTACTAAATTGCATGGAAAAGAACTGCTCTTAGCTATCTCCTTAGGCGCACAGGAATCTGATTATCAAGCAGGCGGAGAATATAATATCACGATCAGCGAGCTTATCAGACCGTTTCAAGTCACTGCTAACTATATAGGAATGCGTTTTCTTCCTGCCTTTACACAATATGGGACACTTCACCTTTCAAAAGAAGATGTTAAGAACAGTGCGGAGAAATTGGTTAACTATCTTAAAGCTGAGCATTGATCCGGTATTCGCGAGGGAAGCTGAAATAAATGATGTGTTGTGAAAATAAGGATTTGTGATAGATGTTAATTAAACTTTATTTCAAAGTTACATCGACTGAATGCAGGAGGGCATAGAGCGAGGACTTAATTATAAAAAAGAGACAAGCTATTCACCTGGTCTCTCACTATTTCAACTTTTTACTGTTAATTAACGCCAAGCTGACGGAGAATATCATGCACATCCACATGAGATCTATGTTCAATAATTTTACCGTCAACAATACGTAACAACATCATAAGAGAGAATTTAACGCTTTTTCCTAAATTCAATTGTCGGTGATTGGCCTGTTTAAATGCATCCATTATTTCATACCCGGTGCTACTTATTTCTGTTGTAGTCTGTATCCTGATTAATAGGTAAAGAAAGTCGAAAAGGTATACGAAATTCTTCATACAAATTAAAGTTTTGAATGAAAGAGCAGGATTACTCCTGCTCTTTTTCTTTCTAATTGGGCTGGATTAAACGCAGACGGTTATTCCTTGGGAAAAACAAAAAAATTTCTTCTATCCATTGACTAGCTTGGCTTTAGCCGGGTTTCTATCACCCTGTTGGGCTTGTCAGATTTTAAAAAGATATGCTACGTTTATAGTGTTTTGTTTCACCTGATTGTGGGGTAATAAAGATAGAATCAGTAAATAATTCTTAGGAACGACCTCAATCTTATAATAAACATATTGGAAGCCGTAATGGAAGAACTAAAATAAAGGTTTAGGATACTTTGGAGAAAATAAAAGTTTGTTTTCGAATGTGACAATATTCACAATAGAGCTGTATGAAGGGGAATCATTTCTCGAAATAGTCTGCAGAAAATACCAACCACAGCCCAAGGATATATCACTAACCGCTTTGGCTGGTATTATCTGTTGGATGTTTCTCTTTTTGTTGCTTTTTGTATTATTTTTAGTCCAATCGGCAAAAATAAGTTAAGGAAACCAGCGAAAAAACTGAATTTCATCCTTCTTTCCTGGTTTACAATGTTATTTGGCGCTGATATGGATATTAGTCTAGTCTTTTAAGGTACAGTTGAACCAATCATCCACTATGCCGTTAGCTCTCCATCAGGTGAAACAGAAACCCCCAGACTTTTAGAGAAGCATTACGCTATACATTCTGGGACTGCATGCTTGGACCGTTTATGCGCTTGTATAATGTGGATTTGATAATTAAGGAGTCGATATTATTAAATGAAGTTTAACAAGAAAAAAATTAACGTTGTAGACATTCAAAAAGCGAAGAAAAGCGTGTTTGCTACAGGGATAGGAAACGCGATGGAATGGTTTGATTTTGCTTTATATTCTTATTTGGCAGTTATTATTAGTAAAAACTTTTTCAGTCCAGTTCAAAACGATGAATTAAAGTTAATATTTACTTTTGCTACATTTGCAATTGCCTTCTTACTTAGACCGGTAGGCGGAATTATTTTTGGTAAAATGGGTGATAAATTTGGTCGGAAAATAGTATTAACAATTACTATTTTAATGATGGCTTTATCTACTTTAATAATTGGTGTGCTTCCTACCTATGAACAGATTGGTGTATGGGCCCCTATATTATTACTCTTAGCTCGTATTCTGCAAGGTTTTTCTGTGGGTGGAGAGTACGCTGGTGCAATGGTATATATCGCAGAATCTTCTCCAGATAATAAGCGTATAAGGTTAGGCAGCGGTTTAGAAATCGGCACATTATCTGGTTATATAGTAGCTTCTGTTTTAGTTACAGTACTTTTCTGGACTTTATCTGATGTTCAAATGAATAGTTGGGGATGGAGAATTCCTTTCTTCTTAAGTATTCCAATAGGATTATTTGGTTTATATTTGAGAAGTCATTTAGATGAATCACCAATTTTTGAAAATGACATCTCTGAAAGCCAAGAACAACAACCAGGTTTATTAGAAGTCATTAAAACATATAAAAAAGATATCTTTTTATGTATCGTATTTGTGGCATTTTTCAATATAACCAATTACCTATTGTTAGGTTATATGCCTTCTTATTTAGATGAGAACCTTGGTATAAGTGATAATATAAGTACACCGGTTACAGCAATTGTATTGATTATTATGGTACCGTTCGCTTTAACTTTTGGTAAATTGGGAGATAAATTAGGAAATAAAAAAGTTATAACAATTGGATTAGTATTAGGAATTGTATTTTCGATTATCTCTTTTCAATTTCTTAATATGGGGAATATAACATTCTTATTTATAGGACTTTTAATGTTAGGGATTGTATTATCTGTATACGAAGGTACTATGCCAGGATCTTTACCTACGTTGTTCCATACTGACATTAGATATCGTACATTATCCTGGACATTCAACTTATCAGTTTCTATTTTTGGTGGAACAACACCTTTAGTTGCTTCTTGGTTAACCCATGTGACAAGAAACAATTTGGCGCCGGGTTTCTATTTATTGGCAGTTAGTTTAATTGGCTTAATAGTTGTGTTAACCTTATTTAAAGATACTTCAGGTAAATCTTTAAAAGGTTCTTACCCAACAGTTGCTTCTAAAGCTGAGTTTCAAGAAGCTGTTGAAAATCCAAAAGATTCACTGTGGTGGAAAATGGAACAAACAGAAAAGGAATGAAAAAAACATCCATTTAATTGACCGGCTACTCGACATACAGACTCAGAATAAGCTGGGATTATCCGAGCAGCAATGACTGCAGCTCTTTTATATTCTGGAGGGCTTACTGCTTTGCAAAAGCAGCGTTGCTATTCTCGATCGTCATTATTTTATTGGTTGTGTCCTAATAATAAAACGTTGACGCAAGAACGAAGAGAAATTAAAAGGTCCGAGCAATACAGCAAAATAAGAAGCAAGAAGCTTTGTTATGCCAGTTCTTCTCCCGAAGGAGAGCTGGCTTTTTATTTTCTTATGGGGTCCAAAGCAGAAAACGAGAACTTGTACGCTAATCACAGTATTTGGTTCTTCTTGTTTTATGGGAGAAGGAAAAAATATCTGTTAAAGGTTTAGGCGAAGAATTATATCTAGACTCCGGAACATTAACTCCAGTTTTAAAACGACTTGAGGAGCGAGGTCTTATTATAAGAGAGCGTTCAAAAGAGGATGAACGAGTGTAATTATTACGTTAACAACTGAAGGGAATGAGTTTAAAGAAAAAGTCACAATGATACCTAATGCAGTATTTGATAAAACCGGTTGTAATGAAGAAGAAATTAAAAGTTATAACAAGGAAATTCGTAATTTACTTAACATGCTGACAACTGAGCAATAGTTTTATGAATATAGATGGTGGGCCCAGCGGTGAATAACCCGTGGAGGTTCAAGTCCTTTCGGCCGCATCAATGATACCAAGGGTTTTGACACCCTTGGTATTTTTTGTTTAAAAAAATTCATCTGTTACTGTCCACTTACTTATAGTAGGTCGTATGATTTGTCAGTCACCTTCATCCTTCTGCTGACTGCGTGCACGGTAGTAAATATGATAATGATTAATGAAGTGATGAAGCAGGAGAAGAAAGTCAGAAAAGAAATGCGAGCAGATTCAGATGAGTACAAAAGAGATAACGCCATAATTCGTGTATATGATGACGGGAAATATATTCAACTTGCGTTTTATCAGCCAGAAGAAAGTTCTCGTAGGCTGACTGCTTATTCTTATTATGAGAAGCTTGGAGATTCTTATGAGGAAATGGCACATATGCCGGGTGATGGTGATGGCGACCGCCTTGGTCTTTATAAGAAAACACCTGATTATAAAGAGGTTAAAGGCAAGGAAACAAAAACAATGTGCTTGTTCATACCTGATAGGGGAACAATTGTTTTACCGTTAAGTTGTTGTGTGAGAGCCAGTATGTTAAAATGCTACGTAGATTTAATAATAAAGTTTAGATTCTAGGAGATTTATTTATGAAGTTGGATGAATTCACCATCGGGCAGGTTTTTCAAACTAAATCTTTTGAATTAACAAAAGAGAATATAATGAATTTTGCAGAAGTGTATGACCCACAATACATGCATTTAAATGAAGAAAAAGCAAAAATGGGCAGATTTAATGGAATTATTGCTTCTGGAATACAAACGTTATCTATTACTTTTAAGCTTTGGATTGAAGAAGGGTGTCATGAAGACGATATTATTGCTGGGACAGGAATGAATAATATAAAATTCCTAGCACCCGTTTACCCTAATGATAAACTGAACACTATTGTTAAGGTTATTGATAAAAAACCAAATAAAAGCCAGACGGGGATACTTACTGTATTGTTATCTACCTATAATCAGAAAGAGGAAAAAGTGTTTGAAGGTGAGTTATCAGTATTAATGAAACGCTAAATGACCTTTGCGGCATATCATCGTCACCTTTCAATTTTTATAGGTGTCTGGATGAAATAAGCAATCATCTTAATTAATAGAGTGGACTTTGTGTCTGCTCTTTTTTTATTTGTTCAACCTATGATCGAGAAACAAAGGGCTCGCAATAACGAAAAAATCATCTCGTAAATACGAATTTAAAAATTGCTGCCTTGAGGTTTTTTGCATATTCCTCTGTATCATTGAGCCGGGTGAATATCTATAATGAGCGTTCTATCCTTCGATGTTATGTTTCCTTTTTACTTTTTGGTTTTGTCAGTTCAAAGCTGTACTTTACCATGTCATGGATTTGGTGCTCTGGGAGTCCCTCATCTAAGGTAAGAGTATTCCAATGCTCCTTGTTCATATGGTATCCGGGCTTGATTTCTTCAAAAAGACCACGTAGAAAATCAGCCCTTTCAGGTTCGCATTTAAGGTTGACACATAAGTGTTCGTCGCGAGTGAAGATAAGTGCAAATATTTTCTTATTCCCTTTGTGCCGAATTGCAGTCCAACCATCTCCAAAAGGATGGTCTTCATAAGAGTTTGGAAAGGTTAGGCAGTAATCTTTTATTTCACCATAATTCATTATCAATTCACTCCATACCTCATTATTTTTATATACAGAACATATTCGTTCAAACTAAGATTTGCGGTTTCTTTTATACCAATCCGAGATTTCCTCAAGTCTTTGTTTGAACTTAGCTTCTGAACCTTGAGTTGTTGGATAGTAATACTCACGTCCTATTAAAGAATCTGGCATCGTCTGCATTGTCGTTAATTTTTCCTTTTTATCATGAGCATATTTATATCCCTTACCGTAATCTAAATCTTTCATCAAAAGGAGCAGACTTTATGTCTGCTCTTTTTTTGTTCATGAAAAAGCCATTTTTTTAATCAAAAAATCAATATCAATTCGGGGCTGGATTCAATATGATAAAAGATTTTCTGTGAAATCATTTAACAATTATTGGTCAAATTTTCTTTTTCAATAATATCCTTTACCACATCCTCAATTGTGATATGCCCAAGAGCTTTTTCCAAGGCAGATTGGGCGATTTCAAATATTGGACCAATTGTACTTTGAATGTTCCGGCCTACAGGACATTGAGGATTGGGATTTTCATGTATACTAAACAATTCTTTATCTTGAACAACATTAACTGCTCTATAAACATCAAGTAAGGTGATTTCAGTTAGATCCTTCGCTAATTCAGCCCCTGCAATACCTGGCCGAACATTTACTAAACCTGCTTTTTTCAGCATCCCCATAATTTTTCTTATGAAGGCGGGATTTGTATTTACACTTCCAGCTAAAAATTCAGAAGTGCTAATTCCGTCTTCATTTATTTCAATAAGAGCCAATATATGAATTCCTACAGCAAAACGGCTGCTAATAGACATGATTTCTTCACCATCCTCATTACTTTACACTCTTTATAGTACACTTGTAACTGAATGTATTACAAGTTCTTTTACTCTAATATGCTCAATTAACAAGATGATAAAAGTATTGACAAATAAATAAGGTGTAACTAAACTTATTACATGTAATTGATATGGTTACATTTAAAATTTTGAATGATTAGGAGGACTTTAAATTGAAAATTGGAATCATTGGTGCAACCGGAAAAGCTGGAAGTCTTATCTTGAAAGAAGCGGTAAGCAGGGGACATGAAGTAACTGCAATTGTAAGAGATGCTGCAAAACTTAAAGAGGAAAAGATTGCAATCATTGAAAAAAATATAATTGATCTTACATCGGATGATCTAAAAAAGTTAGATGTAGCAGTTAATGCCTTCGGTGCTCCATTAGGAGAAGAACAGGCACATGTAGATGCTGGCCGGGCATTAATTAGGGCATTAAAAGGAACGGGTACAAGAGCCGTAATTGTAGGTGGAGCAGGGAGTCTTTATGTAGACGAAAATAAAACTGTCAGTGTAATGGATACACCTGATTTCCCGGAGATTTTTATTCCGACAGCTAAAGGGCAAGGTCGTAACTTGCAAGAACTAAAGGAAACTTCTGATATTAACTGGACATTTATCAGTCCTTCAGCGGTATTTGACCCAGACGGGAAAAGAACTGGATTTTATCAGTCAGGAAAAGATCATCTTCTTGTGAATTCGAAAGGTGAAAGTTATATTAGCTATGCAGACTATGCAATTGCAGTATTGGATGAAATTGAAAATCCAAAACATATAAATGAACGCTTTACAGTTGTTGGAGAAGCTGAATAAGTGATTGAGTAGAAACAAAGGGTACCATTAGTGTCATCGCTAATGGTATCTTCCTTCTAAGAATGGACGGAGACATTGAAAACTTTGCAATCAGAGCAGCTGATTATTTTTTGAAAAAGGGGATTTATCACGTTTAGAGCTTTTGTAAACCCACTCGTTTTCGTGAGTGGGCTTTTTTAAAATACACCTATCAACATGATATTTATTATTAAGTACGGTAAGGGTCCGTCAAAACTTCTAAATTACAGAAGTTTATTTTCATGATAGTTTAATCATAATGTCACTTTCGAATAATATCGATTAAACTTGATTGAATAGATCAAGACATAAATAACGATTAGTGCGGCAAATGTGTTTAGAACAATGGTTTTATAACAGAAAACACAGTTTCACTTTATTGAGGGCCCAGCGGGTGAATAACCCGTGGAGGTTCAAGTCCTCTCGGCCGCATCCTAATGATACCAAAGGTTTTGACACCTTTGGTATTTTTTTGTTGTAAGTGCATTTGGCAATTAAAAAAGTGCTGACCTCTGCACAAAATCTTTGCGCGAGTCTGCACTTTTATTATGCAAGATACACTGCCCATTATCATCGATTATGGGAGTAGTTTATTTAATCCGTTCTTAGCCGAGCTGATACCTGGCTTTTAGAAGTTTTTTTTAAGTGGGTAAAACCAACAAATTTTTTGCCTTCTTCATCCCATAGGCGGAACTTTAACGACTTAATACTTGTTGCCAGTGTGATGGTCGGAACGTTTTGCAATGGTTCAGTGTTGTTATGCACGATTTCAAGCTTATAGTTTGGGACTCTTGGGCTTAAATGATGAACATGATGGAAACCGATATTGCCTGTTAACCATTGCATGACTTTTGGAAGCTTATAAAAAGAGCTTCCTTCAACGGCTGCTTTTACATATTCCCAATGCTCATCTTCTTCGAAATATGAATCCTCAAACGTATGCTGAATATAAAACATCCAAATTCCGAGGGATCCCGATATCATAAAAATTGGTGTCTGGACCAGCAGAAAGTTTTGCCAGCCGATAGCCCAACATAAAAGTGCTGCCAAAGCGACGATCCCCAGGTTCGTTACATATGTATTCATCCGTTCTGTGCGTTTTGCCCCTTTACGATTAAAACGATTGGTAATCCCGAAGACGTAAATCGGTCCGATAATAAACATAACAAACGGATTTCTGTACAAACGGTACATTATTTTTGTCTTAGTTGAGGCTTCCTTATATTCCTCAACAGTCAGTACCCAAATATCGCCCGTACCGCGTTTGTCCAGGTTGCTGCTTGTCGCATGATGGACAGAATGATCGTGTGCCCAATGATCAAACGGATGCAGAGTCAGAATTCCTGTTATTGTTCCAAGGATTCGATTCGCCTTTCTGTTCTTAAAAAAGGAATAGTGGCAGCAATCATGAAAGATGATGAAGGTTCTTACTAAAAAACCTGCTGCAACGACAGAAATGGCTAATGTAAGGAAATAAGAAATGGACAAGCTCTTATATGCCAAATACCATAGCAGGAAAAATGGTACCAATGTGTTAATGATTTGACATATACTTTTTTGTAAATCGGACTTTTCATAAGGTGTAACCAGTTTTCTCAAAGTCCTTAGGTTTTGTTCATTCATTTTTTAAAGATTTCCCCTTCCCTGATGTTCTTCTAAGTATCGAAAACGTTTGTCTTTGAAGTCACAGCGTCATACACCATAGATGATAAGTATCTTTCCCATCCGCCTGTGAAATTATTGGAAATGAGATACTTTTTTCCAGACTGATTAAATCTTTATTAGCAGAACCAGCCGGAATACAAAAGGTGTATGAAGATTATACCCGGCTCTTTATCGGGCCAAACTCTCTCCATGCTCCCCAATGTGAATCGGTTTATTTAGACCGTAAACTTTGATTGTTTGAGGAACAAACATGACAAGTTAATACCGTTAAAATAGAGGTATACCTGAGTGATCGTTTGGAAACATCTGCAGAAACAAAGCTATACCAGTGAACAGCCAAGAATATCTTGTACTTGAACAAGAAACAGCTGAGCTTTTTAAAGAAATCTTTAACAATCAATATGAAGTACTGGGTTTGAAGACACTCGTGATCCATTTTCACGGTGTTTTCACACCATAGTTATTAATAAGCATCTTATTTTGCACTGGTATCGACAGGTTTAACAAATAAAACATGAATGAACATATTATTAATTTGCAGTTATTTCCGTTTCGTGCTATGATAAAGGAGAATTATTTTTGTTCGTGTAAAGGATAGTATGAATATCGACTTTTCGTCTTGATGATACTTTGGGCAAGGATAGTAATACAATGTGTAACACACTAGGAGGCAACAAAAATGGAACAAGGTACAGTTAAATGGTTTAATGCAGAAAAAGGTTTTGGATTTATCGAACGTGAAAATGGAGACGATGTATTCGTACACTTTTCTGCAATCCAAAGTGACGGATTCAAATCTTTAGACGAAGGTCAAAAAGTAACGTTTGACGTTGAGCAAGGTGCTCGTGGAGCTCAAGCTGCTAACGTTCAAAAAACTGCTTAATCTTCAATCGTTTATACAAACAGGCTCTTTATATAGGGCCTGTTTTTTTATGTTCTCTGTATCATACTGAATAAAAAAACCCTACTCAACGTTCGAGTAGGGACAGTTGCTACAAGGTAAGAAAAAGGTTTAAAACCTCAAAGGATTGTTTACAGTATAACATACCGGATTGACGATATGTGGAATATATATAAATGATTTGTTTTTATGTTCTCAATATAACTGTATGTTATTCTTTGTTACATTTCGCATATCTCTTTTATGAAAAGAAGATAAACAACTGCTATTCACTGTGGGAGCAGATGTAAGAAATTCTTAAAGATAAAGAGGAGAGTGGTTGTTTTTTCTTCTGGAAATAATCACTTAGACCTAAAACAATGAAAGCCCTGCCTCTCTTCCATCCTTACGGCTCCATGTCCGTGCCAGTGTGAATCAGGATTACAAAAATCAAGTGACTATTTCATCGAGAATTCAAATGTTCGTTGAAGAAAAAAATAAAACAGATTAGATTGTAGGAATAATAAAAGAGGTTAATGTTCTAAAAGTAAGTTGAAGAAGTTAAGCGTCTTTGAAATATTTTAATCGTAATATTCCGAAAACTCGCGGGTGCTTTTTGGAATGCAAAACATTATTTAAAATTAACCTTAGCAGAAACTTTTTATTTGTTTTTCAGTGATTCCTTTAATGACTTCCAGTTCACTAATCAAAAATTCATAGGCATTATCCAACATTTTTTTTTCGCTTGAATTAAGTGCTTTTTCTTTCTTCATTCGCATTAAATCACGTACAACTTCAACGCCTTCTTGTATTTCACCCGTTTTTATTTTGTTCGTGTTTACTACATACCTTTGCTTCCATGGCAGTAACCTATCTGATTCTCCATGCTGAAAAATGTGTAAAATGTGTTTTAATGCACGTATATCAGTAACTGGCCGTATATTTGAACTCAATATTTTACGCGTTGGAATCATAACTGTCATATTACTGATTGACATTCTTATGACATAATACTGTTGTTTTTCCTCTAAGAATTGTTTTTCTTCTATGGCTTCAATTGTACCTGCTCCGTGCATTGGATAAACAATGTTATCGCCAATTTGAAACATATAATCCACCTCCATATATGGGAACTTAACTTAAGGTTACCATATATGGAGTGAGATATCAAATTTTTAATGATAACATGGTCATTTATTGGTGTCAATAACTTTTTTAAAAAAACAAGAGGGAACCTGTCGGGGTCCTAAAAAAGGAAAGATCAATTGGTCCGTGTATATCTTTGAATCTCGACTAATTAACAGAAATCAGTTTTTCGTTGAAAATGAGTTATTAAATCTCCTTTAGGAGTTCATGACTTGACATCAATGACACTTTACTAATCTATATGGGCACAATTTAATCACCGATTTTTAACCATAATTCATGAAAACATATAGAAGTGATGAAAGTGGAGGATAGAGAGTGTAATGAAAACAAGCTTTCATAACCTTAATGTATCTGCCATTCTTCTGCGTGCGGCGGAATTAGATATGATAATTCGATTAATGAAATGATAAAATAGGAGAAGACAGCCAAAAAGAAATGAGAGCAGATTCAGATGAGAAACACAAGAATAACTCATCGTGATCGTATTCGTACACATTTTTACAGAGGAGGACAATTATGATTGGAATACTGGCAGGAATGGGGCCAAAATCTACTGGGCCATTTGTAGATAAGGTAGTAGACGAGTGCCAAAAAATATATGGAGCAATACATGACATGGATTTTCCTCATATGATGATTTATTCCTGTCCGACTCCTTTCTATATGAATAAACCTCTCAATCATACGGACATGGAAAAGGCAATTATTGAGGGGGCTGTAAAGCTTGAAAAAACGGGTGTTGATTTTATTGCAATCCCATGTAATACCGCACATATCTATTTTAACCAAATAAAAAAATCGATTTCAGTCCCTTTACTAAACATGATTGATGAAACCATAAAAAAATACCTAAAGGCTCCAAAAAAGCAGCTCTTTTAGCCACTGTTCCTACGGTTCAATCTGGAATATTTCAAGAAGCGTTAAACAGAGAAGGTTATGATTTTTTACATCAAGATAGTTGGCAAATCTATGTCGATCACATAATAGAAAAGATTAAACAAGGTCAAATCAATGAGGCTCGTACATTATATGATGAATTACACCGTGACTTAGCAGAAAAGGTTGATACGGTTATCATTGCATGTACGGATTTAAATATGGTCACGGATCAAAAAAGCAGCGAACTTACCTTTGTTGATTCATCAGCTTGTCTCGCTCAAGCCATTGTAAATAAGTATGTATTATTAACAAAATAAGCCGTCTGATTTATCAGCAAATTCAGGGCGCTTTTTTTCCGTTAAAGCGCCCGGATTCGGCAAATACATGATCCTCGATTACTTCTTTGAATGTAACTTCCCCCGCGTTATTGTTCTTTTAACATTGAATACTTTCGATACGCTTTATAGAAACTGCAGCCAAATAGAACAGCCATAAGGGCGGGAAGCGACCTCAAAAGGGCAAATGGAGTTTCAAATAAAAATGCTTTCCAAAACATTGCGCTTTCCATACTCCACAGACCTTCAGTTAAATACAAACCTGAATCCTTGTAAATCAAATAAGAATAAAACAAGCACAGTAACCCAAAACAAGATGAAAAACTCATTAGTCTTTTATAATAATTACTCTTTGATTGGCGATCCGAGAAGATTTCATTTTGATCATCATCTTCTTTTTGCCAATATCGAGTTCCGCTAAGCCATGGGCTGTTTATATAACTCCAGCCGAAGTCTTCATAGATCTCTTTGTAGTCTTTGAACTTTTTCTTTGATAAATAATCTTGATAATCCAGTCGCATTACATATTTTTTGTCGGTTTTTTCGAAAGTGTATATTCCTAATCCGCTGATATTTGTACAGTGATAGCCTTTTTGTAGGTGCTCGTTCAGCCATTGCTCCTCTTTTTCAATATCAAAAAACATCTTACATTTCTTCATTCGATTCACTTCCTTCGTGCAGGGATAAAATATGAAGTAATCTGTTTTGTTCCATTTTCAAAATGGCGCTTCCTTCCGCAGTTATCATATAAACTTTTCTCCGGCCCGATTCTCCGACAGGTTCAATCCAGCCATGCTTATTCAAGTTTTCAATCGCGCCGTATAATGTGCCGGCTGCTAAAATAACAGTTCCGTTACTCATCTTTTCGATCTTCTGCATGGCAGCATAGCCATGAAGCGGCTCCCGCAGAGCTAATAAAATATAATGCATGGTTTCAGACAGCGGTAATAATTTATGTTTCATATCCTCATCCTCTATTCAGTCTGACTATATAGTTAAACTTAATACAGTTCAACTGAATAGTCAATGGTCTTTTCAAAATTTGTCAAAGGAACTTGAAAATCAAATCTAAAAAGTCGCTTTTCTTACGTAATGGAAGCGACTTCTGAGTAGTCCTATTCAATTAAATGGCCCGATTGTTGGTTGTAATGCTTAACTTCAGTGTTTGAAATGCCGGGCGGTAATAAGATTTCACTTTATCGAATGCCCAGCGTATAAATACCCCGTAAAGGTCCAAATCCTCTCAGCCGCATTAAAAATACCAAGGGTTTTGAGTCCCTTGGTATTTTTTGTTCATTGTTTTAAGATGTGAATTTCCTTAGTGGCTGTCGTTCCAGTTTTTCTCTATAAATGTATTCACAGGCTGTAAGTTGGTTTTGTTCGCAATTTCAATGACAGCGGGAACCACGGAAGGGTCTGTTTTGGAGAAGTTAGGAATCCGCGGATCTAACCGGAAAAAGCGATCTCCCAGCAGATTCGCACTGACCATGGATTCATAGTAGCCATTTCCGCCGGAGATCATCTGAAGAAATGGCAGTAATGGTTCATTAGGCGACCTGTCCAAAAGGACTCCCCAATTTGGAGGAAGGTTCTTCAGATTTTCGGGACGTATGTTATCCGCACTTACCATTCCCCACCCCCTCGTATCTCTTCTTAACCGAGTCGGGGCTTCGCCTGTACCGATGGATAGCGCCGCAATTTGATCCAATGGCACGTTGGCTTTACCAACCGCAAACGCGATACTGGCCGTACTGGGGTTCGTTGCCACTACATATCCGTCCACGTAGTTTTGATAGGCGCGCTGCGTTGCGGGAGCACCGCTGCTCCGCAGTATGACATCACTCACTTTCTCATTTAAATAGGGAGAGCCGGGAAAGTTGTGAAATAATACGGGCGTCCAACGATCCAGTGCCGGGGAGTATAATTTGAATGAAGGGACAACAATTCGTTTTCTTAGATCTTTAAGGCGAAGGCCTGGCGGGAAAAAGTTTCGTACCGCTTTAATAAAACCGGAATATGGCAATTGTTGATTGAAAACAGGTCCTCCCGGCCGGGAAGTGCTGAATGCGGGCAGGATTTCATCCTCAAAATACTGAAGTGTTTCCTTCGGAGATCTTCCGCTTGCTAATGCAAGGGCAGTAAATGAACCGATTGAATTTCCCGCAAATACATGGGTTCGGCTTATTAATGCTGGATTTTCTTCAGCTAGTCTGTTCAATAGTTGTAAACTTAAAGCACCTAAGGTACCGCCCCCGTCAAAGGTCATGATCCGATACTTTGCCAAAGCTGATTTCTCCTTTCTAATGAAAACTATCATTTAGTATATGTTCAACCAGAGTCTATTGTATGGATGAATGAATATCTCCTTATCTTAAAAATGGTTTGATTATCAATCCAGCGAGTTGGGAAAGAATATGTTTTTTATTTGAAGAGGTTTTTTCCGGGAAGAAGGAGAATTATTTAAAAATAAAAGGGGGAAAACACTTGAATACAATTGACCTTATTGTTTTACATTTTGAAGAAGTAAGACGGCGAAGCATCAAGTTATGGGCAGCTATACCTGAGGAAAAAATGGACTGGCGCCCGGATTCCGAAGCAATGTCGTGTAAGGAAATGATAAGACATGTATTAGAAGCGGAATTTCTTTATCATCACATTTTACTAAAACAAATGAATGAGTCTTCAGAGGAATCTAAAAATCCGTATGAATCAAAAACGTTTACCACAGTAATCGAAGAATTAGAATTTGCAAAACCGTATCGGGCCGAGTTTTTGACATTCATCAAATCGTTAAACGAAACAGATTTAACAAATATAAAGATTGACAGGTCTGATGTTGGATATATTCGCGAACTAGGAGACATGTTATTAAGAATCGCTTACCATGAGTCAGTACATACCGGTCAGCTTTTAGACTATCTCAGAACTGCTGAAGTGGACAGGCCTTTAATTTGGGACTAGTTAAATATTTGAGTTTTACAAGGAAAGCGGAAAGAATGGAATATAGACCGATTAATTTTCAAGAGAAATTAGCTGCGTTCCAAGATCAATGGTCTCCAAAAGTAATCGCTGAAATGAATGATTATCAATTTAAACTTGTTAAGGTACAAGGGGATTTTGTTTGGCATAAGCATGACGAAACAGATGAAGTCTTCATTGTCATTAAGGGTAATTTAATCATTGAATTTCGTGATGGAGAAGTAACATTAAATGAAGGTGAAATGTTTGTCATTCCGAAAAATGTTGAACATAAACCTTATGCAGAATCAGAGTGTAACATTTTGCTTGTAGAACCTAAAGGTGTTGTGAATACCGGGCAGGAAATAACTGATCAAACAGCTGAAAATGATGTCTGGGTCTAGCCTGTAACAAAAAAATGATCAAAAATCCGAAAGATCGAAGACGATTAGAGAAAATGATCAGGAAAACCAATTAAGAATGATTTAAGGTAAATTATTGAAAAATTTTGTTAATATTATAATACATTGTTTTGAAATGTAATCATTTTATAAGGAGTTTTCTAATTGCGTTGGAGTAAATGGTTCAATATTTTTTGTATAGCAGCATTGGGGTCAATATATGGCTATAAATTATTTACTAACCAAGAAGTCAGTACGACTCGTTTAATCATAGCTGCTGCAATTATCTTGTGGAACGTTGTCGGACTTTTTAGCAAAGAACCAGTAAAACAAACACAGCAAGCAAACTAAAAGCCAAAAAACACTTTCCAATCGTTCAATAAAAAGTTGTACAGAAGGATGCTGCAGCGTGCAGCATCCTTTTTCGTAGTCTCCCTTTTTACGCTGCTTATCATAAACATTTAAGTTTCATCAAGCATCCAGAATCTGTTGTATCGATAAATGAAAATTGCCCTAAAATGTGCCGGTTCATCATAATACCAGTCCAAGCTGCAGTTATTTCTTTACATAGTATGTAAAGATTAAAAGATGAGAGAAGGAGTGGCGTAATGTATTATAACGAAGGTGAAGATCAACAGTACGTTCAGAAGAAAAAGCCATACAACGAAGCCTGTGACCTTGGCCATGATTTTGATATGGCGGAAGACGAAGCAAGAGCAGAAGCAGCAAGAGAAGCAGAAGCGAGAGCCAGAGCGGAAGAGGCGATAGCAAGAGCGGAAGAAGCAAGAGCCAGAGCAGCAGAAGCAAAGGTAGAAGCGGCAAAATTAGCAGCCAAAGCGAAATGTAAAAAACGTCATAAGAAAGAGAAAAAACATGATTGCAAACGTAAGCACAAGAAGAAAAAATAAGATCTTTTCATAACGTAAAAGATAAGATTTTTGACTGAGAAAATCAATACAGGGATGCAAAAACGATAAAGAATAAGATTCTTGTCGGGGGATCAAGCAGAAAGATTGCTCAGCCGGTGTCTCAGCAGAACCACGCATGGCAGGGCAAACATAATTTTCTATGGACTTCCATAGTTTGGTCGGGATATCACGCCAATAAATGTAAGTGCCTATCATGATAAAAAAGGCAGGAGAGACAAGAGTTTCGGCAGCTTGCCGCTCTTGTCTTTTTTTGTTTTTATCTCATCTTCGCGTATATGTATCTATTTTTAAGTTTGCAGAACATCTGTCTAAGAATTTGTCCCATTCCTACATATACTGGTATCGGAATCAAATGCTTATTGGGAGTGAAATAGATGGGATCAGCACAGTTAACAGGACGCGTCATCTTCAAAGGGGACCCCGGCTATACACAGGCGGTTAAGAATTGGAACCCTTATGTTGATGTCTGTCCGCTTGTCTTTGTTTTTGCACAAAATTCATACGATGTAAGTAATGCTATTAAATGGGCTCGTGAGAAGAATGTGCCTATGCGTGTCAGAAGCGGCCGCCATGCTCTGGATAAAAATCTTTCCACGGTAAGTGATGGGATTGTTATTGATGTGAGTGACATGAATAAAGTTTTCTTAGATGAAAAAAACGCGGTAGCAACCGTTCAAACCGGCATTCACGTCGGCCCGCTTGTAAAAGGTTTAGCTCGGGAAGGTTTTATGGCCCCGTTCGGAGACAGTCCAACCGTCGGAATCGGAGGAATCACGATGGGAGGCGGATTTGGAGTGCTTTCACGATCGATCGGCCTGATAAGCGATAACCTTCTCGCACTGAAAATGGTAGATGCCAAAGGCAGGATTATTCAAGCAAATCAATCCCGCAATGAAGATTTACTGTGGGCTTCCAGAGGCGGCGGGGGAGGCAATTTCGGATATAACACCCAATATACGTTCAAAGTTCACCGTGCCCCTAAAACCGCAACCGTCTTTAATATTATTTGGCCGTGGGAACAGTTAGAAACGGTATTTAAAGCGTGGCAAAAATGGGCGCCGTTTACAGACGAACGATTAGGATGCTACCTTGAGATTTACAGCAAAGTAAATGGCTTGTGCCATGCGGAAGGATTGTTCCTCGGTTCAAAACCAGAGCTGATTCAATTATTAAAACCTTTATTAAATGCCGGAACGCCGGCACAAACAGTAATCAAAACATTATACTACCCGGATTGTATAGATTTCTTAGATCCTGACGAACCGATTCCCGGCAGATCTGATCAGAGTGTTAAATTCTCCTCGGCGTGGGCGCTCAATCTTTGGCCGGAAGAACCTATTGCAGTAATGAGACAATTTTTAGAAAAAGCGACTGGGACAGAAACCAATTTCTTTTTTATCAATTGGGGCGGCGCGATAAGCAGAGTACCAAGCAGTGAAACAGCCTTCTATTGGCGCCGTCCGTTGTTTTATACGGAATGGACGGCTAGTTGGAAAAATAAATCACAAGAAGCTTCGAATCTTGCATCAGTTGAAAGAGTGCGTCAGCTGATGAAACCATATGTAACAGGTTCATATGTGAATGTTCCGGATCAAAATATCGAGAACTTCGGAAAAGCATATTATGGCTCAAACTTTGCAAGGCTTCAAAGAATAAAGGCGAAATACGATCCCGAAAATGTATTCCGTTTTCCGCAAAGCATCCCGCCATCGTATAAATAGTTTGATCGTTTTGGGAAACAAATAAAAAACACACCAGAACTTTCAGGTGTGTTTTTATTGTTGCTAAATTTGGTTATTCAATTGCATCCCAGTGCGGATTCCAAACGATTTCCCATAAGTGTCCATCGGGGTCTTGGAAGTGACCGGAGTATCCGCCCCAAAAAGTATCATGAGCGGGATCAGTTATCGTTGCTCCTGCCTGTTTTGCCTGTTCCATGACTTTATCGGCTTCAGCTTTACTGCTGACATTATGTCCTCATGTAAATTCTGCAGGGCTTGGCGCATTTAACGTAACGTTTGTTTCATGTGCGATGTCTTTGCGGTTCCAAATGGCAAGTTTCAGTCCTGTTTGCAAGTCAAAAAAGGCAACTGCGCCATGTTCAAATTCTGTACCGGCTATTCCCTCTGTAGGCAGATCCAAGCCATCTCGATAGAAGTGAAGCGATTTTTCTAAATTGTCTGCGCCTAAAGTAATTACTGTAATCCGCGGCTTCATAGCAATTATTGATCAAGAGCAATATAAAGTATTGGACATTTTCATTGAAAAGATTTTGACATTTCAGTAAAGAACCTATATATTCATATATGATCATATAATCATATAAGGTTATTTTTTGTCCATGTTAGAATGCTTCATAACAGAAAAGAAATAATAAATGCAGTGTATGAGATAAGGAGGAGATTTTTATGGGTCACAATCACAATCACGCTGGCGGATCCAATAAGAAGGTTTTATTGATCTCTTTTATCATGATTACAGGTTATATGATAATAGAAGCGATAGGCGGTTTTTTAACCAATAGTTTAGCGCTTTTGTCAGATGCAGGTCATATGCTGAGTGACTCGATCTCATTAATGGTTGCTCTGATTGCTTTTAAATTGGCCGAAAAAAAGGCAAGTCATCATAAGACATTCGGCTACAAACGATTTGAGATTCTCGCAGCTGTGATAAACGGTGTTGCATTAATATTGATTTCCCTTTACATCATTTATGAAGCAATCAAACGTTTCTCTCATCCGCCGGAGGTAGCAACAACCGGCATGCTGACGATTAGTATCATCGGGTTAGCTGTAAATATATTGGCCGCTTGGATTATGCTGAACGGCGGAGATACAAAGAATAACCTGAACATAAGAGGGGCTTACTTACATGTGATAAGTGACATGCTCGGATCTGTAGGTGCCATACTGGCTGCGATCCTAATCATCTTTTTCGGGTGGAGCTGGGCAGATCCAGTGGCCAGTGTCATTGTAGCTATTCTTGTTCTGAGAAGCGGTTATCATGTGACGAAAGACTCCATTCACGTATTAATGGAAGGAACTCCGGAAAATATCGATGTCACTGACATCATTCATACAATTGAAGAGACAGAAGGAATTCAAAGCATTCATGATTTGCACATATGGTCTATCACAAGCGGATTGAATGCTCTTTCCTGCCACGCAGTTGTTAACGATCAACTGACCATTTCTGAAAGTGAAAGTATTTTACGCAAAATGGAACATGAACTTGCTGATAAAGGCATTACACATGTAACCATTCAAATGGAAACAGCAGCGCATAATCACGACAATACGATTCTTTGTCAGGCCCAATCTGAGAATCCGCGTGACCATCATCATCATTAAAGGAGGAAATAGGGACTCACTTTGTCTGCTGACAATTAAGATAAAACCGGAGGGGGGATTCATATGTACGACACGATAGTAATCGGAGCCGGTCAGGCAGGAATCTCAGTAGGATATTATCTAAAGAAGTCGAAACAAAAGTTTATCATTTTGGATAAAAGTCATGAAGTGGGAGAAAGCTGGAACAACCGGTATGACTCATTGGTTTTATTTACTTCTCGAATGTACAGCTCTTTGCCTGGAATGCAGCTTGAAGGAGACAAGCATGGACTCCCTTCAAAAAATGAAATTGCTGCTTATCTGAAAAAATACGTTGAAAGATTTGAAATCCCGATCCAATTACGGACAGAAGTAATAAGTGTCCAAAAATTAAACAACTATTTCTTAATAAAAACAAACCGGGAAGAATATCAAACGAAGAATCTTGTGATGGCCGCAGGTCCTTTTCATACCCCTAATATTCCATCAATATCAAGGGATGTAGCCGATCATATTCATCAATTACATTCTTCACAATATAAACATTCAAAACAACTGGCGCCTGGGAATGTACTGGTAGTCGGCGGCGGGAATAGCGGGGCTCAGATAGCTGTTGAATTATCCAAAGAAAGAGTTACATATTTGGCTTGCAGTAATAAACCGGTTTATTTCCCTTTATGGATTGGAAAAAGAAGTATCTTTTGGTGGTTTGATAAATTAGGAGTTTTACATGCAAGTCATACATCCATATTAGGCAAGTTCATTCAGAAGAAAGGCGACCCCATATTTGGGTATGAATTAAAACATGCAATAAGACAGAAGAAGATCATCTTAAAACAAAGAGTCATAGCCGGAAAGCAAAATGAAATCATTTTTAAAGATTCATCTTCATTAGAAGTAAACAATATCATTTGGGCAACTGGTTTTAAGAATCCGCTTTGTTGGATGAAAATAGAAGGTGTTTTGGATAAGGAAGGCCGAATTATACATCACCGGGGTGTTTCAGCTGCGGAAGGATTGTATTTTATTGGTTTGCCTTGGCAGCATAGGCGAGGTTCGGCGCTGCTTCAAGGTGTAGGAAATGATGCTGAATACATTGTAAAACAAATGAACGGTGGATAGACTGAGGAGAGCAGTAACTTACGGGTTTCCTGCTCTTTTTTGTGTTGAATAAGTCCATCAGTGCAACTATTTTAGTCCGCGCATATTCAGTTTGAACTAAATGGATTCACATGGAGCGCGTGCTTCACTCCTCGTTCAGACTCTCTAATTTAATTCTTTCAAGTAAAAGTCGAAATAGCTCAAATAACAAGAAGTTAAAAAACTGCAAACCCCGCCGTATACGTATCCGCCCACTATAGAGTTCATTAATTACTTGGGACCATAGAAGAATTGTCAATGTCACTTCCGATAGTTGTAACCAGCCAAAAAAAGAAAATGGGGAGGGTGTGCTTAATTTGCACAATCTTTTATGTAGAAGTGGCCCAAGGAGCCATCCTGCATTTTGCATTCGAATGAACCTGTCGTAAAAAATTGAGAGCAGACTTAAATATCTGCTCAACTCGCTGTTATTTCTCAATGTTGAATCGGTCTTTGATCTTTTCAGGCAGTTTCTCGGCCTTAATAGCTTCAGGTTCTCCGGTATAACCCTCATAGCTCCTCGGAACGCGTACAATGTCACCTTCTTGATAAGGCTTTTCAACAAAGAAAGAAACCATCTTTTTCTTACCTTTCTCGTTATACCCTTCTAAATTGTAAACGTAGTTGCTATTATTTTTGTTTTTTTCCGCTTTTCCGTGAATTTGTACGTAATAATCGCTTTCCAGCACGGCGCCTTGATCAGCGCAGCCTCCTAATATGAAAACCGATAGGCAGCCTAATATAATAATGAAAATGCTCATATTTTTCATTCTTCATCACTCCTTTTATATTTCTTATTCTAGTGAACACTGCATATCGAATAAATGCGGATACCTTACACTCACCTTACTTTTTTGTAAGAATTCCTGATATAAAAGATAATGATTCAGTTGCAGAATAACAAATAATGGGTAAATGCAATCTCGTTTGGAAGGAGACTGATATGATCATTAAAATGACTCCATTTAATATGAAAGAATTCAATAAACCAAACAACCATTTGCTGTTTCAGGGAGAATTGCACCTGCATTTGAAAACAATGTGTGGAATATACCGAGGAACGATTTGCTGAACCTTATGTTAAGAAAAATGAAGATGATGATGTCAGTTACGTTGAAGAAGAGGGGAAAGCGGTCTTTTTTTTATTATGCTGAAAACAACTGCGCCGGCCGGATTAAGATACGTTGCAAATGTAATAGCGATTTTTTGTCTGACCATTTTAATTGATTGGCAGTCAGTGAACATGAATTTGTAATAAATTTATCCTTGCTCCTCCTATAATCGGCTTTAACAGCCAAGTTTCTGTTTCTCTTCAAACCATTTGCGAAGCTGATTAATATGAGCTTGATGATATCTATTATGGTCTGCCATATGCCATATTCCCCATTGAATGGTTGCTTGTTTTTCAGCTTCATAATCTACTGTGTGATTCAGTTGATCGTCAGTTAACTGATAACAAACAGACTTAAACATGCTGAATACTTTTTCATAATCAGTGAGAATTTGTTTTAATGAAACACCGGAAATGAAAGGGATCTTATTGTTCTGATCTAACATTGGTCCATACTTCTCTTCAAGCTGCTTTGGTATCGGTTCACCCTTTATTCTGAATATCCAGTTGAGATCAACATATGCTAAGTGTCTTATTAGCTGAGCTGTACTATTGTATGTTTGATTTGGTCCTTTATAATCGACCTCCTGCTGTGACATGTCTGACACAATGGATATTAAGCGGCTGTAATTTTCATTAACGGCAGAATACAGCATTCCCACAAGATGATCCATGTGCGGTTCACCTTTTAAATCTAAAATCATAAATCCCACCTCATTAGTACAATTTTTATATTTAGTTTGCCTTATTACTCTTATTTGTCAAGCAATCCAGAGAATGAATCGCTATAGGATGAAGCGATGAAGCAGGCTCTCTTTCCTTTTTTGTGTGTCAGCCTTTACATCTGACATGTTGAGTTATCTGAAACTGTACTTTTTTAAATGTCAGACAGTGTTATATGATAC
Organism: Bacillus sp. FSL K6-2861; assembly: GCF_038630725.1. NCBI lineage: Bacteria > Bacillati > Bacillota > Bacilli > Caryophanales > Bacillaceae > Bacillus > Bacillus sp. FSL K6-2861. The sequence goes on from NZ_CP152037.1 coordinate 560,654, forward strand.
TCTGCAGATATTCAAGAATAGTACTTGGAGGTCATTCTCATGCAAATTTTATTGCTATCCCTACGCCTTTTCATGAAGATGAACGTTTATATTCAGCAGGATTTGATCTTATTGTCGAACACTTGAAAAACAGCGGTATCCATTCGTTACTCATATGCGGCACGACTGGTGAACAGCATCCACTCAGCATAGATGAGCGCCTTCAGATCATTGAGTATGTTAATCAGCGAAAAATTTGAAGATGTTGAACTGATATTCGGGGTTTCAGCCGTAAGAACCAGTGATGCCGTCAAACTGATGAAACACATCGAGAAAACCAATATTGATTCTGTACGGATTGTTTTTCCTCCTGATATAAGACCGACACAGCAGCAAGCCGTTTATTACGTTATTCATTCATCAATTGACTTCATATTATTTCATTTGATAACATAAAATGGTTATCGTCTTAAAAAAAAGGATACCCGTTTTTATAAAAAGGAGTCATAACGTTGCTGAAAAGGCTTTTTCTTGTTTTTCTTACGCTGATAATGTCTATATTTGCTGTATTCGCGGCTGCTGAAGAGTCTCCCGGCGATCGTGTCATTTCTTTTGACGAGCCTATGATTTTATTGATCTCACTCGGAATCATCTTATGTTTGTTCATTCCTCCATTCGTCATGTCCTTTTTTGGCAGTTTGGTTGTGAGAATCATATCCGGAGTCTATCAATGTTTTATCGTCCTCACGTTTGCGGGGCTCATTCCGATTGGATTTCTGATCCCCAATGGCTTTTTGACAATTCTTGCTGCCGTACTGGGGACTTTGGTCAGTTTAGCCAGTGTTGTGGTCACCTTATTCGTTGGCAGGAAAAAAGAGGCCGGAAGGTTTTAAAACTAGTGGGTAAGCTGCAATATTGAAGGGAAAGTCATTGTTTGACTATTTATATGGAATAGCATAGAATTAAAGTAAATATTTATAAAAAGTCACTAGGGGAGCTTTAATAGCTGAGAAGAGACAATACGTCCTGACCCTTTGAACCTGATTTGGTTAATACCAGCGTAGGGAAGTGAAAAATTAGAGAGATTCTTTATCTTATCTATATTTAAGCCACTTTCCATAGAGGAAAGTGGCTTTATTTATTTTGAAAGGGTGATATGAAGTGGCGACTAAAAAAGTTTTTCTGGCAGGGCCTTTTAAAAGTTTAGTAGATGAGAAAACTGGATTGATGAGTACGTATGAGAGGGGAAAGCTGGAATCATTAATTTCCTTTTTTGAGAATGAAGGATGGCTGGTTCATAATGCTCACAAGCGGGAAGGGTGGGGGAAAGATTTCATGACACCCCTTCAATGCACTAAAATTGATTTTGATGAAATAAGTACTTGCGACCTTTTTGCAGCATTTCCCGGATCACCCGCTTCTCCTGGAACACATATAGAGATTGGATGGGCTTCCGCCTTGAAAAAAAAGATCGTGCTATTTCTAGAAAAGGACAAGGATTATGCTTTCTTAATTCAAGGGTTACATGCAGTGGCGGATGTTGAGTACATCAGCTATAAAGATACAGATGATTTATTAGAGAACATTAAAAATATCTTTGCAGCATATAAGGCGGAATCTCAATGAGAAAGAGAACTTTTCATGAAGCATATACGGAAACGCTGTATGACATCTATCACAACCCTGAATTTTTTAATTCACCGCGCGGACAAAAAAGCAGAGAACAATTGAACTACCATCTGACTCTGGAAAATCCAATAGAACGTGTCACTTATTTATCCTCAAGAAAAACCAATATCGTGTTTAATTTTGCTGAAGTGCTATGGTATTTATCGGGGAGTAACGACTTAGATTTTATCAGTTATTACAATAAAAAAATGCCTTCATACTCAATGAATAAAAAAACATTAACAGGCACTGCGTACGGGCCTAAAATATTCGAATTCGGAAATGCAAAACTAAATCAATGGAATAGAATAAAAAATCTTTTGACACAAGAAGATATTGATTCAAAAAGGGCATTTATTCAAATATTCGATGCTTCGGAACTCTTCGTTTTAGAAAATATAGATGTTTCCTGCACAATCGGTTTGCAGTTTTTTGTGAGGGAAGGCGAATTATACATGTCTTCTGTCATGCGTGCAAATGATGCTTTTCGCGGGATGATCAGTGATCTTTTCTCATTTACCTTCATGCAGGAATTAATGGCCAGAGAACTGCGTGTAGAAGTCGGAGAATATTTTCATAATGCGGGATCAATCCATATTTATGATTCAGATCATGAATGGGCGAAAACGGTGCTTGAAGAAGCTGAAAATCACCATGATATTCCGGAATTTGAATTCCCGAAAATGCCTGAGGGAAATAACTGGCCGTCCATTGAAATAGTCTTAAAGTACGAAGAATTACTTAGGAAAGATCAAATTTCTATGACAAAAAACGATATTGAAATGCTTGATTTACCTGATTACTGGAAACAGATTCTTTTCCTTTTCAGTATATACCAGCATATTGCATATAAACGTGATATGGATCATTCTCTATTTCAAAGTTTACTTCCTATATATCAATTTTTCGTCAGGAATAAGTGGCTTCATTATTTCTCAACTGAGCAAAAGGAGGAAATTCAATGAAAACTTCATGGAAAGAAGACAGTGTTGCTGGTAAATTCGATGCTTATAACGACGTTTTAGAACAAACGTTAGGTTTTGAGTTTGTTTTTCGTACTTTTGATAAAGCGGAGATTAAAAAGGTGCTCGATTTCGGATGCGGTCCAGGAAAGGTAGCTTATAGGCTGGCTGACAGAATAGGCTGCAATGTGATCGCAGTCGATGAATCAAGGAAGATGTTAGATATAGCAAAGGCAAAAAGACAACATCCTCATGTGGACTATCATTTAATTGAACACGATAATCTTTCCTTCTTACCAGATCACTCAGTTGATGCTGCAATGGCCTGTTATGTTTTTATTAATACGGATAGTGACCAGCGTATCAAAGGTATCATAGATGAAATTTTTCGTGTGTTAAAACCAGGAGCTTCATTTGTCATACTCGATACGAATCCTGATTCAACCGGAATTGAATTTTCAACCTTCCGCAATGGAATATCGGGGAAAGAATATTCTTACGGAGAAGAAAGAAATGAATGGCTCCATGTTCCCGGACAAGCAGATTTAATTTTAAATGATTTTCATTGGCCGAAGTCAATGTATTATAAACTATTAACTCTTGCAGGTTTTGAAAATGTAACTTTATCAGAACCAACGTTAAACGATATTGACCAAGAGCATGTAAAAGCCATAGAGAAAGAGTTTCAATTTAATAATTGGAAATGTGAAAAGGAATATCCGCCTTTTGTCATTTTTAAAGCAGTGAAACCTGCCTGAAGGAGGAGTGTAAGTTGACGGATATTTATAAAGCCCTTTCGATTGCTGGGACTGATCCTTCCGGAGGGGCGGGAATTCACGCAGATTTAAAAACATTTCAGGAACAAAAGGTATATGGAATGGCAGTTATTACATCAGTTGTTGCACAAAACACACTTGGTGTGAAAAGTTTTGAGGAGATGTCTCTTCAGAATATATCTCAGCAAATAGACTGTGTCATGGATGATATAAAACCGGATGCTGTCAAAACCGGTATGCTTGCAAGTATAGGAATTATTGAATTGCTGGCAGAAAAGTTAAAAGAGGCAAATATTCAATCGTATGTGATGGATCCGGTTATGATTGCTAAAAGCGGACATCATCTGCTCCATAAGGACGCCATTGATCATTTGAAGAAATTATTAATACCCCAAACAACTGTTATTACACCGAACATTCCGGAAGCGGAAGTAATCATCGGCAAATCAATCGAGACTGTACAGCAGATGCGTGATGCGGCGAAAGAAATAGTGGAGGTATACGGGGCAAAAAGTGCTGTCGTAAAAGGGGGGCACCTGAACGGAGAAGCCCGTGATATTTTGTACTTTGACGAGGACTTCGGGGAATTTGTTTCTCCCCGCTTTGACACAAAGCATACTCATGGAACAGGCTGTACGTTTTCAGCTGTGATAACTGCAGAGCTGGCAAAGCAGCACAGCATACCGGAATCAGTGGCAACTGGAAAGGAATTCATTTCAGCAGCCATTAAACATCCCTTAGGAATCGGGAAAGGACAAGGCCCTACAAATCATTTTGCGTATCGCTCAACTATTAACCAAGAGACAACCGCTTAAGGAGTGTTATGATGATCTCCGAGAATTATGATGTATTTTTATTTGATTTAGACGGAGTGATATATATAGGAGATAAAGCTTTACCAGGAGCTGTGGCCTCTTTAAAACGACTCCGTGAAGAAAAGAAAGCCATTCGCTTTTTAACGAATGATCCTTGTGTTACAAGAGAAACGATTGTGAAACGCCTTCATAAACTGGGGATTTCAGCAAGTATTGATGAAGTGTTTACTGCGGGGTGGGCAACAGCTGATTACCTTGTCAGTGAAGGAATAAAGAAGGCATATATATTGGGAAATGACCAACTTAAAAGTGAAATTCAAAAGGCCGGTATTGATCTTACGGAAGATCAGGCGGAGGCTGTTGTCATTGGATGGGATCAAAATATTACATTTCAGGATGTGCATAAGGCAGTAAACCTCATCCGCTGCGGGGCTTCATTTATCGCTGCAAACGGGGATAAAACATTTCCTGCCGCTAACGGACCAGCTCCCGCGACAGGCGCTATAGTCGCGGCTGTTAAAACAGCAGCTGCTAAAGAGCCGATTATAATTGGAAAACCGGCGTCTTCAATATTTGAAAAAGTACTCGAGTCTTTTGAAGATAAAGAGAGATGCGTTATGATTGGGGATACGCCTGAAACAGATATTGTCGGAGCAAACCAAATAGGCATCACTTCCGTATTAGTTTCTGAACAAAATACTTTATTTCCTGCAAAACATGATTTTAGAAATCCGGATGTTGTGATCCGCGATCTGAAAGACTTGTTCGATAATGAAATAAAGGCAGAAGTACGGAAAAAACCGGATTTCCAATGGACAGAACAAGTGAAAGCCGGAGTCGCTGGAATTATAATTAAAGAATCAAGTTCCGTTTTATTAATGAAGCGTGCTGATAATGGTTTATGGGGCATTCCTTCAGGACATGTGGAACCTGGTGAAACAGTTGAACAAGCAATTATAAGAGAAATAGAAGAGGAAACTGGATTAGTGGTGAAAGTCTCTAAAATGATAGGCGTTTATTCTGATCCGAGTTCACAAACCTTTATATACCCTGACGGCAGAGTCAGCCATTTTATTACCAATTGTTTTCAATGTGACGTCATCGGCGGCACTTTGAAAAAGTCCACAGAGGAAGCTATGGAAATCAGATATTTTGATATCCATGAATTACCTGAACATCTCTTGCCGATGCACCCGAGATGGCTGGATGATGCTTTGGAAATGAAAGAGAATGCTTTTATTCGATAAGGAACAGTATGTCAAAAATATTTTTTTGGGAGTTATTTACAAGGATTAACGGTTTTCATCCCGTTTTTCTCGGCCGCGTTCCAAAAACACCAAGTGTCACAGACCCTTGGTGTTTTTTAATTCCGGCAGAACCATAATGCAAGAGCGGCAGAAAAGAAGGTATAATGGGCGGGGAAGAGGTGTCAGCCAATGAAAATAACCAGAGAGACATTAGAAAAACAGCAAATTTGGATATATGGTGTGACTCTTGTAATCGGCGGAATAGCGGGGATCGCCGGAAAAGATTCAGGACTTCGCTGGGGATGGACGATATCACCGCTTATCGCTGTTCTCATGTATGCCATGTTTGCCCAAATCCCATTCTTGAAGCTGAAGGAAGCCATGTCAAACCTCAAATTTATGGCGGCTTTATTGATCGGTAATTTCTTAGCTGTACCTGTCGTTGTATGGGTGTTAACCGCCATTTTTCCTCAATCTCCTCCTATATTATTAGGGGTTTGTTTGGTATTGCTTACACCTTGTATTGATTACGTCATCGTCTTTACTCAGCTCGGCAAAGGAAATGAGAGATTAATACTGGCTTCCACGCCGGTTTTGTTCGCCGTTCAGATGGTATTGCTTCCGTTATACCTGTGGCTGTTTATCGGGAAAGAAGTGATAGGGGCTGTTCATGCGGGACCGTTTCTGGAAGCATTCTTATTGTTAATAGCAGTGCCGCTGCTGGCGGCGGTGATGACTCAATTATGGGCTGATAAGAAGCCGGCGGGAGAAAAGATGTTAGAGTGGACGGCGTGGCTGCCTGTTCCTTTTATGGCTCTGCTCTTACTGGCGGTCGTCGCCACACAAATCGGAAAGGTCATCAGTGATGCTGGCATCATTATACGTGTGATTCCGATCTATCTGTTATTCCTGCTCATTATGCCGTTTGTCTCCCGGTTTATTGCATATGCGTTCCGTCTGGATACAGGTGAAGGAAGAGCATTGATCTTCAGCACGGGCACAAGAAATTCTCTCGCAGTCCTTCCGTTGGCGCTGGCTCTGCCGGATGCTTGGGCCTCATTAGCCGCCGCTGTTATCGTCACACAGACGATCGTTGAATTGATAGGCGAATTGGTTTACATAAAAGCGGTGCCCGGATGGCTGCTGAAATAAAAAATAATTTGAACTGAAAAAAACATACCAACAAATATTGGTATGTTTTTTATGTCGATTATAAAGTTGAAATATCAATGACGAAACGGTAGCGGACATCGCTTTGGAGAACCCGTTCGTACGCTTCGTCAACTTGATTGGCCGGTATCACCTCAATTTTAGGAGCAATGCCGTGCTCGGCGGCGAAATCAAGCATCTCCTGAGTCTGCGGAATACCGCCGACGAGTGAACCCGCAATGCTGCGGCGGCCCGTGATTAAGGAGAACACACTGTATGAGTCCGGCTTAGCGGGCGCTCCCACATTTACCAATGTACCGTCAATGCGAATCAGGGATAAGTAGGCATCTACGTCAAGGTTCGCGGATACTGTATTTAAAATAAGATCAAATCGTCCGGCCAGCTCAGTAAATGTATCCGGATCGCTTGTTGCAAAGTAATGATCGGCTCCAAATTCAAGCGCTTCGTCTTTTTTGTTCATTGAGCGGCTGAGGACGGTGACCTCTGCGCCTAAAGCGTGCGCAAATTGAACGGCTAAATGTCCGAGCCCGCCCATTCCGACAATTGCCACTTTTTTGCCGGGGCCGGCATTCCAGTGTTTCAGCGGAGAATAGGTGGTAATGCCCGCGCACAATAGCGGGCTGGCAGCATCCAAATCCAGCTGATCCGGAATCCGGACAACGAATCTGTCAGTGACAACTATTTTCTGGCTGTAGCCGCCATACGTAGGGTTTCCGTCGTAGTCCAGGTTATTATAAGTCTGAACAACGCCTTTTGTGCAATATTGTTCGTCTCCGTTCAGGCAGTATTCACATTCCCCGCAGGAGTCTACAAAACAGCCGACACCCACACGGTCGCCGACGGCAAATGTGGTGACTTCTTCACCCACGGCTTCCACAACTCCGGCAATTTCGTGTCCGGGAACCATCGGAAAGATTCCGCCGCCCCATTCATCGAATGCACTGTGGATGTCTGAGTGACAAATCCCGCTGTACTTAATATCAATCAGGATATCGTGCGGCCGTAATGCTCTTCTCTCAATCGTTGTCCGCTCAAATTTAGCTTTTGCATGCGGAGCGCTTAATACACGAGTCGGATGATTATTGCACATGGTTATCTTCCTTTCCAAGATAAAGTGATGAATCCTCTGTTCGATTTTACTTTAAATGTTAAAGCGGACTTTAAGTCAAGGAGTTTGGTTTATTTTTTTATGAAATGATATTCTATAATGGCACGCTTATGAAAGGTATGAAGGACGGGTGGTAAAAATATGAAGATTGCGCAGGCTGCAAAGCAGGTTGAGTTATCAGCCGCAACGCTTAGGTATTATGAAAGTATAGGACTGATTCCTCCGGTAAAACGCGATGAAAGCGGCATCCGCAATTATGACGAAGATGATGTGAATTGGATTCAATTTATAAAATGCATGAGAAGTGCCGGGCTGTCGATTGAGGCGCTGATTGAATATACCGCTTTATTTATTGAAGGAGCCGATCATACGATCGAACCCCGAAAAAACATCCTGATAAATGAAAGGAAAAGGCTGACGGAGAAACAGAGGGAAATTGATGAAACCATAAAACGATTAAACAGGAAGATTGAGGATTACGAAGATATCCTTGAAAATGAAGCGAAACTTAAAAACAGATTGAAAGCTGAATGTATTTCTGAATGAAGAGAAGGTGTCCCGGACGCGGGGCCGCATGAAATGTACCAAGGGAAACGAGCCTTGGTTTTTTTATTTTCTAAAGAGTGGAAACAAAACAGCCTTTTCTATCTTATCAATCATTACTTATCCTTTTTTCAGCTTGACTTTTTTACTGCAGACTTTTAAAGTGTGAAATGTTGCTTAGACTGTGATTAGCGACTTTAATGCTGAAAAGAGGTGGTTTACCCAGATGAACAATAAAAAGAACCCTTGGGCGTTATTGCCTTTAGTCTTATTCGTAGGGCTTTTTGTCGGCTCTGGTCTGGTGACCGGAGATTTTTATAAATTGCCGATCTTGATTGCCGCGATCATTGCGTCAGCTTTTGCGCTGTTATTTAACCGGAAGAAATCGCTCAATCAAAAAATAGAATGGTTCGCTTCCGGTGCGGGACATCCTGATATTATCATTATGGTTTTGATTTTTATATTGGCAGGTGCCTTTGCTTCAGCGGCTGAAGCGATGGGGGCGGTGCATTCAACTGTCAATCTTGCTTTGAGCGTTATTCCGCAGCAGTTTTTGCTGCCGGGGCTGTTTATCATTGCTTGTTTTATTTCTATATCGATGGGAACATCAATGGGCACGATTGCGGCGGTTGCGCCGATCAGCGCGGGTTTGAGCGGAGAGCTTGGCATCTCCGGCGCGATTACGATGGCGGCTGTGGTCGGCGGAGCTATGTTCGGAGATAATCTTTCTTTTATTTCTGATACGACCATCGCGTCAGTCCGGACGCAAAAAACACAAATGATGGATAAATTCAAAACGAACTTTCTGATTGTTTTGCCTGCTGCCATTGTGACTGTTATTATCTTATTTTTTATTCCGGCAGGCCACGCCGGCCATACGGGTGCTGAATCTTACAACTGGATTAAGGTGCTTCCTTATGTCGCCGTGTTGGTTTTTGCGTTAATCGGTATTAATGTGATGGCTGTCATATTCGGCGGATTGGTTTTGACGGGAATCATCGGATTAGCGGGCGGCAGCCTGACGCTTGACTCTTATTTTAAGGCGATTACGGATGGAATTGCCGGAATGAGCGATCTGATCATCCTGTCCATGCTGATCGGCGGGATGGTCGGCGTGATGAAACAAAACGGCGGGATCGACTTTTTACTGGAGTTCATCACGAAACGAATCCGTTCGAAAAAAGGCGCCGAAGCCGGCATTGCCGGACTGGTCAGCGTGACGAATCTGGCTGCGGCCAATAATACGATCTCCATTATCGCAGCCGGGCCGATTGCAAAGAATATCGCTGATAAATTCAACATCGACAACAGAAAATCGGCAAGTATTCTGGATATCTTTTCGTGTATGATACAAGGATTGATTCCTTACGGCGCGCAGCTGTTATCAGCCGGAAAATTCGGGAATATTTCACCAGTCAGCATCCTGCCATACTCTTTCTATCCCGTTTTAATCGGAATCTGTGGCATCGCCGCCATCATATTTGGACTGCCGAAATTCACAAGAAATACGAAATAAAAAAAGGCGCCGTTCGGCGCCTTTTTTCTTTCATGACAGCCAAGCATTTCTCAAAAGCTGTACGCCCTGTGTGATCTGATCAGTATCGAGATGAGCGAAACCTAGCTTTATGATCGGCGGTTCGGGTTTTTCGGCAACGAAATAAACGGCGGTAGGATATACCTTCACTCCGTACTGAAAAGCGCGTTCGATTAATGTTTCTTCTGTATAGTTCAGGTGAACTCTCACCAATATATACAATCCCGACTGCTCGCCGATGATCGTCACATGATCGCCGAACTGCTGCTTTACATGTGAAATCAAGTGCTGCATTTTTCGCCTGTAAACAATGCGCATGCGCTTAATATGGCGGGTCCATTCACCGGCCTTCATCAATTCAGCCATGGTCAGCTGGTTAAGCGAAGAAGCGGTGCTTTCGAAATGAATAAACCGTTCTTTATACCGGCGCAAAAGGCGCTGCGGCAAAACCATATAGCTTATGCGGATGCCCGGAAGAAAGGATTTTGAGAAATTCCCTAAATAAATCACCCGGTCTGATTGAATGGAAGCAAGAGCGGGAAACGGCTGCTGTGTATAACGGAATTCACTGTCATAATCATCCTCAAGAATATAACCCTCTCTATGATTCACCCAATTGATCAGCGTTTGGCGCTGCTGAATGGACATGCTTACGCCGTAAGGGCTGTGATGGGATGGGGTCACATAGATTAATTTTTCTTTCATTGCATGTAATTGAGAAAAATCAGCTCCGTTTTCATAGACAGGCATCGTTTCCAGAGAAAGCCCGTGAAATTGAAAAGCCGCTCTGGCACCGTCAAATCCGGGGTCTTCAACGATCATTCCCGAAAAATCTTCTTTCAGAATCCGGCTGAGATATATCAGCATCTGCTGCGTGCTGCTGCCGATGATAATGGAATCCGCATCTGTTTTCACTCCGCGGGATTCCAAGAGATAAGCGGCAATTTGTTCACGCAGGTCTCTCTCGCCGAACGGTTCACCGTACAGGAAGCTTTTCTCTGATGTCAAAACTTGATTGTATAATTTTCTCCATGTTTTCAGAGGAAAATGCTTTTGATCGACGGCTCCGGCGCGAAAGTCAATCAGGACCGGCTGAGTTGATTCGGTTTTTTCAGCGTGGACAACATCGTTTTCTTTTTGAAATAAAGAAGGTTCTACTTCATTTACAAAATAACCTTTGCGTGTTTCTCCGCGAATGTATCCCTCCGCTAAAAGAAGATCATAAGCCATCAGCGTTGTATTACGGCTTACCCGCAGGGAATCTGCCAGCTCCCGAATCGAAGGCAGCCGCTCATCTGCCTGAATATTTCCCTGCTCAATCAATGTTTTAAATTGTTCGTAAATTTGTTTGTATTTCGGGGTGTCGCTTTCGAAAGCGAAAATCATATTTTTCATCAGATGTTCTCCTCTGACATGTGTATTTATTCCTAACTGTACCTTTTTAAATGTCAGTTGATATCTTATTATAACGGAAAGCGCTTTATCAATCCATGTTCGAGAGGAGAGTTTTGTATGTATATTCCCGCTCCATTTCAGCTGAGTGAAGCTGAAGCGTGCAATGTCATCAAAGAGTATGGTTTCGCAGCATTGTTTTCAACGGCGGAAGGCATGCCGTATGCAACCCACCTGCCATTGATGATGAGTAAGAATAACGAATGCTTATACGGTCATTTTGCATTGCCGAACCCCCAATGGAAAGAGATTGATGGCCAAAACGTGTTAGCCGTTTTTCAAGGGCCTCATTGTTATATCTCACCTAAATGGTATGAGACGAATCAGGCTGTACCCACTTGGAATTATGTGGCGGTTCATGTTTACGGAGAGGCGGAGCTTTTGGATGAGGAAGAAACCGTGCAGTCGATGAGTGATCTCGTATTGAAATACGAAAGCCCCGACAGCCCGTACAAATTAGAGGATGTCGATGCGAAATTGCTGGCAGGCATGAACAAAGGGGTAAAAGGCTTTAAAATCAAAATCAGCAAAATAGAGGGGAAAGCAAAGCTGAGTCAAAATCATTCAGCTGCAAGACAAGGGCTGGTCGTACAACAGCTCAAACAGATTCCTCATACAAATGAACAGCTCATTTCCGGCTTGATGGAAGAAAACATCAAACGGATCACTGCGAACAACTGACAAGCATGTTAAAAACATACCGGCAGCATGCGCAGGTTATGAAGCTTTTCTCAGGATGAATAACGACTCAAACAGCACATAAATCAATGGCGCCATTAAAATGAAGAAAGAATGAAAAATAGCATACGGTATGAGTAAGTAAACGATAAGTTTCAATAGAATGGTAGACGGTTTATTGAATGTCCAGCGGTTCTTCAAGATATCAGTCATACAAGCTAAAACAAGGCCGACCGTCAAATATCCGGCTGCGATGTAAAGATAAATAAAAAGGTAAAACGGGTAAGAAGACAACGGCGGTGTGTCTTCCTGTGTCAATTTTAAACCCACATAAAAGACCAATAAAAAGCAAACGGACGAAACGAGAGCTAACAAAAGGTGTTTATATAAATACTTCTTCATGTGTTTCACCTGCCTATGGCGCAATTATTTCTTAACATATTATGACATGGTTTTACCGTTTCTGCTATGTGAGCGGGGCGTAAAGAATCAATATCATCTTTTTATGAATCCGGATTTTTTGTTCGGATGGATGTAAAGAAGAATACATCAAAAAAAGCTGTCAGCTTGGTTCTGACGGCTTATTTTTGGTGAATGGCTTATTTCTCCGTGGTGAAATAAAGCAATGCGATGACCGGAAAAGCGATTCCAATCCATAATGTGATACTCCACCCGCCTGAGGCGTATGCCCATCCTCCGATTGATGATCCTACAGCGCCGCCCAGAAAGAAGATGGCCATAAATAATCCGTTTAATCGGCTGCGAAATTCAGGTGCCAACGAAAAAATAGCACGCTGACTGAGTACCAGATTGGCAGATACACCCATATCCAACAGGATAGCTGCGGCCACCAGAACTGCTATGCCGACGTGGGAGCTGCTTTGAATCATGAGCGGGAGTAATAAAGAAACGATGACAGCACCGAGAGCGATTCCGGTGGCAAGCCGGGTCAGGCCGCGATCAGCCAGACGGCCGCCTATCGGTGCAGCCGCTGCACCTGCAATGCCCGCTAATGCGTACAGCGCGATTGCCTTTTGAGAAAAATGAAAAGCAGGACCGGACAATAATAAAGGTACAGTCGTCCAGAACAGGCTGAAAGCGCCAAATACAAACGCATGATAAATGGCACGGCGGCGTAAGACCGGAGTCGTGCGCAGCAGCTTCCACATTGAGCCGAGTAAGACGGTATAGCTTGTGTTTGCTGTTGGTTTTCTGACAGGAAGCACTTTTGATAAGACGATTGCCAGGACAACACTTAACGCGGCGGATAAAGCAAATATGGCATTCCACCCCCATATATCAGCGACCAGACTGGATATCGGACGGGAAAGCATAATACCGAGCAGCAGGCCGCTCATGACATTGCCGACAACCCGGCCGCGTGCGGCGTCCGGTGCAAGGTATGATGCGAACGGAACTAGCACTTGGGCTGCGATGGATCCCAGTCCGATGAAAAACGCAGCGGCTAAAAACAGTGTTCCATGCTTCGCAAATGCTGTCAGTGTCAAAGCGGCTGCGCTTAGAAGGAGCGATACAACGACAAGTTTTTTGTTTTCGATAATGTCTCCCAAAGGGACGAGAAACAGTAAGCCGGCAACGTATCCGATTTGAGTCAGTGTGACAATCAGTCCGGCGCTGCTTGGAGAAAGCCCGATTGCCGCACTAATGATTCCTGCCAAGGGCTGTGCATAATAAAGATTAGCGACAATGATTCCGCATGCAGTTGCGAGTAGAAGGGTTAAACCAGCTGAAATTCCCTGATCTGCTGTCTGTTTGTTTTCTTTAGCCATATGAATGAACTCCTTTTTAAGTGGTTTTTATGATGCTTGATAAATGATTTGCTGATTCATCTCCTTTACGCAGAGGCTTTAGGAGTCTGCATTTCATCATGACTTCCCTCAGGTTACTTTGTAAACTAAACGTTTAGTTTTATTATAAACAAATAATATACTAAACGTTCAGTTTTGTAAATGGGTTTCTGTTTTCTTTTTTTATACAGGTTAAGTATACTGAACGTATCGTTTATAATTCGGGAAGGAATGATTCATGTGCAGAGTAAACGAGGACGGCCGCGCGATGAAGGAACACATAAGGCGATTCTTTCTGCAGCCTATGATCTATTGTTGGAAAATGGCTTTGACGCGGTGACAGTCGATAAAATTGCTGAGCGTGCCAAAGTAAGTAAGGCAACGATTTATAAATGGTGGTCAAACAAGGCTGCCGTTATCATGGACAGCTTTCTTTCGACCGCTACGGACAGACTGCCTGTGCCCGATACAGGATCAACAGTGCAAGATATATTGACCCACGCCACGAATTTAGCAAGGTTTTTGACGAGCCGGGAAGGAACCGTTATTAAGGAATTAATCGGTGCGGGGCAGCTGGATGCAAAATTGGCGGAAGAATATCGCACGCGATTTTTCCAGCCCCGCCGCCTCCAAGCGAAAGGCCTTCTGGAAAAGGGAATTCAAAAAGGTGAATTAAGAGAGAATCTTGATATTGACGTAAGCATCGATCTCATTTACGGACCGATTTTCTATCGTCTGTTGATCACAGGTGATGAGGTGAATGATTCCTATGTGCATGATCTGGTGATGAGTGCGTTTAAGGGAGTTCAGCCTGCCTGAAAAATACCCGGATCATGTGAAAGAGATACAGACTTCTGCTCCCTATGGGCGGAATATAATGAAAAGGCCGAACAAGTTCATTGTTCGGCCTTTTCTGATTGATTTGCGAACCGCCGGGCGGCCGCCACGCAAGCGATAACGCCGGCATTCACCGCCGCAAGTTCCCATCCTGCTTTTTCATGGAGAATCATGGCGGCCAGTAACAGTCCGAAGAAAGGCTGCAGAAGCTGCAGCTGTCCGACCGCGGCGATGCCTCCCTGGGCGAGTCCGCGATACCAGAATACGAAGCCGATCAGCATGCTGAATATTGAGACATATGCAAGACTGAGCAGTGCGGGCGCGCCGATGTTTGACCATGAGTCCGGCATGAAGCAGAAAGACAGGATGAACATAAGGGGAAGCGATAAAACGAGTGCCCAAGAGATCACCTGCCAGTTGCCAAGCCGCCGGGAGAGGCGGGCGCCTTCAGCATAACCGAGACCGCACACGATAATCGAAGCGATCATGTACGTATCACCGAGCGGAGAGGATTCTCCTCCTTGCAGCAGAGCATATCCGGCTACGAGGATGCTGCCGGCAGCCGAGAAAATCCAAAAGACCGGCCTGGGCCGTTCGCCTCCTCGCAGTACGCCGAAGATCGCCGTCGCAAGCGGGAGAAGCCCGATGTAGACAATGGCATGAGCGGATGTGACATGCTGAAGCGCTAAGGCTGTAAGCAGCGGGAAACCGATCACGACGCCGAGCGCTACTGTTATTAGTGAAATGATGTCGCTTTTAGCAGGGCGTTTCTCCTGAAAAATGAGGAGCAGAGCGCCTGCCAATATACCGGCTATCGCGGCGCGGCATACGGTGAGAAAAACCGGGTCAAAGTCCGCTACAGCCAAGCGGGTCGCAGGAAGCGAGCCGCTGAAAATGAGCACGCCGATAAATCCGTTAATCCAGCCGTTTGCGGCTTTCTTCATTCCAATCACTCCAATATATATTTCTAAACCCATTTTCAAAGTTTATAATGACTATAAACTGAAATTGGCCTTATACAAATGGCCAGTTTTTATAAAAAGAAGAATGCCAGTTTGGAGGGAGTAAAAATGGATATCACGCCATTTTTAAATAGAGATCTGAATATTCCGATTTATCAGCAGCTTTATCGGCATTTTAAGGAAAATATGCATCAGGGCCGTCTTCCTAAAGGACTGAAGCTTCCTTCAAAAAGGCTTTTGTCAAGTCAGCTTTCCATCAGTCAGACGACTGTGGAGCGGGCCTATGAACAGCTTGCCGCCGAAGGCTATATTGTCAGTAAGCCGAGAAGCGGATGGTTTGCCGATTATGACTCGGACGCCGTCTATGTGAAAAAGCCGGGCGCTTCGCCTGTTCAAACAAAGGCGAAGGAAGACTGCCAATGGATTGATTTTCACTACGGCACTGTGGATGCCGCTCATTTTCCCTTTTCGGCATGGCGCAAAAGCATGGTTGCAAGCTTAGATCAATACGGGCATGAGCTGTATCGGCCCGGGGATGATTTGGGCGAGCTTGAATTGAGAACGCTCATTTCGGAGTACTTATATCAGTCGCGCGGCGTGAATTGTCTTCCTGAACAAGTGATAGTCGGCGCCGGGAACCCTGCTCTTTTGCAAATGCTGTGCAAAATATTTGAAGTAAATCTATCCATCGGATATGAAGATCCGGGTTATCCGAGAGCGAGGGAGATTTTTAAAGTCAATCACATGAAGATCATTCCGATACCCGTCGATGATGAAGGAGTCTGTATCCGGAAGCTGAATGAAGAGCGGCCGCGTCTTGTATATGTCACGCCTTCTCATCAATTTACGTTAGGAACGATTATGCCGGTAAACAGAAGGATTCAGCTGCTGAAATGGGCGGAGGAACATCAATCGTTCATTATAGAAGATGATTATGACGGAGAATTCAGATACAACGGCCAGCCGATCCCATCATTGCAGGGGCTTGATCAGCATCACCGTGTCATTTATATGGGAACGTTTTCCCAATCTCTGCTTCCTTCGCTGCGCATCAGCTATATGATTCTTCCTTTGCCGCTTATCGAAAAAGGCAGGGAAATCGCTTCTTTATATAAACAGACCGTCTCCTGCCACAGTCAGCTGACGCTGGCTCAATTTATCAAAAGCGGAGAGTGGCAGAAACATATTAACAGAATGAGAAAGCTGTACCGGAAAAAAAGAGCGGTATTATTAGAGGCCGTGCGGCGCGAGCTGGGACAATACGTCAGGATTCGCGGAGAAAATTCCGGGCTGCGGATTTTACTTGACGTTCATCTGCCTTTCAGCGAAAAAGAGCTGATTGAAAAGGCGGAGGAACAAGGCGTCAAAATCTATCCCGTGTCTCTTACCTATCAAAAACAGGTCCCTGAAAAAACAGTTTCTCTCGGTTTCGCGGGGGTTTCTGAAACCGATATACAAGAAGGCATAAAAAAACTGAGAGCCGCCTGGGCGCTGTAAAAGGCAGCTCACAGTTTGAAATACTGAAGCTTGAGTCAGGGGTGCAGTCTCAGCAGCAAAACGATTTATAGGACGGGCAGGCGGAGCGCAGTATCAATATTTTGCAAATTGAGTCGGACTTGTTCATTTGTGTTCCACGGGTGATACCAGCCTTTTTCCATCATATAGCGTGAGATTTGCTCGTGCATGTCAAGGGCTTCTTCTAAGTGCCGGGTGAGGATCGCTTTCACTTCAGGCGTTCCGGCTTCCGTCGCCGCCATCGCATAGTTTCTGACACCGCTTTTTGCCGAATTCAATAAATCCATTGCGACAATTTGGTCTGTCAGTGCATTCATTCCCGTCAAGTATTCAATAATCGGATTCATTCGTCATTCATCTCCTCATTCATGCTGTGCATCAGATAAAATTGAGGCAAATTCCTGCAATTGCCTTGTTGATGTATCCGCATCCTGCTGCATGATTTCTTTCAGCTGCGGATCGGATACGAGCGCTTTCATGGTTTTAGATTTCGTCAGACAAAGTGACTTAAAAGAAGCCATCTCCTGAATTTCAAGTAATTCATGTAAGGCGCTGGTCATTTCTGTAGCCTCCGTTCTCTAAGGTTTGAGTACAACTTTTATGCAATCATCTGTTTTCGTGTCAAACATCTCATAGCCGTGCTTCGCTTCGCTGAGCGGAATGACATGGCTTACAACATCGCCCGGATCAATTTTGCCGGTTGACACCAGTTCAAACATATACGGCATATAGTGGATGACGGGAGCTTGTCCTGATCGGATATTGACGTTTCGCTGCATGATATCGCCAAGGGGAAACCCGTTGTATCTGCCGCCGTACACGCCCGTAATCTGGATCGTTCCGCCTTTTCGCACCGCTTGGGACGCGATGACCAATGCACTCATCGCCCCGCCCTGAAGTTTTAATCCGCTGGCGAGGAACTCAAGGTCTGTCATTTTCCCGTCCATGCCGACGGCGTCAATGACAACGTCGGCGCCGCCTTTGGTGATTTCCTTCAGGTAGCTGCCCGTATTTTCGTGGTCTTCGAAGTTCACGATTTCCACTTTATTCGTCCGTTTCGCATGCTGGAGACGGTAGTTGACATAGTCTACGGCTATTACGCGTTTTGCTCCCTTTAACCAGCAGAATTTTTGAGCGAAAAGGCCCACGGGCCCGCAGCCGAGAACGATAACTGTATCGCCTTCTTTTACGCCGGCATTGTCAACGCTCCAAAAGCCGGTTGTCATCGCATCGGAAATAACACTCAGTTTCTCATCCGGTTCTTCGCATGTTTCGGGAACTTTAAAGTGAGTAAAGTTCGCAAATGGCACGCGTAAATACTCCGCCTGTCCTCCCGGATAGCCGCCGGCATTTCCTGAATAGCCGAAATAAGCGCCTATATCGCCGTTCTCATTTGATTGATCACATTGGCTTTCCAGGTGATTTTTACAATAAACGCATTCTCCGCAGGCGATATTAAAAGGAATAATGACGCGGTCGCCTTTTTTGACTTTCGTCACGCCGGGACCGGTTTCTTCCACGATGCCCATCGGTTCATGGCCGATGATGTAGTCTTCCTGCAAGTTCGGGATGAGTCCGTGGATTAAATGTAAATCTGATCCGCAAATTGCCGTACTTGTGACTTTTATAATCATGTCATCGTGTTTTTCAATCTTCGGATCAGGCACGTCTTTGACAACGACGTTTTTCACTCCTTGATACGTTACGGCCTTCATGCTGTAATACCTCCAGTGTTAGTGTTCATCAGGTGTGCGGTCAAACATCCCTTTTCTGTTTGTTTCAACGGGAAACAGGTTCATATTTCCGACCATGAGGGTATTTTTCGCAGAGAGCTGATCCAATTTATACTGTTCGCTCAGATCATGCGGGTGAAACCACTTTTTGCTGACCATCAAGTCTGTTATCTCCTGATGCATCGCGATTCCCTGCATGAGCTGTTTGCGCAGCAAAGCTCTTACATCAGGTGAAGCGGTTTCTGTTAAAGCGACGGCGGTATTTCTGACGCCTTCTTTGGCGCGTATGAGAAAATCCATTGCGAATGTCATATCCGCAAGTTCAGGGACATGTAATGAATTGATCGGATCTAAATGGTCATGATTCAATGATGCTTACCTTCCTTTCAATTGATGATCGAAGTCGGCCGGTTTTGAGGAACGGGGGCCTGAAACGTTGCCCGTTCATAAACCGCCTGCAGATTAGCAAGGTCTTGAGAGGCTTGCTGAACGTCTTTTTCCATTAACGTTTTCAGATCCTGATCAAACACAAGCCCTTGCATGAGCTTGGATTTCGCGACACAAAGCGTCTTGAAGTTAATGATTTCATGTAAGTCCAGCGACTCGTGAGCCGCTAATTCACGCTTATCCATAATCGTCTGAAACCTCCCTTGTAGAAATACGTAGTTAATTTCCCCTGAGAAAAGAGGTCTAGTCTTACAAATTTTGTTTATCAGAAAAAGCGGAGAGTCAAAAAAAGAGGAGGCACAATCGCTTCCTCTTGTTCACATGGAACGGCTGTTGGTGTCATGAACATTTTTCTGATGCGCGGGCGGTTTTGCCGCGCGGGAGACGAGACCGCTGAAACCCGGGAAAGGTCATAAAAAAGATATGAACAAAAAAGCAGCTTGCGAACAATCCCGCAGGCTGTTTTTTCTTTCACCCGTCATGCAGGAAAGAAGGGGAAGGTGAGAAGCAGGCACTTATGGTATGATGACAAATAGAATAAAACCTCGTGAGGCCGGTCGGCTAAAAGGAAGTGGACAGAGATTGTTTCGTACAAAACATCAAGAAGACTACGTCTCCCGTGACAGACGTTCATTGCATATGCTTGCGCTTCGGGTGCCCGGTCTGGCGTTTATTTTAATGGTATATGCCGCATCAGTCTCTTTGCAGTACATTTATGAAAGCTGGACGGTTTTTTTGCTGCTGTTATTCACGATATTGATCGTCATTTTTACCGTGCTGCACTGGCATTCCCATCGCTGGGTGAAGAAAAAAACGTTTCTTTATTTCATCATACAGGGATTTATCATATATACATCGGCTAACTTGATGACCGGGGGCTATATCGCGGTTGTCGTCGGTCTCTATGCCTTTTTAATCGGGCAGAATATCGGAATGGCGGATAAGGGAAAAACGCTGCTCATACTCTATCTTTTCATTTTAATGTCCATAACAGCCCTGCACCAGGAGCATCCGCATCATCTGCTACGTTTCATCGTTATCGCCGCTCCCATCATGATCGTGATTATCACGTATGCGGCCACATTTTTCGCGCAAGTTGATGAAAAAATAAAAACACAGATGACGCTTGAAAAATTAGAGCTCGCTCACCGGCAAGTGAAACAGCTGACGCTTCAGAATGAAAGGCAGCGGATGGCGAGAGACTTGCACGATACGCTTGCGCAGGGATTGGTCAGCTTGCATATGCAGCTTGAAGCGGTGCATGTTCATCTTTCAAAAGACAACACTGACAGAGCGAAAGACATCATCCGTCAGTCAATGGACAGAGTGAAAGGCACATTGGCTGATGCGCGCTCGGCCATTGACAACCTTCGCAGCACATCAGAAAAGATCGGGTTCTTAAAAGAAAGCATCACTGAACAAATCAACCATTTTACAGAAGCCTCCGGGCTGTCTTGTTTTTTAGATTACAGCGTGCATCATGTGCTTGACGTTCATACGGCGGAGAATTGCCATTACATGATCGGAGAAGGCCTGACAAACGCCGCCAAGCATGCAGAAGCAAAGAATGTCTGGGTATCCGTTCAAGAAGAAAAGGGACAGATCCGCATAACCGTCAAAGATGACGGGAAAGGTTTTGATGCCGGGACAAAAATGAGAAAAAGCGGACATTACGGGCTGCTTGGGATACAAGAACGCGTCAATATGATGAACGGCACTTTCCGTATAACAAGCGCCAGATCAGCGGGAACTCAAATTGAGATCATCATACCAATTCAAGGAGAGGCGGAACATGTATAAAGTGTTAATAGCAGATGACCATCTTGTCGTCAGAGAAGGTCTGAAGCTTTTGATAGAAACAAATGACCATTACACCATAACGGGAGAAGCGGAAAACGGGAAAACCGCCGTCCGCCTCGCAAAGGAATTAAAGCCAGATGTCATTCTCATGGATCTGTACATGCCGGAAATGAGCGGGCTGGAAGCCATTAAACAGATAAAAGAGCATTCTGATGTGCCGATCATTATTTTGACGACCTATAATGAAGATCATCTGATGATAGAAGGCATTGAATCAGGCGCGAACGGTTATCTGCTGAAAGATACAAGCTCAGAAACCTTATTTCATACGATGGATGCGGCGGTCAGGGGAGAAGTGCTTCTGCAGCCGGACATCTTGCGGCGTTTCCGGGAAATGAAAATGGAACGGGCAAATGCCAATGAAACACAGCTGACGGACAAGGAAATCATAGTTCTAGAAGCCGTTGCGCAAGGACATAAAAGCAAAGCGATCGCCTTCGATTTAGGAATCTCAGAGCGGACGGTAAAAGCGAGATTAACATCGATTTATAACAAATTAGGCGCTGATTCGCGGACGGAAGCCGTCACTATTGCCATGCAAAAAGGCATTCTGAAACTGAATATATAATGAAAAACTGCCCAAACGTACATGCCCCTATGTACGTTTTTTTTATGTGAATGTGAACTACAATTAGGCAGAAAGTAATGATTGGAGAGGAGTATTCGATGTCTGGTTTTTTATATAAATTAGGGGGATGGTCTGCCCGCAACCGATTAAAAATGATCAGTGCGTGGCTCGTGATACTGATCGCTTCGATTGTGATCGCCATCTCGTTAAAACCTGCTTTTTCTGAGGATATGTCAATTCCCGACACACCTTCTGAAAAGGCGATGGATATCATTCAAAAAGAATTTTCAAAGGGTCCCGATAAAGGAAGTATACGGGTTATTTTCGGAGCTGAAGACGGGAAGAAATTGACGTCAAAACCGGAAAAACAAGCGATTGAAGAGACATTAAAGAAGATCAAAACAGATCATTCAGTCGCTTCGATTGCAAGTCCTTTTGAGACAGGAACCATTTCTAAAGACGGATCAGTGGCATATGCCGATATTACGTACAAAAAAGCGGCGGATGACATTACGGATGCGTCTGTTTCACATATTAAACACAGTCTGTCCGCCGCAGGAGACAAGGGTCTGCAGACGGAGCTCAGCGGCGATGTGCCGGGGGCCGGTGTTGAAATCGGCGGTGTATCTGAAATTGTCGGCGTTGTGCTGGCATTCGTTGTTCTGGCCATTACGTTTGGTTCATTAGTCATCGCGGGGCTTCCGATTGTCACCGCCCTGATTGGGTTAGGTGTAAGCGTCGCGCTGACGTTAATTGGGACACAGTTCTTTACGATAGCCTCGGTCAGTCTCTCATTATCCGGAATGATCGGACTGGCCGTCGGAATTGATTATGCGCTGTTCATCTTTACGAAGCATCGTCAGTTTTTGGGCGAAGGTGTACAAAAAAATGAATCGATCGCGAAAGCCGCGGGAACGGCAGGCAGCGCTGTCGTTTTTGCGGGACTGACCGTGATCGTCGCGCTTTGCGGATTGACTGTTGTCGGCATTCCGTTCATGTCTGCCATGGGATTGACTGCGGCACTCTGTGTGCTGATGGCTGTATTGGCATCAGTAACGCTGGTGCCTGCGGTGTTGTCAATCGCAGGAAAACGAATGATTCCGAAATCATACAAGAAGAAAGAAAAGAAAAGCGCCGACACGAATGCCTGGGGGCGCTTCGTTACAAAGAAGCCTATTCTGTTAAGCATTTTCAGCATCATTCTTTTAGCCGTCATCAGTCTGCCGGCCATGCATTTAGAGCTGGGGCTGCCTGATGCGGGAATGAAAGCGAAAGACAGCCCGGATCGCCGCGCCTATGATCTGTTGTCTAAAGGATTCGGAGAAGGCTTTAACGGCAAGCTGACAATTGTTGCCGATGCAAAAGGGGTCAAGGGGAACAAAAGTGAAGCATTTCAAGACGCCGTGAAAGAAATGAAGGACTTGCACAATGTGGCGAGCGTCACACCGGCCATGCCGAACGAAAAAGGGGACTATGCCATTATTACGGCAGTGCCTGAAACCGGACCGAATGATAAGGCAACGAAAGAGTTAGTGCAGGATATACGGAAACTGTCAGACAAAAACGGCATCCGCCTGCTCGTCACCGGGTCAACCGCGGTGAACATTGATATTTCAGACCGGTTAAACGATGCGATTCCGGAATTCGCCATTCTCATTGTCGGGTTTGCGTTTGTATTGCTGACCGTTGTTTTCCGCTCGCTTCTCGTGCCGCTTGCCGCCGTCGTCGGCTTTTTGCTGACGATGACCGCTACACTCGGCTTATCGGTATTCGTCCTGCAGGATGGGAATTTCACCGGCTTGCTCAGCATTCCGGAAAAAGGCCCGATTCTCGCCTTCCTGCCTATTTTAGCAATCGGTATTCTTTTCGGGCTGGCGATGGACTATCAAGTATTCCTAGTCAGCAGAATGAGAGAAGAATATGTCAAAACAAAAAATCCGGTACAAGCCATTCATGCCGGATTGAAACATAGCGGACCTGTCGTAACAGCGGCGGGACTGATCATGATTTTTGTCTTTGCGGGATTCATCTTTGCGGGAGAAGCTACGATCAAATCCATGGGCTTGGCAATGACCTTCGGTGTTCTTTTTGATGCGTTCATTGTAAGAATGACCATTATTCCGAGTGCCATGAAGCTGATGGGACATGCGGCCTGGTACTTGCCGAAGTGGCTGGATAAAATCATTCCGAACGTGGATATCGAAGGCCATAAGCTGACACAAGGCAAAACACCGGAGAAACCGGAAGAATAAAATGAAAAAGCAGATCGTTATGATCTGCTTTTTTTATGTGCTGACCGCATCCATGAAAAGAGAAAAAAGCTTTTTCATGTCTTCATGTTTTTTTGTCAGCATTTCAGGATGCCATTGCACGCCGACGACAAATAATTCACCCGTCCGTTCAATCGCTTCAATGGCCCCGTCTTTCGCATAAGCCGCCACTTTAAACAAAGGCGCCGTCTCTTTTATGATCTGGTGATGGAATGAATTCACCCGCGCTGAATCACCAAACAAGGAATGAAGACGTGTCCCTTTTTCAAAAGAAACATGATGGGTTTTTAACGGCGGATCTTTTTCTTGATCATGCTTAATGTCAGCAAACGAAGCGTGTGTCAGGTCTTGATATAAAGTTCCCCCGTAAGTGACGTTTAACATATGCATCCCCCGGCAGATGGCCAGAATCGGCTTTTCTAAAGCAACCGCCGTGAGAATCAGCTCCTTCTCGTAGGCGTCTCGATCAGGAAAGGTCTTTCTTAAAGCCTGTAAAGGTTCTTCGCCGTAAAACAGCGGGTCTATATCCTGACCGCCGGACAGAATGATCCCGTCAACATGAGAGACCTGTTCCTTTAAAAGCGCCGTCTCTTGAATCACCGGCAATATAAACGGCACACCGCCGGCCTCAGAAACAGACTGAATATAATCATTATTGACATATGCCCTATTATAACCCGGGAAAGGGCCGGATTGATCAGCCATAATGTTTCCCGTAATTCCGATGCGTTTGGCCATTCTTCGCCCCCCTGAACCATGCTCATAATTAATCTGAACGTAGGTTGTACAAATCAGTTTGAAATTATTCTTCATGATACGTGAGCTTTCCAAAACAAAACCCGTGACAATCACGGGTTTTTACATTCATTTCAATTTCTTGATTTCTTCCGTCAGCTCTTTGAATTTTTGATCAAGCTCACGATATTGTTTATCAGCCGGAGTCATGAAGCTGAGTTTTCCGAGGACTTCCTGCCGTTCGGTCTCAAGCTTTAATCGCAGTTCTTCAGCATCGTCTCTGACGGAGGGAGATTCTTTCCATTGTTTTCGGACGCTGCCGTTTGAGATATCAAGCCGGATGTCCGTCGTCTTTTCGACAAAGTAACGATCATGAGATACGATGATGAGCGTTCCGTCGTATCGGGCCAAAGTGTCTTCAAGCTGCTCGCGTGACGGCAGATCAAGGTGGTTTGTCGGCTCATCCAGAATCAGCACATCTTTCTCCTCTAAAATAAACGCCATCAGTTTGCATTTGACCCGCTCTCCCATGCTCATCTTGCCGATGGGTTCCGTCCATTGCGCTGCGGTAAATCCTAAATGCTTCATGAGGGATTGGACATTTCCCCTAGCTTCGAACGTTTCTTTGTAAAAAAGCTGTTCGGGGGTTTTATCAAGCGGAAGGTCGAATACTTCCTGCGTTAAATATCCGACGTTTGCAGACGGAGAAATCCATATGCCGCCCTGCGCTTTTTCCTGACCGAGGATGACCTTCAATAATGTTGTTTTCCCGCTGCCGTTCGGGCCTGTAATCGCGATCTTTTCACCGTGCATCACAGTGAAATTCACGTTTTTGAAAAGCGTTCGTCCGTCATATGACTTTGTGACATCCCTTACTTCTAAAAAACGCTTTCCCGCTTTTTTGCGGTGCTCAATGGAAAAACGGACTTCATACTCCGCTTCAACCGGTTCTGCTTTCGCTTTTTCAAGCTCTTTTTCAAGACGCTTCTGCTTTGATTTAATCTGGGCGTCCGTGCGTTTTGCTTTTACGCGATGGTATTCTTTAAAGCCTTCTATTTTCGTTGATTGGGCGTGGGCTTTTTTTGACCAGGCGCTCAGCTCGTTCATTTGAGCTTCAATCCTTTTGACCATATTCTGCTGATTCTCATATTCGCGCTGCTGTGTCAGCCTTCTCTGTTTGCGGACCTCCATATAGCTTGAATAATTCCCTTTATGTTCAATGAGTTTCTTTCCTTCGATGGCCCAGATTTTTGTCGCCGCTGCATCTATAAAAGCACGATCATGCGAAACAAAAATAATGGTGCCTTTGTAATTCTTGATCTGATTTAGCAGTATTTCCAAACTGTGCTGATCGAGGTGGTTCGTCGGCTCATCTAATAACAAAAGGCTGCTTGAGGAGGAGAAACCTTTGGCAAGACGGGCTTTCAATTTTTCTCCGCCGCTTAATTGCGAAAAGGCGCGTGCGGGTACGTTCCACTTTTCTAACAAGGCTGCCTCCGCAGGCTCCGGATGGCCGGAATCATAAGCTTCTGTTTCTTGTTCCACCATATATATGTTCACATCTTGCATCATCTGGATCTGTCCTTGTGACGGCGCTTTTTGATTGCAGATCAATTGCAGCAATAACGATTTGCCGGCGCCGTTTTTACCGATAACGCCGATGATGTCACCTTGCTGAACGCTCGCGCTGATTTGTTCAAAAAGGGGAACGCTGTTGATTTCATAACTGATGCCGCTTATTTTTAACATTTCTTTCATATGTCAATCCCTCGCTTTAAAGGGAGGACCAAAAAAATCCTCCCAATTGATTTGGAAGGATTAGCCGTACCTGTGCATGATCAAATAAGCTATTTTTACATAGCTTTCGTATCGTATAGAAAATGGGCAGACTAATCCTATTTTTTCTGATTTGAAATATTTGATTTCAAACGGTCAAAATAAGATTAGTTAATCATTGTCCACCCATCATCCCTTCGTATTTGTTACAAACAGTGTAGCACACACTTATCTGTAAAAGCAAAGGGTATAAGCCTTTTTATTCCAGATTGGAGACTTCCCATTCTTCTTCTAAAACGGCATAATAATATTCGTCCCACCATTCATTATCATGGGGGATGCATTTTTTAAAAAAGCCTTCCCGTCTCATCCCGATCTTTTCCATCACCCGGTGCGAAGCCATGTTTTCCGGCTGACATGTCGCAATGATCCGGTGTAATTTCATCTTGTTAAACCCGAATGCCAGCACGGCGCGCGCCGCCTCTGAAGCATATCCTTTGCCCTGGTATTCCGGGTGAAACACCCAGCCGATTTCATACGTATGATCGCCAAAATACTGAAAAAAAGCAATGTGGCCAATGACCGTTTTCTCATCCTTCAATAAAACGGGAAACTTCCCGGCATGTTCACCGCTGTTTTCAGTAACGAATTTCCTGGCATCTTCTTCGGTAAAGACACCCTCTGGTATATATTTCATGACATTCGGATTTGAGGTGTACGCATAGACATCCTGCCAATCTTCCGGTTCAAATGTCCGGATTACGAGCCTGTCAGTTTTGATATTCATTTTTTATGTTCCTCCATCAAAAAAGGTTTCATTTACTACTTCGATTGAAAGATGTAAAAACCTTTAAGCGGGGAAGAGCCGAATAAAAAAAGCCTGCAGCTATACACTGCAGGCGGTTATTTTTCATTTCCGGCGGCGGGCAGGTTTGTAAACCCGAATTGCCCTCCGACAGCTTCTTTTACTTCATGAATAACGATAAATGATTTCGGATCAATTTTTTGAACATGTTTTTTGATTTTCAGCAATTCGTTCTTTTTAATGACAACATAGATAATGCGCTTGTCTTTGCTGCCGTAATACCCGTATCCGTAAAAAATCGTCGCCGCGTTGCCGTACTCGGAGGTGATGGCTTTGGCGATTTCTTCGTATTGGTCAGACATAATGGTGAGAGCTTTTTTATTATGGAAACCCTCAATGACAATATCGACGATTTTGGCGCACAGATATACGAATATAAACGTATACAGCATATGATTGATACCGATCGCTAAAACGGATGCGAAAATGATGACACAATCCATATAAAACATGCTTTTGGAGATGTTAAAGCCCTTTGTGTAATTTAATAAATACGCCAACAGCGTGGTCCCGCCGGTAGATCCGTCAGCGATAAAGATCAATGCCAGCCCCGCTCCCATCAGCAGAGCGCCGAATACAATCCCGAGCACCATATCGTGCACGCCGAACGGAATAAAGCTGACGATGCTGAGAAAAACAGAAGTCATTCCCGTACCGAGTATCGTGTATAAAATCGTTTTTTTCGTTAAAAATTTATAAGCCAGCCCGATAAAAATCAAATTTACAACCAGAGTCGTAATACTTGCAGGTATATGGAAAAGATAATATAACACGAGAGCGATTCCCACGGTGCTGCCGTCCCCTAAATGATTCGGGATGACGAAAAATTCCACGGACGCCGCAATAAGAAAGGCTCCGGCCATAATCATCAGTATATCCTTGCAAATGTTCTTCATGTGCAAACCTCCTCCGCAGTCAAAAATATATAAAAAACAAAAACGCCTCAAAAATTATCCAGCAGAACTAAATAATTTTTAAGACGAATCATTCACAATCTCGTTTGTTCATTCAGTAAAGAATGATCAGCTTCAATATCGAAGATTATATAGACACCTTCACATCTTGTCAATGTCGTGAAAATTGATTTTTCTGCAGTGTATATGAGGTTTAAATCAAGTTAAAACGAGGAATTATATCAGAAGAGTTTTCATTTCTGCTCTATCAATAAGAGAAATGTAATGAGAGACAACGAAGAAGGGATGATGACATTGGAACGAATTTTTATCAGTCCGGCCAAATACGTGCAGGGAAAAAACGCCATTAAAACGATCGGCGGACATCTGGAGGGCGTTGGTGAAAAAGCCGTCGTCATCGCGGACAAAACCGTATGGGATATCGCGGGCCACAAGGTGACGGCTGAATTAAAGAAAAGCAATATCTCTTCTGAAGAGGCGGTTTTCAACGGCGAAGCCTCCCAGGAAGAAATGAAAAGAATTGCCGGCATCGCAGAAAAAGCAGGCGCGACTATTGTCATCGGAGTCGGCGGCGGTAAAACGCTTGATACGGCCAAAGCCGTATCAGATGAAATAAACGGCTATACCGTTATCGTGCCGACGGCCGCTTCAACGGATGCTCCGACAAGCGGGCTGTCTGTCGTGTATTCTGAACAAGGCGCGTTCGAAAACTATCGTTTCTATCATAAGAATCCTGACCTGGTTCTGGTCGATACGAAAATCGTCGCGGAAGCTCCGCCGCGCTTTTTAGCATCAGGGATTGCCGATGCAATGGCGACGTGGATAGAGGCGCGCAGTGTCATCGCCAATGGCGGTAAAACGATGGCAGGCGGAATTCCGACAATCGCCGGAGAGGCTATCGCGGAAAAATGTGAAGCGGTATTATTCAAATACGGCCATCTCGCTTATGAGTCTGTGAAAGCGAAAGCCGTTACGCCCGCATTGGAAGCGGTGGTTGAAGCCAATACACTTCTGAGCGGACTGGGATTTGAAAGTGGCGGCTTAGCTGCGGCACATGCCATTCATAACGGATTTACCGCGCTTGAAGGTGAAATCCATCACTTGACCCACGGTGAAAAAGTGGCATTCGGCACGCTCGTTCAATTGGCGCTGGAAAAACGTTCGCTTGAGGAAATTGAGCGGTATATCGCGTTTTATATCAGCTTGGGGCTGCCTGTCACACTTGAAGACATCAAATTGAAAGACGCATCTAAAGAGGACATTATGAAAGTGGCAGAAGCCGCGACGATTGAAGAAGAAACAATTCATGCCGCTTTTGACGTGACGGCTGACGACGTGGCGGATGCCATTATAGCGGCTGATCAATACGCAAAAGCATTTAAAGAAAAACACGCGTAAAACCTTTTACCGCGTGACCCGGACCCAAGGGCTGTTACAGCCCTTGGTTTTTTTGCGCCCTTTGAAAACTTTTAAAAATAAAGAAAAAATTATGATACAATATACAAATGTTTTGAGAGATTGACAAAGGAAAGGTGGGAACGATATGCTGCATAATCCGACCGGTAAGGAGCGGCTTGCGCTGGCTTTTCTTCTCGGAATGCTTGCGATACTGGGGCCGCTCAATATAGATATGTATCTGCCGAGTTTCCCTGAAATCGCTGAAGATTTAAGCGCCCGA
The DNA here is from genome assembly GCF_038630725.1 of Bacillus sp. FSL K6-2861. NCBI lineage: Bacteria > Bacillati > Bacillota > Bacilli > Caryophanales > Bacillaceae > Bacillus > Bacillus sp. FSL K6-2861. The sequence goes on from NZ_CP152037.1 coordinate 590,554, forward strand.
GCATCGCTTGTCCAGCTCAGTTTAACCGCATGTCTGATCGGACTGACAATCGGACAGGTTGTTGTCGGCCCGTTAAGTGACGCGAAGGGAAGAAGAAAACCGTTATTACTATGTATTTTTTTATTTGCGTTGTTTTCTCTGTTTTGCGCACTTGCACCGAACATTACTACATTAGTGATTGCCCGTTTTCTTCAAGGATTCACCGCTTCGGCAGGACTCGTTTTATCCCGTGCAATCGTCAGAGATGTGTTTTCGGGAAGAGAGCTTTCTAAATTTTTCTCGCTGCTGATGGTCATTACCGCCGTCGCGCCGATGGTGGCGCCGATGACGGGAGGCGCGATATTACTGCTTCCGTTTGCATCATGGCATACGATTTTTCTCTTTTTAACTTTTATCGGGTTTTTGCTTGTTCTCATCATTGCGCTCAAGCTGACAGAAACCCTGCCGCCGGAAAAACGGATTCCGAGCTCCATCGGAAATTCCGTGCGGACAATGGGAAGCCTGCTGAAGGATCGGTCATTTATCGGCTATGCGCTGACGGTCGGTTTTATTCACGGCGGGAGCTTTGCGTATGTCTCCGGAACGCCTTTCGTGTATCAGGATATTTACGGAGTCTCGCCTCAGGTATTCAGTGTTTTATTCGGCATAAACGGTCTGGCGATCATTACCGGAAGCTTTATCATCGGGCGTTTCGGCGGGATCATTCACGAAAAAAGCCTGTTGAGAATCGGCGTGATTACAGCGATGACGGCGACTGCCGTTCTGCTCGTCATGACGATCATTCACGGACCGCTGGCGGCACTGGTGATTTCAATTTTTATTTATATGATTACGATCGGCATGACGCTGACAAGCACCTTTACATTGGCGATGGAAAAGCAGGGACACCGCGCGGGAAGCGCAAGCGCACTGCTCGGCATGCTTCCGCTTCTTCTCGGTTCCATCGTGTCGCCGCTTGTGGGGATGAATGAAGCGACGGCCGTCCCGATGGGGGCAATTATGTTCACGACATCCGTTATCGGTTCCATCGCTTTTTTCGCCTTAACAACAAAACCGGAGAAAGCAAAAAAGGAGTGAAATGATTCACTCCTTTTTTTGATGCCCGTTATTCATATTTCTTCAGCACGATCGCCGAATTATGCCCGCCAAAGCCGAATGAGTTGGAAAGGCCGATCGTTAACGATTGCTGGCGGGGCCCGTCTGCTACATAGTCCAAATCACATGCCGAATCAGGGTTTTGCAGATTGATTGTCGGGGGGATGATGCCGTGTCTCAAGCTCTCTGTCAAAGCGATGGCTTCAACGCCGCCTGCCGCGCCAAGCATGTGGCCGAGCATTGATTTGTTGGCCGTAACCGGAATATCATACGCAAGCTCCCCGAATAATGTCTTGATGGCCAATGTTTCAGAAAGATCTCCGGCTTTTGTGCTTGTCGCATGGGCGCTTACGACATCAATGTCTTCCGCTGAAACATTCGCCTTTTTCAAAGCGTTTTTCATCGCCAGGTATGCGCCCGTTCCTTCCGGATGGGAGGCCACCATATGATAGGCGTCAGAGCTCGCACCGTAGCCGAGCACCTCACAAAGGATCGGGGCATTTCTGCCGATTGCACTATCCAATGATTCCAATACTAAGATGCCCGCGCCTTCACTCATGACAAATCCATCACGATCCGCGTCAAACGGACGGCTTGCAGCGGCGGGGTCTTCGTTTCTCGCTGACAGCGCGTGGGCATTGCCGAAGCTGGCTAATGACAAATTCGTAATCGCCGCTTCCGCTCCCCCGGCAAACATGATATCTGCGTCATCATTCCGGATGGCGTTGAATGCTTCCCCGATCGACGTATTGCCGATGGAACACGCGGTGACGGGAGAAAGTGAGGGGCCGAGCGCGCCTAATCTGATGCTGATTTGAGCGGCGGCCGCATTTGAGATCATCATGGGGACAAGGCTTGGGCTCACTTTTCGCGCTCCCCGTTCATTTAAAGTATGAACGTTATCAATCAAAGTCGTGATGCCGCCGATTCCCGAGCCGACGTACACGCCGAGGCGTTCACGGTCAATCTGATCGAGCTGAATCCCGGAGCTTTCAAGCGCCTGTTCCGCTGCCGCTAAAGCAAACTGGCTGAAACGGTCAAGCCGTCTCGCTTCTTTTCTGCCCCATCTTTCTTCTGCGTCAAAATCAAGGACGGTGCCGGCTATTTTTGTCTTGGAGCCGGAGACATCAAACGAATCGATGAAAGAGATTCCCGATTTTCCTTCCGTCAGGTGTTTCCAAAATGTATGCACATCATTGCCGAGAGGTGAAATCACTCCCATTCCGGTGATCACAACTCTTTTCATGGTCATTCCTCCTTCGGTATGTATTTATTGTAACTCGCAATTATCCTATTACAAGTTGTTGTTTATCCTAGTATAATAAATACCAGGGTAAGAGAGGAGAGATTCGGTATGATACCAGAAGGAAGATTGCAGGCGCTCTCAGAGTTTTTAAAAACGCAGCGGGCCAAAATTTCTCCGCAGATGGCCGGGCTGCCGATGGGCACACGGAGAAGAACGCCCGGACTCCGAAGAGAAGAGGTCGCGCAATTAGCCGGCGTAAGCACCACGTGGTATACGTGGCTGGAGCAGGGCAGAGACATTAAAGTGTCCGCAGCCGTATTGGACGCCGTTTCCGATGCGCTGCAGCTGAACAAAGATGAGAGAAATTATTTATACGCGCTTGCCATTGAGGAGGGCGTAAAGCAGCCGTTTACCGCGGAGGAAGAAGCGGTTATCAGCCCGTCCCTTTCAAAAATCCTGCAGGAGCTCCGTTATTGTCCCACCATTATCTCGGACAGGCGGTGTCATATCGTAGGGTGGAACCAGGCTGCGGCGCACGTGTTTTTAGATTTTGAACAAATTCCTCCTGAAAAGCGGAATCTCATAGAGCTATTGTTTTCCAGAAAAGAATTAAGAAGTTTAGCCGTGAACTGGGAGCACTTTGTGAAAGGATTCATCGCCATTTTCAGAACGTATTACGGCCAGTATGTAGCTGATACGTGGTATTCTCAGTTTATAGAAGAAATGGAGAAAACGTATTCGGAATTTCATACGCTGTGGAATGAGAGCGAAGTCAGCTCGGCACCCGAAGTATTAATTGAGTTCCGCCACGCGAAGGCGGGAAAAATGGTCTTTAACCTGACTTCATTTCAGGTTCAGGGCAACAGTGATCTGCGCTGCAGTGTGTATACACCGGTAGATCATACCGAAACGGAAGCAAAGCTGAAAAAGCTCTTCGAAAACAGATGAAGAACAGAACAAAACGGGAGGCGGCCGCCTCCCGTTTCAGTTTAAAATAAAAGCATGAGACCGGCGATGGCCGGGGTTAAAAAGATGGCTGATTTCAGAATGACTTTCGGCACGAGTTTGGTGAATTTCGCTCCGACATATGCGCCGCACATCGTTCCGATCAGCACTTTGACCAACAGCATATAATCGACAAATCCTTCCGTCACATAACCGAGTCCTCCGCCGACCGCAAGCGGGATAATGACAAGCATGGTGGTGCCGACCGACTGGCGGATGGATAAGCGCAAAAGAATCATTAAGCCGATTTGGATGAAAGGGGCAGAGCCGATCCCGAACGTTCCGGACAAGATTCCTGCGATGACACCGAGTACAACGGCTTTCACCCATATGTTCAGATTGCTTTGCTGTCCCGAATCTTCTTGTGTTTCTTTTACAATAAATAACCGGACTAAAATAAGCAGAGCAGATAAAAACAGCATGCCCGCCGTCAAGTAATGCAGCAAATCTGCGGGGATAAGGGAAGTAAGCCTTGCCCCGAAAAACGAACCGAATGCCGCAAAAACGCCGACGATGAGACCGATCTTCATCTGAATATTGCCTTCACGGTAGTGGCTGAATGCCCCCGACAAACTTGTGAAAGCCATTCCGGCAAGGGAGGTGCCTAAAGCCGTATGAATCGGTACGTGAAACAGTATAGTTAAAAGTGCAATGACAAAACCGGCTCCCCCGGCGCCGATAAACCCGAGAATAATCCCGAGAAGAAACATAACGAGTATAATAAGCACAATCTTCTCCTCCATTTAGATGCCTGATCACCATGTTCCGCTCCGCTGTATCAGGTTTTAATAATCGACCGTAGTCCGTCGACCGTCGTCTAATATCTTTATGTTACCTCAAATTTAAGGTATTGGCAAGAAGCCGAATTGCTTTTATACAGAGGGTTTACAGCTCTTTCACCATCACTTTTTCCCCGTTTGAGTCCAGCTCTCCATTGAATAAGAAGCCGAATTTTTGATAAAGCCGCAATGCGTGCACATTATCTTCAAACAGGCTTAAATAAATCCGTCTGCAATCATATATTTGAGTGAGATGACGGATTAGGGCATCAAGCAACAGCTTGCCCAATCCCCGTCCCTGATAGCGTTCATCAATAAAAAACGGTCAAGCCACACTCTGCCGTTTTCATTTTCCTCATCATATTCCGGAAACCATCCGTACATGGCAAAGCCGACCAATTCCCCGTTAACATAAAGACCGGCCGGCTGATAATGCCGGCAATCCTCAGCATCTTGTAAGCACTCTTCCGCGGTTTCAATAAATGAAGTCTGGCTTTCCCTTACATGAAGCGCCAGTATATCGGCACGGTTTTCTTCCGTGACTGTTCTGATTTCAATCGTCATACTTGATACTCCTCTTCCGCTTTTTTTGAGACGGTAAAGCTTTCATTGCGTAAGCCATTTGTGAATCAGCCTTCTCTCGGATACAATGATCATCATAAAGGATATGGTTACCGTATAGTCAAGGAGGCATTATGAGCGAAGACGTCAGAAAATACTTCACAACGGGTGAATTTGCAAAACTGTGCCACGTAAAAAAACAAACCCTGTTCCATTATGACGAGATCGGCCTGCTTTCTCCGGAAATCAAAAAAGCGAACGGATACAGATACTATTCCTATCATCAATTCGAACTGTTCCAGGTCATCGGTCTGTTTAAGGAGGTCGGCGTGCCCTTGAAGCAGATCAAACCGCTCTTAACAGACAAAACCCCTGAGGGTATCATCACGCTTTTAAAAGAGAAATCTTCAGAAATCGAAAGCAAAATCAAAAAGCTGGAGCACCTGCAAAGGATGATTCGGACAAAGGTGAAGCTGACCGAACAAGCCTTGGAGACAGACTTTTCCTCCGTCTCATTGCAGCGATTAGATGAAGAGACACTTATGATAGGACGGCCCGTACTCCATTTGCCAGAACGGCAATATACTGCCGCCATTTCCGAATTGATCCGCTATATGCGGGTACATGAGCTCGATCAGGGGCATCCGGTCGGCGGACTGTTTGCGCGGGAGCAGATTCTGAAAAAAGAATTCTACAACTACACCCATTTTTATATGAAGACAGAAGAAGGCATAGAGAATAGAGACCTCCATATCAAGCCGAAAGGGCTTTATGCCGTCGGGTACCAAATAGGGGATGAAGCGGAAGCAGCTTACCGCAGCATCATGCAGTTTATTGAAGAGTATGGGCTGGAAATGGGCGATTATGCATATGAAGAATATATGCTTGATGAGGTTGTGGCGGACGGGTTTGACAATCAGATCACAAGAATCCAGCTGCAAGTCCGCAATCCATAAAGCCGATGCCGCCGTTCATTTACGTCTTTTAACAGACCTTGTATAATGAGAAAAATCAGATTGCAATTGAGGTGAAAAACGATATGTTTCTAGCGCCCTTATTTGAACATGATGTACCGGCAGCACTTCTCCGCCCTTAATGGAGGAAAGTGACTGTGCTTCTCTCCGTTAGGGCATATGACGTGACCTAATATGATAACGGAGGGTGCATCAAGTTGAAAAATACATTGTTCGGTTCGATTTATTTGGCATTGGCGGCCAGTATCTGGGGCGGTATGTATGTCGTTGTAAAAGTTGTGGTAGCGGTCATTCCGCCGCTTGAACTGGTATGGCTGAGATATGCGGTGGCGCTTCTTTCGCTTTTGGTTCTCAGTTTGTTTACACGCCAATCCTGGAAAGTTCATAAACGTGATTTATTACTGATCGCTGCGATCGGATTGATCGGCAACACGATTTCGATCGTCACGCAGGAAATCGGCACGAAATTATCAACCGCGCAGATGGGTGCGATTATTACGGCATCCACTCCCGCATTTATGGTTGTATTTGCCCGGCTGATGTTGAAAGAACGGTTAACGCTGAAAAAAGGAATATCGACAGGGCTGGCGACGATCGGAGTATTGCTCATTGTGGGGAACGGAGATCTCAATATGTCGAGCCAGCTCGGCGGTCTCTCGCTTCTGGCTGCGGCGCTGACATGGGCTTTGATGTCCGTGCTGATGAAACGGGTTCCCGGCCATTACTCACCGCTTGTCGTCACAACGTATTCCATTTGCGTCGCATTTGTCATCCTGACCCCGTTTACAGCGGGCCCGCTTCGGGAGATTCCTTTGTCTCAGCTTGCCCGGCCTGAGATATGGGGCGGACTTTTATATCTGGGTGTGATCTCAACCGCCTGCGCGTTCATGCTTTGGAATCGCGGATTGCAATTGCTGAATGCGGCAAGCGGCGGTCTGTTTTTCTTCTTTCAGCCGCTTTCCGGGACATTGCTCGGCTGGCTGCTGCTGGGAGAGACGATCGGAGGAACCTTCTGGATCGGGGCGGCCTTTATTGTTTCAGGCGTCGTTCTCGTCATGAAAGAAAAATAGAAAATGAAAAAAAGCCATTCAGCAAATGAATGGCTTTTTTCTGATTTTCCGGCAGGATTCGCCCCTCCATAAACAGAAAACAAGGAGCTAAACGGATCATGGGCACCGGTACTCTCAAGGTGCAATATCCTGACCCCAGGGGTTTCGTCAATTAATATAACGGGCGGTGAAAAAATGGAGCCAAAATGGCTAGATTGGGCAAAACAGCTTCAATCCGCGGCGCAAGCGGGGCTGGCTTATTCCAAAGACATATATGATATTGAGAGATTTGAAGAAATAAGAAAAATAAGCGTGGATATCATGGCGCATCATACCGGCATCGACAAAAGGATCATCAAAGACGTATTCGCCGGTGACACGGGCTATCCCACTCCGAAAGTTGATATCAGAGCGGCAGTTTTTAAAGATCAGAGCATATTAATGGTAAGAGAGAAAAGCGACGGCAGATGGGCGCTGCCGGGCGGATGGGCTGATATCGGGATTTCTCCGGGCGAGACCGCTGTCAAAGAAGTAAAAGAGGAGTCAGGAATCGACGTAAAGCCCGTTAAACTGTTAGCTGTAATGGATAAGAAATGCCATTCCCATCCGCCGTCCGCCGCCCACGTTTACAAAGTGTTTATCAAATGCGAGATCATCGGCGGCCGGATCAGGGAGGGAACAGAAACAAGCGCCGCCGGCTTTTTTGCGGAAACGGAACTGCCGCCGCTATCTGAAGCCCGCAATACAAAAAGTCAGATTGAAAGGATGTTTGCATATCTCAAACATCCGGACGAACCCGTTTATTTTGATTAAGGCAGCAAGCAGAAAGAAAAGGGGGCCCGAGTATAATGGAGGATTCAATTAAACAGCAGGCGCAGCGGCAATTTGCCAAAAACGCCGCGAAATATGTGACTAGTCCAGGACACGCCGCAGGAGAGGATTTGGCGTATCTCGTTTCAGCTTCCGGTGCCGAAAAGCATATGGACGTGCTGGATATCGCGACGGGAGGCGGACATACGGCTAACGCTCTCGCTCCTCTCGTACGCTCTGTTATCGCCTATGACCTCACGGAAGAAATGTTAGCAGCCGCTGAAGCATTTATAACCGGAAACGGATGGACGAACGTGTCATTCGAAAAAGGCGATGCTGAAAAGATGCCGTTTTCCGATGCTGCTTTCGATATCGTCACATGCAGAATCGCGGCGCATCATTTTCCCGATGTCAGAGCCTTTGTTCATGAAGCGTTTCGGGTTGTCAAACCGGGCGGCAGACTGCTTCTCATTGATAATACCGCACCTGAAAAGGATGAATATGACCATTTTTATAATGACATTGAGAAGAGACGGGATCAGAGCCACTTTCGGGCGTGGAAAAAAACAGAATGGCTCCGTTTTCTGGAGACAGCCGGCTTCCGGATTGAATCCGCTGTCTGCTTTTTGAAACCATTTCAATTTACCGTCTGGTGTGAACGGGCAGGCCTGACTGAAGAGAAAGCCGCATTACTGGAAAAACAGATGCTGGATGCTCCTCATGATATACAGCGGTTTTTTTCTGTAGAAAAGGATCAATCAGGCCGTATTGCGGGCTTCACAGGTGAATCGGCCTGTTTCTGCGCGATCCGTCCCGTCTGAGACGAAAAAAACCGCTGTGCAGTTTTTCTGCCCGCGGTTTTTTCGTATTATCTGTTCTTGATTTGAGAAATAATAGCGGAAGTGACATCTTCCGTTGAATGTTTTCCGCCGACATCAGGAGTCAGAATGCCGCTGTTTGTGACCGTTTCAATAGATTTTAAGAGGAGATGGCCCAGTTCCTCTTCTCCGAATGAATCGAGCATTAATTTCGCCGTCCATATTTGGCCTATAGGATTGGCAATTCCTTTTCCGACAATATCCGGGGCGGAGCCGTGAACAGGCTCAAACATGGAAGGATATTTGCCGTTTACATTGATGTTGGCTGCGGGAGCGATTCCGATGCTTCCCATAATCGCCGCACCGATATCTGTCAGCACATCTCCGAACAGATTCGAAGCGACAATGACATCAAAGCGTTCCGGCTGCGTGACAAAGAAGGCCGCCAGTGCATCGATGTGCTGGGAATCCGTCTCAATCCCGGCGTACTCACGGCTGACCTCTTTAAAGATGTTATCCCAGAACGGCATCGAGTGAACAATACCGTTTGATTTCGTCGCGCTTGTGACGTGTTTCCGCCGACTTGCCGCCAGTTCGAAAGCATACCGCATTACTCTTTCCGTACCCCGTCGGGAAAAGACCGCGTTTTGTATGGCGATTTCGTCCTCACCCTGATAGATTCTGCCGCCGACAGAGCTGTACTCGCCCTCACTGTTTTCGCGGACGACTATCAGATCAAAATCCTTCGGGTTAACGAGGGGGGAAGTGATTCCCGGCAGGAGCTTTGCCGGCCGCACATTAATCACCTGTTCAAATTCCCGGCGTATCTTGATGAGCAGCCCCCACAGCGAAACATGATCGGGGACGAGTTTTTGATTCCCCACCGCCCCCAAAAACAAAGCATCAAAGTGCTGTAACCTTTCTAATCCATCATCCGGCATCATAGTCCCGTGCTCCAAATAATACTCGCAGCTCCACGGAAAAGAAGTGAAATCAAAGGCAATGCCTCCATGTAATTCGGCAATCGCATTCAACACCCGCTCCGCTTGAGGGACTGTTTCTTTCCCCACACCGTCCCCCGGTATGCTGGCAATCTTGTATGTTTTCATGTTTCCGTCACCTCTGAATGAATTGTTTTCGGTTTACGGCAGACCGTCGACCGTCGTTCATTATAATTCCATATTACGCCACCTCCGATATGCTGACAAGCTCGGGAATGTTGCTTCCATAGATAAACTGTTATATGATCTTGGTAACAATAAGGCCTAAATTGTATGAAGAGGTAGGAAAGATGGATAATTTTAAATTAGATAAGCCAATCCCGTATTATCTGCAATTTTATTCCCAATTGAAAAAAATGATATTTGACGGGATTTTTAAACCGGGTGAACGGCTGAATGAGACTCAGCTGGCCAAGGATTTCGGAGTCAGCCGGTCGCCGGTCAGAGAAGCCATGCGGCTCCTTGAAAAGGACGGGCTTCTGACGGCAGACGATCGAAACGGCTTTGTCATTTATTCTTTGTCCGTTAAGGATGTTGAAGAGATTTATAAAATCAGAATGTCACTTGAATCACTGGCAGTCGAACTGGTTATTGATGAAGCGGCTGAGAGTGAAATTGACCTCATTGAAAAACAGCTGCGCGAGACGGAAGAAGCCATCAATAAAGGCGTCAAAGAGACTGAGATTATTTCCTTGAACGAGACGTTTCATCAGCTCCTTGTGGATTTCAGCCATAACAGCCGGCTGGCCATGCTGCTTGAGCATGTCAATGTGCTGATTCATTTTTGCAGAGTTCTTAATTTTAAAGGCGATGACCGTGCGGAGGTTATCCTGCATGAGCACCGGAAAGTCTTTGAAGAAATAAAAAAGGGCGACAAAACAAAAGCCGTGCAATATATGACGGAGCATCTCAAGCATGATGAAGAACATCTGAAAGGCGTGCTGAGAGCGGAAGAAACAGACGAATCATCACGATAGACAAGGTGAAATGCCTTGTCTTTTTTTGCCGATGTCATCGAACCGTCATAAAGACCCGACGGATGTTCCTTGCATGATTTTTTCCGCGTCATTTATGATGGATATGGAAGAGACGCAAAAAAGGCAAAGGAGATTGAAAAATGGCGAAACATATTCTGATGATCAATTTTCCCGCAGAAGGACACGTAAACCCGACATTGGGTATGACAAAGGCCTTCAGCGAACGGGGCGATCACGTTCATTATATCTCAACGGAAAAATACAAAAGCAGACTGGAAGGAGTAGGGGCGAAAGTTCATCTTCACAGCGATCTGCTCAGAATGACACCCATTGATCCCGGCAGTCCGTCCGGCATACTTGCATTTTTAAAGGTTCATATCAAAACGTCACTGGAGATTTTACATATTGTGCAGCGGCTGGCAGAGGACATTCAATTCGACGCCGTCTATTATGATAAATTCGGTGCGGGAGAGCTGGTGCGGGATTATCTCAACATTCCCGGCATCTCTTCTTCAGCGTCCTTCCTGTTCAATGAAGACCGTCTGAAAATACTGCCGCTCCACCCGGAATCGGGCGTGCCGTTTCAGCCGGACAGGGAATGTGAAGAGCTGTTGGCCGAGATGAAAGACAAATACGGTGTCGCCCCTGACAGCATGGTTCAATTTATGAACAACACAGGTGAATTGAACGTCGTCTATACAAGCAGATATTTTCAGCCCGAAAGTGAGACATTCGGAGATGAGTATTTATTTATCGGTCCGAGTTTTCCGAAGAGAAAAGGGCGCGTCGACTTCCCGATTGACGCATTAAAGAATGAAAAAGTCATTTATATCTCAATGGGAACGGTGCTCGGGGACACGGAAGCGTTTTTCAATCTGTGCATAGACGCGTTCTCAGATTTTGAAGGAAAAGTAGTCATTGCCGCCGGGGAAAAAGCCGATCTGTCGAAAATCAAACAGGCGCCGGAAAACTTTATCATCGCCCCGTACGTGCCGCAGCTTGAAGTGCTGGAGCAGGCCGACGTGTTTGTCACGCATGGCGGAATGAACAGTGTAAATGAAGGCATTCATTATCAAGTGCCGCTGGTCGTCATCCCGCACGATAAAGACCAGCCGATGGTTGCGCGTCGCCTGACTGAATTGGATGCAGGCTATACCGTGCAAAAAGATGAAGTAAGCGCTGAAAAGGTAAAGCTTGCCGCGGAAGAAGTGCTGCATAACGGAAAATACAAACAAGGCATTCAAGCCATTAATGAAAGCTTTAAAGAATGTACGAACATGAAGGATGTTCTCGCCCGGATCGACCGGTTTATTGAACAAAAACATGCTCAATAATACATGGAAAAAGCCTGTTTCCTCTGCCAAAGGGAAACAGGCTTTTTATAATGGCTTTTAGATGATGTGATGTTCTTCATTTGCAAGTTTCACAAGAGTCAAAAGAGATTCTGCCTCACGTGCGTCGAGTGTTTTTGCCAGACGGTTTTTTTCAAAGATCTGCTGGCCGAAGACATTCACAGACGCCTGGTCAACCGCCGTGTGCCAGTCCTTTTGTGAATGATTCTCAGAAAAAGAGAAAACGAACACGGTGAAGACCGCTATAAGCATCGCCATGACCCAAAATTTTTGCCGATTTCCTGCTGCTGACATAGGCCGCCTCCTAAACATTTTACTGGTATTAGATCATATATGAGCTGTTTTTAACAGAGTAAAGAAGTCATTATTTCATGTAGTCCAAATGAAACGGAGCACAGCCGAAAGCCCGCCGGTCAGGCCGATGAGCCAATTCATATTTTGTTCATATTTTATTAAAAGTTTATCCAAGTCTGTCCTTTACAGTAGATATAACCACAAAATGCTGCTGAAAGGAGCCTTTAAAAAATGCATATTCATATGATCAACAAAAACCAGTTTGAGAGTGACTTGGAGGCGGCCGGCTTCAGCCGTCAGGCAGATGATATTATCGGCAAAATGAAAGAGTACGTAACGGAATACGCGGCTTCATCCGAACGGTTCCTGATTGAAATTCAAACCGTCATGAACGAATACAAAGCCGTCGTCTGCGCGATGTTTTCGACCATGGAAATTGCCGGTGCAAATAAAGACGAGAAGCATGTTGAATTCGAAGCCTGCACAGTATTGTGTGAATAAAAGACATTTATCAAACCTCCGCGGCTGCCTGAACGGCAGTATACTGACTGTGTTTCGAGAAGGGAAAATATTGAAACTTCTAAAGCGGCCGTTCGTATAAAAGAGTAAATCAGCTTGTATATGGAGGTTCGTGAAATGAACGATAAGAAAAAACAAGCGTTTGAACAGCTTTTCAGCACTTTAGACGAAAGACATGAAATAAACGGCGCTGTATTGGCAGCGGAAAACGGCCGCATCTTATACCAGGGTTCATTCGGCGCTGCAGAACTGAAAACAAAGAGGATGCTGAATGACCAATCGGTCTTTGAATTGGCCTCAGTATCGAAGCCGTTTACAGCTTTAGGCGTTATCATTTTAGAGCAGCAAGGGAAGCTGCGTTATGACGATATGATAGAGCGGTGGCTTCCTGATTTTCCTTATCCGGGCATTACCATTCGGCATTTACTCCATCATACGTCAGGATTGCCGGACTATATGGAGTTGTTCTTAACACATTGGGACCGGGAGAGAATTGCCGTTAATCAAGATGTGATCAATATGCTCAAGCAGCATAAGCCGGATGCTTATTTCCCGCCGGGCAAGGAGTGGCTTTACAGTAATACGGGGTATGTGGTGTTAGCGGTTATTATAGAAATTGTATCAGGCATGAGTTTTGCTGAATTTATGAAACAAGCCGTATTTCATCCGCTTCGTATGCACGATACGCGGATTTATAACAGAAGGCTGAGTAAAGAAAACATTCCGAACTATGCATATGGCTATGTGTATGATGTTCATTCCGGAGAATATGTGCTGCCGGATGAACTTGAGGAAACTGATTATGTCGTCTTTCTTGACGGAATTCAAGGTGACGGAACCGTTAACTCCGCTATTAGAGATTTATATCTGTTTGATCAGGCTCTTTATACGGAAGAAATCATCGGCAAAGAGTCTAAAGATCAAGCGTTTACACCGGGCTATTGGAATGAAGAAGAGCAATTCGGATACGGATTTGGCTGGATGATTCAAAACAGCCCCCAAAAAGGGAAGGTTATCAGTCACGACGGAGGCTGGCCGGGCTATTCAACTCTGATGATCCGGTATATTGACCAGAATAAAACATTGATTTATCTCAGCAATATGGAACAATCGTATCAATTTGAACAAGCTGTAATTGCCGCGGCTGTAAACATCTTATTTGATCAGCCATACGTGATTCCGAAACGTCCGGCAGATCAGAAAAAAGCAGATATCGATCCTGCGATTTACAGCAGATTTACCGGCAATTACTCATTTCAGGATGACACACATGCATCGGTGGCGGTAAAAGAAAACCGATTGTATCTTACAATAGACGGGCAGACTCCATTCGAATTATTCCCAATGACGGAAACCCGTTATTTTGTCAGGGCGCTGCCGCTTGAAATTGAATTTGCAGGTGATAAAGCACAAACAGCCCCGCATTTCGTTTTATATCAGGACGGCACAGAAGAAACGGCTGTGCGGATAGACTGAGTGACATGCAAAACAAAACCGCCGTCCTGAGAAGACGGCGGTAATAGAAAAGTCAAACCCCTTTGATGACGCGAAATTTTCTTTTCGGCTCTGACATAAATATAGAAGAAAAAATCATAGCTCCGAGCATTGTGATGTATTCCATATAAAGCGAAACTTCTGCCAAAACCAACCCCGCAATCATTAAAACAGCGCCCAATACCACCGCAAAAACCTTCGTTTTCATGATGAGTTCCCCCTATTATCTGATAATTGAATTATACTGCATCTCCATTAATGTGTACATTTTGTGAACAATTTCACCTGATGAAAGGCAATAAAGAGAGAGTTGAAGAATTAGGAGAAATGACAGGCAATCTTTTTGTTTTACTGAAGAAACGAAAGGGAAAGTGAAAAATCAAAAAGGCAAAGGAGTTCTTGAAATGAAAGCGAGACTATTTTTATTCAGCATGTTTCTCCTGATCCCCGTTCTGGCGCTTGCCGGATGCAACAGCCAATCTTCAGGAGGAAGCGAAAAAGCGAAAGACAAAGAAACGCACTCTCACGAAGACATGAATCACTCAGGTTCATCCGAGGTGCCGAAAGGTTTAAAGAAGGCCGAAAATCCGACTTATAAAGTCGGCAGTGACGTCATGATTTTAGCTTCTCATATGAAAGGCATGAAAAATGCGCAAGGAACCGTAAAAGGTGCTTATGATACAACGGTTTACAGTGTATCTTACACTCCGGAAACGGGAGGAAAGCGCGTCGAAGATCATAAATGGGTCATTCAGGAAGAGCTGAAGGGCGCCGGGGATAAAACGTTAAAACCGGGTGACAAGGCTGTGATCGAGGCATCCCATATGAAAGGCATGAAGGGCGCCGAAGCCGTTATTGATTCAGCCAAAAAGACAACCGTTTATATGGTCGACTATACACCGACTGACGGCGGCCAAAAAGTAACCAATCATAAATGGGTGACAGAAGACGAGCTCGCTGCCGCAAAATAAAAAGACCGCAAAAGCCGAAGGAACTCCTTTGGCTTTTTTGCGGTCTCACATTTATGCGGATTTTCTTTTCAAAGCGGGTCTCGTTAAAGAGAATACAGCTAACGCGACAGCGATAATGACAATCAAACCGCCGCACCAGGCTGTTGCTGTGACTGAACCGGTTTGTCCGATCACGCCGCCGCCGATGGCTGACCCGAGCGCGATGCCGATCTGCAAAGCGGACGTGTTGAAGCTTTGCTGAATATCGGAAGACTCAGGCGCAATTTTGATTAAATAGCTTTGCTGCGCCGGCGCAAGGCTCCAGCTGAGCAATCCCCAGATCACCATCGCAGGCAGGAAAATGATTAAAGAAACCGTTGTCAGCGGAAGAATAAACAGGATCAGAGCGAAAGAAACGGTCACAAGCATGATGCTTTTAAATGCTCCTAAACGGTCATACAGCCAGCCTCCGAACGGGCCGCCGCATACCGCTGACAGACCGAACAAAAAGTAGCATACACTGACCCAAACGGAACTCAAATGAAGCGTTCTTTCCAAAAAAGGCGCAAAGTAGGCATAGAGTGTGTAATGCCCCGCCAATGTAAACAAGGTGACAAGATGTGCGCTGGCAATTTTGGCGGTCCCGATCGTCTTGATCTGCTCACGAAACGGAATCATTTTTTCGGCAGGTATTTTTTCAAAAAAGACGCTGATAATCAGCATGGAAACGAGAGATAATACGCCGATTCCCAAGAACAGAACGCGCCATCCGAAGGCATTGCTGATGATAATACCGACAGGCACGCCTAAAGCGATTGCGGAGCTGAACCCCATGAAAATGATGCCGATCGCCCGCGCTCTGTATTCAGACGCCACGATTTTAGGAGCAATCGTTAAAGAAAGGACGACAATCAGCCCTGTGCTCATGGAAGCGAGAACCCGTGACACCATAAGTACGGCGAAATTGGGACTGAAATAAGCCACCAGATTACTTAGGAAGAAAATAAACAGTGCGATTAAATAAAGCCGCTTTCGTTCAGCCTTTGCCGTCACTGCCAAAAGCAGCGGGCCGGATACCGCGTAACCGAGCGCAAACACGCTGATCAGCTGCCCCGCGCTGACGATGGATATATCTAAGTCGGAAGCGATTTGCGGAAGAATACCGCCCACAATTAATTCAACTAATCCGACTGCGATGGTAGATGCTGCAAGCAGAAATACTTTGAAATTCATGTACAGATACTCCTTTTTTTATTTTTTAGAAAATAAAAAATCCTGATTACAAAAAGTGTACGGGACAATTTTTGTAATCAGGATTTTACGGTTCCTGGTAGACACCCTCAAACCATATCATTGAGGTTATACAATGTATGCAATATTCGGTTGTGTCCGTTTCTGCAAAAAATTCTACCATAATAGTGAGGGAGATTCCATAGAAAATTCGAGGAAATCCTTTCAATTTCAATTTCGGCGGCTGTAACGTCATTGATGAAGCAGGGAAAAAAATTTATGATAACCGTAAGGAGTCTATACAGATCAAACATTATACAGCCGGAGGAAACCGATGAATAAGTACGAAAAAATCGCCAACGAAATGAGAAAGAGGATTAAAAGCAGTGTATATGACATAGATCAGCCGATCCCGGATGAAAAGACGCTCGCTGCGGAGTTCGGGTGCAGCCGGATGACGATGAAGCGGGCGCTTGATACACTTGCGGCTGAAGGAATGCTTTTCAGAAAAAGAGGGCACGGCACGTTTATCATTCAATCAGCCATGCAGGATGAGCACGTTCACGTAGTCAGCAACGAAATTCTCGGCCTGAGCAATTTGTTAAAAGACAAAGATATCAAGAGCAAGGTCATCCGGTTTGAAGTGCAGTTTCCGTCTCAAGATGTCGCCGCGCATTTGGCCATCGATGAAAAGACTCCCGTCTATTATGTAGTGAGGCTCAGAATTGTTGAAGGCGAACCGTACGTTCTTGAAAAAACGTACATGCCGGCGAGCCTTATACCCGGCATTAATGACGAGGTGCTCAACCATTCCATCTACGATCATATTACGCGGGAACTCCAGCTCAAAATCGCAGGCTCACACAGAAAAATCAGAGCGTGCAAGTCGGATGATATGGATCAGCAATATCTCGGCTGCCGGTCGGATGACCCGATACTTGAAGTCGAGCATGTAGGCTTTTTGGACAACGGCACTCCCTTTGAATATTCATTTTCCCGCCACCGTCATGACAAGTTTGTCGTGACCTCAGTCAATATAAAACGTTCATAAAAACGCCGAAGAGTGAGAGAAAAACTCACTCTTTTTTTGTTGCCGCTGATTTACATCTTCGCTTCTTTTATGTTATATTACCCAATGATAGAATCATCCTACAAATTTCAGAGGTGTTTTGATGGAGATATCCAAAACAAGCAGACTGTCGCTCGTAGAACAAGTGGTGGCGCAAATTGAATGGTTAATTCAATCGGATAAATGGCCGGTCGGGACGCGCATTCCCCCTGAGCTGGATTTAATGAAGCAATTTGATGTGAGCCGAAACACATTGCGTGAGGCCATTCGGGCGCTCGTACATGCCGGCCTGCTTCAGACAAGGCAGGGGAGCGGTACGTATGTCAGCTCATCCAGTGTTCTCGGCGCGGCATTTTACCGCCATATTAAAAAATCAAATTTGCTTGAAACATTAGAAGTCAGATACGCACTCGAAAGAGAAGCTGCGCGATTGGCGGCGGAAAGGCGTAATGACGAAGACCTGAAAGCACTGAAGGCATGCTTGGATGAATGTGAAGCGGCCTTGCAAAATGAAGATCGAAAACGATATGCCGAGGCTGACATTAAACTGCACAAAACCATTGTACAGGCAGCCCATAACAACATGCTTTCTGATCTTTACGAGCATATGACGGAGGCGCTTTGTGCGTCAGTCCATAACCTGTTGGAAATCACCCCTGCTATACGGATCCACACCCAGCTTGCCGCCGCGATTATTGGACAGAAGCCGGATCAGGCCATGGAGGCCGTCAACCAATACATCACAGTATTTAAAGATACAATACACATGGAGGATGAACATGAAAATTAAAGACGAACATCAAATTCTGCAAGCAAGTCAGCGTAAAAAACTGATATTGCTGGTCATCGGAGTCATATTGATAGGGGCCAACCTCAGAGCGCCTCTGACATCGGTCGGGCCGCTCGTTTCCTCAATTCGGGACAGCCTCGGCATGACCAATGCGGCTGCCGGCACCATTACGACAGTGCCGCTTTTGGCCTTTGCATGTCTGTCGCCGTTTGTTCCTTTATTGTCGCGGCGCTTCGGGACCGAGATTGTGTTACTGTCATCATTAATTGTCCTGACAGCCGGAACTCTGCTGCGCTCCATCGCCGGAATCGGCACTCTCTTTTTCGGAACGATTCTGTTGGGATTGTCGATCGCCGTATGCAACGTCCTGCTGCCGAGTCTCATTAAACATAAGTTTCCTGGAAATTTAGGCATCATGACCGGCGTCTACTCGGTTTCTATGAATCTGTGCGGCGCGATTGCATCCGGCATCAGCGTGCCGATCGCCTCTTCAGCGGGGTTAGGCTGGAAAGGCGCGCTCGGCTGCTGGGCTATCCTTTCTTTCATTGCGTTTGTCATGTGGATTCCGCAAATGCGAGGACGCGAACTGCCTATCCGCACGACTGGGACAAACGGAGAGAAGAAAAGCAGTCTGCTGCGGTCTCCGCTGGCTTGGAAGGTGACGATGTTCATGGGGCTGCAATCCCTTATTTTTTACACCGTCATCGCTTGGCTGCCGGAAATTCTTCAGCAGAATGGTCTCAGCTCAAGTAAGGCGGGATGGATGCTTTCATTAATGCAATTCTCAGTCCTGCCGATTACTTTTATCGTGCCGATCGCTGCCGCTAAAATGAAAAATCAGCGCGCACTCGCCGGACTGACAGCTTTATTTTTCCTTATCGGCATTGCCGGCGTTCTTTTCGGAAGCCCGGCTCTCACTCCGCTATGGGTCATTTTGATCGGAATTGCGGGAGGATGTGCGTTCAGCTTGGCGATGATGTTCTTCAGCCTGCGGACACGGCATGTTCATGAAGCCGCGGCGCTTTCCGGCATGGCTCAGTCATTCGGATACCTGCTTGCCGCGTTCGGGCCGCTCGTATTCGGTTTGCTGCATGACATCACGCACGGCTGGACGGTTCCGTTATTCATGCTGATCGCAGTCTCCGTTCTGATTTTTATTTTCGGAGTCGGAGCGGGAAAAGCAGAACAGATCAAAACAGCATAAAAAAACAAAGGGCCCGTTTAGGGTCCTTTGTTTTTTATTTGAAAAGCTGTCTCAGGCCGTCACGCTGTCAGTTTTAAGCCGATGACACCGATGAGGATAAGCCCCAGAGACACCAATTGTGACAGGTTGAATTTTTCTTTAAACCAAAGTATGCCCACGGCCGAAACGCCGATGCTTCCCATGCCGGTCCAAGCGGCATACGCGACACCTGTGGGAAGAACCTGCATCGCTCCGGAAAGGCAAAAGAATGAAAGCATAAAGCCTGTTACCATGACAATCAGCGGCCACTTTTTTTTAAAACCGTCAATATGTTTCATGGCAACGGCCGCTACAACTTCCTCCGCTCCGGCAATAAATAACAGCAGCCATGCCATTAATGTTCACCCCTTGTTTCAGTTTCTTTCGTAAATACCTTCATTCCTAAAATGCCGGACAACAGCAAAGCCAAAAAGAATATTTGCCCGATTGAAAACGATTCGCCTAAAATGACGCCCGTTACATATGTGCCGACGGTGCCTATTCCGACAAAAACGGTATATGCGGCAGCCATTGGAATTTTTTTATAAGAGCGGATCAGCATCAGAAAGCTGACGGCAATCAGAAGGAAAATACCAATCCAATCAAAGAGCGAATCCGCGTGCTTCAGGGCGGACGCCCAAACTACTTCTAACAGTCCGGCTATCAATACAAGCAGCCAATACATGATACAGTCACCTCAGTTATGAATGAATGTCAGTCATTTTTATGGCGGTCAAAAATGATCGGTCTCCGCCAATCATTTCTGCAAGCTTCTTTTGAGAAAGCTGAATATTTCTTTTTTATATACTTCGAGATCGACATCCTGTTCACAGCCGATATAAAACCGTTCAGCCGCGTTCTCGACAACGTTGATAATCGTTCTGGCCGTCCATCTGACATGAATGCCGCTGTGGACCTCACCCTGTTCAATGGCCGTATTGATCACGCCTTCCAGCCAGGAATAATAAGGCTGATAAATGGCTTCCCATTTCTCCATTGAATGATCGATGGCAAGACCGGAATAACAGAGAACGATAATATCTTTATGAAGCCGGGTGATGTGAAATGTCTCATCTACCAAAATGTCCAGCAACGTCCAAAAATCTTCAGAACCGTCCGTTTTCCCTTTTATTCTGTCCAGCGTAGTGTCGAGCAGGTTTTCTGCAATCGCGGATATCAGTGCGTTTTTAGAAGAAAAATATAAGTAAAACGTACCTTGGGCCGTTCCGGCTTTTTTGACGATTTCTGAAATGGATGCTTTGTCTAATCCTTTTTCAGAAATGACTTCAATCGCGGCTTGCAGGATCTTTTCGTATTTTCCCGAGCTTTGTTTTGCCAATAGAGGGGTTCCTCCTTTTATGAATGACTGTCATTCATTTTATCGCATGTTCTCTTTTTTGTCATCCCTTAAAATAAAAATACCGGAAAGAAGACCATACTTCTTTCCGGTATTCGTCATTTGTCACTGTCGATCATAGCCTTCGGCAGACCCGTATATTTTGCCCAGTAATAAATACCGAGCGAACCGATGGCGATCAGAATCAGGTCAAGCGGATTGCTGATAATGCCCAATCCGTGGCCGAACGAGCCGAGATAGGAGAAAATCAGCATCATGACATAAAAGCCGACGATCCACCATGCTGATTTCAGCTGCTGGCGTATGCTGACATCATCTTTGGGAGCATATTTACTGAAACAGAGATAGATCAGAAACATGACAATTTGAGAACCGAGAAGCCAGGATACGGTGCGCCATCCGGACCAATATACAATATAAGAGGTAAAAATAAACGACAGCGGCCCGATGATGCTCATCCCTTTTAAATAAAACGGTCTGTTAATATTCTTCGCGTTGACTCTCAGCGCCGCAGAAGAAATCGGCGCAATCGCATAAGACAGAATCAATGCGACGGAGCATACGTTGACAAGAGCGTTCCAAGAAGGGAACGGAAGCGTCCAAAAAACAGCCAGACCGAACGAAAGCCAAAGGGAGGCGCGCGGTGTCCCGGTTTCTTTATTGACTTTAGAAAAAATGCTGAATAATGTTCCGTTTCTGGCCCAGGCATAGACGAGACGTGAAGTCGTATTCATAAAGATATTTCCGTTACCGCCCGGTGATAAAATCGCATCTAAAATGACCAATGTCGCCAGCCACCCCAAACCTAGCAAAACGGCGATATCTTTGAACGGAAGGGAGAATTCAGTCCCGATAGCCGGCCATCCGTGCTTCAGGGTATCCGCCGGGATCGCCCCGATAAAAGTGAGCTGCAGCACGGTGTAAATAATAGTAGAAACGATAATACAGACAATCAATGCGATCGGAATGTTCCGCTTCGGATTCTGCACTTCACTCGCGACAGCCACAATCGGATGCAGCCCAAGATATGCAAACATGACGCCGCCTGTGGAAATCGCGGCCTGAATTCCGGTGAAACCAAAAGGCGAGAATCCGTGAACGGTCATATTGCCCGGGTGAAAATGAAAAATCAGTACCACAATTACCGTAATCGGTACGACATATTTAAAAATCGAAATAATGAAGTTTGCTTTCGCAAAGGTTTTGACACTCCAGTAATTGAGGAGGAAGAACAGGCAGAGCAGCGCAAATTGCAATATCCACCCGGCAATTGTCGGAGAATCGGAGCCTTTTACGGTCAAACCGGGAAACCAATACGCCACGTATTGGCGGACTGCCGTGACTTCTATAGAAATAAGACTCGTGTATGCCACAATGGTGACAAAGGAAATTAAATATCCGACGAGGTGTCCGTGTGAATATACGGGATAACGGATAATTCCCCCGGTCCGCGGCAGCGCGGCGCCCAGTTCCGCATAAACCAAGCCGATCAATAAGATGATTCCCCCGCCGATCAGCCAGGAAAAAACGCCTGATGGGCCCGCTTTAGAGGCGACGTTACTGACGGCAAACAGCCATGCCGAACCGAATATGGCTCCCATGCCGATTAAAATAAGATCAAAAAGTGACATAGTTTTCTGGAAGTTTCCTTGCTTAGACATTCGCTGCCTCCTTAGAAAAGACATTGTTCTCTTTACATAATTCCCATTATCATTCAAACATACCCAGCCGGCCGGCTGGAAAATTAGGACAACTTTCGAAACGAAGTATGTACAGCAATGTGCTCACATTATAATAACGGCCGTATGGCAAGATCTCCCGGCTTATATTCCCCGTTTTAAACACATTCAAACCTCATATTCAGAAAAACAAAAAACGCCCGAAACAGGCGTTTTTTGTTACAAGTTCATATCTTTCAGTCCGGGGCTGTGCTCATTCGGAAGCTCAGGAAGTTCCGGCACGGGGAAACCTTTAGGAGGCTCGGACACACTTAATTCGCCGCCGTTTCGGCTCGGCGTCGTTCCCTGCAGAATTTCTCCGATCCGTGTCGGATCCAGTCTGAAATTAAATTGAGTATTATGATAACCCATCTCAACGAATTTCCGGCATTCCGGGTATTTTTCAATATCATAATTCGGCACGGGAAATAATTTGCCCCATTCGACACCCAGTGTTTCCAACGCTTTTGTAAATGCATTTTGATGGGCGTTGTCACGAACAATCAGAAAACCGAGTGTTTCTCTGAACGTCTGATTTGAACTCATTTCATAAATGCGTGTCTTTTGCAGCACGCCGGTTGATTCCAGCACGACATTGTCCAATAAATCGGAAATCAGATTCCCGTGGTTGTATACCCAAGACCCGTTCCATGGATTGCCGCCGGCGTCTACAGGAAGAGAACTTTGCGCTCCGATGATAAAATGGTGCGGATTGGCGTGTTTAACTGCTTCGTCAAGCGGCGCCTGATCTGCCGCCTGATTTCCGGGGCCCTCAGCGCCGCTTTCGTCGAGCAGCGCATTGATCGTATGCTGGACAAGCTCAACGTGTGCGATCTCTTCTAAAAATACACCGCGAAGCAGGTCACGGAACTGTTTTTCTTTTCCTCTGAAATTAGAGCTTTGGAAAAAGTATTGCATCATCGTCCGCATTTCTCCGTAGTGCCCGCCTAAAATTTCCTGAAGCACCTTGGCCGCGGCCGGGTCCGGCTTGTCCGGTTTAATGATATTGATCAGCTCTTCTTTGTAATAATACATAAACAGCGCCCCCTGAAAGAAGTTTTCGGTTCTTCTGTTAGTGTCTTTGCAAAGTCAGTTTTTATGTATCGGCATCAAAAAAAGGACGGAAAGCGTGTCCGTCCTTTTGTGTTAAGCCTCAACCGCTCCGCGAAGTTTCGTGTTGACAAGCCCGTTCCATCCTTGATCCATCGTACTGTGAATCTCGGAGCTTTTCCGATTGACTTTATTGATGACGGCTTCCGGCTCTTTCCATCCGCCGTGAATGAGAGTGAATTCCGTATCTCCGCTTTCCGTTTCCTTTAAGACAAAAGAAACGATCCAGCCTTCCGTATCCCACGAAAAAGAAAGGCGGTACGGCGCTTCAATATCCAGCAGCTTGCACGGAGACGGACCGAACGGAGATTCCAGCTGAAACTCACTGTCTTCTTGAGGTGTGAAATCATTCGGCATAAACCAGAGAGACAGGCCGTCCGCAGTGGAGACCGTATCCCAGACAACTTGTATCGGCGCCTTGAAAACGGCGGTATGAATAATGTCCGGTAATGGCTGATTGCTGCTGTTGTTGTTTTTGTTATCTTTGTTTTGTTTATCAGACATGATGCGTAACCACTCTTTCGCTGTTTTTACTTTTGATCATACTACACGGGGCAGGACATTTGAAAACAAATCAAACTTATTTTATGCTTTTCCAAAGCCATTCAATTCATTTTAAGGAGACGTAGTGATGACAGATCAATTTAAAGCGTTAGTAGTCGATCAACGTGAAGACCGGTTTTCAGTCAGCGTACGGGAGCTGGCGGTTCAGGACCTTCCCGAGGGTGAAGTGCTGATTAAGGTTTGCTACTCAGGGGTGAATTATAAAGACAGCTTGGCTGCCATTCCTGACGGCAAGATCGTAACGTCGTACCCTTTCGTGCCGGGAATTGATTTAGCAGGAATCGTCGTTTCCTCAGATGACGCCCGTTTCAAAGAGGGGGATAAAGTCATTGCGACAAGCTACGGCATAGGTGTTTCCCGCTTTGGCGGTTATAGCGGGATGGCCCGCATTCCGGCAGATTGGATCGTGCCGCTGCCTGAAGGTCTGACACTTAAAGAAGCCATGACGATCGGAACCGCCGGCTTCACTGCCGCATTGTCCGTCCAGCGTCTTGAAGAAAACCATGCCGCTCCTGAAAAAGGGAAGGTGCTGGTGACAGGAGCGACAGGCGGCGTCGGAAGCTTTGCCGTCTCCATTCTTTCAACCTTAGGTTACGAGGTCGAGGCCAGTACGGGAAAAGAAGACGAAAGCGGCTATTTGAAGAGCCTCGGAGCAAAGACGGTCATTCACCGTGACGAAGTGTATAACGGCACGTTAAAACCAATGCAAAAACAAAAATGGGCAGCGGCCGTCGATCCGGTCGGAGGTGAGCCGCTTGCTTCAGTTCTCAGCCAGATTCAGTACGGCGGATCAGTTGCTGTGAGCGGACTGACAGCGGGAACGAAACTCCCGGCTACAGTCTTTCCGTTTATATTGCGCGGCGTCAGTCTCTTGGGAATCGATTCCGTATTCTGTCCGATGGAGACAAGAAAGAAAACATGGCAGCGTTTAGCTGATGACTTCAAGCCTGCAGATCTGGAGGCCTTTATTCAAAAGGAAATTACACTTGAAGAGCTGCCGGATACGCTTCCTGCTCTTTTAAAAGGAGAAGCGAGAGGAAGAACGATCGTTACAATAAACGAAGAATAAATCAAAAACCCCCAACTGCTGATTGGGGGTTTTCACTATATAATCAATTATTTATCAAAAAGAGATTAACTATTGATCATATAGTGAAAATGAGTTGATTAAAAACATAAATTGATTACATATAGGTAATATAAAGGTAAGTTATAAAATTTTATGAAATATTCATTGACTGAAAGCGCTTTTAAAATTATGATAATAACATAAATTTCAATAATATCATTATAACTTCACTACAAAGTAACTATAAAATAACAATTTGACGAGAGGGGAGAGTGGATAATCACTATAAATGATAACGCTTTCAGATTATTTTCTTCTTATATAACTGTTTTGGACGGTCAGAACTTGTATGCAGACGTTATAGGTGCAAATATTGATAACTGAATATTCTGAAATTATCTCTGTGTAAAAACTAGGAGGATTTGAAGATGAATAAAAATAGCAGCCAGCATTCATTTTTGAGAACCATCATTTTAGTATCGACGTTCGGGGGTCTACTTTTCGGCTACGATACAGGTGTAATTAATGGGGCGCTGCCGTTTATGGCGGAAGCTGACCAGCTTAATCTTACCGCTTTGACTGAAGGGATGGTGGCGAGCTCCCTGCTCTTGGGGGCTGCGATCGGAGCAGTTTTCGGAGGGAGATTGTCGGACTATAACGGCAGACGTAAAAATATCCTTATCCTTGCCGTTTTGTTCTTTGCAGCGACGCTTGGATGTACACTGGCGCCTAACGTATCTGTTATGGTCATCTCCCGTTTTCTGCTGGGGCTTGCCGTCGGGGGAGCATCCGTAACCGTTCCGGCGTATTTGGCTGAAATGTCGCCGGCGGAAAGCCGAGGGAGAATGGTTACTCAAAATGAATTGATGATTGTAACAGGCCAGCTGCTTGCCTTCACGTGTAATGCTATCATCGGCAATGTGCTTGGTGATACCTCTCACGCCTGGCGCTATATGCTCGTTATCGCAGCCCTTCCGGCGGTATTCTTGTTTTTCGGTATGCTGAAAGTTCCTGAAAGTCCGCGCTGGCTGGTTTCTAAAGGAAGAAAAGAAGATGCTCTGCACGTTCTCCGGCGAATAAGGAGTGAAGAGAAAGCGAAGTCTGAGCTCGCTGAGATTGAATCTGCCTTTCATAAGGAAGCTGAGATGGAGCAGGCCGCCTTTAAGGATCTTGCCGTTCCGTGGGTGCGCCGCATTGTGTTTATCGGGATCGGAATTGCGGTAGTGCAGCAGCTCACCGGCGTGAATTCAATTATGTATTATGGAACTCAAATTTTAAAAGATGCCGGTTTCGAGACAAAAGCCGCATTAATCGGCAATATCGCTAACGGTGTGATTTCGGTGCTCGCGACTTTTGTGGGAATATGGCTTCTCGGCAAAGTCGGCCGCCGCCCGATGCTGATGACGGGGCTGATCGGAACGACTGCGGTGCTGCTTTTGATCGGAGTTCTGTCTGTTGTGCTGAAAGGATCGCCCGCTCTTCCTTATGTGGTTCTTTCATTAACAGTCACTTTCCTTGCGTTTCAGCAGGGGGCTGTCTCTCCGGTGACCTGGCTGATGCTGTCGGAGATATTCCCGCTTCGATTGCGGGGACTTGGTATGGGGGTCACTGTCTTCTGCCTCTGGATCGTGAACTTCCTTGTGGGTTTCACTTTTCCGGTCCTGCTCGCAAACATCGGATTGTCTGCAACCTTCTTCATTTTTGTCTTGTTAGGGATAGCGTCCGTTATATTTGTGAAAAGGTTCCTTCCGGAAACGAAAGGTCTGTCGCTCGAACAGCTTGAACAAAACTTCCGTGCTTATGAAAAAACAGATCGTAATAGCGCGGAAGCCAAGGTGAGCGGGTAATCTGAATAGACGCGGGGTTCCTAGGAATCCTGCTTTTTTATTTATTATATAGAAGGGAATAACAAGTGAGAAAAAAGTTTCGTAAAAGTGTTGACCTAATTTAAAGTGCGTGGTATATTATTAAACGTCGCTGATGAACAAAGCGAAAACGACAAATGAGAAAATGATCTTTTAAAAAAAGACTTTACAAATTCTCAAAAGCGTGTATAATGAATGAGGTCGAGAAAAAGACTTCGAAAAGAAATAAAAAAACACTTGACATCATAACTGATTGGTAGTATGATAGTTAAGTCGCCTGATAAGCGCCCGTAGCTCAATTGGATAGAGCGTTTGACTACGGATCAAAAGGTTAGGGGTTCGACTCCTCTCGGGCGCGCCAATTCAAACGCGGGTGTAGTTTAGTGGTAAAACCTCAGCCTTCCAAGCTGATGTCGTGAGTTCGATTCTCATCACCCGCTCCATTATAATGATCTTTGAAAACTAAACAAGACAAAACGTACCTGTTAATTCAAAGTTTTAAATAAATCGCACAGCGATGTGCGTAGTCAGTCAAACTACTTTATCGGAGAGTTTGATCCTGGCTCAGGACGAACGCTGGCGGCGTGCCTAATACATGCAAGTCGAGCGGACAGATGGGAGCTTGCTCCCTGATGTTAGCGGCGGACGGGTGAGTAACACGTGGGTAACCTGCCTGTAAGACTGGGATAACTCCGGGAAACCGGGGCTAATACCGGATGGTTGTTTGAACCGCATGGTTCAGACATAAAAGGTGGCTTCGGCTACCACTTACAGATGGACCCGCGGCGCATTAGCTAGTTGGTGAGGTAACGGCTCACCAAGGCGACGATGCGTAGCCGACCTGAGAGGGTGATCGGCCACACTGGGACTGAGACACGGCCCAGACTCCTACGGGAGGCAGCAGTAGGGAATCTTCCGCAATGGACGAAAGTCTGACGGAGCAACGCCGCGTGAGTGATGAAGGTTTTCGGATCGTAAAGCTCTGTTGTTAGGGAAGAACAAGTGCCGTTCAAATAGGGCGGCACCTTGACGGTACCTAACCAGAAAGCCACGGCTAACTACGTGCCAGCAGCCGCGGTAATACGTAGGTGGCAAGCGTTGTCCGGAATTATTGGGCGTAAAGGGCTCGCAGGCGGTTTCTTAAGTCTGATGTGAAAGCCCCCGGCTCAACCGGGGAGGGTCATTGGAAACTGGGGAACTTGAGTGCAGAAGAGGAGAGTGGAATTCCACGTGTAGCGGTGAAATGCGTAGAGATGTGGAGGAACACCAGTGGCGAAGGCGACTCTCTGGTCTGTAACTGACGCTGAGGAGCGAAAGCGTGGGGAGCGAACAGGATTAGATACCCTGGTAGTCCACGCCGTAAACGATGAGTGCTAAGTGTTAGGGGGTTTCCGCCCCTTAGTGCTGCAGCTAACGCATTAAGCACTCCGCCTGGGGAGTACGGTCGCAAGACTGAAACTCAAAGGAATTGACGGGGGCCCGCACAAGCGGTGGAGCATGTGGTTTAATTCGAAGCAACGCGAAGAACCTTACCAGGTCTTGACATCCTCTGACAATCCTAGAGATAGGACGTCCCCTTCGGGGGCAGAGTGACAGGTGGTGCATGGTTGTCGTCAGCTCGTGTCGTGAGATGTTGGGTTAAGTCCCGCAACGAGCGCAACCCTTGATCTTAGTTGCCAGCATTCAGTTGGGCACTCTAAGGTGACTGCCGGTGACAAACCGGAGGAAGGTGGGGATGACGTCAAATCATCATGCCCCTTATGACCTGGGCTACACACGTGCTACAATGGACAGAACAAAGGGCAGCGAAACCGCGAGGTTAAGCCAATCCCACAAATCTGTTCTCAGTTCGGATCGCAGTCTGCAACTCGACTGCGTGAAGCTGGAATCGCTAGTAATCGCGGATCAGCATGCCGCGGTGAATACGTTCCCGGGCCTTGTACACACCGCCCGTCACACCACGAGAGTTTGTAACACCCGAAGTCGGTGAGGTAACCTTTATGGAGCCAGCCGCCGAAGGTGGGACAGATGATTGGGGTGAAGTCGTAACAAGGTAGCCGTATCGGAAGGTGCGGCTGGATCACCTCCTTTCTAAGGATTTTAACGGAATATAAGACCTTGGGTCTTATAAACAGAACGTTCCCTGTCTTGTTTAGTTTTGAAGGATCATTCGATTCTTCGAGATGTTGTTCTTTGAAAACTAGATAACAGAAGTAATTCACATTCAATTAGTAATGCAAGATATCACGTAGTGATTCTTTTTAACGGTTAAGTTAGAAAGGGCGCACGGTGGATGCCTTGGCACTAGGAGCCGATGAAGGACGGGACGAACACCGATATGCTTCGGGGAGCTGTAAGCAAGCTTTGATCCGGAGATTTCCGAATGGGGAAACCCACCACTCGTAATGGAGTGGTATCCATATCTGAATACATAGGATATGAGAAGGCAGACCCGGGGAACTGAAACATCTAAGTACCCGGAGGAAGAGAAAGCAAATGCGATTCCCTGAGTAGCGGCGAGCGAAACGG